>NZ_JBHSDQ010000001.1:267430-1135150 GCF_042652025.1 Arthrobacter sedimenti | reverse complement strand
TGCAGGTAGCGGTTGTTCTGGGCCTGGTAGATCGCGTTCATCGGCCCGATGCCCATGGACACGGTGGGGAATTCCCAGAAGTGCGGCATCAGGCGCGGGTGCGGGTAGGAGGACAGGGCGTGGCCCTCACGGGACTTTTCCTGCCGGAACCCGTCCAGGTCCTCCTCGGAGAGCCGGCCTTCCATGAACGCCCGGGCGTACATCCCGGGGGAGGCGTGGCCCTGGAAGAAGACCTGGTCCCCGCCGCCGGGGTGGTCCTTGCCGCGGAAGAAGTGGTTGAACCCGACCTCGTACAGGGTCGCGGCCCCGGCGTAGGTGGAGATGTGCCCCCCGACGCCGATATCGGGCCGCTGCGCCCGGTGCACCATGACCGCGGCGTTCCACCTCATGTACGCCCGGTAGCGCCGCTCGTACTCCTCGTTGCCCGGGAACTCGGCTTCCTGGTCCACCGGGATCGTGTTCACGTAATCGGTGGTGGTCACCATCGGCACACCCACGCTCTGCGCACCCGCGCGCTGCAGCAGGCTCCGCATGATGTATTGGGCACGCTCGGTGCCCTGTTCCCTGATCAACGCATCCAGGGACTCAACCCACTCGGCAGTCTCTTCCGGATCACGATCAGGCAGCTGGTTAGTCAACCCGCTGAGGATATGGGAGATATCTTCTCCTGCAGCCACGGCAGCCTCTTTTCATCTTTGAATGGATCGGCTCATGTTTTCGTATTGTGAGAAAACGTTATTGCTAGATGAGATTAGTGAGTGAGAGGGCCGGGGTCAACGTGACAGCCGCCACCTCCCGCCCGTTGACGCGCATAGAAGCGAAGCGACGGATTGTGACCGACCCGGAGTGCCCGGGGCGCTTGACCGGCAGTGACCTGGGTCATACCATTATTTCACTATTCAATATCTCGTTTCCGCTAGGTGGAATAACAGAAACGACTCTCCCGGTCGGCCTCACCACCCGGAATCCTCCAAAGAATTGAGACCCCTATGCAAACCCCTCCCACGGCGGGCGTTGCTGCTGAGCAGGGCCTGACAGCGTCGTCGGCCCCTACAGCACATGCCACCAACAATGTTGAAGCCCTGTGTGAATCCGCCAGCGCAGCTTCAGGCACAAGCATCAGCCCTTCCCTGTACAACTCGGATCTGGCCCCCACCAAGCGAGCCGGCCGCAGCTGGACCAGCTACAGCATCTTCACCCTTTGGGCCAACGACGTGCACAGCCTGGGCAACTACGCCTTCGCCATCGGTCTGTTCGCGTTGGGGCTGGGCGGGTGGCAGATCCTCATGGCCCTCGGCATCGGTGCCGCCCTGCTGTTCGGCCTCCTGACGCTTTCCGGCTTCATGGGTGTCAAGACCGGTGTTCCCTTCCCGGTCATGAGCCGCATCAGCTTCGGCATCAGGGGAGCCCAGATCGCCAGCCTCCTCCGCGGAGCCGTGGCAGTGGCCTGGTTCGGCATCCAGACCTACCTCGCGTCCGTGGTGTTCCGCGTGATGATCGTGTCCATGTTCCCAGCGTTGGCGGACATGGACAAAGACTCCATCCTAGGCCTGTCCACACTCGGCTGGATGGCATTCGTGACCCTCTGGGTGGTCCAGCTGGTGATTGTCAGCTTCGGCATGGAAATGATCCGCAAGTATGAGGCCTTCGCCGGCCCCGTCATTCTTGCCACCATGGCCGCGATGGCCATCTGGATCTTCGTCGAAGCCGGCGGAAGCATCGCCTGGTCCTCCAACAAGGCGCTGGAAGGGCCGGAAATGTGGCTCACCATCTTCGCGGGCGGCGCCCTGTGGGTGTCCATCTATGGCACCTTCGTCCTCAACTTCTGCGACTTCACCCGCTCGGCGGTCTCCAAAAAGGCTGTGGTGCGCGGCAACTTCTGGGGCATCCCCATCAACATGCTGGTCTTCGGCGCCATCGTAGTGGTCATGGCCGGCGGCCAGTTCAAGATCAACGGCACCATCATCAAGAGCCCCTCGGACATCGTCCAGACCATCCCCAACACGCTCTTCCTGGTCCTGGCCTGCCTTGCCCTGTTGATCCTGACCATCGCCGTGAACCTGATGGCCAACTTCGTGGCCCCCGTTTACGCCCTGACCAACCTGTTCCCCAAACGGCTGAACTTCCGCAAGGCTGCCATGGTCTCGGCGACGATCGGCCTGGTCATCCTGCCCTGGAACCTCTATAACAACCCGCTGGTCATCGTGTACTTCCTCGGTGGACTCGGTGCGCTGCTCGGCCCGCTGTTCGGCGTTGTCATGGCCGACTACTGGCTGATCCGGCGTGGCAAGGTCAACGTGCCGCAGCTCTACACGGCATCCCCTGACGGCGCGTACTTCTATAAGAAGGGCGTCAACCCCCGCGCCATCATTGCCATGGTTCCAGCGGCCGTCCTGGCCCTGCTCATCGCCTTCGTGCCCGGACTGGCTGCGGCGGCCCCGTTCGCCTGGTTCTTTGCAGCGGGCATCGCCGCCACGCTCTACTTCTTCATCGCCGACCGCAACCAAAGGCTCGAAGACCACGATGGTGAGGCAATCGCCGTCGTCAGCACCCACTGAGCCCTACCAGCAAAGCGGCCCACAGGGATCCGCAGCACCAAAGGACCTACCCCATGCGCATACTCGTCGCCAACGTGAACACCACCTCGTCGATGACCGACTCCATTGCCGCCTCGGCGCGCAGCGTAGCCGCTCCCGGTACGGAGATTGTCGGCATCACCCCAAGGTTTGGGGCGGACTCCTGCGAGGGAAACTTTGAGAGTTACCTGGCCGCCATTGCCGTCATGGACGCCGTCACCTCCTACACGGAGCCCTTCGATGCCGTTGTGCAGGCCGGCTACGGCGAGCACGGCCGTGAAGGTCTGCAGGAGCTGCTGGATGTGCCGGTGGTGGACATCACCGAGGCCGCGGCCAGCACGGCGATGTTCCTGGGGCATAAGTACTCCGTGGTCACCACCCTGGATCGCACGGTTCCCCTCATCGAGGACCGGCTGAAGCTGGCCGGGCTGGACGCCAGGTGCGCGTCCGTCCGAGCCAGCGGCATGGCGGTGCTGGAACTCGAGGAAGAGCCGGAGCGGGCCGTGGAAGCCATCATCAACCAGACGATGCTTGCGGTCACGCAGGACAAGGCCGAGGTCATCGTGCTCGGCTGCGGCGGCATGGCCGGACTGGATGAGCAGATCCGGCAGCGGGCGGGAGTCCCCGTCGTGGACGGCGTGGCTTCCGCGGTGACCATCGCCGAATCCCTGGTCCGGATGCGCCTCTCCACCTCCAAGGTGCGGACATTCGCTGCGCCCCGGCCCAAGACCGTCATAGGCTGGCCGCTGAACAAGCCGGCCGTGCCGGCGCAGCCCTAAGCCAGGAGACAGAATGGACACGTCCCCTCCCACTGCCCGCGTCGCCGTCGTCACGGGGGCCGGCTCCGGCATCGGCCGGGAGGTTGCCCGGCAGATGCTGGCCGACGGCTACCGCGTGGCGCTGGCCGGCCGCCGTGAAGCCCAGTTGAAGGAGACGGCGGACAATCATCCGGCCGCGCTCGTGGTGCCGTGCGACGTTACCCGGCCCGACGACGTCGAACGCCTTTTCGACGCAGCCCGCCAAAAGTGGGGGCGCGTGGACGTGCTGTTCAACAACGCCGGTGTGTTCGGGCCCGCAGCAGGCGTGGACGAGATCAGCCTGGAGGACTGGAACGCCACGGTGGCCGTGAACCTCACCGGGTCCATGCTGTGCGCGGCGGCCGCTGTCCGGGCCATGAAGGCGCAGGAGCCGCAGGGCGGGCGGATCATCAACAACGGCTCCATCTCGGCCCATTCGCCCCGGCCCCGGACCGTGGCGTATACGGTCACCAAGCACGCCATGACCGGCCTGACCAAGAGCATCGAACTGGACGGCCGCGGATATGGCATCACGTGCGGGCAGATCGACATCGGCAACACGGCCACCGAAATCATGGACACTATCGGCGTCGGCTCGGGGGCGCTCCAAGCGGACGGCAGCCGCAGGGTGGAGCCAATGTTTCCCGTTAAGGACGCGGCGCGCGCGGTGCTAATGATGGCCAACATGCCTGCCACTGCCAGTGTTGGTTCAGTGGTGGTCACCGCAGCCGGCATGCCCTTCATCGGCCGCGGCTGACGCGACGCGGCTGGGGCAGGGACAGCAGGGCTAGATGTACTGCCCAGGGACGTTGGTTCGGTGAATGTGATGACTCGCTGGAGTCGTTGAGCCAAAGGTGAGGACCTCCGGTTGCACAGTGGAGTTGCTTAGACAACCGCTGCAGCGACCAGGAGGTCCTCATGTCCCACGCTAATGCCGCTTTGACTCCACGCCAACGTTTACGCGTCGCGCGTCTGGTCGTGGACCATGGCTGGCCGGTATCCCGGGCTGCCGAGCAGTTCAACTGCTCCTGGCCGACCGCGAAACGGTGGGCGGCCCGTTACGCCGCGATGGGTGAGGCAGGTATGGCTGACAGGTCCTCCCGCCCTTACAGGGTGGCGAACCGGACGCCGCAGCAGCTGGTGCGCAAAGTTGTGCACCTGCGCTGGAAGCAGCGGCTGGGCCCGGTCGCGATCGGAGCGAAACTGGCCATGCCGGCCTCGACGGTGCACGCGGTCTTGGTCCGGTGCCGACTGAACCGCCTTCATCACGTGGACAAGCGCACCGGAGAAGTCATCCGCCGCTACGAACACGAGACTCCCGGAGCGATGATCCATGTCGATGTGAAGAAGCTCGGCAATATCCCCGACGGCGGCGGCTGGCGTTACGTCGGCCGGCAGCAAGGAGGCCGGAACCGGGCAGGAACCCCGGACAAGCCGCGCAGCAGAAACCGCGAGCCGCTGATCGGGACCGCCTATGTCCACACGGTCATCGACGACCACTCCAGGGTCGCCTACGCAGAGATCCACAGCGACGAAACAGCGGCCACCGCAGTAGCGGTCCTGCAAAGAGCTGTATCCTGGTTCGCTGCCCGCGGCGTCACCGTCAAACGGGTCCTCTCCGACAACGGGGCGGCCTACAAATCACATCTCTGGCGCGACGCCTGCCGCGAGCTGGACATCAGGGCAAAGAAGACCCGGCCCTACCGCCCCCAGACCAACGGAAAGATCGAACGCTTCCACCGAACCCTCGCCGACGGATGGGCATTCAAACGCTTCTACGCCACCGAATCAGCCCGCAGAAACGCCCTCCCGGCATGGCTGCACCACTACAATCACCACAGGCCCCACACCGCAATCGGAGGCCACCCGCCCATCAGCCGCTTAATCAACCTGCCTGGGCAGTACAGCTAGAGGGGCAGCAGCGCCGACAGGTCCGCCCGCAGGCCTGACGCTGCCACTTTGCCCGCGGTAACTGCTTCCGCCCAGCCCACCTGTCCCGTCACCATTGCAAGCCAGGTGGCGGCGTCGCACTCGATCACGTTTGGCGGGGTGCCGCGCGTGTGCCGCGGGCCCTCCACGCACTGCGTGACGCCGAACGGGGGCACGCGCACCTCAACAGAGTTGCCCGGGGCGCGGGCGGTGACTTCCTCCAGCGAGTACCTCACGGCGGTGGCCAGGACAGTGCGCGGCACGGAAGCGCCCGACGGCGTCCGGGCGGCTTCCAGCCATGCCTTCAGTGCTGCTTTGCCTTCCTGGACGTCAATACGACGGCGGGCTACGGCCATGCTTTCAGTCTTTCCTTTTGCGTCGGTTGGGAGTCGGTGTCAGTCCAGGAGCGCGGAAACCGCCGGGCCCAGCCGGATCTTGCCCACTGGACGGCCACCACCAAGCACCGGCTCAACCACCTTCTCCAAGGCACTGGCGACGCCCGGAATCTCTACCGCCCCCGCTGCCGCAAGAAGTGTCAGGGCCACGAGCGAGGTGGCGCGGACGTTTCCGTCGAGGATCTTTACGGCCACGGAAACGCCCTGGGGCGTGGCCATGGCCAGGACGCCCTCGGCCCCGATCTTGGCTATGATCTCGAGCTCGTCCATCACCAGGGTGTTGGCTTCGCCGCGGCCCTGTACGGCCCACGGGTAATCGAGCATTGAGGTGGCGATGGTGGCTGCCCTGGCGCTGAAGCTCTGGTCACCCGGGGCCTTGGCCAGCTGCGAGTAGGCCCGGGCCAGCCCCTTCAGGGAAACGGCTGCCACGGGAGCGCCGCAGCCGTCGATGCCCAGGTGCGCTATCTGTTCGCCCGTGTATTCCTCGATCACCGTGCGGACCCGCTGCTGCAGCGGGTGGTTGGGCTCCAGGTAGCTGTGCGTGTCCCATCCGTTCTCGGTGCAGGCCCACAGGAAAGCGGCGTGCTTCCCTGAACAGTTGTAGGCCAGCCGCGACTTCCCCTTCTCCGAGCGAACCAGCCAATTGCGGGCAGTTTCATCCTGGGGCCAGGCCTCCGGGCACTGCAGCTGGTCTTCACGGACGCCTGCTGCCTTGAGCATGCCCGCCACCACGTCCATGTGGTCCAGGGAACCCGTGTGGCTTCCGCAGGCGATGGCCACCTGGGCGCCACGCAGCGGAACCCCGGACTGCATGGACGCCAGCGCCTGGAACGGCTTGAGGGTAGAGCGGGCGTAGATGGGGGTGTTGATGTCGCCAAGCTCGGTGACCACCGACCCGTCGGCGGACAGCAGGACGGCGGAACCGATGTGCCGCGACTCCACGAAGCCGCTGCGTTCGATCACGGCCAGTTCGACGGCGGAGTCCACGGTGAAGGTGGCATGCGGATTGTGCGGCATGGTGCCAGTCTATGGGCCAGCCTGCCACAGCGCCGGGACCCGCTACTGGATGGTGACCATCTACTGCACGGTCACCATCACCGACTGCCAGCCGGAGGCGCCGTCGGGAACCGGATCGGCGCGCTTGTCCGTCTGGACCTCACCGGTGCCGTCGGTGGCCCGGACCTTGATGTAGTGCGGGCCGGGCGTGGCGTCCCATTCGTAGGACCACTGGCGCCAGGTGACGGTGGAGGCTTCAGTGGAAAGCGTAGTTTCCACCCAATCCGCATTATCGATCTGGATCTCCACCTTGGTGATGCCGCGCGTCTGGGCCCAAGCGGTGCCACCCACGGCAACCTTCCCTGCCGGTACCTTGGCGAAGGACTTGGGCACCTCCACGCGCGCCATGGTCTTGATGGGGCCGCGCTCGGACCACCCGCGGTTTGTCCAGTAAGCCTTGTTGTCGGCGAAGCGGGTGACTTCCAGGTCCACCACCCACTTGGTGGCAGAGACGAATCCGTACAGCCCGGGGACCACCATCCGCACCGGGTAGCCGTGCTCCAGCGGCAGCGGTTCGCCGTTCATGCCGATGGCCAGCATGGCGTCGCGGTCGTCCTGCAGCACCTCCAGCGGAGTGGAGGCGCTGAAACCGTCAATGGAGGTGGACAGCACCATGTCCGCGCCGTCCTTGGGCTTGGCCCGCGCCAGGACCTCGCGGATGGGAAGGCCAAGCCACTTGGCGTTTCCGGCAAGGTTGCCGCCCACGGGGTTGGAGACGCAGGTGAGGGTCACGTGCGATTCGATCAGCTGCGCGTCCAGCAGGTCCTGGAAAGTGAGCGTTACTTCCTGCTCCACAAGGCCGTGCACGCGCAGTTCCCAGTCGTTGACGTTGATTTCCGGAACACTCAGGGCGGTATCGATGCGGTAGAACTCATTGCTGGGCGTCAGCCAGGGGGTAACGCCCTGAACGGGGGACTGGACGCCCGCTGGTACGGGCGCTGCAGCCTTGGCCGGTGCCGGCAACCGCAGGGCATCCCTGGCCTGGGCTACATTGTTGCGCGCGGCGCCCAATAGCCGTCCGCCGGTCGCCGCGATTCCCGCAGCCACCGCGGTGATCCCTGCGGCGGTGAAGAAACTCCGGCGGCTGGTGCCCTCGCCGCGTTCCCGGGCATCGCCGTCGTACGCTGTATCCGCCGGAGCTTCCGGCCATTCCTTCAGCCCCCACAGCGTCACCATCAGCCTGCGCAGGACCACCAACCCGGCCAGCGTCCCCAGCACCGACGGGATGGCGTCCGCGATGCCGACGCCTGAACGGGTCACCACGCACGCCACAGTCACGGCGCCCATGAACAGCACACCCAGGACGCCCAGCGCCCACTTCCGGTAGGCCACCACGCCCAGAACGCAGGCAAGCACCGCGATGGTCAGGCCCATGCCCACGAACAGGGCGGCCTTGTCGTTCGTGCCGAACGTGGCGATCGCGAAGTCCTTCAGCCAGGGCGGCGTGAAGTCGATGAAGGTGGACCCCAGGGCAAACAGCGGTGTTGCCCTGGCGGTAAAGAAAGCGCCAATCAGCTCCGCAACGGCAAGTACGACGGCGGCCGCCACCACGCCTGCCAAGGCGGCCATGGCGGCGGGGCCGATTTTCCGGTTTCGAAGCGTTGTCATGTGTATGGTTCGGAGCGGGCGGGGGTACGGATTGACGGCCGGGCAGGCCAGGTCACAGCTTAGGAGCGGGAAGGGTGCACAAAGTACCCTTGGAGACTGTGAAGGTACTCGTCATTGGCCCCGGAGGCCGCGAACACGCCATTGTCCGCTCCCTGCTTGCCGATCCCAACGTGTCCGAGGTCCACGCGGCGCCGGGCAATGCCGGCATCAGCAAGCTGGTCCCTACCTACAACATCGACGGCAATGATCCCCAGGCAGTTGCGGAGCTGGCCACCCGGCTGGCCGTGGACCTCGTGGTGGTGGGCCCTGAGGCTCCGCTGGCCGCGGGTGTCTCCGACGCCGTGCGCGAAGCCGGCATCCCTGTCTTCGGGCCCAGCAAGGCCGCCGCCCAACTGGAGGCCTCGAAGGCTTTCGCCAAGGAAGTCATGGCCGAGGCCGGCGTTCCCACGGCCATGGCCCTGGTGGCCACGAACGCAGAGGAAGCGGCGTCCGCCCTGGACACCTTCGGCGCACCCTACGTGGTGAAGGACGACGGCCTGGCTGCCGGCAAGGGCGTGGTGGTCACCAGGAACCGCGACGAAGCCCTGGCCCACGCCCAGTCCTGCTTTGATGCCGCTGGCTCCGTGGTGATCGAGGAATTCCTGGACGGGCCCGAGGTTTCCCTTTTTGTGCTCTGCGATGGCCAGAACACCGTGGCGCTCTCGCCCGCCCAGGACTTCAAGCGCATCTTCGACAACGACGAAGGGCCCAACACCGGCGGCATGGGCGCGTACACCCCGCTCGAGTGGGCTCCCGAAGGCCTGGTGCAGGAAGTCCTGGACCGGGTTGCCCAGCCCACCGTAAATGAGATGGCCCGCCGTGGCACCCCGTTTGTCGGCGTGCTGTTCGTTGGATTGGCCCTCACCTCACGCGGAACCCGCGTCATCGAATTCAACGTCCGCTTCGGCGACCCCGAGACGCAGGCGGTCCTTGCCCGGCTCAAGACTCCGCTCGGTGCGCTGCTCATGGCGGCTGCCAAGGGCGAACTGGACAAGGCAGAGGAGCTGCGCTGGTCCAAGGAAACTGCTGTCGCCGTCGTCATCGCCTCGGAAAACTACCCGGACAAGCCCCGCACCGGCGACCGGATCCGCGGACTCAAGAAGGTGGAAGCGCTGGAAGGCGTCCACGTCATCCACGCCGGAACCGCCTTGGACGAGGAAGGCAAAGTGGTTTCCGCCGGCGGCCGCGTCCTGGCCGTCGTCGCCCTGGGCAGTGACCTGGTGGAGGCGCGCGAAAAAGCGTACGACGGCGTGGAACTGGTCCAGCTGGAAGGCTCGCAGTTCCGCAGCGACATCGCCCGCAAGGCCGCCCGTGGGGAAATCAAGGTTCCCTACGGCGCCACCGGCTCAATGCCCATCGTGAAAGCAAAGGCCTGACATGACTGACACTTCGGAGAACCGCGGTTACGCTACCCAGACCCTGGACCTGCCGGGCTGGAAGCACATCTACTCCGGCAAGGTGCGCGACCTCTACGAGCCCGCCGACCAGTCCATCCTGCAGCGTGTGGGCCAGGACTGCGTGCTGGTGGTGGCCAGCGACCGCATCAGCGCTTACGACCACGTGCTGACCAGCGAAATCCCGGACAAGGGACGCATCCTCACCCAGCTGAGCCTCTGGTGGTTCGACCAGTTGGGCGTTGAGCACCACGTACTTGGTTCGACCGTGGAGGACGGCGTGCCCGCCGAGGTTGAGGGCCGGGCCATGATCTGCAAGAAGCTGGACATGTTCCCGGTGGAATGCATCGCCCGCGGTTACCTCACGGGTTCCGGGCTGCTGGAGTACAAGGCCTCCGGCACCGTGTGCAACATCCCGCTGCCCGAGGGGCTGGTGGACGGATCGCGGCTGGAGCGCGCCATCTTCACTCCGTCGGCGAAGGCATTGATCGGCGAGCACGACGAGAACATCACGTACGACGCCGTGGTGGCGCTGGTGGGCGACGACATCGCCGCCCGCCTGAGCGAACTGACGCTGAAGATCTACACGACGGCGGAAAAGATGGCCCGGGAGCGCGGCATCATCCTTGCCGACACCAAGGTGGAATTCGGGTACGACGCCGTCTCCGGGTCCATCACGCTGGGCGACGAGGTACTCACGCCGGATTCCTCGCGGTTCTGGGACGCCTCCACCTACAAGCCCGGCCAGGCCCAGCCCTCCTACGACAAGCAGTACGTGCGGGACTGGTTGACCTCCGCCGAGTCCGGCTGGGACAAGTCCTCCGACACCCCGCCGCCGGCGCTTCCCGCAGACGTTGTGGAGCGCACCCGCAGCCGGTACGTCGAAGCGTACGAGAAGATCACGGGAAAGACCTTTTCCTAGCTTTTAGACCAAAGCCAGGTAAGCCCCGCAGTGCGTGGGTTTACCTGGCTTTTGGTTTGCGGGCTTGTCGGCTAGCTGGCTTTGGCGGCTGCCGCGGCGCGTTTTTGCGCGAGCTTGATTTCCAGGATCGCATCCAGTGCCTGCTGGACCCGGTCCTGGGCGCCGGCCGCGGCAAAGGCCTTTTGGGCTTCCGCGAGGTGTACCAGTGCTTCGTCGATATCACCCGCGGCCTTGAGTGACTTGCCGAGCAGCAGGGAGACTTCACCGGCTGTGTGCTTTGCGAGGTGTTCCCGCTCGGCGTGGATTTCGCGCAGCTTCTCCACTGCGGCAACGATGTCGCCGGTGAGGTACAACCACCGGGCGCGAATAAAGGCAACTTCCAGCTGGTCGGACTTGTTGCCGCCCACGATGGACAACGCCAGTTCGGCGCGCTCGATCGCTGACAGGGTTTCCGGCTCAACGATCCCCGAGGAAAGCCTCACCGCCGCGGATGCCTTGTTGAACCGGGCCCAGAGGCCGATGTCATTGGCCGGAGACAGTAGACGGGCCGCGCGCTCGTGGTGCTTGACACCTTCTGCATAGTCATGCCGCATGAAGGCAACGTTTCCCACGACCCAGGCCACCTCGCCGGCGAGTTGGGTCATGGACAGCTCATCCACGTGATCGATCATGGCCAGACAGTACTTCCAGGCCTCATCGAGCCGCCCGCTTTCCGCAAGAGCGCCGATCAGGGCGTGATGGGCGTTGACGATAAGAGTGGATCCCTTGGGTAGTTGCCTACAGAGGTCCACTGCCTGAATTCCCTGATCCACTGCGAGGCTCAGTTGGCCTTGCCCCTGATAGATGCCTGCAAGCATCTGGTGCGCCCGTACCGCCAGTCCCGCGGACTCCCTTGCCATAGGGTGCTCCAGCAGGTGCTCCATGATCTTCTGGGCTTCGCGCCAGTTGCCCTGTTTGATGAGGCATTCGGCCTGCATATAGGTCATGTTCCACCACGCGCTGGTGTTACGTCCTTCAAGGGCGATCTTGGCGGCGGTGGCAGCATGACTCGCCGCCAGGGGATAGTCGCGAAGGTCCCAGGCTTGGCGTGCATAGAGGCCGGCAAGCACGTATTCAGCGTCGCTGACAGAAATAGGTTGGCTCCAGGCTTCAAGCGCCTTGGGTGCCAACTCCAGCCTGCGGGCCAGTTCTTCAATGACTTCAGCGGTCGGTTCACGCCGGCCCGTCTCGAGCAGTGAGATGTAACTGGGTGAATACAGGTCCTTGCCCAGTTCGGCCTGCGTCAGTCCACGCTCAAGGCGCTCCGCGCGGAGTTTCTCTCCGAACCCGTTGCCCACGCGTTTCCTCCTTCTGGACACTTGGGCCGCCGAATGCTTGACAGGCCCTGTGGAAAATATTTTACAATGTGTGTCAACAAGGACAGTGCTGGCTTTGTAACGAATCCGACTCGTATTGAGGAACTTATATGTTGAAGAAGATCGCAACTGCGGCCGCCTTGGCTGGGGCCCTGGCTTTTTCTGCGGCGGCTCCGGCCGTCCTGGCTTCAGGTTCCGTCGCCGACAACTCGGGTGTGTCGGTAGCTGTTGGTAACTGGCCTGATCCCGCCTCCGCAAAGGTGAAGAAGGACAAGAAAGCCGATACTACCTTCACCACGTACGTGGGCAACTGGCCTGACCCCGCATAAATAGCTTCCTCACATCAGGAGGCGAGGGCAGCCCCGGAGCAACAGCTCCGGGGCTGTTCCTTTTAAGGCCAAGACGCTGGTCGAGACCCGAAGCCACTTATCGAGGCGGTTCCGCAACCACTTCGAGACGCAAAAAGAGGGCCTCCGCAAGGAGACCCTCTTTTCGTTATGGTCGGGATGACAGGATTTGAACCTGCGACCTCTTCGTCCCGAACGAAGCGCGCTACCAAGCTGCGCTACATCCCGATCCGCTGCAAAAGCAACTTTACAAGGATAGCCGATTCCTCGCCCCGATGCGAAATCCGGTGCCGACCCCAAGCAGGACCAGCAGAAAGCTGGGCATCAGGAGAGCAGGCCGCACAGCTAGACCAGCGAATCCTTCCACGCCCCGTGCAGGTCGGCGAAGCGTCCGCCGCCACCAATCAGTTCATCAGGCGTGCCGTCCTCCACGATCCGGCCGTCATGCACCACCAGGACGCGGTCGGCCGTCTCCACTGTGGACAGGCGGTGGGCGATGATCAGCGCCGTCCTCCGCGCAGCCTCCGTCCCGGCCAGCAGCCGGGCCAGCCCAGCTTGGACCAGGCGTTCGGACGGGATGTCCAGCGAGGAGGTGGCCTCGTCCAGGATCAGCACCGCCGGCCGTGCCAGGAAAGCCCGGGCAAAGCTGATCAGCTGCCGCTGGCCGGAGGAAACCCGGCCGCCGCGCTTGTTGACGTCGGTGTCGTAGCCTTCGGGCAGTTCAAGGATAAAGTCGTGTGCCGCAACCGCCTTGGCAGCTTCCTCGATTTCCGCCCGCGAGGCCTCGGGCCGGCCCAAAGCGATGTTGTCCGCCACCGAGCCGCTGAACAGGAAAGCTTCTTGCGTGACCATGACGATGTTCCGGCGGAGGTCGGAAGTGGCCAGGTCGCGGAGGTCCACGCCGTCCAGGGTGAGCGTGCCCGAGGTGACGTCGTAGAACCGGGCAATGAGTTTAGCCAGGGTCGACTTGCCGGCGCCCGTCTGGCCCACCAGAGCCACGGTCTGCCCGGCCGGGATGTGCAGGTCCAGGCGCGGGACCACTACCGGGCCTTCCCCATAGCGGAACTCGACATCGTTGAAGTCGATCCGCCCGGTGGCGCTGGCCAGGGCGACCGGGTTCTTGGGCGGCCTGACCGTGGGCACCTCTTCCAGCAGCCCGGAGACCTTCTCCAGGGCTGCCTGCGCGCTCTGGAACGAGTTGTAGAACATGGCCATCTGGTCCACCGGCTGGAAGAACCGCTTGGTGGAGAGGATCAGGGCCAGGAGCACGCCCACGGCCAGGTCGCCGCCCAGCACCCGGAAGCCGCCAAAGAGCAGGACAACTGCCACGCAGACGTTGCCGATCAGCACCAGCCCCGGCTGGAAGATGCCGTTGAGGTTGATGGATCGGACGGTGACCAGCCGGTAGTCCTCGGCGAGCTGGCCGTAGCGCTCGGAGTTTTCCTTTTCCTTGCGGAAGGCCTTGACGGCGCGGATGCCGGTCATGGTCTCAACGAAATGCACGATCAGCCGGGCAGAGACTACGCGGGACTCGCGGAAAGCGATCTGGGAGTGCTTCTGGTACCAGCGGGACAGGAAAAACATCGGAACGCCGGCAGCCAGCACCAGCAAGCCGCTCCGCCAGTCCAGGGCGAAGATGGTGATCGCGGTAAAAGCCATGAACAGCATGCCCGAGGCCAGGGAGCTGATGCCGGAATCGAGCAGTTCGCGGAGCGCCTCCAGGTCAGAAGTCTGCCGGGCGATGATCCTGCCGGACGTGTACTTTTCGTGGAACTCCAGGCTGAGCCGCTGGGTATGCCGGAAGACGCGCACCCGGAGGTCCAGCAGCATCGCCTGGCTGAGCCGCGCCGTGGAGGTGACGTACAGGGCGGTGAGGCCCGCCGTCACAATGGCTGCCAGCAGGTAAGCGACCCCGGTAAACACCAGCGGGAGGTTGTCGCCGCCCCGGAGCGCGGGAAGCGCGTGGTCGATGCCGAAGGCAATCAGCGCCGGGCCGGCAACGCGGGCGGCCTGCGAGAGGACCACCATGGCGATGGTCAGCCAGAACCGTACCCGCACCGGACGGATCAGCGACCCCAGCAAGGCGAGCGACCGCCGTCGTACAGCCCTGCTGTCACTCTTGCTGAGGTGGGCGTTGTCTTCATTCGCGGTGCCGAACGTTGCGGTGCTCATCGGGTCACTTCCTCGGCCTGGTCCTCAAGCGCCGACAATTCGGAGTCCAGGTCCCGCGGTTCGCGGTCCAGGCTGGCGATGACATAGCGGTAGTGGTGGTTGTGCGCCAGCAGTTCGGTGTGGGTCCCGACGGCGGTGATCCGGCCGTCCTCCAGCAGCGCCACCCGGTCCGCAAGGGCCACGGTGGAGGGGCGGTGGGCCACGATTAGCGTGGTGGTGTCCTTCAGCACTTCGCGGAGGCGGGCTTCCACGAGCTCCTCGGTGTGCACGTCCAGGGCGGACAGGGGATCATCCAGGACCAGCACAGGCGGGCGGGCGGCAATGGCGCGCGCCAAGGCGATCCGCTGCCGCTGGCCGCCGGACAGGCTCAGGCCTTCCTCGCCGATCAGGGTTTCCACCCCTTCCGGCAGCGAGTAGGCAAAGTGGGCCTGGGCCACGTCCAGTGCTTCGTCCAGGACCTCCTCCGTCCGGACCGGGGCGCCCAGCAGGACGTTGTCCCGCACGGAATTGGAAAACAGCGTGGTGTCCTCGAACGCCACCCCGACAACCCTGCGCAGTTCCTCAACGTCGAAGTCCCGGATGTCCACGCCGTCGATGGTGATCGCGCCGCTGGTGACGTCGTAGAGACGCGGCACCAACTGGATCAGCGCGCTCTTGCCGCTGCCGGTGATTCCCACCAACGCCATGGTCTCACCGGGGCGGATGTCCAGGTTGATGTCCTTGAGGATGGGCTTGTCCGGCGCGTCCTCGAACGCGAAAGTTGCGTTAGTGAAGTGCAGCGCGCCGGCCAGTTCCGCGGGGCGGCGGGGCTCGGCGGGGCTGGTGATGGTGTTCCGCGTGTCCATCACCTCGTAATGGCGGTCGACGGCGGTCTTGGCCGTAAGTGCCATGGCCAACAGCATTCCGGAGAATTCCACGGGGGAAGCAATGACTGCCGCGGTGGCGAAGAACGCTACCAGCGCGCCGATGCTCAGTTGGCCGCTGGCGCACAGCATGACTCCCACCACCAGCCCGGCGCCCAGTGCCAATTCGGGAAGCAGGGTGACCACCATGGTGAACGTTGCCTGGTGGCGCGCCTTCTCGATCTCGGTTTGGCGCAGTTCCTCGGCCTGCTCGTTGAAGTTTTCCAGGGCTTCCCGGCTGCGTCCGAAGGCCTTGAGCACGCGGATGCCGTGGACGGATTCCTCCACGGTGGTGGCGAGGTCGCCGGCCTGGTCCTGGCTGCGGCGGGCAACCTTGCTGAACCTGGTGCGGAACCGGAAGCTGTTGATGGTGATGGGAACGGCGGCGGCAAGGAAGATCAGGGCCAGCTGCCAGCTCATGGCGAACATCGCAACGATGCCGATGATCACGGTGAGGCTGGTGACCACCAGCATGATGGCGCCGAAGGCCATCCAGCGGCGCAGGAAGTTCAGGTCAGTCATGGCCCGGGACAGCAGTTGGCCGGAGCCCCAGCGGTCGTGGAATGAAACGGTGAGTTCCTGGAGGTGGTCGTAGAGGGACACCCGCATGCGCGTCTCTACGGTGGTGGCAGGGTTGATGACGAACTGCCGCCGCAGCGCCACCAGTCCGGCTTCTGCGATACCCAAAACAAGGATGATGCCCGCTGACGTCCAGACTGCCTCCGGGGCACCTCCGGGCTGCAGGGCGGTGTTGACCAGGACCCGCAGCACCTGGGGGATGGTCAACGCAACGATGCTGGCCATCAGTGCGCAAAGCAACCCCAGCACGAGCCTGGGGATGATGGGCCGGACGTGGGGATAAAGACGGCTGATGGATCGGAAAAAGGGAGTCTGCTTGGCCATGCCCGCTTCTCAAGCTATAAAACGATTGTAGTTTCCTCTACCAGCAACCCTATGCCATGGCGTGAGCCGCTTCACAGGGATTGGGATGGCAGCCAGCTGCTTCCCCAGTTATTGCGGTACGTAATGCCGGATGCTCTATCAGATGTGGTTCCAATAGCTCCGTTTTGGGGACCACATCTGATGGAGCAACGGGTCAGTTGGGGGAGGTGAGGGTCAGCAGGACGGCCTCGGGCTTGCAGGCGATCCTTACCGGGGCAAAGCGCGAGGTGCCGATGCCGCCGGAGACGTTGACCGGCGTCGTACTTCCGTTGCTTGACCAGTCGTTAAGGCCCTTGGCGCGCCAGGTGGGAAGGTCGCAGTTGGAGATGATGGCGCCGTAGCCGGGGATGCACAGCTGGCCACCGTGGGTGTGTCCCGCCAGCAGGAGGTCCGCGCCGCTTTCGGTGAAGTGGTCCAGCACCCGCTGGTAAGGCGCGTGGATCACAGCCACCTTCACGTGGTCCTTGGCATTCTGGCTGACCGTTCCGCGCGGCCAGCCCGCGTACCGTTCCCGCTTCAGGTGCGGATCGTCCACCCCGGAGAAGTCAAAGCGCATGCCGTTGAGCACCAGTGACTGGTTGCGGTTGGTCAGGTCCACCCAGCCGCTCATGCCAAAGCCGGAACGCAGGCGCGGCCAGTCCAGGGCAACCGGCTTCGGCTTAACCTTGGACGGTCCCAGTAAATAGGACGCCGGGTTTTTAGGGCTGGGCGCGAAGTAGTCGTTGGAGCCCGGGACAAAGACGCCGGGGAACTGCAGGAGCGGCTTCAGGGCCTCCAGAAGCGGGTCCACTGCCTTGACGTGGCTGAGGTTGTCCCCGGTGTTGACCACCAGGTCCGGCCGGAGGTCCGCCAGGGAGCCGAGCCACTCGGCTTTCTTCCGCTGCCCGGGCACGAAATGGATGTCGCTGAGGTGCAGAATGCGGAACGGTTCGCGGCCGGGCGGGAGGATGGCCAGGGTCTCCTCACGGAGGACGAACTGGTTCTTCTCCCACAGGCCGTAACCGAAGGCGGCAACGCCGGCGGCCGCACCGGCGCCCGCAGTGACGGCAAAGCCGCGCCCGATTGAACGGGCGCGGCTTGCCAGGCTGTCGATGCTCATATGCGCTTAGCCGTTTCCTTTGCCATTGCCGTTGCCGTTTCCATTGCTCGTCGGGGCCGGGGCGGGTGCCTGTGTGGCAGGAGCCTGCGTTGCCTGCGGGGCCGGAACGGGGGCCTGGGTGGTCTGGGGAGTCGTCCTGCCAGGCGACGGCGAGGTAGTGGTCGTGCCGTTGATCATGTTGCTCGGCGGGGCAGGGAACGGGTTGGTCCCATAGGCCGGAGCAATCTTGGCCATGTAGCTGGAGAACATGGGTCCGGCGATCATGTAGCCGTCAATGCCTTGGTAGAACTTACCGTTCACCGTGATGTTCTGCCCGGCGCGGTCCTGGGCGCCCAAGGGATCGCCGAACCAGGCGGCGGTAGCAAGGCCGGTGGTGTGGCCAACAACCCAGGTGGACCCGTTGTTGTTGGAGGTACCGGTCTTGGCGCCGATGGGGAAGGCCGTGGTGGTGGAAATCCGGGGCCGAATCAGCGAACCTGAACCCTTGTTGAGAACCTGCTCCAGTGCGTAGTTGACTCCGCGGGCAACCTCCGGCTTGATGGCATCGCGGCAACTGCTGGATTGTGCCGGCAACTGCTTGCCCGTGGCGTCGACAACCGAGGTGATAGCGATGGGCTCACAGTACTTGCCGTCGTTCGCGAACGTGGCGAAAGCGCTGGCCATGGTCAGCGGTGAGGTCTGCGTGGAACCCAGCAGGTTGCCAAGGGTCATCATGTTTACCTTGGGATTCGGATCACTGCCATCGGCCGAAGGCAAACCACTGTGGAGTCCAACGGCATCAACGATCTTCTGGATTCCACAGAAGTCCAACTGCGCCGCTGAGGCGAACGTGACCGTGTTGATGGAGTTGTAGAGGCCCTCCAGGACCGTCAGCGGCTTGTACCACTGCGGCTCTGCGTTCTGCAGGTCGTCCGTGGCATCCAAGCCGGCGTTCTTCTGGGCGGTGCTGTAGGCGCCCTGTACTTTGCCGCAGGTGTTTTTCCACGGGTAGCCGATGGGGTAAACGCGCTGGGCGGCATTGACCGTAGTGTTCATGGTCTTGCCTTCATTGAGCCACTCCGCGAAGGTGAACGGCTTCATGGTGGAACCAGGCTGCGCGCCGCCCATGCCGTTAAGGTCGTTGCCGTCCTTATCCAGCTTGTCCACGTTAAAGTTCAACTGGGAATCGAAGCCCTGGCCGGGCAGGAACGTGGTGTTCTGGGCCATCGAGATGATCTTGCCGGTGCCGGGCTGCACCGACACCATGGAGGCGCCCCATTTATCCGGGTTGGCGCCTGCAGCCGCGCTGACCTGCTCCTGTGCCGTGGCCTGGGCATTGGGGTCCAGGGTGGTGGTGATGGTCAGGCCGCCGCCGTAGATCAGGCGCTGGCGGTCCTTGATATCCGCGCCGTAGGCCGGGTTGTTCTCCAGCAGGTGCAGGATGTAGTCGCAGAAGTAGGGGGCAGAGGCCGCATACGCGCAGCCCTGCTTGGGCTGGGTTACCTTGGGCTCCACCGGAGTGGCCACGGCTGCGTCGTGTTCAGCCTGGGTGATCTTGCCCTGGTTCAACATCAGCCCCAGCACCAGGTCGCGGCGCTGCTTGGACCGTTCCGGGTTGGTGACGGGGTCGAACATGGAGGGGCTGTTCACCAGGCCGGCCAGGAGTGCTGCCTGCGGCAGGGTCAGGTCCTTGGCGGTGGTGCTGAAGAAGTAGCGGGAGGCGGCCTCGATGCCGTACGCATCGCGGTTGAAGAAGACGATGTTCAGGTAGCCCTCAAGGATCTGGTCCTTGGTGAACTCCTTCTCCAGGGCGATGGAGAGCTTCATTTCCCGCAGCTTGTCGCCCACGCCCTTGTTGACACCGTTGAGCTTGATCTGGTCTTCTTCGCCGGCGGCCGCGAGGTTGGCGTTCAGCACGTTGTTGACGTACTGCTGCGTGATGGTGGACGCGCCCTGCTTGTTGCCGCGGGCGGTGCTGACAAGTGCGCGCAGGATGCCGGTGGTATCCACGCCGCCGTGCTCGTAGAACCGGCTGTCCTCCACCGCAATGATGGCGTTCTTCATGTTCGGAGAGATCTGGTCCAGCGGTACCTTGGTCCGGTTCTCCGTGTAGACGCTGGCAATCTCGCTGCCGTCCGCAGCCAGGATCCGCGTGGTCTGGCTGGGCGGATCGACCTTCAGCTCCGCGGGAAGGGAGTCGAAGAAGTCGATGGAACCGCTTGCAGCGCTGCCCGAGACGGCAGCGGCAGGGACCAGCAGGCCCGCCACGAGGACACCGCAAATTGCGCTCACGCCAAGGAAGAGAAGAATCTTACCCAGTGTGGTGGCAGTGTCGAATAAGGGGTTGTTGCGAGTCGCCATGTTTTCCACTTTACCGGCAAGGACTACGCTTTCTCTCATGACCAAATGGGAGTACGCGACGATTCCGCTCATTATCCACGCCACAAAACAGATCCTGGACCAGTGGGGAGAGGACGGCTGGGAGCTCGTCCAGGTAGTCCCGGGACCTGACGGCAACGGCCTTGTCGCCTATCTCAAGAGGGAGAAGCAGTAGCATGAGCACCCCCGCAGAAGCCCAGTCCAGCGCGGCCACGGCGCCCGCATCCGCCGTCGAGCAGCGCCTCGCGGAACTTGGCATTACCCTCCCCGAGGTAGCCGCTCCCGTGGCTTCCTATGTTCCCGCCGTGGTATCCGGCAACCACGTCTACACCTCGGGCCAGCTGCCGTTCATCAACGGCAAACTCGAAGCTACGGGCAAGGTGTCCGCAGGCACCGAAGGGTTCGCCGACGAGCCCACTGTCTCTCCCGAGGACGCCCAGAAGTACGCCGCCATCTGCGCCGTCAACGCCCTTGCCGCCGTCAAGAGCGTCATCGGGGACCTGGATCGGATCACCCGCATCGTCAAGGTTGTGGGATTCGTCTCCTCGGACCCCTCGTTCACCGGCCAGCCCGCCGTCGTCAACGGGGCGTCGGAACTGCTGGGCCGCGTCCTTGGTGATGCCGGGCAGCACGCGCGTTCCGCCGTCGGCGTTGCCGTTCTTCCGCTCGACTCTCCCGTAGAGGTCGAGCTGATCGCCGAATTCAGCTAAGACCGGACACTTCCCTTGCCTCACCTCGCACGACGCCTTTTTGCACTGCCCCAGGATCTTGAAGGGGCAGCGCAAAGCTGGCTCGAACACGGCGAGCGCACCCCCCGGGCCGCGCGCTTCGCCTCATCCGTTGTCCTCCTTCGGGATTCACCCACCGGCCTGGAGACGTGGCTGGGTTACCGGCCCGGCTCCTCCCCGCTGGGGGTCCTCGCCTTCCCCGGCGGGTCCCTGGACCCGGCCGACGACGAACCCATGGGTTGGCTGGGCCCGTCGCCGCAGCATTGGGCTGAGCAGATGGGAACGGACGACGTCGGGCTGGCGCGCCGCCACGTGGTGGGCGCCATCCGCGAACTGTTCGAAGAAACAGGTGTGCTGTTGGCCGGTCCGGATATGTCGAACACCGTCGAGGCCACCTCGACGTCGGAGTGGATGCGGGCCCGGATGGCCGTGGCAGACCAGGAGAAGACGCTTGCCCAGGTGTTGGTCAAGCGGGGCCTCTCCCTGCGCACCGACCTGCTCAAATCCCTGGTCAACTGGCGCAGCCCGGACTTTGCGCACCGCAGGTTCGACACCCGCTACTTTGCCGCCACCCTGCCGCTTGGCCAGGAGCCGTCGCTGCTTGAAGGCAAGGGCGTATGGGGCCGCTGGGTGAACGCCGCGCAGGTGGTCCAGGAGCGGGATTCCAGTGTGCTGGGCGACGAGGTGGGGCAGGAAAACACCGCGGGCCGCAGCCTGGGCGAACTGCTGGTCCCTGGCTCCGAGATCATGCTCGAAAAAATGGCGTCGGCGAACGGGTGCATCGCCTACCTGAGCTACAAGCGCAAACCCCACGTCTACCAGCCCAGCCTCGTGGAAGAGGACGGCAAGCTCATGCTGGAAGTCGAGGCAGCAAAGACCGTGGCGGGCGACCCCCAGCGCGAACGCTGACGCCCGGGGCGCCGGGTAAAATCTTCACCAAAGCCACTCCGGGAGCAAGGGGGCGCCTTTGCGCGCAACGGTCAAGGACGTAGCGCGTCTCGCAGGGGTTTCGCCAAAGACCGTCTCGAATGTCATGAACGGCATAGTCCCCGTCAGTGGTCCCACCCGCTTCAAGGTGGAGCAGGCCATGGCGGAACTGGATTACGTTCCCAATCTTTCTGCCCGCGGACTGCGCAATGGCAGGTCGGGCGTCATCGCGTTGGCGCTGCCGGACCTGGCCACCGCCTATTCTGCCGAAATTACGCACAGCGTCGTGGAGGTAGCCCACGAGCAGGGGTGGAGCGTGCAGCTCGAAGAGACCGGTTCTGACCCCGCCCGCGAATATGAGCTGATGTCGCGGGCCCGGTCGAACCTGATCGACGGGCTCATCCTCAACCCGGTTGTGCTGGACGAGAGCGCCGTCAAAGTGGGCGTTTCGCTCCCTCCGGTGGTCCTGCTCGGGGAAGTGTCGCAGAAGCTGGCCGACCGCGTCTGGGTGGACAGCGTGGCCGCGGCCCGTGACATGACACTGGCGCTTGGCAGGACGGGAAGGCGGCGTATAGCGGTTCTGGGAGCCGCCGGGCGCCGGGGCTCTGCAGCAGCCGTCCTGCGCACCCGTGGCTACCAGGCCGGGCTTGAGGAACTGGGTATCGCCTGGTATGACTCGTTGATTATCCCGTGCGAAAAGTGGAGCCCCGATGCGGCCGCCAGGGCACTGTCCGCTTACCTGGATTCAAACCCCGTTCCGGAGGCACTTTTCTGTTTCACGGATTCCATGGCCCTTGGCGCCCTTAGTGTGCTGTGGAAGCGTGGCATCAAGGTTCCCGACGACGTTGCCGTAGCCGGGTTCGATGACATTGCCCACGCGAAGTATGCCGTGCCGGCACTGACGACCGTTTCCTTCGACAAACGCCAGGTGGCCAGCGAGGCCCTGCGCCTCCTTACCGAACGCATGGGCAATCGTGAGGGGCCCCAGAGGGTGGTCGCCGTTGACTACGAGATCGTGGAACGGGAGAGCACCGGCCCCTAGGCCTGGTCCCGCCATCGGGTCCCTGCGCAGTGCCTAATCGAGACCGCCGCGTCACTTTGCGAACGCTAACAAATTTCCATTGCGGCGGTCATTACAACGATGTAACGTGTTGCCTGCGTCACACCTGGGCTTGCGGGGCTGCAATGGGGGGATCCGGCCGGCAAGGGTTTGAGGCACGAAATGACTTTCAGCGGACCCATCCAAAGGAGTGACGGGTGAAGCAGTTTGATTTTTTCGCAGGCAGGCAGTTGTCCAGGCGGCAGCTACTGTCAGGAACAGCAGCACTGGGCAGTGTCCTCGCTGCGGGCGCCTTGGCAGGATGCGGTGGAAACGCCTCCGCCGCAGCTCCCAGGGGCATCCAGTTCTGGCATCTGCTGTCCGGCGGCGACGGCATAAAGATGCAAGCCCTGATCAGCAAGGCCAACGAGGGCAACCCCGGGTTCAAGGTGCACCCGACCGTCCTCGCATGGGGCCCGCCCTACTACACCAAGCTCGCCATGGCATCGGCCGGCGGCCGGCCACCACAACTGGCCATCATGCACGCCAGCAGGGTCCCAGGTTATGCGCCCGGTGGACTGATCGATCCATGGGACCTGGACCTGCTGTCGGCGAACGGTGTCACGGCCGACAACTTTGCGCCCAGGATCTGGGACAAAAGCCAGCAGAACGGCAAGGTGTTCTCCATCGCCCTGGATTCGCATCCGTTCATCATGTTCTACAACACGGACGTGGCAGGCAAAGCCGGTGTCCTGGCCGGCAATGGACAGCTGCAGGAAGTGAAGTCCCCGCAGGAGTTCATGGCCATGGCCAAGGAGATGCAGAAGGTTACCCAAGCCCACGGGTTGTCCTTTGGCTACCTGGGCAGTGGGTCCCAGATGTGGCGGCTTTTCTACACGCTCTACAAACAGCACGGCGCGGACATGGAACTGACACCCGGCCAGCCGATGAAGGTTGACCGGGACGCGGCCATAGAGTCATTGGAATTCATGGCATCGCTTTTCGATGACACCATCGCGGCCAAGAGCGGCGATATCAGTACCGGCATCGCGGAGTTCGCCCGCGGCGGCTCAGGCATGCTGTTCAGCGGTGTCTGGGAGCTGCCGACGATGAAGAAGGCAGGCCTTCCGGTGGACGCCGCAACCATCCCCACCCTCTATGGCACAGCGGCTGCATACGCCGACTCGCATTCCTTCGTCCTGCCACGGCAGCTGAACCTGGACGAAGAGAAGCGGCGCGACGTTTATAAGTTCGTCAGCGACATCCTCAAGGGATCACTCTCGTGGGCAGAAGCGGGACACATTCCTGCTTATCAGCCCGTGGTCCAGTCACAGGCCTACAAGGACCTCAAGCCGCAGGCGCATTACGCCAATGCAGCGGACGTCATTGCTTACGATCCCCAGTCCTGGTTTAGCGGCTCGGGCTCCGACTGGCAGACCTACTTCGCGGAAAACGTACAGAACGTCCTCCTTGGACGCGATAAGGCAGCTGATGGATGGGCCGCCTTCGAGAAGCGCACCAACACCCTTCTTTCCCGGCCCAACCCGGTCTAACCCCACTGAGCGACAAAGGAGTCCTTCATGAGTTCTTCATTAACAGCCCGGCGGAGCCCGGGGAGCCGGGTTTCTTCACCAGCAGTCCGGGGGAGCCGCAGCAGCGTCACCAGGAACAACCTCAGCGGTTGGGGGTTCGCAACGCCGTTCCTGGTATTCTTCCTCGTTTTCCTGGTGTGGCCAGTTGTCTACGGCATCTACATGAGCCTCACCGGCAAGTCCCTTACCGGGGCCAATGACAGCGTGATCGGCTTCGCGAACTACGCCGAAGCCTTCGCTGATGCCGACATGTGGCGCTCACTCGGAAATACCCTCTACTTCACGGTCATCAGCACCGTCCCGCTCGTGCTGGTCGCCTTGGTTATGGCGGCACTGCTGAACGTCGGATTGCCGGCGCAGTGGCTGTGGCGCCTGTCGTACTTCGCCCCGTACCTGCTGGCTTCCACCGTGGTCTCACTGTTCTTCACGTGGATGTACAACCCCCAGCTTGGCCTGATCAACGATGCCCTCTCCAAGATCGGCATCCCGAAGGTCGCCTGGCTCAACGACCCCAACGTGGCCATGTGGGCGATCGTCATTGCCACGCTGTGGTGGACGGTGGGTTTCAACTTCCTGTTGTACCTCGCCGCGATGCAGAACATACCCGCCCAGCATTACGAGGCGGCGTCATTGGACGGCGCGGGGGCCTGGCGCCAGCTCTTCTCCATCACCCTGCCGCAACTGGGCCCCACCACCGTGATGATCGT
Organism: Arthrobacter sedimenti; assembly: GCF_042652025.1. Lineage (NCBI taxonomy): Bacteria > Bacillati > Actinomycetota > Actinomycetes > Micrococcales > Micrococcaceae > Arthrobacter > Arthrobacter sedimenti. The sequence continues at coordinate 1,110,266 of NZ_JBHSDQ010000001.1, read as the reverse complement.
GCTCCTTCAGGTCCTTGCCTCGCTCAAGATCTTCGATCAGGTGTACCAGATGACAGCCGGCGGGCCCGGCGGTGCCACCAGGCCCGTGGTGCAGTACATCTTCGAAACCGGGTTCACCGGCTACCGGCTGGGCTATTCCGCAGCCATCTCCTACATCTTCTTCGGACTGATCGTGTTCGTCTCGGTCATGCAGTTCGTCATCACCCGCCGCAGGAGCGCATAACCATGGCAACCCAGACCCTCAACCGTGCCACGTTGGGCACCAGCACCAGCCCAGCAGTCCGCCAACCCCGAAAGAAGATGTCGGCCGGCAAGATCGCTGCCGTCGTTGTCGCCGCGGTTATCGCAGTCCTGTGGCTGGTCCCCTTCGCCTGGGCTACCGTTACGGCGTTCAAGAGCGAGACGGATGCTGCCTCGCCGAAGATCAGCTGGGTCCCGCCGTCGGGCTTTACCGCCGACGCGTTCGTGAAGGTGTTCCAGGACGGCAACATCCCGCTCTGGACCTGGAACTCGCTGTACACCTCGGCGGCCATCACGGCCGTCACGCTGGTGATCTCGTCGCTGGTGGCGTACGCCTTGTCCCGGATCGACTTCAAGGGAAAGAAGGTGCTGATGACCGTGATCATCGCCTCCATCATCGTCCCTCCGCCGGTCCTGATCATTCCGCTCTTTTACCAGATGCTCGCCCTGCACATGATCGATACGTCGTGGGCCATCATCCTGCCGCAGGTCATCCACCCCGCCATGGTGTTCGTGCTCAAGAAGTTCTTTGACCAGATTCCCAGCGAACTCGAAGAAGCCGCAGTGATGGACGGCGCCAGCCGCATGCGGATCTTCCTCCAGGTGGTCCTGCCGCTGTCCCGGCCCATCCTGGCCGCCGTCGCCATCTTCGTGTTCATTGGTGCCTGGAACAACTTCCTGTGGCCGTTCATCGCCACCAACGACGCGTCCCTCCTCACCCTTCCGGTGGGACTGCAGACCATCAAGAGCGCCTACGGCATCCAGTACGCGCAGAACATGGCGTCCGCGTTGCTCGCCGCCCTGCCCCTGATCGTGGTGTTCCTGTTCTTCCAGCGCCAGATCATCAAGGGCGTTGCGACGACGGGCCTCGCCGGCACCTGATGCCCACCCTCACTTTCCACCCCGTACCTGCTGCACAACCAAGGAGATAGTTCTTATGTCCCGCGCCAGAATCACCCTCGACCGCGACTTCACCATCGGCGAAGTGCCCCGCCGGCTGTTCGGCTCCTTCGTGGAGCACATGGGCCGCTGCGTCTACACCGGCATCTTTGAACCGGGCCACCCGGAGGCCGACGAGAACGGCTTCCGGCAGGACGTGCTCAAGCTGGTCAAGGATTTGGGCGCCACCGTGATCCGCTATCCGGGCGGCAACTTCGTTTCCGGCTATGACTGGGAAGACGGGATCGGCCCCCGCGAAGACCGCCCGCGCCGGCTTGATGGCGCATGGCACACGGTGGAAACCAACGCCTTTGGCCTCCACGAGTTTGTGGACTGGTCGCGCCAGGCCGGAACCGAAATCATGGAAGCCATCAACCTCGGCACCAGGGGAGTGGATGCCGCCCGGGCCATCGTGGAATATGCGAACCACCCCGGTGGCACCCGTCTCTCTGACCTGCGGGCCAAGAACGGCCACAAGGACCCGTTCAACATCAAGCTCTGGTGCCTGGGCAACGAGATGGACGGGCCATGGCAAATCGGCCACAAGACCGCAGAGGAATACGGCCGCTTGGCGCAGGAGGCGGCCAAGGCCATGCGTTACGTGGACCCTGACATCGAATTGGTGGCCTGCGGAAGTTCCAATTCGCGGATGCCCACATTCGGCGACTGGGAGCAGACTGTCCTCACGCAGACCTACAACGAGGTGGACTACGTGTCACTGCACGCCTACTACCACGAGTATGAAGGCGACGCGGGCAGCTTCCTGGCAAGCGCAGTGGATACCGATTACTTCATTGAATCAGTCATCGCAACTGCCGATGCGGTCCGGGCGAAGGGAAAGCACAAGAAGCACATCAACCTGTCCTTCGACGAGTGGAACGTCTGGTACCAGCGCGGCCGGGACACGGAGGACCAGTTGCGAAACGTGGCCAAGGCGGGATGGCGCGAGCACCCGCGACTCATCGAGGACAAATACAACGTGACGGACGCCGTGGTGGTGGGCACCCTGCTGAACTCGCTGCTCCGCCACGGCGACCGCGTCAAGATCGCCAACCAGGCCCAGCTGGTCAACGTCATCGGCCCCATCTTCAGCGAGGAGAACGGGCCGGCCTGGCGCCAGACCATTTTCCACCCCTTCTCCCGGATGGCAGAACTCGCGAAGGGCCAGATCCTGAGGTTGTCCGTCGACTCGGACAAGTACGAAAACGAGCGCTTCGGTGGCACCGACCTGGTGGATGTCAGTGCCACCTGGAACGAGGAGACGGGCCGCGTCGCGCTCTTCTTCGCCAACCGGGGCCTTGAAGAAGCTGCGGACGTGGAGGTCAACCTGCGCGGCTTCGACGCACGGCGGGTGCTCCGCGCCGAAGTCCTGGAAATCCCGGACGGCGGCGACCGCTTCACCATCAACAGCCAGGAGAACCCCGACCGGGTTGGCCTCAAGCCGCTGGAGGGAGCTAAGGCAAACGGCTCCGAGCTGCGGCTGAGCCTGCCCGCCCTGTCGTGGGCCGTCGTCGAACTGGATGTGGCAAAGAGCTGATCCGCTCTGAAGCAACAAACCCCAGGCAACAAGAAAGCCGCCCCTCGGGGCGGCTTTCTTGTTGGGGTGCAGGCGTGTCGCTTAGCGGGACCGCTGGCGGAGGCGCTGCATGTCCAGGATGACCACGGCGCGGGCCTCGAGGCGAAGCCAGCCTCGCTGGACGAACTCGGCCAGGGCCTTGTTGACCGTTTCGCGGGAGGCGCCCACCAGCTGGGCCAGTTCCTCCTGGGTGAGCTCGTGCGCCACCAGGACACCGTCCGTTGCCGGCCGGCCGAAGCGGTCGGCAAGATCCAGCAGTGCCTTGGCCACGCGGCCGGGAACGTCGGAGAAGACGAGGTCGGATAGGGAATCGTTGGTGCGGCGCAGGCGGCGGGCCAGAGCCTGCAGCAGCTGGGCCGAGACCTCGGGGCGGGTGCGCAGCAAGGTGTTAAGGCTTTCGTTCTTCAGCCCGGCCAGGCGGGTCTCGGAGACCGCGGTGGCGGTGGCGGTGCGGGGGCTGGGATCGAAGAGGGCCATCTCGCCGAAGAGCTCACCCGGCCCAAGGATGGCCAGGAGGGACTCGCGGCCGTCGGGGGAGGTGCGGCCCAGCTTCACCTTGCCGGACACGATGAAGTACAGCTGGTCACCCTGGTCACCTTCGCGGAACACCGATGCGCCGCGGGAAAGGTCCACCTCGGTGAGCTCGTCCGTCAGCAGACGGAATGCGTCGTCGTCGAGCGTGGCGAAAAGGGGTGCTCGGCGCAGTACCTCGATGTCCATGAAATCTCCTACGTAAAAGTATCGGCTGTGGCGCTTTTGCCATTGTTTCAGAATTTTCAAGGTTCTGTGACGAACTTGGCAGCCGAAACACCTGCGGGCAGCGGACCGCCCGTCCGCTGAAGGGCGCCGCGGGCCACAGAAGATTGTCAGCCACCCCCACTAGAATGGAGGTTCAACTGTTAATAAGGAGCCTTTGTGGTCGGCCTGACTGTCCTGGACATTGTCCTGATCCTGGCGCTGCTGTCATACCTGATCTACGGCCTCCGCAACGGGTTCCTGGTCACTGTCGGTGGCCTGGCGGGCTTCGCCGCCGGTGCCATCGCAGCCTTCTTTGCCGTCCCCCTCGTCAGCGGTTTCGTTGAGGACTCCGGATGGAGGCTCACCGCCATCATCGCTGCCGCCGTCGTACTTATGGCGCTGGGGCACGGCCTGGGGACCATGGTGGGCCGGCAACTGCGCGGAGTGGTGCGGATCCGGCCATTGCGCGCCGTGGACCGGCTGGTGGGCGGGGCGCTGAACCTGGTGGTCGCCGCGCTGGTGATGTCCATGCTGGCGTTCAGCGTCAGCTCCCTCGGCGTGCCCGTTGTGTCCCAGCAGCTGGCCGAATCCAAGGTAATCCGGTTCATCGACGGGCTCACTCCCACGCCGGTCAAGGCCACCATGGCGCAGTTGCGCTCCACGGTGATCGGCAATGGCATTCCCACGTTGATTGAAGGGCTGGACCAGGGCCAGGCGGTCCAGGTGCCCAACACGAGCACCAATACGCCCGCGCTGAACAAGGCTGCCCAGTCCGTCCTGAGGATCGCGGGCACGGCCTACGAATGCGGCCAGAACCAGACCGGCAGCGGTTTCGTGGTCTCCGATGACCGCGTGGTGACCAACGCGCACGTGGTGGCCGGCGTCTCGCAGCCCGTGGTGGAAATGCCCGACGGCGGTGCCATGCCCGGGCGGGTGGTCTACTTCGACACCAAGCGGGACCTGGCAGTCCTGGCCGTGGACAATCTCCCCTCCCGGCCGCTGCCGCTTAGCCGCGACCTGCCCGGCGGCAGCCAGGCCGCGTTCGCAGGGTATCCGCACGGTGGGCCCTTCCAGTCCAAGCCAGCCACCGTCCAGGACATCGCCACCGTCCTGGTGCCGGACATCTACGGCAACAATCCCTCGCCGGAGGACATTTACCGCCTGGCCGGGGACGTACAGCCCGGAAACTCCGGCGGCCCGCTGCTCACGACCGAGGGCCAGGTGGCCGGGGTGGTCTTCGCCAAGGCAACCTCTGATGCCGAAGTGGGCTTCGCCATCACCATGAATGACCTTGAGCCTGTCGCGGAGCAGGCCCCGGGGCTGTCCTCGCCTGTTTCCTCGGGACAGTGCATCCAGAAGTAGAACCTGCCGGTTACAGGACCTCGGCCAGGTAATCGATGGCCAGCTTGTAACCGAACACCCCTGCGCCCACGATCACCGCGGCGCAGACCGGCGACAGGTAGGAGTGGTGCCGGAATTCCTCGCGCTGGTGCACGTTGGTGATGTGAACCTCGACGGCGGGAAGCTGGACGGCTGCAAGGGCGTCACGGAGTGCCACGGAGGTGTGCGTGAAGGCGCCGGCGTTCAGGACGATGCCGGCGGCGGTCCCCCTCGCTGCGTGGATGGCGTCCAGCAGGACACCCTCATGGTTGGACTGGAGGCATTCCACCGCAAAACCATGTTCCCTGGCAGCTGAGGCTGCCAGCTGTTCCACGTCGGCAAGGGTGGAGGTGCCGTACTTTTCCGGCTCGCGGGCGCCGAGGAGGTTCAGGTTGGGGCCATTGATGACCAGGATGGTGCCGCGGCCGGCTTCGACAGTGGAGGAGGCTTCAGTCATGCCTGCAAATCTATCGGGTGGCCCTGCCCGCCGCGCATTCTTACGCCGGCCCATTTCGTCCGTTGCTGAGTACTTGTCGTTCTCGAGCTCGAAAACGACAAGTACTCAGCATCCGATGGTGGTTTAGAGGGCTGTGACCGTCAGTAGCAGGGCGTGCTCCGGGTTCAGGTTGGGCATTGGCAGGCCCACTTCCGCAAGGATCCTGCCGGTGGCCACCGCCCCCTTCGACAGCCACGCCGGCGGCTGGACCTGCGTGACCGTGTGGCGGTAGTCGGCGTCGTCTTCAGCGGGGAAGACCACCTCCACGCGGTAGCTGCGCGCATCCTCGAGCCCCGGGATGCCGATCCGTCCCGGCTGCTCGGCCGCTGAGGTGCGCGTGCTGACCAGGGCGAACAGTGCCGCCGTCGTGCTTTCCGCAACGGGCCCCTCTGCTACCACGCCGTGGAGCAGGAAGGCGTCGTCCGCAACGTCCGCGTGGACGGGGCGGCCGCTGTGGATCAGGTCCCGGTGTTCCTTGTAAAGGCCCACGATGCGCCGCAGTTCCCCGCGCTCCTTGCCCTGCACGCTGCGCACGTCCCATTCCATCCCGAAGTGGCCGAACAGGGCGGTGATGCCCCGGAAGGAAAGGTCGTGGGTGCGGGCGGTGGTGTGCGAGGTGGTGGGGCCGATGTGGCTGCCCACGAGTTCCGGCGGAACCACGGCCTCAGTCCAGCGCTGGATGGTCTGCCGCTCCAGCGCGTCGTTGCAGTCGGAGGCCCAGATCCGGTCCGTCCGCTCCAGGATGCCCAGGTCCACCCGGGCGCCGCCGGAGGAACAGCTCTCAATTTCGACGCCGGGGTGTGCCTTGCGGAGCTCGTCGAACAGCCGGTAGGCGGCGAGGGTCTGTTCGTGGACCGAAGCGCGGCCGCCGTGGCCCTGTTCAACGAGGTCCCGGTTCTGGTCCCACTTCAGGTAGCTGATGTTGTTGCCGGACAGGAGGGCTGAGATCCGGTCAAAGACGTACTGCCACGCCTCCGGGTTCACGAGGTCGATCACGTGCTGGTTGCGCCACTCGAGCGGCAGCCGGCCCCCGTCCTTGTGCGCCACGGCCGAGGGGCCCGAAATCCAGTCTGGATGGGCCCGGGCGATGTCCGAATCCAGGTTGACCATCTCCGGTTCCACCCACAGGCCGAATTCCATCCCGCGGGAGGTGACGGCGTCGATCAGTGGGGTGAGGCCTTCCGGCCAGACGGTCTCATCCACATACCAGTCGCCCAGCCCGGCATGGTCGTCACGGCGCCCGCGGAACCAGCCGTCGTCGAGCACGAAGCGCTCCACGCCAAGGTCCGCGGCGGAGTCAGCCAACTCTGTCAGTGCGTCCAGGTTGTGGTCGAAGTACACGGCTTCCCAGGTGTTGAGCACCACCGGGCGGGGCTTTCCTGCGGGCTGACCGGTGGTGGCGGCAGGCAGCACGTGGTGCGGGCGGGAGCGGAACCAGCTGTAGAACGCCTCCGTGATGCCGTCCAGGCCCCGGTCCGAGTAGGCGGCGAACAGGGCAGGGGTGGTGTAGCTGCCGCCCGCTTCCAGGATGACCTCGGCAGGACCCAGGAGTTCCGATCCGCCGATCATGGTCCTGCCGTCGCCGATGGTGTCCGCGAACTGTTCGTGGTTGCCGCTCCAGGCAAGGTGCGTCGCCCAGACCTTGCCGTGCCGGTTTCCAAAGCTTCGGGTGCCGGCCGCGAACAGCAGGGAGGAATCGTGCCCGGTCCGGCCGTGGCGTCCGGTCCGGACCCAGGTGCCCTGCTGGATGGGCCGCCGCTGAGGGTGGCGTTCCCGGCACCAGCGTCCGGTCAGGTCGAGGAGTTCGACGGCGTCAGGCGCCACGGGCAGGACGGTTGCCAGTTCGTCCACCTGGAAGGGGGTGGTGCCGTTGTTGGTGACGGTGTGCCGCAGTTCCAGCAGGCCGCCGGGGTGCAGTTTGATCGTGGTCGAAACGCTGATGCCGGTGTTGTCGTCGGCCTGCACGATGGTGGCGGCATTGCCCGCGGCGTGCGCTGCTCCTTCGGCATTCACGGACGTGACGCGGAGGCGGGAGGAGAAGTCAAGGCCTGCGGCGCCGTCGCTGATCCGGTGGCCGCGCAGGGCGGGACGGCCCCGCCAGGACGACGAAGCCTGGGGGAGCAGGCTTGCGGGGACCCGTGCATCGATGGAGGAATGCCCCACGGGTCCGGCCAGGACCGCCAGGTCCGGCAGTTCCGTGCCCAGGTCGGCGCCCCAATGGATGACCTCGGCCTCCCCGCTGTCGAAGCTGATCAGCAGGCTGGTGCCGGCGGAACGGAGATGCAGGGGGTCCATGGCGGTCTCTTTCGGTGTTCAGGGCGTGCGCCTTAAGTTACGCACAAGACGAAATTGAGGGGAAGGGGTGGCCGGGTGCCGCCGCCGTCGCGAGGAGGAGGACGGCGGCATCCGGCCGGGTGGCTGCGACCACATACGCAGCCACGTGGGAGGGGTTACTTGAACAGGGCGTTGACCTGGTCGTTGGCCTGGGTCAGCGAGCTGGCCTTGGCCTTGCCCGAGACGACCGCGTCCATGGCGGGCTTCATGATGCCGTCAACCTTGGCTGCATTGTCAGCAATCGGGTAGAGGAAGGTGGTGCCGTCCTTGACCTGCTGGCTGAACGGGGTCACGTCCACGCCCTTGGCCTTGAAGGCCTCCACGGCTTTGTCGGCGGAGGTCTTGATGGCCGGGAACACCACGGCCTTGGCTGCCACCACGTCCTGGCAGGCGGCGGAGCCGAGGTACTCGACCCACTTGATGGCGGCGTCCTTCTTCTTGGTGCCGGCGTAGATGGAGTCCGCCAGGCCGTTGTACATGCTGGCGCGCTTGCCGTTGACGCCGGTGGGGGTGGGGGCGATGCCCACCTTGACGTCCTTGTAGCCGGTGTACTGGCCGATCATCCAGGAACCGTTGGCGTTGATGACGGACTTGCCGGCGGCAAAGGTGTCCGCCATGCTGGCGCCCACCGTAGTTTCCAGCTTGGGCATGTACCCCTTGTCCACCAGGCCGGCGAACCAGTCGATGCTTTCCTGGAACCTGGGGTCGTCGTAGTTGTAGTGCTTGCCCCACGGGTTCTTGTCGGTGTGGGTCCAGTCGGTGGTGCCGGTGAGGTAGCTCCATTCGGTCTGGCCCTGTCCGGAGCCGGACCCGTTGAGGCCCAAGCCGTAGACCGCCACGTTGTTCTTGTCGAACCCGGGCTCATCGCCGCGCTTGCCGTTCTTGTCCACAGTCAGGTGGGCGATGGTCTTTTCGTACGTGCCGCCGTCCTGGGGGTTCCAGGTGAGGTTGGCCATCTGTTCGGGGGTGACGCCGGCGTCGGCTGCGAGCTTGGTGTTGTAGAACAGGGCGATGGTGTCCCAGTCCTTCGGCAACCCGTAGCGCTTGCCGTCCTGTCCCACCCAAAGGTCGGCGAGGCCGGAGTTGTAGACGCCGGTGTCGACGTTGTCCTTCTTGACTGCGTCATCGAGCGCGAGCAGCTGCTTGTTCTTGATGAATTCCGGGTACTTGCCCAGGTGGTCGGTGAACACGTCCGGCGCGGTGCCGGCCACGAAGCCGTTGGTGAGGGTGCCCCAGTAGTCGTCCCAGCCGCGCTGGGTGACCTTGACGGTGATGTCCGGGTTGGCCTTGTGGAAGTCGTCCGCACACTGCTTGTACGCGGGGAGCTGGTTGGCGTCCCAGAGCCAGTAGTTGATTTCACCCTTGCCGGCGTCGGCGGAGCTACCGCCACCGCAGGCGGAGAGGGCCAGGACTGCGGCTGCCGCTGCAGCCAGGGAGGTGAGTGCTTTCTTTTTCATGGGAGGGGGTCCTTTCAAGGTGCTTCCGGGCAGGCCGCCGTGGCCGGGCGCCGGGGAGCGGCCGGGGAATTGTGGAGGGGGTGGTTGGAGGGAGGGTTATTTGATGCCGGAGAAGCCGATGGAGTTGACGATTTTCTTGCCGAAGGCGGCGAACAGGATCAGGACGGGCAGGGCCGAAACCAGGGTGGCTGCCATCAGTCCGGACCAGTCGGGGGCGCCCTGCGGGGATTGGGACTTGAAGACGCCCAGGCCCACGGTGAGGACGCGGACGGATTCGTCCTGGCCCACCAGCAGCGGCCAGAAGTACTCGTTCCACTGGCCGATGAAGGTGAGCAGGGCAAGGGTGGCGATGGGAGCTGCGGCGTTGGGCAGGATGATCTGGAAGAAGATCCGCAGGTGCTTGGCGCCGTCGAGCATTGCCGCTTCCTCCACCTCACGGGACATGTTGAGGAAGAACTGCCGGAGGAAGAAGATGGCGAACGGGGTCATGAAGATGTACGGGAGAACCAGGCCCACCATGGTGTTGAGCAGGCCCAGGTTCTTGATGAGGAGGAAGTTGGGCAGCGCGGTGAAGATCGGGGGCACCATCATGGTGGCCAGGAACAGGCTGAACACCACGTTCCGTCCACGCCAGCGCAGCCGGGCGAAGGCGTAGGCCGCCATGGCGCTGAAGAACACGGCCCCGATGGTGGTGATGGAGGCAAAGAGCACGGAGTTGCGCAGGTAGCTCCAAAAGTCGATTTGGGCTCCGGAGCCGCCCTGTGCCACGGCATCTTCCGGGGACTGCAGGCCAAAGACGCGCTGGAATGCGCCCAGGTTGAAGTCTGCGGGAAGCAGGTTGGTGGCGTTGCCGGCCAGTGACCCGTTGGTGGACAGCGCCGTCCGGAGGATCCAGTAGAACGGGAGCACTGAAACGGCAACTGCGAGGGCGACAAGGGTCCAGGCGGCCGTGCGGCGCCAGCTGAACGGACGACGGCGGGTGGCGGGCCGGGCAGGGGCGGAAACTTTTGCGGTGGTCATGGGAGCGTCCTTAGTCCAGGTCCGATTCGTTGCCCTTGAGGAACTTCATCTGGATGAATGCCACCAGGGCGAGGATGACGAAGAGGATGACGGCCAGGGCGGAACCGTAGCCGAAGTCTGATTCGGTGAAGGCCTTTTGGTAGATGTAGAACTGCAGCACGCGGCTGGCGTTGACCGGCCCGCCCTGGGTGGTGACGGCCACGGTGTCGAACACCTGGAAGGAGCCGATGACGGTGACGATCAGGACCAGCACCAGTACCGGGCGGAGCAGAGGCATGGTGATCTTGCGGAAGGTCTGCCAGGGCGAGGCGCCGTCCAGGTTGGCCACCTCGTAGACGTGGCTGGGGATGGCCTGCAGTCCGGCGAAGAGCAGCAGTGCGGTGTAGCCCATGTGCCGCCAGGTGTTGATGAGGGCCTGGGTGGGGATGGCCCATTCCTCGCTGCCGAAGAACGCCACCTTGGGCAGGCCCACGGCCTCGATGAAGTAGTTGACGATGCCGATCTGGTAGTCCAGCAGCCAGAACCACAGGAGGGCGGCTATCACGTTGGCCATTAGGTACGGCAGGAGGAGGGCGCCGCGGATGAGGGTTGACTTGGCCACCCGGTGCATGAGGAGGGCCAGTCCCAGTGCCAGTGCGGTCTGCAGGACGATGTTAATCAGCACGTACTGCGAGGTGACCGCCAGGGCGTTCCAGAACAGGGGGTCCTTGGCGATGGCCTGGTAATTGGCGGTGCCAATCCAGGTGGGGTCGCCGAGGATGCTGTACTCGGTGAAGCTGAGGTAGATGCCCCGGAGTGTGGGCACCAGGTAGAAAACGATAAATCCGATCATGGCCGGCGCGATGAAGAACAGTGCGGTCTTCAGGTCGCTGCGCCCCCGGCGCTTCACCGCCCGGGGCACGGAGTGCTGAACCGGACTGGCGTTCCTGGTAAGGGTGGTCATCGTCGACCCTTTCCTGAGTGTGATGGAGGTAACAAGCTGGGAAGGAATCTACACGAGTAGATAGAATGATGGCAAGACCTTACTTTTTGTTTCACGCGTTGAAGTTATTTCCATTTATTGGATGTTGACTCGAGTAGATTGCAGTGCAAAACTCGGGTATCCCCCTCACGGAAGGCACAACAATGACGTTCTCTATCGGCATCGTGGGCGCAGGCCAGTTCGGCTCACAGTTCGCACACCTTTTCAATCTGCACCCGGGCGTGAAGGCCGTCTACGTGGTGGACGAGCGCGCCGAACGGGCGGCCGAGGCCGTGGACCGGTACCACCTTGCGGGGCAGGAAGCGGACTTCGACGCCCTGCTCGCCTCGGACGTCGACGCCGTGGCGATCTTTACCCAGCGCTGGACCCACGGCCCCTTGGTGGAGCGGTCCCTCCGCGCCGGCAAGCATGTCTACTCGGCCGTTCCCATGGCGGTGTCCGAGGAGGAAATCGCGCGCATCATCGACGCCGTCCGGGACACAGGCCTGGTTTACATGATGGGGGAGACCAGCTACTACAACCCGGCCACGGTCTACGCCCGGGAACAGCACGCCGCCGGCAAGTTCGGGCGCATCTTCTACTCTGAGGGCGACTACGTCCATGACATGGACCTGGGCTTCTACGACGCGTACCAGTACAGCGGCGGCGAGCGGTGGAAGGAGACTGCCAGCTACCCGCCCATGCTCTACCCCACGCATGCAATCGGGGGAGTGCTCGGCGCCATCCCATCGCACGCCGTCAGCGTGAGCTGTATCGGAGTCAGGGACCAGCGGAACGACGGAGTGTTCGACAAGGACGTCAGTATGTTCGGCAACGACTTTTCAAATGCCACGGCGCTCTTCGAGCTGAACGACGGCGGCGCCATGCGCACCAACGAAATGCGCCGCGTTGGCTACCCCTCGCACATCCGTGAATCCCGGTTCCGCTTCTTCGGCACCGAGGCCAGCTTCGAGCAGCTCGCCAAGGTTACCGTTTGGCAGGACAAGCAAAACGTCCACGACATCTCGGAGCAGATGGAGACCCGCCCCAGCATTCCCCTGGACGACCCGTCGCTGGCCAACGTTGCCCCGGAGCTCCGCGACGCCTTTGTCTCGGGTCTCTCCCCGGTCCATGATGCTGAGCGGCTGCCTGCGGAGTTCCTTGGTGCCCCCAACGGACACGAAGGCAGCCACCACTTCCTGGTGGACGATTTCGTCACAGCCGTGAACAACCGCACGCTGCCGCCGGTCAACGCCTGGGCTGCTGCCCGCTTCACCCTCCCCGGGATCGTGGCCCACGAATCGGCCCGGCAGAACGGCGCGCGGCTGCCCATCCGTGACTTCGGCGACGCCCCGGCCAACTGGTAGCTAGCATGTACTCCATGACCACTTCGGCTGTGCCGGCCCCGCGCGGGCCGGTGACGCGCAAGGATGTCGCCCGCTTTGCGGGCGTCAGCACCGCCGTCGTGAGCTATGTGGTCAACGGCGGTCCCAAGAAGGTGGCCCCGGCCACCGAAGCCAAGGTCCAGGACGCCATCCGCGTCCTGGGCTACCGGCCCAACGCCGCCGCCCGGGCGCTCAAACTGGGTTCAAGCGAGACGCTGGGCCTCATCGTCCCGGACATCTCCAACCCGTTTTTCTCGCTGTTCTCCCATGCAGTGGAGGATGCGGCCGCGGCCCTTGGCTACGCCCTGGTGCTGAGCAACTCAGACGGGAACCTCGCCAAGGAACGGCGGAACGTCCGTAACTTGGCTGCACGCCAGGTGGACGGGGTGTTGCTGGCCAGCGTCCTTTTCGAACCGGACCTGGAAGCCCTGGAAACGGCAGACATTCCGTCGGTGCTGCTCAACCAGGAACGCGATGCGCCGGGCTTCAACAGCATCGGCGTGGACCTGGCGGCCGGTGCCCGGATTGCGGTGGAACACCTCATTGGCCATGGCCACGCCAATATTGGCCTGGCGATGGGTACCAACGTCTCCGGCTCCACTGACGGCCGCGAAGTGGGCTGGCGGCAGGCCCTGCAGGAGGCGGGCCTGCCTGAGGGGCCCATCTCGTACAGCGCCTTCACCAGGCCCGGAGGCTATGTTGCCGGGCAGCGGCTGCTGGCGTCGGTGAACCGGCCAACGGCAATCTTTGCGACGTCGGACATGCAGGGCATAGGTCTCCTGCGCGCCATCCACGAAGCGGGGCTGTCCGTTCCCGGCGACATCGCCGTGGCGTCCTTTGACGGCTCCGCGGACTCCGAATACTCGTGGCCGCCGCTGACAACCGTCGAACAGCCCGTGGCCGCCATGGCGGAAGCCGCCGTGGCCGCACTGGTGGGAGCCAGCCGCGGCGAAAAACCGCGGCACCGGATCTTCCCCACAAAGCTGCACATCAGGCAGTCCTGCGGCTGTCCCTAGGCTGGCTGTCCGTAGGCTGGCTGTCCCCTAGGCTGCGGCGAGCCGAAGCCTGCCCACCCGGTCCTGCAGGACCCGCTGGGCTTCGGAACCCAGGCCGGGGTCGCTGATGACCTCGTCCACATCGTCCAGTGAGGCAATCGAGCTGATGCCCAGCACACCCCACTTGGTGTGGTCCGCCAGGACCACGGTCTTCCGGGCTGCGGCCACGAAGGCCCGGTCCGTTTCGGCCTCCAGGAGGTTGGGCGTGGTGAAGCCGGCCACCGAATCCATGCCATGGACGCCGAGGAACAGCAGGTCCAGGTGAAGCTGCTTCAGCGCGCTGGTGGCGATGGGTCCCACCAGGGCGTCCGACGGCGTGCGCTGGCCGCCGATCAGGATCACGGTGGAGCTGTAGCGGGCCGGGCCGGTCGTGGCGGCATGGTGGAACAGGTCGGCGATGCGAACGGAGTTGGTCACCACGGTGATGGGCGGCCCGTCCACCAGTTCCTTGGCGAGTGCCCACGTGGTGGTCCCCGCGCTCAGCCCAACAGCCATGCCTTCATGGACCAGCGCCGCCGCTGCAACCGCAATGGCACGCTTCTCGGCAGTTAATTGGGTGGACTTCAGTTCGAAGCCGGGCTCGTGCGTGCTGGCGTCGCCCGGAAGCTTGGCTCCGCCGTGGATCCGCTCCAGCTTGCCGCTTTCCTCCAGCAGTTCGATGTCCCGCCGGACGGTCATGAGCGAGACGCCCAGTTGCTGGGCGAGGTCGGATACGCGGACCACCCTTTCCCGCTGGACGGCGTCCACGATGGCCTGGTGGCGTGCTGCGGGGAGCATGGAGTTCCTTTCGGGCGGCTAAGGGAGCGGTGTCCGCTTCATGTTCCATCTTTGCCTACCCCTTGCTGGAACCGAGAGTCAGCCCCGCAACAAACTGCCGCTGGAGGAGCAGGTAGATGACCAGCGTGGGAATCACGGTGATCACCGCGCCTGCCGCCAGGAGGTTGTAGTTGTTCAGGAACTGGCCCTGCAGGTTGTTGATGGCGGTGGTGATGGGGAGCCGGTTGCCGCTCTGGATGAACAGGAGGGGCCAGAAGTAGTCGTTGTAGATGAAGATGACTTCCAGGGTGCCCAGGGCTGCGAACGCCGGGCGGCACAGCGGCAGGATGATCTCCCGGTACTGCCGCCAGATGCCTGCACCATCCACCAGGGCGGCCTCGGTCAGGTCGGCGGAGAGGGCCTTCATATAATTCGAGAGAACGAAGGTGCAGAACCCCATCTGGAACGCCGTGTCCACCGCAATGACGATGATGTAGGTGTTCAGCATGTTGCCGGAATCGCTGAAGGAGTAGGGCACCTGGAAGTGCTTGGCCATCTCGAAGAGGGGCGCCGCGAGGACCTGCGGGGGCAGCAGGTTTCCCGCGGTGAACATGATCAGCAGGGTGATGTTGAACTTCCAGTTGACGCGGCTCACGGCGAAGGCCATGAGGGAGGCGAGGAACAGGGTCAGCAGGACCGCAGGCACGGTGATGATGACCGAATTCCAGAAGTAGGTGGCAAAACCTCCCTGCGTCCAGGCCTGGACGAAGTTGTCGAAGTTGAAGTCGCCGGCAACGCTGAAGTAGCCGTGCTCGTTGGTGGACGCCACCGGCCGGAGCGCGGTGAAGACGGACCAGCCCAAGGGAACCAGCCACACGGCGGCCATCACCAGCAGGAAGATGTGGGTCCCGTAATGCCGCTTGGGGCGGCTTCCGGACCGGTCGGTGGTTTCTGCGGAGGCCCTGGGGGCGCGGGCTTCGGCGATGCTCATGCTTGGTTCTCCTTGCCAAAGGTGCGGCTGAGGTAGAAGACGATGGGGACGAGTGAAATGACCAGCAGCACCACAGCGAGGGCGGAGCCAACGCCGATCACCTGGCCTTCGCCCACGAGGTTCTGGATCACCAGGGCGCTGAGCATTTCCAGGCCGTTGGTGCCGCGGTTGATCACGTAGACAACGTCGAAGGCGCGGAGG
Organism: Arthrobacter sedimenti; assembly: GCF_042652025.1. NCBI lineage: Bacteria > Bacillati > Actinomycetota > Actinomycetes > Micrococcales > Micrococcaceae > Arthrobacter > Arthrobacter sedimenti. The sequence continues at coordinate 1,094,737 of NZ_JBHSDQ010000001.1, read as the reverse complement.
GACTCGATGATGGTGATGACCACAATGACGATGTTGATGGGCCGCATGGCGGGAAAGACCACCCGGAAGAACGTCTGCACGGCGGACGCGCCGTCGATGGCCGCGGCCTCCTTCAGGCTGGGGTCGACGCCCTTCAAGCCTGCCAGGTAAAGCAGCATGACGTAGCCGGCATGGCGCCAGGTGGCCGCAATCATGGCCGCCCAGATATTGACCGACGAGTCGCCGAACCAGTCAACGGCCTGCGGCGTGCCAGCGGTGCCCAGGAGGAAGTTGAGGAGGCCGTTGTCCCGCTGGTAGAAGAGCTGCCAGATGATGCCGATCAGGGCGAGCGACAGCATGACGGGTGCGAAGAAGATGCTCTGGTAGATCCTGCTTCCGCGGATGTTTTGGTCCAGCAGCACCGCGAGCAGCAAACCCAGCGGGGTGGCGATGAGGGCCAGGAACAGCAGCCAGAGCATGTTGTGCTGGACCGCCGGCCAGAACGGCGGGTAGTCCTGCGCGATGAACTGGTAGTTCGCCGTGCCTGCCGGCCGGATGTCCGCCAGGTCCAGGCCGTTCCACCGGGTGAAGCTGAGCCCTACCGACATCAGCATGGGCAGCCAGACCATCGCCAATTCGATCAGCGTGGGGATGCCCACCATCAGGGACAGGACCAGTTTGTCCCGTCCGGACAGGCGGCGGACCCGCCCGCCTTTGGTCCGGCGGACAGGGACGGCCGGCTCCCGTGCCTCGGGCGGAATCAGTTCTCGTGCGGTGCTGCTCATGGCTGTCTTTCCTTGCTGTTGGATGCATGAGGATGGACGACGGCGGGAGCCCCGCGCCGCCGTCGTCCTTCCTTTGGCGGGGCTACTGCGCTGCGTAGAGGTTCTTGGCCTGGGCCTCAAGGTTCTTGACGTCCACGCTGCCGTCCTTGATGAAGCTCTGCAGCGCCGGAATCATCACGTTGTTGGCCATGGCCGGCAACGCGTCCCGGTCGAAGAACTGGCTGATGTGTTTGGCATTGGCGATCGTGTCCGCACAGGTCTTGTTCAGTGGTGTGAACTTCGAGGTGTCCGTGCCCTTGGCGGTGGCGATGTTCGAGTTATCAACCTTGGCGTAGGCGTCCTGGGCCTCCGGCGTGCCCATGAACGACATGAAGTCGCGGGCTGCCTTGTTGTCCCCGCCCTTCTTGGACAGCAGCAGGCCGTCGATGGGGGCTTCGACGGCGTCCCTGCCTTCCATGGCGATCTCCGGGAAGGGGAAGAAATCGATGTCTGCCAGCACCGCCGGGTCCGTGAACTGCTGCGTGACGAAGGAGCCCAGCAGGTACATGCCGGTCTTCTTGGCTTCCAGTGCCTTGGCCGCGTCCTGCCAGGTTTGGCCCAGGGCGGCGGGATCCTGGAAGGGCAGGAGCGCCTTCCAGGTGTCGAAGACGGAAGTGACCTTCTGCTGGTCCCAGGATTCCTTGTGTGCGCAGAGGTCCACGTGGAACTGGTAGCCGTTGAGCCGCATGTTGATGTAGTCGAAGGTGCCCATGGCGGGCCAGCCGTCTTTGTCGGCAAAGCCAATGGGAATGATGCCGTCGGCCTGCATCTTTGTTGCCAGGGCCTTGAGGGCATCAAAGGTTGCCGGCACCTGGTACCCCTTCTCCGCCCAAAGGCTCTTCCGGTAGAAGAAGCCCCAGGGGTAGTTGTAGTTGGGTACGAAGTACATCTTGCCGTCCGGCCCCGTGGATGCTTTCTTCAGCGCATCGGAGTAGTTGCCGCCAATGGTCTGCCAGACATCGTCAATGGGCGCGAGGAGGCCCTTGCCCGCGTAGTACTGCATCCGGTAGCCGGCGAACCAGGTGAAGGTATCGTCGGGAGAGCCCTGCAGGTAGGAATTGATCTTGTTCTGGAAGTCATTGTGGGGCACCACGTTGGTGGTGACTTTTTTGCCGGTCTTGGCCGTGAAGGCATCGGTGACCGCCTGGTACGCCCGCTTGGGGACGTCGTCGGAGGAACCCGAGCCGAAGGTGAGGCCGGAAGAGTCGGAACCTGTGCCGGACGGCGCGCTTCCGCCGGTGCAGGCCGCGAGGAACGGGATGCCGGCCAGGCCCACTGCGCCAACGCCGACGGTCTTGAGGATGGTCCGCCTGCTGGGGAAGGCAGTTGCCGACGCATCAAACTGTGAAGCCATGGTCTCTCCCTTGAGTACTAGCCGCATGTGAGGCACCTCACATTAGGTCCGACTATAACCTCGCAAAACAGAACATGGAAGAACGGTAAATAACATTTTGGGTGTTGATGCGGTTTGAATCGTCACAACATGGGAATGGCCCCGTTTTCCTTGCAAAGACAGGGAAAGCGGGGCCATTTCAGGGCGCCGGGACAGGTGCTAAGCCTGTGTTACTTTCTGAGCGACTGGGCGATCTCCTGCATGATGGACGGGTCGGAGAGGGTAGTGGCATCGCCCGGGTCGCGGCCTTCGGCGACGTCCTTGAGGAGGCGGCGCATGATCTTGCCGGACCGGGTCTTGGGCAGTTCGGGCACCACCAGGATGTTCTTGGGCTTGGCGATGGGTCCGATCTCCTTGCCCACGTGGTTGCGCAGTTCCTGGACGGTGGCGTCGCCGTTGTTCGCGGCGTCGCCGCGGAGGATGACGAACGCGACGACGGCCTGGCCCGTGGTTTCGTCCGTGGCACCCACGACGGCGGCCTCCGCCACGGCAGGGTGGCTCACCAGGGCGGATTCGATCTCGGTGGTGGAGAGCCGGTGCCCGGAGACGTTCATGACGTCATCCACCCGGCCGAGCAGCCAGATGTCGCCGTCTTCATCCTTCTTGGCGCCGTCACCGGCGAAATACATGTTCTCGAACCGGGACCAGTAGGTGTCCTTGAACCGCTCAGGGTCGCCCCAGATACCGCGGAGCATGGAGGGCCACGGTTCGCGGATCACCAGGAAGCCGCCGTGCCCGTTGGGGACCGATTCGCCCATTTCGTCGACAACGTCCACGGCGATGCCGGGCAGCGGCACCTGTGCCGAGCCGGGTTTGGTGGCGGTCACCCCGGGCAGCGGGGCGATCATCTGGGCGCCGGTTTCGGTCTGCCACCAGGTGTCCACAATGGGGGCCTTGTCGCCGCCGATGACCTTGCGGTACCACATCCACGCTTCGGGGTTGATCGGTTCACCCACCGAACCCAGCACGCGGAGCGAGGAGAGGTCGTACTTCGCCGGGATCTCCGAACCCCATTTCATGAAGGTGCGGATGGCGGTGGGGGCGGTGTAGAGGATGGAGACCTTGTACTTTTCCACGATCTCCCACCAGCGGCCCTGGTGCGGGGAATCCGGGGTGCCTTCGTACATCACCTGGGTGGCGCCGTTGATGAGCGGCGCGTAGGCGACGTACGAGTGGCCGGTGACCCAGCCGACGTCGGCCGTGCACCAGTACACGTCCGTCTCCGGGTGCAGGTCGAAGACTGCCTTGTGGGTGTAGGCGGTCTGGGTGATGTAGCCGCCGGTGGTGTGCAGGATGCCCTTGGGCTTTCCGGTGGTGCCGGAGGTGTAGAGGATGTACAGCGGGTGCTCGGAATCGTGGCCCACGGCGGTGTGCTCGGCGGACGCCGTCTCCACGGTGTCAGCCCACCAGTGGTCCCGGCCTTCCTTCCAGTCCACGTCCTGGCCGTTGCGCTTGACCACCACCACGTTCTGTACGGTATGGCCATCGTGGGCCAGGGCGTCGTCGACCGCGGCCTTGAGGGGGCTCGGCTTGCCGCGGCGGTAGGTGCCGTCCGCGGTGACCACCAGCTTGGCCTCGGCGTCGTCGATCCGCGAACGCAGGGCTTCGGCGGAGAAGCCGCCGAACACCACCGAGTGCACGGCGCCGATACGGGCGCACGCCAACAGCGTGATGACGGCCTCCGGGATCATGGGCAGGTACACCGCCACCCGGTCACCCTTGGCCACGCCCAGGGATTCGAAGGCATTGGCAGCCTTCTTCACTTCCTCGGTCAGCTGCGCGTACGTGTAGGTGCGGGTGTCCCCGGGTTCGCCCTCGAAATAGATGGCAACCCGGTCCCCGTTGCCGGCCTCAACGTGCCGGTCCAGGGCGTTGTAGGCGGCGTTGAGCTCACCGCCAACAAACCACTTGGCGAACGGCGGATCGGACCAATCCAGGGCCTGGGTGAAGTCCTTGCTCCAGGTCAGCAGCTCCCGCGCCTTTTTGGCCCAGAAGGCAGGCCGGTCGGCATCGGCGTCGTCGTACTCTGCTGCGGTGACAACGGCGTTGGCCGCGAACTCCGGGCGGGGCGGGAAGGCGCGTGTTTCATGCAGCAGGTTCGCGAAGGCGTCGCCCTGGTGGCCCTGCTGGCCTGCCGGCTGGGCGGAAGCGGACGGAACGGTGGCCGTGGAGCTGGGAGTGTCCTGGGACATGTGAACCTCATCATTCATCGATCTTTGCCGCGCGGGATGCCGCCACCGCAGAGCCCGCCGCTTGCACAGCTTTGGGCTCCAGCCGGGATGGGCATACCGCAAAGAGCTGTTCCGAAACCTAGCCTAATGCTTGCCGCGCATCCTCTGTGCCCCCCGTCACAGAAGCGCCCGCGAGCGGTCTTCTTTAAGCGGTGAATGGCGTGTTCATAACCCTGCAGGCGCCGCCGCGGGGCTCCGCCAGCTAGTGATCAGCTTGGCTGTTGACTAGGCTGAGATGGAATTGTGACTTCACTTCGGACCACTCCGGCAAGGCGCTGCTGGCGCTGCGCCGGAGCGGGACCGCATGTCAAGACGGCACAGTTTTAAGGTCCCCGAAGGGCCCGGTGCCGCCACGCTAAGGAGAGCAGAATGAACCAGCAGAGCTTCGGCCAGCGAACGGGCCCGGACACCGGGGCGGGGCCAGGAGGCTCCGGAACCACGGCCGGGGGACCGGGGCAGCCAGCTGCTGCCGGCGGCGCCGCCGGGGGACAGCCTGCAGGACAAAAGGCCGGCGCCGGGAAGCTCGATCCGAACGCCAACCAGGCGGTGCTCGGCCCGTTCACCGTGCGCGACCTGGCCGTCTTCGCAGGCACGCTCATCCTGTTTGTTGCGTCCCTGCTGCCCCTCTTCGGCACACGGTACAACCTGTGGAACCTGAACAACCTGTTCTTCCTGGGATTGGGCATCATCCTGCCGTTGATTACCAGTGCCCTCTTCGCTGCCCGCCGCCTGGCCCCTGCCACCAAAATCCGGGTGGGGTCGCTCTCGATCGACCAGTTCGCGTCCGTGGTGGCCTCCTTCGCGGTTGCCTTCTTCTTCCTGTCGGTCGCCGGCGGCTACGTGACCAGCCTGCTGGTGGGCCTGATCGGTTCGCTGGTCCTCTTTGCCGCTACGGTGCTGGGCCGCTTCCTGCCCTACCTCTCCGGCGACTTCAAGGACCGGCCAGAGGTACCGGCACACCTGGTGGCACGCGAAGCCGCGGTCCCGGTCCGTAAGCCGCGGGCCCCCAAAGCACCCAAGCCGGAAGCCGGCCCCAACCAGTCGAAGGGCGGCCTCAAGGGCGCCGGCATCTTTGGCGGTGCAGGTGCAGGCTCCTCCGCTGTCCAGCCGGGGTCCCCGGCCCAGCAGGTTTCCCCTGCCCAGCCAGGGTCCGCCGGGCAGCCAGCTTCCTCCGGGCACCCCGTTCCCTCCAGCCCTGAGCCTGGCCGGTCTGCCCACATGCCCGCCACTGCGGCAGTCCCCGTGGCCGCTGCGGGGGGAGCAGCCGGCGTCGCATCTTCCGCTGCCGCGGGCACCGGCACCCCAGCTTCCGGCGGCGCACCCGCCGCCGGTGCCGCAGCTGGCAAGGCCGATGCGGGCTCCGCTGCATCGGGCGCGTCAACGCCCGTATCAACCGCCCCCGAAGTTTCCGACCGGACCCCTGAAGTGGATGCCGGCCCGCCCACCCAGGCAGCCGACGTCGTCCGTCCTGCCTCCATGCCGGCCGCCGAGGAGACCCAGTACGGGGATGTCCCCGGCGCACATGCTCCACAGGCAGCCTGGGAACCGCCCGCCGCCACCGCCGTCCACCAGCAGGTCCGTTCCGACCAGCCCATCGGGGCTACGGTGGACCCGGCCAGCCGCCACGACGAAACGGACGGGCAGCCCATCCACGAGGCCTTCTGGTTTGCCGTCGCCCAGCACCGCACGGCCTTCGACCCCCGCACCGGCGCCCCTGCCTTCGTGATCGAACCCGGGGGCTGGGTCCTGGCGCTTGAGGACCGCGGCCACGAGTTCCTGGTCCAGCACACGGACGGGCGGCTGGGCGTCCTGCGCGACCTCAGCAACATCGAGCGCGGCTGACGCCGGTGGCCGGGGTGCGCACCAAAGCCGGCCAGGCCGCCGGAATGCCGGCGGTCTCGTCCGAATCCGTACTGGCGCTGAAACGGCGCGCGCGCCGGATCCACCGGGCCCTGGCCGAGAAATACCCCTACGCCCATGCGGAACTGGATTTCAAAAACCCGTTCGAACTGCTCGTGGCCACCGTCCTGTCCGCCCAAACCACCGACGTTACGGTCAACCAGGTCACTAAGGTTCTGTTCACGCGCTACCCCAACGCGCGTTCGCTGGCCGAGGCAGACCCAACAGACCTTGAAACCATCCTCAAACCCACCGGATTCTTCCGCGCAAAGGCACGGAATGTCCTTGCCCTGTGCACCCGCCTGGTGGACGACTTTGATGGCGAGGTCCCGGGCCGGATGGAGGACCTGGTCACGCTGCCGGGGGTGGGGCGGAAGACGGCCAACGTGGTGCTCGCCAACGCGTTTGGCATTCCGGGGATCTCCGTCGACACGCACTTCGCCCGCCTGGCCAAGCGGTTTGGGTGGACCCAGTCCGAGGACCCTGTGCAGATCGAACAGGACGTGGCCGAACTGTTCGAGCGCAAGGACTGGACCATGCTGTCCCACCGGGTCATCTTCCATGGCCGCCGCGTGTGCCATGCCCGTAAGCCCGCCTGCGGGGCCTGCCCCGTCGCCAACTGGTGCCCCAGTTACGGGCTGGGCGAGACTGATCCCGACAAAGCGGCCAAGCTCCTGAAATACGAACTTGCGCCTGGCAGCGAGGCGCTGCTGGAGCAGTATCTGGCGGAGCAGCACCGGGCCGCGGAAATCCGGATGGCCTCCCAGCTGAGGACCCCGTGAGTGCACGCGAAGACCTTGCCGAGCTGATCAGAAGGGCGGAAACCGGAACGGCCGGTCCGCCTGATCCCCGCTGGGCCGCACTCACGGTGGACGCCGCACGTGCCCGCAGGGCCGCTGTCCTGATGCTTTTCGGCGTCCTTGACGATGTCCCGGCCGAATCCGGCAAGCCGCTGGCGCCGGCCGACCTCGACGTGTTGCTCCTGGAACGCGCCCACACACTGGGATCGCATCCGGGGCAGGTTGCGTTTCCCGGCGGCGGCATCGACAGGGGAGAAACGCCGGTGGCAGCGGCGCTCCGCGAAGCCGAGGAGGAGACCGGACTGGACTCGGGCGGGGTTGAGGTCCTGGGCACGCTCCAGGACCTGGGCCTGGCCCACAGCAACTTCCTGGTGACGCCTGTGCTCGGATGGTGGCATGCCCCGTCTCCGGTCCGCGTGGTGGACTACGGCGAATCCGCGCAGGTTTTCCGCGTCCCGGTCCGTGACCTCCTGGATCCGGACAACCGGGTCATGGCCACCGTGCACCGGGCGGGCCGCACCTTTGACAGTCCTGCCTTCACCGTGAACGGCGTGGTGGTGTGGGGCTTTACCGGGATCGTTTTGAGCGGCCTCTTCGACCAGCTCGGCTGGTCGGTTCCCTGGGACCGGAACAGGCTGCATCCCATGGGGGTCTGATTTTCAGGCCTGCTGGCGCAAGTCCACCACGATTCCGGTGGCGGCGTTCTCGCGCATGGCATTGATGCCGTCGCGGAGCATGCTCAGGGACCTGAAGGTTGGCGACACCGCCACCACATTCCCTTCGGCGTCGGTGAGCCGCAACCGGTACGACTCGTCGCCTGCACGATGGATTTCAAATCTTCCCGCCATGGACGGGGACCTCCCTGGTATGCGTCATTGCATCAGCGTGCGGACCGATCTGCTTCAGTCGCCGCTACGACTGTAACGTCCGTCACCGGGCCCGCATAGCTACCGCCGGGTAGATTACTTTGCGTCTCGCACGTAAGCGCTGGCGGCCTTTTTCGGGGGGCTATTTCGCGAGGTCATAGGAGTCAACCACGGCGAGGCTGACCGGAAACTCGACCGGGACAGGACCGAACAACAGGCCCTTCGCAGCCCGGGCCGATTCCTCGATCGCCCTGATGCAGGCGTCGACGCCGTCCGCCGGGGCATGCACCATCACCTCATCATGGAGGAAGAAGACCAGCTCAGCCTGGACAGCCCCGCCACCGCCGCCGGTGCCTGCCGTCCGCAAGGTACGCAGCCGTCGTCGTAATTCCGCCAGCCAGCACGCCGCCCAATCCGCTGCCGACCCCTGGACCACGAAGTTCCGGGTGAAGCGCCCGCGGCTCCGGGCGATGGACTCCGCCCGGCGCTGCTCCTCCGCCGTTGCTGAGCGCTGGCTCAGGAACCACCGTTCCGAAGGCGGCGGGCTGCTGCGGCCCAGCCGCGTGGTCACCGTCCCGCCGGCCTCGCCCGCCCTTGCTGCCTTCTCCACGAAATCCACGGCGCGCGGATAGGTTCGCGCCAGCTGCGGCATCAGCCGGCCTGCTTCACCGGAGGTGGCCCCGTACATGGCGCCCAGCAAGGCTACTTTTGCTTTGCCCCGGTCGCCGCCGAACCCCTTGGCGGCGATGCCGGCATAAAGGTCCTGGTCCCGAGCCGCCTCCGCCATGGTGGAATCCTGGGCAAGTGCCACCAGGACGCGCGGTTCCAGCTGCGATGCGTCCGCAACGATCAGCTTGTGGCCTGGATCGGCATGCACCGCGCCGCGGACCTGGCGGGGGATCTGCAGCGCGCCACCGCCCCGGGAGGCCCAGCGCCCCGACACCACGCCGCCCACCACATACTCGGGACGGAAACGGCCGCCGTCCACCCAGGCGTCCAGCCAGGACCAGCCGTTGGCCGTATGCAGGCGGGAAAGCTTCTTGTACTCCAGCAAAGGCTCGATGGCCGGATGGCCGTACTCCCTGAGCTCCCACTTTCGGGTGGTTTTTACTTCGATCCCGTTGCGGTGGAGTGCCCGCATCAGTTCCTGCGGAGAATCCGGGTTGAGTCCGGGCGCCCGGAGCAGGGAACGCAGTTCCGCCGCCAGCGCTTCAAGTTTCTGCGGCCGCTGGCCGGCCGGCGGCCGCGGGCCGAGATGGCTGACGAGGATTTCCTCGTGCAGGTCCTCCCGCCAGGGAACGCCCGCGTGCTGCATCTCGGCAGCCACCATGGCGGCAGCAGACTCCGCCGCGAGCAGCAGCTGAAGGCGCTTCCGGCGGTTGTCCTCCGTTCCCACCTCCGCCAGCGCGGCCTGCTGGGCAGCGTATTCGGCCCGGAGATCCTCAAGGGCAACGCCCCGCGGCGGTCCGGACGCGGGATCATCGAAGAGCGCACCTTGGTCTGCCGGGGGACGGGGGGGCAGCAGCGTCTTCGGGGGAAGCACGGGATCCTCCACCGGGGTTCGGTCCGTGTTCCTGGCATACTCCGTGTGGGCGCTGAACTGGGAAAAGGCCAGGATGTTGCCGCAGAGAGTGATGTCATAGCAGCGCTCCACCTCCACGCCGGAGGCGAGCAGTTGCGGGTACCAGTCCTGGGTCCGTTGCCAGATCCAACGGGGCGGCACGCCACCGGGGCGCCTGGCTTCGAGTTCGCGGACGACGGCGGAAAGGTCGCTGAGTGCCACCACTTGCGGTTCGGGGTTGGCCGGCTGGGCATGGCCGGCCTGGGTCAGTTCCTGGAGGGCCGCGCCGCGGGGGTGGGCGGCGAGCAGCAGGTACATGCTCCCATTGTGCCCTGTCCGTGGAGCGCCCATAGCCTGGTTGTCCACATACGGGACGTGCTCCCTTAACTGGGCTGTGCGGCAGGGGCAGAGTGGCCCCATGAGCAGGCACCAGCTGAACGCATCGCCATCCGGGCAGGAACAGGCCGGAGGTTCCTCTTGGCCGCCAACGAGGCCGGCCTCAGCGCCACGGGCGGATACCTTGCCTCCCGGGGACCCTTTGGCCACCGGGACCGGGGAGTCAGGTGCCGCGTGGCTGCCGGACGACGGCAGTCTACCTGGTGCCGGTGCAGACGCTTCAGTTCCATACAGTTCAGCGCCCGCTGCTTCGGTGCCGGATCCATCAGTGTCCGCGGGACGGGGCGAGGTACTGCTGGTTACCTCCTCCGGTGTCCTCCGCGCCGAAGTGGAACGCATTGTGGCAGCCGCCGGCGGCAAGTTGCGCGTCGTCGCGGACGCGGTGGAGGGCGGGCGCTACTGGGACTCGGCAGCAGCAGTCCTGGTGGGAAGTGACATCAGGGAACTGCCGCCCCGCCGGAGCACGCCTGCGGTCATGGTGGGCCTTGACGGCGAGGGCGACAGCCTTTGGCATCTCGCGGCTGCCTTGGGTGCGGAACGTGTTGCCGTGCTGCCCGATGCCGCCGCCTGGCTGGCGGATCATCTCAGCCGGTCGCGCTCGCCGGGTCCGGGTGGGCTGGTCCTTGGCGTCATCGGTGGCTGCGGCGGTGCCGGGGCCACTACCGCTGCCATCTGGATAGCGCAAGCGGCAGCAGGGCTGGGTGCCAGGGTCCTGCTGGTGGACGGAGACCCGTGGGGAGGAGGCCTGGAACTGGCCCTCGCCGCGGAGGAGAATCCCGGCCTGCGGTGGCCGGACCTCGCCGAGGCCAGGGGAAGCATTGATCCCCTGCAGCTCACCGACTCCCTGCCGGTTGCCGGTGGCTTTTCCTTCCTGTCCTGGCCCGCCACGCGGGAACAACTCCTCCCGGTGGCTGCGGCGGCCGCAGCCGGCGTGCTCGATGCCGCGCGGCGGGGTTACGAACTGGTTGTTGTTGATGTGGGACGCGGCGCGGAGCCGCTCCGCACGGTGGCGTGGGACTGCGACCGGATCTTGTTGGTGGTGCCGGCGCAGCTACAGGCAGCGGTTGCGGCCGTGCGCCTGCTGCAGGAACTTCCGCCGGTGGAGGCGGGACTGCTGGTTCGGGGGCGGCCCGGCGCGGCGCTCGACACTTCCCTGATCGCCGACGCCGTGGGGCTGCCGGTTCAGGGCCGCATCCCAGACCTGCGTGCCGTCGCCGGGGCCATGGAATCGGGCCGCCTCCTGGACCTGGGGAAGCGGCGGAATATCCGCCACTTTGGCGGAGCCGTGCTCGATTGGCTCGGAGAGGACCTGCCGGCGGGGGACGTGGAGTGAGGCGGCCATCAGGTACTCCCTTAACTTCGGCGCCGGAGACGCGCGGGGCGGCAGGGGCGGGAGGCCTCGGTGAGCGGCGCAGCGCACGCATCCTGGCAGCGAACCAGGCCGGTCGCCCGGGGCGCAGCAGGGACACCGCCGGCACGGGCAGGCCCGTCGATTCCGGACTGCTGGAATCCGTCCGCGAGTCGATGATGGCAGAGGCTGGAGCCGTGACGCCCTCCCGCGTGGCCGCAGCCGTCCAGGCCACGGGAAAATTGTTGGGTACCGCCGGATCACTTGCCGCAGTGGAGCGGATCAGCGCCGAGCTCAATGGGCTGGGGCCGCTGCAGGAGCTGACGCGGGACCCCGGTGTCACCGATATCTTCGTCAACGCTCCCGATTCCGTCTGGGTGGACCGGGGACGGGGCATCGAACGCGTCCCCGTCCTGTTCGACGGGGAGGCACAGCTGCGGGCGCTGGCCTGCAGGCTCGTGGCTGCAGGCGGGCGCCGCCTCGATGACGGTTCCCCCTGCGTCGATGTCAGGCTTGCCGGCGGTTACCGTGTCCATGCCGTGTTGCCGCCGGTATCCACGTCCGGGACGCTGCTGAGTGTCCGGATCCGGAGGGAACGGGTGTTCAGCATGGCGGAGCTGGGCTCCGGCGGCATGTTCGGGCCAGGAGTGCAGGCGGTGCTCGAGAGGATGGTCACCAAAAGGTTGAGCTTCCTGGTCAGTGGTGCCACGGGCTCCGGCAAGACGACATTGCTGTCCACCCTGCTGGGCCTGTGTTCCCCGGAAGAGCGCCTGGTCCTGATCGAGGATGCGTCCGAACTGAACCCCGTCCACCCGCACGTCGTCGCCCTGGAGTCACGCCATGGGAACCTCGAAGGAGGCGGCGCGGTGGACTTGGGGGAACTCGTCCGGCAGGCGCTCCGGATGCGCCCGGACAGGCTGGTGGTGGGGGAGTGCAGAGGTGCTGAAGTACGTGAACTCCTCACCGCGATGAACACCGGGCACAGCGGCGGCGGAGGCACCATCCACGCAAACACCGCTGCAGCCGTACCGGCCAGGCTCAACGCCCTCGGTGCGCTCGCAGGGCTCGGTCCGGAGGCTGTGCGGCTCCAGGCGGCCAGCGCGCTGGATGCGGTCATCCACGTGGGCAGGACGCAGCGGGGCAGGGAAGTCTTGTGCATTGGGCTTATCGACGACGGCCCGGAGGGGTTGACGGTGGTGCCGGCCGTTGGACAAGCGGGGTCGCCGGGCCCCGCATGGCCTGCCCTGGCGGTCCGATTGGGGATGGACCGCGGGGACATCCTGTGATTCTTCTCTTCACCGTGGTGTTGTGCGCTGCTGTGCTGTTGCTCCTCAAACCTCCCCTGGGTGCTGCTTCCAGGTTGCGGGCAGCAACCAGGAGCAGTCCGGATTTGCCCTCATTTGCGAAGGTTCGGAGATTGCGGTGGGGCAGGCGGGCCGGTGGAAACGCCGCAACGGCCAAGGGACCCGGCCTGACACTGGTGGTTCAGCAACTGGCGGCGCTGCTGAAAGGTGGACGGACGCCCGGGCGGCTGTGGGACGAACTCTGGACGGTCTACGGCGTCCCCAATGGGAACGGGCAGCCGCTTGGGGAGCCACTCCACTTTGGCTCGGCGTTGTCGGAGGGATCGGCCGCCGTACTGGGGTCTGCGCGGGCGGCTTCGGCGACGGGAGCTCCCGTCGCCGAAGCCATCCGGCGGGCACTGCCCACAGTTTTCAAGGCCAGGGACAGGGAGGCCCGGACCTGGTCCCAGCTCGCTGCGTGCTTCGACATCGCAGAAGCCAGCGGGTGCCCGCTCGCCGACGTGCTGACGCGCTTTGCAGCCCAGCTCGAAGCGGAGGATGACGCAGACGCGGCGCGGCAAACAGCCCTTGCCGGGCCCAAGGCAACGGTCCGCCTCCTGACCTGGCTTCCATTGATGGGTCTAGGACTGGGCACCCTCCTGGGCGTGGATCCGCTGTCCACCCTGCTGGGAACACCTCTCGGCCTGGCCGCACTTTTTGGCGGAGCAGTCCTCACGGTTGCGGGAAGGGCCTGGTCCGCGCGGCTGGTATCGGCCGCCGCCGGGTCAGGAACACCATGACCGCGGTTTTGGGTCCGGGCCCCGTGCTTTTCCTGCTGCTCGCGGCCGGCGCATGGCTCGCCTGCTCCAGCCATGACCGGTCTCGCCAACGGCTGCGACGCCTGTCGCCGTCTCCTGGGCCGGGGGCAAAGCACACCACGGGTACGGGAGGAAGTCGCAGCAGGGGCCTGAACGACACGGCCATGATGCTTGAGCTCGTTGCTGCCATGCTCGATGCGGGGGCCGGGCTTGGAAGATCGCTCGAGCTGGTGGCCGCCTCCGCGGCACCGCAGTACAGGGACTCGCTGCGGCCCGTGGTCTCGGCGCTGGCCATCGGCGCCGATTGGGAAACCGCCTGGCGCAGCTCTGCCGCCCGCAGCAGCGGGATCCTTGAGCTTCGTGATGCCTTGGGCTTCGCAGCCCTCACCGGTGCCCCGTCGTCCGCGATCCTGTATGCCCAGGCCGCAAGGCTCCGGCGGGAACGGTTCCGGGCCGCTGAAAAGCGGGCTGCCTCGCTTGGGGTGAAGCTGGTGGTTCCGCTGGGCCTGTGCTCGCTCCCTGCCTTCATTTGCCTGGGTGTGGTTCCTGTGCTGCTGGCGCTAGTGCCGTCCGGCTCCTAGTCACTCCGGCGCCCTCCGGCGCCTTGTCACTCCGGCGCCCTCCGGCTCCAGGCGGCCGGCCCTGCTTTCTGGCCGGCATCTGTGCAGTCCGAGGCCACCCTTCCTCCACATTGGGGGAGTGCCCCGGCTTTTCCACTTAGCGCACCCCTTCCCTTACCGGCAACAGCTACGCCGGGAAGAGTCAAAGGCAGCCGGCAAAGCCCCCGGCGAACAACCGAAAGGAAACCACATGTCCACCAACCACCGCCGCCGTAACTACTCCGCCAACTACTCCGCCGGAACTTCCGCGCTCGCTGCTTGCGGCCTGCGGCCCGGCCTGCTGCAGCCCGGGCGGGGAGACGGTCGCCTTCGCAACATCAGCGGCGCCCCGCGCGCTTTCGCGCCTGTATCGCTCGCCGACGCACTTTCCATGAAGGCATCAGGCACCACCGCTTCAGCGCGGACCACATCCGTTCCGCTGCCAGGCAACGTCGTGGAGCTCTGCCTCGATTCAGTGGGGCATGGCGTGGCTGCTACTTATTCGTTTACTTGTTCGGTGGGGACCCGCCCAGTCGAGTCCGGTGCAACTTTTCACCCGCCCACCTCCGGTCCTAGAGATGTCCCATCCAAGGCCGCACGCAACGCAAGACTGATGTGTTCTGAGGCCGGAATGGCCACGGCGGAATATGCCATCGCTACCCTGGCCGCGGTTGGGTTCGCCGGGCTGCTGGTGTTTATCCTCCGGAGCGATGAGGTTCGGGGGTTCCTGCTCAACCTCATCCGCACCGCCTTGGCGCTGCCGTGACGCCAGTACTTGCCGTCAGCCTCGTGCAGAGTATGCGTCACGGCCGGGGGTCCTTTCCGGCTGCCGGCCGCAGCGTGGCCTGCAGCCGGGTCGCCGGAAGCTTGGTGTCCGGGTTCCAGGTGGCCCGCAGTGGTATCACCGTCAATAGGGCAGTCAGCGGGCAAGGAAGCAAACAACGGGGCAGGGGAATGTCGGACAGGGGAACATTGGACAGAGCGGCCAAAGCACGGGGTGCGGTGACGGCGGAGTTTGCCGTGGCACTTCCCGCCGTGCTGGCGCTGCTGGCCATGCTGCTTGCCGGTGCCGCCGCCGGCATGACGCAGTTGCGCATCGAAGAGGGAGCCCGGGCCGGCGCCAGGGCCTTGGCTCGGGGCGATGACCCGGCGGCGGTGGAACGGACAGTCCGGACGCTTGCCGGTGGGTCGGCGGCCGCCTCCATATCTGCCGACGGAGAGTGGCTCAGCATCACCGTGACGGACAAGGTGCCCGGGCCCCTGGGATCCTCCATCCCGTGGACCCTCACCGCCCGTGCCTCAACACGCAGTGAAACCGCAGGAACCGGAACTGCCGGCGGTGCTGGCGGTGGCCTGACCGAGGGCACAGGGCTCAAATGATGGGGAAAGCCAAGCTACTACGTCCGGTGGGCAAAGAGGGCAGCTCCGCCTCACTCCCCGGTCGCGCTCCAACAAGGCACTGCAGACGGTCCCCAACCGGGTGCTGCCGCGCTCCAACCAGGCGGTTCCGCAGGGCTCCAGCCTGGCGTTGCCGTTGGGCCCAGAGCGGGCAGTCCGGGCCCGCTCCCGGGTGGCGGCGGTCAGGAGTCGACGATGGCCGTGAGCGCGGCTCCGGGACGGTTCTGGCTGCAGGGCTGGCGCTTGTGGTCATCACGGCGATGGCGGTCATGCTGCTGCTGGCCCAGTCAGCTGTCCTCGCAAGCCGGGCGGCTGCAGCTGCGGACCTGTCCGCGCTTGCTGCGGCGGACGCACTTCGCGGCATCAGCAGCGGTGAGCCCTGCACGGTTGCCGCCGACGTGGCAGCACGCCACGCGGCGACGGTCATCAGCTGCACTGAGGGGGCCGGGCAAACCATTGAGGTGCGGACCGAGCTTGGCGAGCGCTCGCTGCTGGGTGCAGCCACCGGTCGTGCCCGGGCAGGGCCTCCACCATAGGAAAGGCGGCCTTGCAGGAGTCAGCTCCTGGCTTCCTGTTCCACCGGCACGGCTTCCGTGGCGTCCTTGAGCAGGACATCCAGAAGGGTCACCGCTGCAGCCTTGTCCAGCGGGTTGTTCTTGTTTCCGCACTTGGGGGACTGGACGCAGGACGGGCAGCCGGAGTCGCACTCGCAGGCCTTGATGGCGTCCCGCGTGGCCGCGAGCCACACCATGGCCTTGTCGAAACCACGCTCGGCGAACCCTGCGCCGCCGGGGTGCCCGTCATACACGAAGATGGTGGGCACGCCGGTGTCGGCGTGCAGCGCCGTGGAAACCCCGCCGATGTCCCAGCGGTCGCTGGACGCAACGAGGGGCAGGAGTCCGATTGCCGCGTGCTCCGCGGCGTGCAGGGCACCGGGAAACTGCGCTTCAATCAGTCCCGCCCCCGTCAAAGAACGGTTGTCCACCACGAACCAGACCGCCTTGGTGAAGAGCTCACGTGCGCCCAGTTCCAGCGGCTCTTCACCCAGGACCTCGTTGGAAATCAAGGCTTTGCGCTGGAAGGAGACAACTTGGGTGGTGACCTTCACGTCGCCGAAGTGGACAGTCACATCGCCCCACTGCATGGTCCGCACGGAGTCCAGGACCTCGATCTGGGTCACGTCCCGTGCTGTCGTGTAGTAGTCGGGATTTGCCCGGCGCACCATGACACAGTGGTCGTCTTCGTTCAGATCCTCCACCACGTAGGTGTCGCCCTGGTGGACGTAAACCGCGCCGGTGTGCGCCTGGTAGTGGGTCTGGGGCGAGTCCATGGTTCCCAGGAGGGAACCGGTCTCGGCGTCGACGATGCTGACCGGCCCACCGCCGTCACCCCGGAGACTGACCATGCCCGCAGCGCTTTGCGAGTGGGTCCAGAACCAGCCCGCGGGCCTCCGCCGGAGGTAGCCCTGTGCCACCAAACGGTCCAGGAGCATTTCGGCCGTTCCGCCAAAGAGGTCAAGCTCGCCAGGTCCCAGCGGAAGTTCCGCAGCCGCCGCGCACAGGTGCGGCCCGAGAACGTAGGGATTGGACGGGTCAAAGACGGTTGCTTCGACCGACACGTCGAAGATCGCTTCCGGGTGGTTCACCAGGAACGTGTCCAGTGGGTCGTCGCTGGCCACAAACGCCGCGATGGCTTCCTGGCCCGCCCGGCCGGCCCTGCCTATCTGCTGGAACATGGATGCGCGCGTCCCGGGCCAGCCTGCAACCAGGACCGCGTCAAGGCCCGAGATGTCGATACCCAGCTCCAGCGCGGAGGTGCTGGAAACGCCCAGCAGCTGGCCCGAACGCAGGGCTTTCTCGACCGCACGGCGTTCCTCCGGCAGGTACCCGGAACGGTAGGCCGCCACCCGCTGGGGCAGGCTGGGGTCCACCTCGTCAAGGAGCCGTTTGGTGATGGCGGAGATGGTCTCGGCCCCGCGCCGGGACTTGATGAAGGCAATGGTGCGGATCCGGGCTGATACCAGGTTGGCCAGCAGGTCCGAGGTCTCGGCAACCGCGGTTCGCCGCTCCGTGGCTCCGTTCTCGCCGCGGATGTCTGTGAGCGCCGGTTCCCACAGCGCCACAGTGGTGGCCCCATGGGGCGAACAGTCGCGGGACACCGCCTTCACGGGGGCGCCGATGAGACGCGCGAAGGAGAGATCGGGCTCGGAAGCGGTGGCGGAGGCCGCAATGAAGACGGGCTCCGGGAATGAGGTTCCTGCCCCGTAATAGGCGCAAATCCTGCGGAGCCGCCGCATTAGGTTGGCCACATGCGATCCGAACACGCCGCGGTAGCTGTGGGCCTCGTCCACGATCACATAGCGCAGCCGCCGGAAGAACCCTGCCCACCAGGCGTGGTTGGGAAGGATGCCAAAGTGCAGCATGTCCGGGTTGGCCAGAATGAAGTTGGCATGGTCCCGGATCCACCGGCGCGCGGCCGGATCAGTATCGCCGTCATAGGTTTCGGCCCGGACGGTGGGCAGTTTCAGGGCACGGATGGCGTTCAACTGGTCGGCCGCCAACGCTTTGGTGGGGGAGAGGTAGAGGGTGACGGCGCCGTCGTCGTGGATTTTCCCCGGGTCCGCGAGCACCCGCAGCTCGGACCGGTGGATCGCATCCAGCGCCGGCAGCTGGTATGCCAGCGACTTTCCGGACGCGGTTCCGGTGGCCACCACAACGTGTCCGCCCGAGTGGGCTGCGTTGGCCGCATCCACCTGATGCAGGTATGGCTCCCGGATGCCCAAGGAGCCGTATGCCTCAGCGATGTCCGGATGCAGCCATGCGGGCCATGGTGCGTGGACCGCCTCCCGCGCCGGGATGGTGCGGACATGACGGAGCTGTTCCGGGTCCGGGCCGCGGCCCAGCAGAGGAATCAGGGAGTCATGGGGGTTCACCCCACCATTCTTTCATCCGGCGCCTTATGCACAGCCAAGGTTCGCCGACGGGAAAAGGCCGGCAGGCAGCTTCAGCTCAACGAGAGGTCCGCGCCCTCATGGGACGCCGAGAGCATCAGGACCCGTGCCACCGTGGTCCAGCCGAGGTGTGAATAGAGCTTCTGCCCGTCCGCCGAAGCCAGCAGGAGACCGGTCCGCACGTCGTGGCCGAAGGCCTGGGCCGCCAGGGCGCGCATGATGAAGCTGCCCAGGCCCCTGCGCTGGAACGAGGATTCGGTGATGATCTTGTCGAACACTGCGGTATCACCCACCACGAACACCCGGCCGCTGGCCGCGATGGCGTCTCCGGAGCGGACCTCCGCATAGTGGACGCCGTCCTGCTCGAAGGTGGACAGGCTCAGGTCATCGTCTGAAAGCCAGGGGTCCTCGGCGTCCTGGGTCTCCATGTCCACGATCATCATCGTTTGCGTGTCAGAGGTGACGTTCAGCCTGTGCCGGGCAGCCAGATCCATATACCGGGAGGGGTCGTTGGTGAGGATGGTGAGCACGCGGGCCGGGGATTCGGCCGTCTTGGCCGCCAGTGCGGCGAACTCGTCCGCGGTGGGTTCGGACGCGAAGACTTCCCACTCCCCGCTGGTGTCGGCGCGGAGCGCGGAAGGGAAACGGCCCTCCGTGGAGGTCCGGTAGCCGCGACATCCCGCCCAGCCGGCAACCCACACCTCGAGCAGGCCAGTGATGTCTTCAACCAGGGTTTCCGGACTCATGGGATGAACACTATTCCAGCCCGATCGCCAGCAACAGGGGGTGCGGAAGTGCTTATCCAATTGTGATGAGCACCAGGGTCCGGGCTGTACGGAGGCTGGCAGGCGCAGGCAGCCCAGCCGGTACCCTTAAATACGTGGCTTTGAACAAGATTGTGCTCTTTTACGGCTTTACCCCCATCGCCGATCCCGATGCGGTGCGGCTCTGGCAGCGCGCCCTGTGCGAGAAGCTGGGCCTGACCGGCCGCATCCTCATCTCCAAGGACGGGATCAATGCCACCGTGGGCGGGGAAATCCGCGCCGTTAAGCAGTACGTCAAAACCACCCGGGAATACCCCGGCTTCCGCGGCATCGACGTCAAATGGTCCGACGGCGGTGCGGAGGACTTCCCCCGGCTCAGCGTGAAGGTGCGGGACGAGATCGTCTCCTTCGGCGCCCCCGGGGAACTCAAGGTGGACGCCAACGGTGTGGTGGGCGGCGGGAAGCACCTCAAGCCCGAGCAGCTGCACGAACTCGTCGAGGCCAGGAAAAAGGACGGCGAGGATGTGGTGTTCTTCGACGGCCGGAACGCGTTCGAAGCCCAGATTGGCCGGTTCAAGGACGCCGTGGTCCCGGACGTGGCAACCACCCACGACTTCATCAAGGAGCTGGAGTCCGGCAAGTACGACGCCCTGAAAGACAAGCCCGTGGTTACCTACTGCACCGGAGGCATCCGCTGCGAGGTGCTCTCCAGCCTGATGGTGAACCGCGGTTTTAAAGAGGTGTACCAGCTGGACGGCGGCATCGTCCGGTACGGCGAAGCATTCAAGGACCAGGGGCTCTGGGAAGGCTCGCTCTACGTCTTCGACAAGCGCATGCACCTGGAGTTCAGCGAGGACGCCAAGACCATCGGTGAGTGCGCCCGCTGCTCCGCGCCCTCGAACAAGTTCGAGAACTGCTCCAACCCCAGCTGCCGGACCCTGACGCTGTACTGCGCCGAGTGCGCCGCCAGCCCGGAAACCCTCCGTTGCCCGGACGGCTGCGCGGCTGCGTAGCAGCGCGAGTAGCAGCCCCGTCAGGCAGCCCCGCCTGGAAGAAGATCAAAGCCGGCGCACGCGGAAGGCGTAGTTGGCAGGGGTCCTGGCCTCCACCCTGACCGCTAAGACGCTGTCCGTGGACAGATAGATGACGTTTTCGCGGTTGATGCCGCACCGCAGGCCCAGGTCCACCAGGGTGAGGGTCTCGGTGCGCACGGTGAAGGTCACCCGGCGCTGGCTTCGGCAGGCGATGGCCAGGATGTAGGTTCCGGTCTCCAGCACCGGCGACGAAACGTTCCGCACCTCCCCGGCGCCCAGGAGCCCGGCACCGGACTGGACCACGGGACCGGTGCTGTCCGGCAGTGCCCGCGACACCCAGTCGCCAAGCTCGGCGTCGCTGACGGGATCCTGCTGCAGCGGGTCACGGGTGAAAGCCGGCGCCGGGGCGACGGTTGCGGTGCCCTGCGCGCTGCCGGCCCGGTCGTCGTACGTATATTCACAGGCCACCAGCGCACCTGCCGCAAGCACAAGTCCAAGGGCGACGGCGGCCGCCGGCTTCGGTGCCAGGGGCGCCCGTGCTGTCCCTCGGGTAAGGGGCGCGGAGTTTCCCCGCACGCTGGGCATAGTCCGACTTTATGCCCGCAGCGGGCGGCGGGCCAGAGCCGGAGGAGGGGCTATTTCGCGGGCACCAGCCGGTAGGCGTAGAGCAGCGGGGCGTCCACGCTGGAGGTGCTGATTTCGACGCGTCCGGAGGCGGGCAAGGTGATTCTGGTGGATTCCTGCAGGCCGTTGCAGGCTGCCCCGGCTTCGGCCACGGCCTTGCCGTCCAGCGACACTGCGAAGAATGCCTTGCCCGTGCCGTCGCACACGGCGGTGAGGGTGTAGCTGCCCGCGGGCACCCTGGCGGCTTCCTGCACAATGCGGTCCCGGTTGAGGATCTTCCCCGAGTCCTGCAGCACAACACCAGCCGGGGACGAGGGCAGGGCAGTGGCCTGCCACTTCGGAACGTCAGCGTTTTCCACCGGGTTCACCGGCGAACATCCCGCCAGGGCAAAGCCGAGCACCGCGGCGACCGCGGCGCATGGCAGCGAACGGCGTACTGTAACGTCCGTGCGGGCGCGCAGCATGAGGGAAAGGCGGGAAGGCATGGCTCCACCGTACCCCGCAGCCATGCCGGACTAAACTTGGGCGGTGCCTAGATCCCCTTACGAGTTCACCGCCGGCAACATCCCCGACGCCCCCCGCAGCGACCTCCCCGGACTGCTGGCCGCGCTTGCTGCGGACCTGCGCCGCCTGGACTACACGCTCGACGGCGTCGCCCGGCTCCTGGGTCCTACAGGCTCGGCCGCGTTGAACCGGGACCAGATCATTCCCGCGCTGCTTGCTGCCGAGCAGGCTGTAAAGGAGGACAGCCGCGTGGCGCCGCTTGCCGCCGTCGTCCGCTTGTGGCTGCTCGCCGAGCCGCAGGAGCGGGAAACGCTCGACGGCGCGCTGCCGGGAACCGGCGTCGAAGGGCTCCTGGAATTGGGGCTGGTGCAGCCCGTCCCCGGCTCGGCGCTGCTCACCGCCAAGGCGGACCTGCGGCCATATGGCTGGGACAAGAATGATGACGGCAGCGGCGGCGCGGAGCTGTGGGTGGCCAGCGACCTCGCCGCGCACCAGCAGGCGGGCGTGTTGCGGCACGACCACGTCCTGGGCATCGGGCAGGCATCCACCACCCTGGTTCAGACCACCATCCGCCGCCACACCGAGCGCGCCCTGGACCTGGGCACCGGCTGCGGCATCCAGGCCTTCCACCTGCTGCACCACTGCCAGCACGTCACCGCCACCGACATCTCCGAGCGGGCCCTGGCCTACGCGCGGTTCAACATCCTGCTTAACGCGGAAGCCCTCTCGGTGGATCCGGACCGCCTTGAGGACAGGGTGAGCCTGCGACTGGGCTCCCTCCTCGAGCCCGTTGCCGGGGAGGAGTTCGGACTGGTGGTCTCCAACCCGCCGTTCGTCATCACCCCGCGCAGCGCCGGCGAGGATGCGGCGGACCAGTTCACCTACCGCGACGGCGGCCTGGCGGGGGATGGGATCGTCGCGTCCCTGGTGGCAGAGCTGCCGGGTATCCTGGCGCCCGGCGGCTGGGCCCAGATGCTGGGAAACTGGGAAGTCCCGGCGGGCGCCGGCTGGGACGAACGGCCCAGGTCGTGGGTGCAGCCGGGCACGGACGCCTGGTTCATCCAGCGCGAGCAGGTCAGCCCGGAACAATACGCCGAGACCTGGCTGCAGGACGCCTCGGAATCCCGCGACCGGCAGCACTACCGGGAGGCGTACGCGGCCTACCTCGCGGATTTTGCCTCCAGGAATGTAACCGGGATCGGCTTCGGTATGGTGTGGCTGCGGCGTCCCGCCGACGGTGCGCCGGCCGCCGTCAGCCGCTTCGAGGAAATCACCTACCCCATTGAGCAGCCCATCGGCCCCCACCTGGGTGCCGCCATCGAACGCTGCGACTGGCTTGCGGCGCATGATCTTGGCAACACGCACCTGCTCGTGGCGGACGACGTAACCGAGGAACGCCACCAGCGTCCCGGCGCCGAGCACCCCGGCGTGATCCTGCTCCGGCAGGGTGCCGGACTGCGCCGTACCAACCTGATGAGCACCGAGCTGGCCGGGTTCGTGTCGGCATGCGACGGCGACCTTACCGCCGGGCAGATTGCCGGCGCCTTGGAGGCCCTCCTGGGCGGGGATTTCGCCGGGGAGGAAGCGTTCGACGGCGGGTCCTTCCAGGGCGCGCTGCTCGCCGACGTGGCCAATCTGGTCCGCGACGGCTTCCTGCTCCCGGCCGGGATGACTGCCTGACGGGATGCCCCCGTAAGCCCGCAATGGAGCCCCGTCTTTTCCACATGAATGCGCACGATTCCCCAAAATATGGTGAACTAGGCGAACATGGGCTCATCTGCCCCAGCAATCTTTTTCTGTAGGAGCACCGTGCCAAGCAAGGCCAAAACCGGCAAGAAACTCGTGATCGTGGAGTCTCCGGCCAAGAGCAAGACCATCGCCAAGTACCTCGGCGAGGGCTTCATCGTGGAGGCCTCCATCGGTCACATCCGGGACCTGCCGCAGCCGTCCGAACTGCCTGCAGAGCTGAAGAAGACCTCGGTGGGCAAGTTCGCCGTCGACATCGACCACGACTTCAAGCCCTACTACGTGGTGTCCCCGGACAAGAAGAAAAAGGTCACCGAGCTTAAGGCCGCCCTCAAGGACGCCGACGAACTCTATCTCGCAACAGATGGGGACCGCGAGGGCGAAGCCATCGCGTGGCACCTGCTGGAAGTGCTCAAGCCCAAGGTTCCGGTGTACCGGATGACGTTCGGCGAAATCACCAAGGAAGCCATCCAGCGCGCCATGGGCAACCTGCGCGACGTGGACCAGGACCTGGTGGACGCCCAGGAAACCCGCCGCGTCCTGGACCGCCTCTACGGCTACGAAATCTCACCCGTCCTCTGGCGCAAGGTGGCCCGCGGCCTGTCCGCCGGCCGCGTGCAGTCCGTGGTCACCCGCATGGTGGTGGACCGCGAACGTGAACGCATGGCCTTCAAGGCTGCCTCCTACTGGGACCTGACCGGCCAGTTCGGCGCCGAGTCCGGCTCGTTCAAGGCCAAGCTGGCCGCCGTGGACGGCGCCAAGGTGGCCACGGGCCGCGACTTCAACGACAACGGCGAGCTCACCTCGCGGAACGTGGCCCACCTCAACGAGGAACTGGCAACGTCCCTGGCGGCCGGCCTGCAGAACGCGGACTTCCGCGTCCGCTCAGTGGACACCAAGCCGTACACCCGCCGTCCCGCCGCGCCGTTCACCACCTCCACGCTGCAGCAGGAGGCCGGCCGCAAGCTGCGTTTCTCCTCGAAGAGCACCATGCAGATCGCCCAGCGGCTGTATGAAAACGGCTACATCACCTATATGCGTACCGACTCCTCCGCACTGAGCGACGAGGCCGTCACCGCAGCCCGCCGGCAGGCGTCCGAACTGTACGGTCCGGAATACGTGCCGCAGTCCCCGCGCGTGTACTCGAACAAGGCCGCCAACGCGCAGGAAGCGCACGAGGCCATCCGCCCCGCAGGTGACTCCTTCCGCACGCCGGCCCAGGTGGCGAAACAGCTGTCCGGGGACGAGTTCCGCCTCTACGAACTCATCTGGAAGCGCACCGTCGCGTCCCAGATGGGCGATGCCAAGGGTTCGACGGCGACCATCCGCCTCGGTGCCGTGTCCACCGACGGCCGGGACGCCGAGTTCTCCGCCTCCGGCACCGTGATCACGTTCCCCGGCTTCCTGGCCGCCTACGAGGAAGGCAAGGACGAGACCCGCGGCGACGACGACTCCGACGAAGCCCGCCGGCTGCCCAACGTGGCCAAGGACGACTCCCTCACCGCAGCTGACATCCAGGCCGTGGGGCACGAGACCTCCCCGCCGCCGCGCTACACGGAAGCGTCCCTCACCGCGGAACTGGAGAAGAAGGGCATCGGCCGCCCGTCCACGTACGCCTCCACCATCTCCACCATCCAGGACCGCGGCTACGTCCGGAAGCAGGGCTCAGCACTTGTACCCAGCTGGATCGCCTTCTCGGTCATCCGCCTGCTGGAGCAGCACTTCTCCGATTACGTGGACTACGAGTTCACCGCAGACATGGAAGGCGACCTGGACAAGATCGCCAACGGCCAGGAAGCCGGTGCCTCCTGGCTGCGGCACTTCTACTTCGGCGAGGACTCCGATCCCGGCCTGCTGAGTATCGTCAACAACCTGGGCGAAATCGACGCCAGGGAAATCAACTCGATCCCCATCACGGACGAAATCACGCTCCGGGTGGGCAAGTTCGGCCCGTACCTGGAAAGCTCGGCCGCCGTCGTGGACCCGAAGACCGGCGAGATCGTGGAATCGGCCCGCGCCAACGTGCCCGAGGACCTGGCGCCCGACGAGCTGACCGCTGCCAAAGCCATCGAACTGATGGAGACGGCGGCGCCGGAGGAGCGCGTGCTCGGCGCCGATCCGCACACGGGCCATACGGTGGTGGCCAAGAACGGCCGTTACGGCGCCTACGTCACCGAGATCATCCCCGAGATGACGGACGAGGAACTGGCCAAGCAGCCGCTGGAGTACTACAAGAACGGCAAGCCCAAGCCGCCCAAGAAGCCGGTCAAGGCCAAGCCGCGCACAGGCTCGTTGTTCAAGTCCATGACCGTCGAGTCCGTGACCCTGGACGAGGCACTGCAGCTCATGAGCCTTCCCCGCGCGCTGGGGGAGGACGCCGAAGGCAACCTCATCACGGTCCAGAACGGCAGGTTCGGCCCGTACCTGAAGAAGGGAACGGACTCCCGCTCCATCGGCTCCGAGGAGGAAATCTTCACCATCACCCTGGAGCAGGCACTGGAGATCTACTCCCAGCCCAAGCAGCGCGGCGCCCGTGCCGCGGTGCCGCCGCTGGCCGAGTTCGGGCCGGACCCGGTGTCGGAAAAGAACATTGTGGTGAAGGAGGGCCGGTTCGGACCCTACATCACCGACGGCATCACCAACATCACGGTTCCCCGCGCCACCTCCCTCGAGGAGCTCACGCGGGAGCAGGCAGTGGAGCTGCTGGCGGAGAAGCGCGCCAAGGGCCCGGTCAAGCGGACCGCCACCCGCAAGGCGCCGGCCAAGAAGAAGGCAACGGCAAAGAAGTAGCATCCTGGCCGGCGCGTTTGCGCCGGCCAGCGGATCGTGATCGGCTAGTCGTATGACTGAACAGCAGGGAATCGACGACACCAACCCGCTCAACGACCTTGAGGAGAAGCTCGCCACCGGCGGACAGCCTGACGCGAACCCCGTGGACGTCATCCTGTCGTTCCTCAACAGCGAGGTCTACATCATCAGCTCGGACACCGTGGAAGGCATGGACTCCCAGGTGGAGCCGCTGGTCCTGGCCAACGCCGACGGCGACCCCGTCCTTGCCGTTTTCTCGCACCCCAGCAGGGTGGACCAGCAGTACCTGGAAGCCGCTCCCAACGTGCTGGGCACGCAGGGGGCAGCCATCATCGCCAACCTCGGCGATGAGCTGGGCATGGTGATCAACCCAGGAGCCGCTTACGGCTTTGAGATCAACCCGGAGGGCGTTGCCAACATCCGGCGCGACTTCAAGCGCGCTGACGAGCAATAATGTCCCCATGCGTCTAGGCGTCCTCGATATTGGTTCCAATACTGTCCACCTGCTCCTGGTGGATGCCCACCCCGGCGCGCAGCCGGTCCCGTTCGCGTCGCACAAGCGGCCGCTGTCCCTGGTCCAGTACCTGGAACCGGACGGCAGCATCAGCGACGAGGGCCAGCACGAGCTGACCGAGTTCGTGCTGGAAGCGTGGGAATTCGCTGCCCGGCACAAGGCCGAGGACCTGCTGGCCTTTTGTACGTCAGCCATCCGCGAAGCCACCAACGGCCCCGCTGTGCTGGCCCGGGTCAAGCACGAAACCACCGTGACCCTCCAGGAGCTCACGGGCAGCGAGGAAGCGTCCATGACGTTCTTCGCCGTCCGGCGCTGGCATGGGTGGGGCGCCGGTCCCATCCTGAACCTGGACATCGGCGGCGGCTCCTTCGAAATGGCCTTCGGCCAGGACGAACTGCCGGAGGTGGCCACCTCCGTGCCGCTGGGCGCAAGCAGGCTCACCAGGGACTGGCTCGCCGACGACCCGCCGTCGGCCAAGAGCGTCAAAGAACTCCGCCGCTACATCAGGGCCACGCTCAAGCCTGCCGTGCGGGAATTCGACGGCCTGGGCCGGGCAAACGTGGTGGCCGGTACGTCCAAGACCTTCCGGTCCCTCGCCCGGATCGCCGGCGCCGCCCCCAGTGCTGAAGGCCCCTACGTCAAACGTGAACTGCATGCCTCGGACCTGGGCATCTGGACCCAGCGGATCTCGGCCATGAGCTCGGAAGACCGGCTCCACCTTCCCGGCGTCTCCGAGGCACGGGCCCACCAGCTGCTCGCCGGCGCCTTGGTGGCGGAGGCCGCCTTGGAGATGTTCAAGTTCAAGAAGCTGCGCATCTGCCCGTGGGCCCTGCGTGAAGGACTCATCCTGCGGCGCCTGGACCAGCTGGTGTTTTCCGGCCCGCTCCAGCCGGCACCCCACGTGGCCGCCGCGCAATCGGTGGACGCAACCGTCTAGCCTCACCGCTTTACTGCTTGCCCGCGCGCTTCGATGCCTGAAGCCTGGCGGTAAGAACCTGCCGGTTAAAAGCGGAAGCACCGGGGCGGGCAACAGGAAAATGGGGGAAAACCTGTTGCCGCGCCGCCGGTGCCCTGGCAGGCATCCCCATGCCTGCCGCATCACTCGCACCCTCAATGAGGTAATAACTACGTTAGGGCCGCAAGTTGTGTGCTGCCTGCGGTGAAGATGGGAGTTGCCTGTGAATGCGTGCGTGCTGCAATGATGGGAGGCATGAGCAACCGAATCGCATTCCTTGGCTGTGGATCCATGAACGAAGCCATTCTTGGCGGCCTGCTGAAGGCAGGAACCGATCCCGGGGACGTGGTGGCCACCGTCCGCCGCGCCGAGCGTGCCTCGGAACTGGCCGGACGCTACCAAGGGATCACCGCCATCGCGGGCGAGGAAGAGCCGGACAACAATAGGCAGGCCGCCAAGGGATCCGCCGTCGTCATCCTTGGCGTCAAGCCTGTGGGCATCACGGACCTTGCCCGGGAGATCAGCCCTGCCCTGTCGCCGGACACCGTGGTGGTCAGCGTGGCCGCGGCCGTGTCCATCGCCCAGCTGGAGGCCGCATTGCCCGCCGGGCAGCCGGTAATCCGGACCATGCCCAACACCCCGGCAAAGCTGGGCCGCGGCGTCGTCTCCGTCTCGCCGGGCACGCACTGCACCCCGGAACAGCTTCAGTTGGTCAAGGACATCCTGCGGGGTGCCGGAACCGTCGTTGAGGTCCCCGAGGAGCAGGTCGATGCGCTGTCGGCCATCAGCGGATCAGGGCCGGCCTACGCCTTCTACCTTGCAGAGGCCATGGCGAACGCAGGCGAGGAGCTGGGCCTGGACCGCGAACTGTCCCTGCTGCTGGCCCGCGAAACGGTGGCCGGGGCAGGCCTCATGCTCGCCGAACCCGGCGCAAACCCCGCAGCGCTGCGCAAGGCGGTCACCAGCCCCAACGGCACCACCGAGCGCGCCATCGCCACGTTCGACCAACAGGGGATCCCTGCCATCATCGCGGCCGGCGCGAAGGCGGCAGCCGACCGCGCGGCGGAGATCACCAAGCAGCTCGGCTAGGGCCGGGCGGCGAACCTCTCCAGCAGGTCCACGTGGCCGGAGACGATCAGCATGTCCCGGGAGGACACCTTGGTCTCCGGCCGCGCGTAGGTGAAGTCCTCACCCGGGGACTTCACGCCCACGATGGTCACGCCGTACTTGGAGCGGACCTTTGACTCGTCCAGGGTGAAGCCCACCGTTTCGCGCGGCGGGTACATCTTGACGATGGCGAAGTCGTCGTCGAACTCGATGAAGTCCAGCATGCGCCCGGACACCAGGTGCGCCGCACGCACCCCCGCATCGGCCTCGGGGTAGATGACATGGTTGGCGCCGATCCGGGTGAGGATCTTGCCGTGCGAGGGCGTGATGGCCTTGACCCAGAGGTGCTCGATGCCCAGGTCCACCAGGTTGACGGTGATCAGCACGGAGGACTCGATGGAGGTGCCCACGCCCACGACGGCGGAACTGAACTCCTGGGCGCCGAGCTGGCGGAGCGCATCGATGTTGGTGGCGTCGGCCTCCACCACGTGGGTCAGGAGGGGCGCCCATTTCTGCACCAGGTTCCGGTCCCGCTCGATGGCCAGTACTTCCCGGCCCTGCTTTACCAGCTGCTCTGCGGTGGACGATCCAAAGCGGCCCAACCCGATCACCAGGACCGGCGCGTTGTGGGCGGGGCGCCGGGCGGCGTCTGTGGAACTAGCCAATGATCGGCCTCTCTTCGGGGTAGTGGTACAACTGGCTGCGCTGGCGCAGGGCCAGCGCCGCGGCGAGGGTTACGGTACCCACACGGCCTGCAAACATCAGCACCGTGAGGACGTAGACCCCGGCAGGGGGCACCTCGGCGCTCAGGTTGGTGCTGAGCCCCACCGTGGCGAACGCCGAGATGGTTTCGAACAATACGCGGTCCAGGGACTGGCCGCTGATGTGCAGCAGCAGGAACGCCGACACTGACACCAGGGTGGCGCCGGCGACGATCACGGAGATGGCCACCCGCATGCTGCCCTGGGGAATTGTCCGGCCGTACACCTTGACGTCGGCATCGCCCCGGGCCTCGGCAATGATGGCCAGGAACATGACGGCGATGGTGGTCACCTTGATGCCGCCCGCCGTCGACGCGGAACCGCCGCCGGCAAACATCAGGGCGTCGGTCAGCAGCATGGTGGTGGAATCCATATGGTTCTGGTCCACCAGGTTGAAGCCGCCCGACCGGGTCATCACGGAGGCAAAGAGCGCGTGGGTGACCTTGTCGCCCACGCTCATGGAACCAATGGTCCGGACGTTGTCCCACTCCATCAGCGCCCACAGGAATGCCCCCACCACCAGGAGGATCAGCGACACCTGGATGGTGAGCTTGGTGTGGAGGTTCCACTTCTTCCAGTTCAGGCCGTTCTGCTGCAGGACCATCACCACGGGGAACCCCAGGCTGCCCAGGAAGACCCCCACCATGAGGGGGATGAGGATCCACAGGTCCGTCTCATAGGGGACGATGCCGTCCGAGTGCGGCGTGAAACCGGCGTTGTTGAACGACGAGATGGCATAGAAGATGCCGTGCCAAACGGACTGCCAGAACGGCTCACCCAGCGTGAGGAACCGGGGGATCAGCGTCAGTGCCAGAACCGCCTCGATGACCACGGAGGTGGTGATGACGATCCGCAGCAGGGTACCCACCTCGCCCAGCCGGCCTGCGCTGTTCATGGATTCCGCGGCGATGATCTTGCCCCGGACGCCCAGCCGTTTGCTCACCATCAGTGCCAGCAGCGAGGCCAGGGTCAACGTGCCCAGGCCGCCGATGAAGATGCCCACCAGGATCACCAGTTGGCCGAAAAAGGACCAGTGGACCGCCGTCGACACCACCGTCAGTCCCGTGACGCACACGGCAGAGACCGCAGTGAACAGCGCCTGGTGGACGGGGGTCGGAGTTCCGTCAGCCGAAGAGACCGGCAGTGACAGCAGGAACGTGAACACCGTGCAGACCACGGCGAACGCGGTCAGGGCCAGCCGTGCGGGAGAGGTGTTGGCAATATCGTCGATGAAGTCCCGCAGCCGCGTGAAGATCCACAGGCCCTCCCGCTCCTGCGCCGGGGGGTGCCAGGTGGCCGGGGTCCGGGGCCTCGACTGGCTCTGCGTCATATATGGCTTTTCCTCGGTTGAAACGGCTTCCTTCAGTAGTAAACCACGCAAGCCCCCTCCATGGCCGGGCGGACGGCAGGCCTGGCTCGGGTAGCCTGTGATTGATGACATACCTGCCCGGCCTCAGCCAACCCGCGCCGCCAACGGTGGTGGCGTGGAGTCCTGACATGACAGCCTACAACTTCGGCCCGGGACACCCCATGGCGCCGGAGCGGATGGAGCTGACGGCCCGCCTTGCCCGGAGCCTGGGGATCTTCGACCTTGACCACGTTCACGTGGCGGCACCCGAGGTGGCAACGGACGCTGAACTGGAATGCGTCCATTCACCCGACTACGTGGCGGCTGTCCGCCGCGTCAGTGCGGACCCTTCGCAGCCGGACGAGTCCCGCGGGCTGGGAACCGAGGACGATCCAGCCTTTGCCGGCATGCATGAAGCCGCTGCGCGCCTGGCGGGCGGCTCACTGCTCGCAGCCCAGCGCCTGCTGGAGGGTTCTGCCGTGCATGCCGTGAACTTCGGCGGCGGCATGCACCACGCGGCCCGGGAGCGGGCCAGCGGGTTCTGCATTTACAACGATGCTGCCATCGCCGTGCAGAGGCTGCTCGACGGCGGCGTGCCCAAAGTGGCCTACGTCGATGTTGACGCCCACCACGGGGACGGCACGCAGAACATCTTCTGGGACGATCCCCGGGTGCTCACCATCTCGCTGCACGAGACAGGCCTGACTCTCTTCCCCGGAACCGGGTTCGCCAACGAGATCGGCGGCCCGGCGGCGGAGGGCACAGCCGTGAACGTCGCGCTGCCGGCAGGCACTTCCGACGCCGGCTGGCTGCGCGCCTTCTACGCCGTGGTGCCGCAACTGGTGGGTGCCTTCGAACCTGAGGTGATCGTGAGCCAGCACGGCTGCGACTCCCACCGCAGCGATCCCCTCACACACCTCAACCTGAGCGTGGATGGACAGCGGGAGGCGGCAAGCGCCGTCGGGCATCTGGCCGAGCGGTACTGCGGCGGCCGCTGGATCGCCACAGGCGGCGGAGGGTACAACGTGCTGGACGTGGTGCCGCGGGCCTGGAGCCACCTGGTGGCCATCGCCGCGGGGCGGCCCGTGCCGTTGCGGACACCTGTGCCCGAGGTTTGGCGGCAGTACGTGGCGGAGAAGTTCGGCAGGGAAGCGCCCGCCCTCATGGGCGACGACGTGGAGCTGTGGTGGCGTTCCTGGGAAGTGGGCTTCGACCCGAATGACGCCGTGGACCGCACGGTGATGGCCACCCGCAAGGCGGTGTTCCCGCTGCACGGCCTCGATCCCTGGTTCGACTAGCCGGCTCGACCTGCGTCAGCCGAAATAGTTGATGCCTTTCGGCGTATATGTCGTTAGGGTGGGAGGCATGGTGACAGACGACGTATTTGCCGTCATAGCGGAATCCACGCGGCGGGACATCCTGGTGGCCCTCCGGGCAGGAGACAAAGCCGTGGGGGAACTGGTGGAGGAACTGGCGGCTAGCCAGCCCACCATCTCCAAGCACCTGAAAGTCCTCCGAGAAGCGCAGCTGGTCAGCATGCGCGCGCAGGGCCAGAAGCGGTACTACGCCTTGAACCGGGGCCCGCTGGAGGGCATCGCCACCTGGCTGGAAACGTTCGACGTCGGCACCGGCGCCAAAGCCGCCGCGTCACCAACCGGCCGGGACCAGGCAGCCGCCGGCCAGGCAATCCCTGCCCACCTGCGGGAGGGCGTCGCCGCTGCGGCAGCCTCGCTGCCGTCTGCGCCACGGTCCCTGGAACCTGCGCAGCCGGCCCGGGAGGAAGTCCCGGCGCCTGTCCTGGTGCGGGAAGGCGCCGAGCTGAGCCCCGCCGTCGTGATTCCTGGCGGCACCGCCGCGCCGCTGAGCGACGACAGCGTTCCGCAGCAGATCGGACGCACCGTCGGCCGTGCCGCCACCAAGGCCGCCGACCTGCTGGCGAACCTCCCCAACCTGCCCAAGTTTGGCCGCAAGAAGTAGGGGTTACTTGCCCAACAGCCGCACGTGGTCCGGGGTCAGCTCGGAAACGCGGCTGACGCCCAGGAGGGCCATGGTGCGGGCCATGTCCTTCTCGAGGATCTGGAGGGTGCGGTCCACGCCGGCCCGGCCGCCCGCCATCAGGCCGTAAAGGTACGCACGGCCGATCAGGGTGAAGTCCGCGCCCATGGCCAGCGCGGCCACAATGTCTGCGCCGCTCATGATGCCGGTGTCCAGGACGATGGCGGCATCGCTGTTGTCGGTGGTGAACGCCTGCTTGACCTCGGGCAGCAGATGGAACGGGATGGGCGCGCGGTCCAACTGGCGGCCGCCGTGGTTGGAGAGGACCACCCCGTCGGCGCCGTGGTCCACCACGCGGCGGGCGTCCTCCACGGTCTGGATGCCCTTGACCACCAGCTTGCCCTTCCAGGTTTCGCGCAGCCAGTCCAGGTCCCCGAACGTGAGCGTGGGGTCGAACATGGAGTTGATCAGGTCCGCCACGGTGCCGGTGTAGCGGGACAGTGAGGCGAACGTCAGCGGTTCGTGGGTGAGGAAGTTGAACCACCAGGCCGGGCGGTAGGACGCGTCGAGGACCGTCTTCAGGGTCAGCGCCGGCGGGATGGTCATGCCGTTGCGGACGTCGCGGAGGCGGGCGCCGGCCACGGCGGTGTCCACGGTGACCATGAGGGTGTCGTTGCCCGCCTTGGCGGCACGATCGATGAGTTCCAGCGAGCGGTCGCGGTCCGTCCACAGGTACAGCTGGAACCAGTTGCGACCGTTGGGAGCAGCCTCGGCGACGTCCTCAAGGGAGGCTGTGCCCATGGTGGACAGGGTGTAGGGGACGCCTGCAGCCTCGGCGGCCTGCGAGCCGGCATATTCACCTTCGGACTGCATCATGCGGGTGAACCCGGTGGGGGCGATGCCGACGGGGAGCCGGGACGGTTTGCCCAGGATCTCGGTGCTCAAATCGATCGTGGAGACGTTGCGGAGGATGCCCGGCCGGAACTCGATGTCCAGGAACGCCTGGCGGGCGCGGCGGAGCGTGATCTCCTCTTCGGCCGCGCCGTCCGTGTAGTCAAAGGGTGCCTTGGGCGTGCGTCGCTTGGCCATCTCGCGGAGCTCCCAGATGGTGCTGGCCCGCTTCAACCGGGCTTCCCTGCTGAACTCGGGCTTCTTGAACTGCATCAGCGGTGCCAGGTCGGAGTACTTGGGGACGCGGCGCTTGAGTGCCGCGGGCAAGGCGGACGACGACGGATCCTTGGCAGGTGCCGGCGCTGCGGGGATGTCCGTGGCGTCCGGCGCCGGGGTAGCCTCGGGGTTGTTGGGCTGGACGGTGTGCGTCATTGCTCCTCCTCTGGGATTGGGTAGCTTCGCGGGGCGGCAGGTCGCGGCCCATGGGCCAGGCGTGACTGCCGCCGGGTGTCATCTGGGGTCAGCCGTGGACTGTGCTGCGCGGCGCCTTGGCGGGGCCCGTGCTGGCCCTGACTTCCAGGCGGGGCTGGTAGCGGCTGCCGGATGTCTCGTTCCCTTCCTTGCGGATCAGTGCCCGGAGCTGGTGCCATGCCTGCTCGCCCAGTTCGCTGATGGGAACCGCACCTGTGGTGAGTGCCGGCGTCGTGTACCTGGCGAAGGGGATGTCGTCGAAGCCGGTCACGGAGATGTCGCCGGGGACGTCAAGGCCCCGCTCGTGCAGGCCACTCATCAGGCCCATGGCCACGAGGTCGTTGAAGGCCAGGATGCCGGTGGCCCCGCTCGCCAGGACGGCGTCCACCGCTTCATGGCCGGTGTCGAAGTCCGAGCCGCCCTCAAGCATGGTCACCTCAACCTCGGGGTGGGCGGCCTTGAAGGTCTCCAGGCCCCTGAGCCGCATCTCGTTGGAGGCACTGCGTGGCGGCCCTGCGAGGAAGGCCAGGCGGGTGTGGCCCAGTTCCACCAAGTGCCCGGCGATATCCTGCACGCCCTGGCCGTAGTCCACCACCAGGCTGGGCACGCCCGGGGTGGCGGTGGTGCGGTTGATCAGTACCAGCGGGTGCAGGGAGGGCGCGATCTCTTCCAGTTCCGCATCCGACATGCGCGGAGCGCAGAGGACCAGCCCGTCACAGCGCCGGCGGGCTTCGCCGGCCAGGATGGACTCTTCGCTGGAGACTTCGAACGAATCGGCAATGAGGACCCGGTAGCCGTCCTGGGCCGCAGCCCGGCTGAGGCCGCGGAGGATCTCCTGGAAGGTGGGGTTGGCCAGGTCCGGCACCACGATGCCGATGGTGTCCGTCTTGCCAAGCGCCAGGCTGCGCCCCACCGGGTTGGGCTGGTACTTCAGTTCCGCGGCGGCGGCACGGACCCTGGCTGCAATGTCCGGATCCACGGTGAAGTTCCCGTTCATGACGCGGGAGACGGTGGCATGGGAAACTCCCGCCTTGACGGCGACATCCGCAATGCCGATCCGGCCGCTTGCCGATTTCCTGGCCATAGGGAACCCTTCTTTTACGCCGCCCGCCCGCGTCCTCCGGAACGGTCGGTGACCGGGAGCGCGCAGACCGGAAGGCAGGTGCTTTGAAGGACAGCATATACGGCTTCGGGAAAGCGATTTCTTTCTTTTCCCACTGTTTTCCCGGCACCCCCGGCTGCAAGGCGGATCCAAGCGCTAGAAAACGCTTTCTTCCAGTCCCCGGAGTGGTTGACGTATCCACAAGGGGATTGATACAACTGCTATAGCGAAGCGAGAAAACGCTTTCTCATCTGGTGCCCCCGGGCGCCACCGCCGAACGTCAGCGGCCGCTCCCACGGCCGGGTAATGAGCTTTTCGAAAGGGACCCACCATGGTCAACACTGCCGAGACCACTTCGGCTGCAGCTGCCTCCCGG
Organism: Arthrobacter sedimenti; assembly: GCF_042652025.1. Taxonomy (NCBI): domain Bacteria; kingdom Bacillati; phylum Actinomycetota; class Actinomycetes; order Micrococcales; family Micrococcaceae; genus Arthrobacter; species Arthrobacter sedimenti. The sequence goes on along the minus strand of NZ_JBHSDQ010000001.1, from coordinate 1,059,392 downwards.
CCCGGCACCGCCGCCGGCACGGACACCGCAGCAGCCACCTTCGCCGGGGACGGCCGGAAGGCCCGCATAGCCCTGATCGGCACCGGCGGGCGATCCGAGATGTACATCCGCGCCATTTTCGGCAAGCACGCGGACACCGCCGAACTGGTGGCGTTCTCCGACGTGAACCCGGGGCGCGTGGAGTTCTACCAAAAGCTCATCCAGGAGCTGGGCGCCCCGGGACCCGTGACGTCGTTTGAGCCTGCGGACCTCACCACCTTCATCCAGGCCAACGACATCGACCGCATCATCGTCACCACCCCGGACTACACCCACGCCGACTACATCGTGGAGGGACTGCGCGCCGGAGCTGACGTGGTGGTCGAAAAGCCCCTGACCATCGACGCCGAAAGCTGCCGCCGGATCGTCCAGGCCGTCCACGAGACCGGCCGGAACGTGGTGGTCACCTTCAACTACCGCTACTCGCCGCGCAACAGCGCGCTCAAGGAGATCATCCAAAGCGGCGTGATCGGCAAGGTCACGTCCGTCGACTTCAGCTGGGTGCTGGATACGGTCCACGGCGCCGACTACTTCCGCCGCTGGCACCGGGAGAAGAAGAATTCAGGCGGCCTGCTCATCCACAAGGCATCCCACCACTTCGACCTGGTCAACTGGTGGATTGACGACGTTCCGGAGCGGATCTTCGCCTCCGGCGGCCTGAAGTTCTACGGCGACAAGAACGCTGCCGAGCGCGGGTTGGGTCCACGCCCCGAGCGCGGAACGCCCGACGCCGATGCCCCCGCAGGGGAAAAGGATCCCTTTGCGCTTGACCTGAGGGAAGACGAGCGGCTCAAGGCCCTCTTCCTGGACAACGAGCACTACGACGGCTACCGCCGCGACCAGGACGTCTTCACCAGCGGCATCACCATCGAGGACAACCTCGCCCTGGTGGTGGAGTACCAGGGCGGCCCGCGCCTGAGCTACTCACTGAACGCGCACAGCCCGTGGGAAGGCTACCGGGTGGCGGTCAACGGCACCGAGGGCCGGGCCGAACTCGAAGTGGTGGAACGCGCCGCCGTCCTGCACAGCACGGACCAGAAGACCGTGGTTGACCCCAGCGCCACGCCCGTGGAGGAAGAGGACGCCGTCCGCCGCAACGGCGAGCGCCTGGTGGTGCAGCGCCACTGGGAAGCCGCCTACGAGGTACCCATCATCAACGGTGAGGGCGGCCACGGCGGCGGCGACGAGCTGCTGCTGTCGGACCTCTTCAACGGACCAGGCGAGGATCCGCTGGGCCGTCCCTCCGGCTACCTGGACGGGCTGCGTTCGGTGTCCGTGGGCATTGCCGGCAACCGCTCCCTCGAAACGTCCCTGCCCGTGCGCGTCGAGGACCTGGACCTCGGCGTCGACCTTCGCCGCGGCAAGTAGGGAAAGACCATGAGCAGGATATTTGTCACCGGCGGTTCGGGCCGCCTGGGCCGCAGCGTGGTGGCGGGGCTTGCCCAGGCCGGCCATGAGGTGGTCTCGGTAGACCGGGACGCCGTGCCCGCTGAGCTGCTGCCCGCCGGCGTCGTCCAGGAAACCGCGGACCTTCTGGCGCCGGGTGAGGCGTTGCGGCTGATCGGGGCAGCAAAGCCCGACGCCGTCATCCACCTTGCTGCGATCGCGGTCCCTTTCAGTGCGCCGGAGGACGTCATCTTCGGCACGAACACCAGGCTCGCCTTCGCGGTGATCAGCGCCGCGACGGAGGTGGGGGTCCGCAGGATCGTCACGGCAAGCAGCCCCACCGTGCTCGGTTACGGCTGTCCGGAGGGGTGGCTGCCGCCGTCGTTCCCGCTTGACGAGCGCACGCCTGCCAAGCCCTGGAATGCCTACGCCCTGTCCAAGCACATCGCCGAACAGACCGTCCAGATGTTCGCGACCGCGCAGGGGGAGAAGATCCGGTATGCGGCATTCCGGCCGTGCTTCGTGATCTCGCCCGAGGAATGGGAAGGCGCCCCCACGCAGCAGGGCCACACCCTCGCCGAACGCCTGGCAGATCCCGCACTCTCGGCCCCGGCCCTGTTCAACTATGTGGACGCGCGGGACGTGGCGGACTTCCTGGACCTGCTGCTGCAGAAGATGGATGACATTCCCAACGGGGAAACCTTTTTCGTGGGCGCGGCGGACGCCCTTGCCACCGCACCCCTTGCGGAGCTGATGCCGAAATTCCTGCCCGGAAGCGAAGCACTCAGCTCCGGCCTCACCGGCACCAGCCCCGCGTTCTCCATCGCCAAAGCCCGGGAACTCCTGGGATGGCAGCCCAAGCGCACCTGGCGCACCGAACTAAAACCCACCCTCAACGACGAGGCCTCCACGCTGGTTACTGCCGGCGGCGGAGCCAAGGAGACATCATGAAATTCGACGGCGTTCTCTTCTTCCCCGTCACCCCGTTCACGGCCGAAGGCGCCGTTGACGTGGAGCTGCTTAAGGAGCACATCGCTTCCCGGCTGCCTTATCGGCCCGGCGGCGTGTTCCCCGCCTGCGGGACCGGCGAGTTCCACGCGCTCAGCATCGACGAGGTCCGCACCGTGGTGGCGGCCGCCGTCGAGGTTGTCGCGGGCAAGGTTCCCGTGGTGGCCGGTGCCGGCGGACCGCTGGGCCACGCTCTTGCCGCCGCCCGCGCCGCTGAGGAAGCCGGCGCCGATGCCCTCCTGGTCCTCCCGCCGTACCTGGTCACGGGCCCCACCGACGGCCTGGTGGCTTACATCGAGGCCGTGGCCAACGCCAGCAGCCTGCCGGTCATCGTGTACCACCGCGGCAACGCGAAGTTCACCGCCACGTCCATGGCCAAGCTTGCCGCCAATCCCAAGGTCATCGGCTTCAAGGACGGCCTGGGCGATGTGGGCCTGGCCCAGGAGATCGTAAGCGCCGTCCGGGCCACCGGCCGTGAAGACTTTGCCTTCTTCAATGGCCTGCTCACCGCCGAACTGACCCAGGGTGCCTACCGCGGCCTGGGCATCCCGCTCTACTCTTCCGCAGCGTTCGCCATGGCTCCGGAGATCGCCAAGGCCTACTACGACGCCTACGTTTCAGGCGACGAGGACCGGCGCAATGCCCTGCTCGAAGGTTTCTATGCACCCCTGGTCCGGCTGCGCGACCAGACCCCCGGTTTCGGGGTTTCGCTGATCAAGGCTGGGCTGCGGTTGGCTGGCCTGCCGGTCGGTCCGGTGCGTCCGCCGCTGGTGGACCCCACCGAGGAACAGCTGGTGGAGCTCAAGGCCATCCTGGCCAGGGGCCACGAGCTGGCCGGCAGCTGATGAGTGCCCCTGCGGCCCAATCCGTCCGCACCGTTCCCCGCATCACCGGGCTGGCCACGCGGCTCCTCACCGTTCCGCTGCGCCGGCACTGGGGAGCGGAGGCGCCGGAGAACCACGTGATTGCCACCGAGCTTTCCACGGACGACGGCGGCACGGGCTTTGGCTTCTCCTGGACGCCGACCATTGGTCCCCAGGCAGTCAAGGCGCTGCTTGACTACGACATCGCCCCTTTCGTCACCGGACTTCCGGCCGCTCCCGAAGCGGTGTGGGACGTGGTGTGGAAACGGCTGCACGAAGCCGGGGGCGGCGGGCTCACCACCATCGCCATGGCGGGAGTGGACCTCGCTCTGTGGGACCTGCAGGCACGCCGTGCCGGAACATCGGTCACCGGCTTGCTGGGGCAGCGCCAGGACTCAGCAGAGGTTTACGGGTCCGGCGTCAACCTGCACTACACGCTGGACGAGCTGGTGGCCCAGGTGGAACGCTGGGTTGAAGCAGGCCACCAGGCGGTCAAGATCAAGGTGGGCAAACCGGACATCCGCGAAGATGCCGAACGCGTCGCCGCGGTGCGCTCTGTCCTGGGCCCGGGCCGCAGGCTCATGATCGATGCCAACCAGCGCTGGGACCTGCCCACCACCTTCCGCGCCCTGGATGTGCTGGCCGAATTCGGACTGGAGTGGCTGGAGGAGCCCATCCGCGCGGACGACCTCTGGGCCTACCGGCGGCTGCGGAAGCATTCGCCGGTGCCCATCGCCCTGGGCGAAAACCTGCACACCATCTACCGGTTCCGCGATTTCATTGAGGCGGAAGCGGTGGACATCATCCAGCCGAACGTCATCCGGGTTGGCGGGATCACCCCGTTCCGGCGGATCGTGGAGCTGGCCCGGACCCACAGCATCAAGGTGATGCCGCACCTGTTGCCGGAACTGTCCGGACAGCTGGCACTGACCCTGGCGGAGCCCACCATGGTGGAGGACGTTGAAGAGGCGTCCTTCGAGCAGCTGGGCATCCTGGACGGGCCATCGCCGGTGCGGTTCAGCAACAGCCGGGTGACCCTCGCGGACCACGCCGGGCTCGGTTTCCGCTTCAAGGACAGGCTGCAATGATGAATTTCCAGACGACCTCTATCGATGAACAGGTTCCTGACGTGACAACTGCAACGCTTTCCCTGACCGAGCTCACTGCTGCCGCTACGGCGGCAGCGAAAATTTCCGCGGCTGCCTCCGACGCCGAACGCGCGGGCTGGCTGAACGCCGTGGCGGATGCCCTGGACGCCAACGCCGCCGAACTGGTGGAGATTGCGGACGCCGAAACCAGCCTGGGGGCCCCGCGCCTGACGGGCGAGGTGGCCCGCACCACCGGGCAGCTGCGGTTGTTCGCCCGCGTGATTACCGAGGGTTCCTACCTCGAAGCCATCATCGACCACGCAGACCCGAACGCCACCCCGCCCAGGCCTGACCTCCGCCGGATCCTCAAGCCCATCGGCCCGGTAGCTGTCTTCTCGGCCTCCAACTTTCCGTTCGCCTTCTCCGTGGCCGGCGGCGACACGGCTTCGGCCCTGGCCGTTGGCTGCTCCGTGATCGTCAAGGCCCACTCGGGCCACCTGCGGCTCTCCGAGCGGACCGCGGAGATCGTGGCGGAGGCCCTCCGTCGCGCGGGCGCACCGGACGGCCTTTTTGCCCTGGTCCACGGCCGCGAAGTGGGAACAGCCCTGGTCCAGGACCCTGCCATCAAGGCAGTGGGTTTCACCGGGTCCATCCCCGGCGGCCGTGCCCTGTTCGACCTCGCCACCTCCCGCCCCGACCCCATCCCCTTCTACGGCGAACTGGGCAGCCTCAACCCCGTGGTCATCACCGCCGCGGCACTGCAGGCCCGCTCCGGGGAGCTGGCGGCAGGCCTGGCCGGTTCCTTCACCCTGGGCGCCGGACAGTTCTGCACCAAGCCGGGCCTGGTGTTCATCCCGGCAGGAACCGGGTTTTCCTCCGAGGTGGCCGCGGCCAGCAAGGACAAGCCGGCCTTGGGCATGCTCACCACCCGCATCGCCGAGGCCTACCCGGATGGTCTGCGCAGTTTCGCCTCCGTTGACGGAGTGGACGTGGTGGGCGGCAGCGTGGACCAGGACGCTGCCGCCAACGGCGCCGCTCCGGTGGTCTTTTCCACCAGCGCTGCCAAGGTCCTCGAAAACCCGGAGCAGCTGCTGGAGGAATGCTTCGGACCCACCACCATCCTGATCGAGTACGCGGACCAGGAAGAGCTGTCGGCCGTCCTGGCCAAGGTCCCGGGCAGCCTCACGGCAACGCTCCACAGCGAGCAGGGCGAGGACATCGAGGCTCTGGTGGAGCAGCTCTCCGGGCTCGCCGGACGCGTCCTGTTCGAGGGCTGGCCCACGGGCGTGGCCGTGAACTGGGCCCAGCAGCACGGCGGTCCTTACCCGGCCACCACCTCGCTGTTCACCTCGGTAGGCGCGACGGCGGTCCGCAGGTTCCAGCGTCCCGTGGCCTACCAGGACGCCCCGGAAACCGTGCTGCACCCGGCGCTGCGCGAGGACAACCCGCTGGGCATCCCGCGCAGGGTGGACGGGGAACTGCAGCTTCCCTGAGCGGTTACGCAGAAAACCCCGGGACCAAGCGGTCCCGGGGTTTTCTGCGTGCCTGGCGAAGCACCTACAGCTGCAGCGTCAGCGGCCGTTCCAGCCCGTTGACAGTGGCCGTGGGCCAGCGCGGGTCCGCCGTGAGGACCCGCAACCCGGATTCGGTGAGCTGGACTGTGTCTTCGATCTTGACGCCGGGCCCTGACGGGTTCCAGGTGAAGGCCTGGTCCAGCACCACAGTGTCGGTCGCCGACGCCGTCACCCTGGGATCACGGCCCGCGTAACCGGCCGGACCGCCCTGGTGGTGCTGCTCCCACTGGTCCGCCCCAAAGCCGTGCCGGGCGTAAGCCGCCTGGATTTCGGTGAAGATCCTGTCCAGGCGCGCCCCGGGAACGGTGGCATCGAAGATGTCCGCCTCCACGGCCGCGATGCGGGCCTCGGCGTCGCGCTCTTCCGGGGTGCCGGCGTCGAACCTGATCCAGCGGGTGATGTTGGCAACCAAGCCGTCCCGGCGGGCACACACCACGGCCATGGCGCGGCGGCCCAAGGGGGAGTGGGTGGCCAACGGGTGCCGGAAGGTGCTGCGGGAGCTGCCGTTGCACAGGAGCACCAGCGGCTCCGCTCCGGCCGCCACCACCCGGGCGGCCAGCGCCGAAACGAGTTCGAACTCGGTGGTGTCCGGGCTCGCGGCGGAAAGGACGTCCGTCATCATGGCCGCCAGTTCGGCGCTGAGCAGGGAGTACCGTGCACTTTCGGCGGGGAGGAGCTGCTGGCGGGCGGCGCGCAGTTCCGCGGTGACGTCGGTTTCCGCCAGCGGGGGCTGGGAGCTGCCGTTGCCAACGGCTGCGGCGGCCTGGTGGAGGTTCCCGTACCAGGGGACGGTGTGGAGGTTGACCTCGGCCGGAAGCTCTTCGGCCGCGATCCGCCCGGCCTCGTTGTTGAATGTCACCAGGTGGTCGCCGTCGCGGTCCACCAGGAGGGCCGCGATGGGGTCCCCGGCCAGGCTGATGTGCACCCGGCTGCCATCCAGGTACCAGGTCAGGGCCGTGTTGGAGGTCAGGAGCAGCGAGTCCCGCCCGGCGGCGTCAAGGATGTCCAGGACACGGCGGCGCTTGATGGTGCGGTCCGTCCGTGCCCCGGGAGCCACCCGTGCCTCCCGGGGCGGAACGGCTGCGGTTGTTGTTTGCGTCATGACGGGTCCCCCTGTTGGTTGATCAAAGCCTCGATGTCGGTGGTGGCCAGGATTCCGTCGGCCACCAGGACGGTGATGTGCCGCCGCGCCGGGTTTCCCGGCTCGGCCATGACGCGGCGGTCCCAGGCGAGCGACTGTCCCACGCCGGGGTAGCCGTCCATTCGGACAAACCACGGGTCGGTGCAGCCTTCCGGGGCGACGAACACCAAGGTGGCCGGGCCGCCGTCGAACTTTCCTGACCAGGCGAGCCAGCGCGTGACGCTGCCGTGGGTCGCCGCCTCGCCGCTGCCGGCCGGCGTCCACACGGCCGCGTCTCCGCACCCGGGCAGGCGCCAGAAGAAACCCCCGTAGCCACCCTCGAAGCGGCCGTTGGAGCCAGGGCTGCCCAGGCTGACCGGCGTGTCCCCTGCGGGGGACAGCGCAAAGTCCAGGGATAGCCGCCAGATGGAAGGCGCGACGGCGGACCACGTCCAGGTGCGTTCCTCCCCCAGGACGGGGGAACCGTCGGGGCCGTTCCAGGTAAGCGTCTCCTGCAGCCGGCCCTCGTGTCCGCTGCCGGCGTCGCTCAGGTGTGACGTGGATACGCTGATGCTGCCGTGGTCGGGGCGCCAGATGTACTGCCCCGCCTCCCGCGTATACGTGCGGCCGCCCCAGAAGTTGACGCCGTCCACGTCCTGGAGGGCCACCCCCACTCCCAGGTGCCACACGTGGTCCAGCGGCATGTGGTCCGTGACCACAGTGCCGCCGAGGGTCCGGACAGGGTGCAGGTAGGGGCGCGGGGAGGAGACGGCGCGGATATGGCTGCCGTCCTGGTAGTCGGCCACCGGCCGGCCGTCCACGGCCAGCGTCCGTACCGGCGGAAGGGCCCGGGCCCAGGGGGCGCCGAGCTCGGCGAAGGTTGCCTGCGCCTTGATGGCGCGGCCCATCATGTCGCTGATGCCCTGAACCACGGGGTGGGCGTCGTCGCCGTCGCCCTCCCACGAGATTGATGCAGGATCGATCGGGGCCGGCGCGGGGGAGGTGCGGATGGCTTCCAGCACTGCGGTGAAGGCGCCGGTGTGCGGCAGGGCGCCAAGCAGCGGAGCTCCGGTGGCACGGGCGTCCAGCAGGTTTTCCAGCAGGTCGGTGCGGCCGTACGTTTCCCTGCGCTCGCCGTCGGGGGTGCTGATGACTACCTCATCCCGCGTGTAGAAGAGGGTGATGTCGCCCCGGGTTCCGTGCACCGTGACGGTGGGATCCTGCTGTTCGGAGGCGCACAGCGTGAGGGCGCACAGCAGGGTGTCTCCGCCGGCCGTGCGGACCCGGAGCACCGAGGTGTCGTCGCTCTCGGTGTCATTGGCCCGGTACAGGTCGGTTTCCACGGAGGCTACGTCAGCGAGCGTGTGGGCGCCGGCCAGGGACAGGCCGGTGGCAACGGCGTGGGCCAGCGCATTGGTGGCCACGCCATCCACCACGTCGGTGCCGTCCAGGCTGCGCTTCCCTGCCCAGCGTGAGCGCTTGAAGTAGGCCTTGGTCCGCAGCCACTGGCCCGTGGCGCTGATGCCCAGGACGGTGCCGATCTCCCCGGCGGCCACTTTGGCGCGGATGGCGGGCAGGGCGTGTGACCCCAGGCTTTGGAAGCCTACCTGGACCAGGCGTCCGTTCGCACGCGCGGCGGCAAGAACCTGCTCAAACTGGGCCAGGGAGGCGACCGGCGGCTTTTCCACGTAGACGTCCATCCCGGCATCCAAGGCGGCAAGGGCCAGTGGGGCGTGGGTCTGGATGGGGGTGGCAAGAATGACGACGTCGGCACCCGGCTGGGCGGCCAGCAGCGCCTCCAGGTCGGGGAACACGGCGACCGACTCGGCCAGCGTGCCGGCCTGCGGCGGGAGGGGATCGGCCACGGCCACCAGTTCCAGGGCGCCGGCGGCCTCAAGCCGGGCCAGATTGGCGAGGTGGCGCTCGCCGAAGCCGTGTACGCCCACCAGCGCAATCCGGGGAGTGGCTGTGGATCCGGGTCGCTGGTGGCTGGATTCGGTTGAATGCTGTGTGGTCACGTAAGTCCTTGGTGCTGTTGGAAAGGGGGTCAAGGGGCCAGCGTTTTGGCCAGGAAGTCCAGGGCCTCGTCCTGCATGGCCGCCGTGAACACGTGCCCGCCCGGCCAGAAGCTGCCGGTGTAGGTGTCCGTGCCGGTGTGCATTGATTCCAGCAGCCGGTCCGCCTGGCGCATCCCGTCTTCCGGGAACAGCTCATCCGCCAGGGCGTACTGCACCAGGAAACGGGCCGTTTCAGCCCGGCAGGTGAGCTCCGGCCAGTCGCCCAGTTTCCACAGGCCGGGGGTCTGCAGCAACCAGGAGTGCGCGTCCAGGTAGGCGGGGAAGAGCGATTCGAAGGTGGTCATCATGCAGGTCACCACGGCGGCCCCGATGCGGGGGCTGAGGGCCGCGAGGGCAAGGGAACGGCCGCCGCCGCCGGAGAAGCCGATGCAGCCCAGGTTGTCCTGGTCCACCCCCGGCAGCAACGCCAGGATGTCCAGGGCGGCAAGGTCGTCGTGCGCCACCATGCCTGCCAGGCTGGTGCCCAGCAGGCCGGCCGCTTTGGCAACGGTGTCTTCGTGGAAGCCGGCAGCGGCGTTGTATTCCTCCGCTTCGGTTGGCACGACGCCGTCCTCCCGCCACTGTGCCTGCCTCGCCGCTGCTGCCGAGGCCGTCCGCCACGGGGGAGTTGCGAGGTCAAACCTGCGGCTGCCCCAGGAGAATGTGTCGTGGGCCAGGACGGCGAAGCCACGCCGCGCGATGTCCGTGGCCAGGGCGTGACCGTCATAGTGGCCTGCGCGGGCAGCGGCTGCGGAGGGGTGGCTGTCCGGCAGTTCCACCAGCCGATCGGCCCCGCCGAACTTGTTCCCGCCGTGGCAGTGCAGTGCCAGGACGCCCGGCAGGGGGCCGGAACTCCCGGCCGGCCTCACCAGCCAGCCCGTAGTCCGTGGCCCGAAGCCCAACTGCCAGCTGAGCTGGGAGGTGGTGGCGCCGTCGTACGTTTCCTCCCAGTGCACCGTCACCTCGGGAAGTGCGTCGCGGTCCGGGACGCCCAGCACGTCCGACAGTTCCTGCGCCGCAGCGCCGGACGCCTGGTGGCGCGGATGTTCCCGGACGTAGGCGGGCCAGTCCGCATAGCCGGCGATGGCGCTGGGCCTTGCTGTTGCAGTCATGTGGCTGGCCTCCTTACTCTGATGGATCCGGGCGCCGTGGGTGGATCAGGCGAGGTTCTGGTTGACCTCGGAGATCATGCCTTTGGCAGCATCGCGAGGGGAGATCTTTCCGAAGAGTACATCCGTGTTGTAGCGGTTCAGGACTTCCATGGTGGCCGATGAGCCTGCCGGGAACGGCTTGGGTGCCTGAATCTTCATCTCGGCAATGCGGTCAAGGTAGGCCGCCTCCTTCTGCTGGGTTTCCTTCAGCAAGGGAGTGATGCCCGCCTTCAGTTCCGTGTTGGCCGGCATGCCCCGGTCGCTCTTGATCTTTGACGCTGCGTCCATGTTGTTGACCAGGTAGTTGATGAAGAGGGCCGCTTCCTTGGACTGTGGCGACTTCGAAGAGATGGCGTATTCCATAGAGGAACGCAGCCAGGAACCGGGCCGGGCGCTTTCGCCGGGCAGCTTCACCATGACCAGGGGCGCGCCGGAGTAGGACGTCATCTGGTTGCTCCAGGAAATTTTCATTCCCTGCTTTCCTTGGCCCATCAGGGTCATTTCGGGCTGCGCCGAGCCGTCCTCGACGGTCTGGGAGGCGGAGGGTGCGCCACCGGTCTCTGTCAGCTTCTTGTTGAGTTCGAACCAGCGGGTCAGGGTGTCCTCGCTGATGCCCATCTTCTTTCCATCGTCAGTGTAGAGGGCCTCACCGTTTTGGCGGGCCCAGACTGCGAGGAAGGAATCGTTGGCCATGGGCGTGGTGCCGAAGGTTCCGGCCGGTGACTTTTCAGTGATCTCGGCCGCGATCCTGGCGTAGTCGTCCCAGGTCCAGGTCTCATCGTTTGGAAGCGGCACTCCGGCCGCCTCGAAGACCTTGGGGTCAAGGACCATGGACATCGAGTTAACGCCGGCAGTAATGGTGTACTGCTTGCCGTCGATCTTGCCCAGGTCCACGGTCCCCTCGGCAAACTTCGAGGTGTCGATCTGGTCCTTGACCTTGTCCAGGTTCAACAGCACGCCCCGGCTGGCGTACTCGCTGGGGTAGGCGCCGCTCATAGCGATGACATCCGGCATTGTTCCACCCGCGATTTGGGTGGCCATCTTGTCCCAGTAGGAACTGTATTCGGTGTTCTCGCCCTGGACCTTGATGGTGGGGTTCGCGGCTTCGAAAGCCTTGATCACCTCCATGGTGGTTTTGGCCCTGGAGTCGTTGCCCCACCAGGCAAACCGGATGGTGACGGGATCTTCTGCCGTCCCCACTTTTCCTGCTTGCGGGCTGCTGCCGCAGCCGGTGAGGACCAGAGCGGCTGCGGCGAAGGCGCCGGTGATGCCCATGACGGATTTCTTGAGACCAAACTTCATTGTTGTGCCCCTTGGCAGGTAGGTTGAACGCGAGTGACGCCGGTAACAGAAAGCGTTTTCTCAAAAACTAACAAAGGGCTATACAGGAGTCAAGAAAGCGTTTACTTTGGTACGGAGCCGCAATTCGAACGGACCCCGCGGCACCGGAACCGCTTCAGCTTTCACGGGCAGGAGCAGCGCCGGCACCGGGGTGCCGGTTACCCCCATCGCCCGGCGATGAACCAACGTGGAGGCCACGATGACCAAAGGAGACCACATGGCCGCAAAACACATCCCCAGGACGGAGCAGCTTCCGTGAGCGCCATCAGCGAACTCAGCTCCATTACCCGGCGGAAGGGCAAAGTCACCGCCGCCGAGAAGAAGGCCAACAGGCGGGACAACAAGGCCGCCTACATCTTCCTGCTGCCGTGGCTGGTGGGCCTGGTGGCCATCACCATCGGCCCCATGCTGATGTCCCTCTACCTGTCCTTTACGGACTACAACCTGCTCCAGCCGCCGGAATGGACGGGTCTGGACAACTTCACCCGCATGCTCAGCGACGCCCGGCTCCACAACTCCCTCCGCGTCACGTTCACCTACGTCTTCGTGGGTGTTCCGCTGCAGCTGGCCGTGGCGCTGTTGATCGCGCTCGTCCTGGACAAGGGACTTCGTGGCCTTCCGTTCTACCGCTCGGTGTTCTACTTGCCGTCGCTGCTGGGCGGGTCCGTGGCCGTCGCCATCCTGTGGAAGCAGATCTTCGGCACCACCGGCCTGGTCAACCAGGTCCTGGCGATGTTCGGTATCCAGGGCCCGGGCTGGATCTCGGACCCGAGCACAGCCCTGGGATCGATCATCCTGCTGCACGTCTGGACCTTCGGCGCCCCCATGATCATCTTCCTGGCGGGCCTGCGGCAGATCCCCAACATGTACTACGAGGCCGCCAAGGTTGATGGCGCCACCACGCTCCAGCAGTTCTGGCGGATCACCCTGCCGATGCTGAGCCCGATCATTTTCTTCAACCTGGTGCTGCAGATCATCGGTTCCTTCCAGTCGTTCACCCAGGCGTTCATCGTCTCCGGCGGCAACGGCGGGCCTTCGGACTCCACCATGTTCTTCACGCTGTACCTGTACCAAAAGGGCTTCGGCCAGTTCGACATGGGCTACGCCTCAGCCATGGCGTGGGTCCTGCTGCTCATCATCGGTGTCTTCACCGCCATCAACTTCATCGCTTCTAAGTATTGGGTTTTCTATGACGACTAAGCTTGAGACGCTGCCCACCCCGGAGAGGAAGTCCACCGGCGCCGGCAAGCCAAACAACCGCAAGCCCAGGGTCCGCGAGTCCCGGGGAACCCTGGCCTTCAGCCGGGCACAGCGAGGCAAGTCGCTGATGAAGCACGGCATCCTCATCCTTGCCGGCGCCCTGATGATCTACCCGCTCCTGTGGATGGTGGTGTCCTCGCTGCGCCCCAACGAGATGATCTTCCGGGAGCCCGGACTGTGGCTGAACAGCCTCGAAATGAGCAACTACACCTCCGGATGGTCGGCCCTGACGCACCCGTTCGGCCACTACATGCTGAACTCGGCAATCGTGGTGATCGGCTCCATCCTGGGAAACCTGGTGTCGTGCTCCATGGCTGCCTATGCCTTCGCCCGGCTCCAGTTCACGGGCAAGCGGCTGTTCTTCGGCATCATGCTGTTGACCATCATGCTGCCGTTCCACGTGGTGATCGTCCCGCAGTACATCCTGTTTTCGCAGATCGGCTGGGTGAACACCTTCTGGCCGCTGCTGGTCCCCAAGCTGCTGGCCACGGACGCGTTCTTCGTGTTCCTGATGGTGCAGTTCATCCGCGGCATCCCGCGCGAACTCGATGAGGCGGCACGTATTGACGGCGCCGGCCATCCGCGCATCTTCCTGCGGGTCATCCTGCCGCTGATGGTCCCGGCGCTGGCCACCACCACCATTTTCACATTCATCTGGACCTGGAACGACTTCTTCGGTGCCCTGATCTACCTCACGGATCCCGATATGTTCACCGTTCCGGTGGCGCTGCGCGCCTTTGTGGACTCGCAGTCGGCAACGAGCTGGGGCTCCCTGTTCGCCATGTCCATCGTGTCCCTGCTGCCGGTATTCCTGGTCTTCCTCTTCGGCCAGCGATTCCTCATCAAGGGCATCGCCACCACCGGCATCAAGTAACCCGCGCTGCAACTTCACATCCCGAACGGCCCGTCCTTGCGGCGGGCCGTTCGTTTGTCTGCGCCGTCCGAAATCTTTCAGAACTGTTACTCTGGATCTTGTATTACAAGTTTTCGACTTGTAATATCAGAAGTAGAAATCGCTTTCGCGCTCTTCCCCGCCAGCCCTGCTGCTGCCGGGCACCAAGTCCCCACTTGGAACACCACCCGCACCTGGATCAAAGAAGATCGGAGTACACCGTGCCGCTTTTTCCCCGTCCTGCAGCTGCTGCAAAGCAGCGCGCAGGGGCACCCACTTCAGGCGCACCGCGCCCCGGCCGCCACGGCCGAACCCGTAAAGCCGGCGCCGTTGCGGCCGCAGTCGCCGCCGTCATGGCCCTCAGCGCCTGCGGCGGGGGAGCAGCCCCGCAGAACGCGGACGGCACCGTCGAACTCCGCTTCTCCTGGTGGGGCGGCGACAAGCGGGCCCAGCTCACCCAGGAAGCCATCAAACAGTTCGAAGCCGAGAACCCGAAGATCAAGATTAAGCCGGAGTTCGGCGACTGGAGCGGATACTGGGACAAACTGGCAACCCAGGTTGCGGCAAATGATGCCCCTGACATCATCCAGATGGACGAAAAGTACATCACGGAGTACTCCAGCCGCGGCGCGCTCCTGGACCTCTCCAAGTACGACATCGACACCTCCAAGCTGGATGAGGCTGCACTCAATGCGGGCAAGGGTGAGAAGGGCCTGACGGGCATCGCCGCCGGCATCAACGCTGCCACCATCCTTGCCAACCCGAAGGTCTTCGAAGCCGCCGGGGTCCCGCTTCCCAACGACTCGAAGTGGACCTGGGAGGACTTCGGCCGCATCGCCGCCGAAATCACCGCCAAGTCCCCCAAGGGAACCTACGGCGCGGCCGCCTACGGAACCGACGAGGCCTCCCTGGGCGTGTGGCTCCGGCAGAACGGCAAGTCGCTGTACACATCCGACGGCAAGCTGGGTTTTGAGCCCGGCGACATTGCCGAGTGGTGGGCCTTCCTGAAAAAGCTCAGCCAGGACAAAGCGGTGCCTTCCGCATCCGAGGTGGTGGAGGCCGAGGCTGCTCCGCTTGACCAGAGCGGACTGGCGACAGGCAAGAACGGCATGGCCTTCTGGTGGTCCAACCAGGCCCCTGCCTTGGAGAAGGCCAGTGGCGGGGACCTGAAGATCCTGCGCTTCCCCACCAAGACGGGCTCCGCCGCCGATGCGGAGCTCTGGTACAAGGCATCGCAGTTCTGGTCGGCCTCCTCGCGCACCAAGCACCCGCAGGAAACCGCCAAGTTCATCAACTTCCTGACCAACAACGTCAAGGCGGGCGAGGCGCTCCTGGCCGACCGTGGAGTCTACCCGAACTCGGATGTCCGGGCAGCCATCCAGTCCAAACTCACCCCCGCCGACGTCAAGGTGGTCAACTTCATCGACCAGATCAAGAATGAGCTCGGTGAGGCCCCCGCGCCGCCGCCGAAGGGCGCCGGTGCCATCCAGGAGATCATTAAGCGCTACACCTCCGAGGTCCTCTTTGAACGCTTGTCCCCGGAAGATGCCGGCAAAAAAGCAACCGATGAGATGAAGTCGGCCATCAGCAAGTAAGTCTTCACACCGCCAACACGGCTCCGGACAGTCTGGAGGGACGCCTCCCAATCCAGACGTTCGACGGCGGGTGGCAGATCTGCCCGGAAGGTACCCAATGGTTCCTTCCGGGCAGGGCTGTTTAACCGGGACAGGGCTGCTTAAACGGAAGGCCCGGCGGGGACCCTGCGCGACATCACTGTCCTCGGCCACGAAGCCAACATGCCGGGGATGGACCGTGACCTGTTCGATGTGGGCCCCATTGGCTTGGGCGTCGATAAGGATGTACCCGATCGCGTCGCCTGCCGGGTCGGCCGCAACCCACGCCGTCCCGGCGGCCACATACGCGCTCAGTTGTTCCACAGTGGGCGGCGGGTCATCGGCGACCGCATCCATGCCGAGTGCCCGGAAAAGTTCCCCTGCGGCTGTCTCAATCTCCTGGATGCACCTTAGGTCTGCTGTCGCTGCCGGTCGAATCACTCGTCCAGTATCTGCCACCCTGCCCTGGCGTCCACAGGCACGCTGGTTGGCTGATCCCATCATCTGTTGGCCGTCAGGTCATGGTGGGCTGGATGACACGACCCAACACCTGGACGATTGGCCGCCGTGGCACACCCGGTGGCGGTGGGGAAGCGCCGGCTGGCCTTCCCGGCGAGGGAGCGCGGCGGACTTGCCTGCCAACATTCCTCGACGTGATGTTGTCGGCCCTGATGTGCGCTCGCGGTAGTGCACTTCCGGGGAGGGGTGGTGCGGTGGAGTGGTAGGTGTGAGCGGTTGGGGTGGTGGTGGCCACCGTATGCCGCGGACCGGGGACTGGTTTCGCTGTCCATCCCGGGCTTTCTTGGTGTGGTTGCAGGCTTCGCACAGGCCCTGGCCGTTGCTCCTGCTGGTGGGTCCGCCCTGGTGCCAGGCGAGGATGTGGTCGTGGTGCCTGATCGGGGCGTCGCAGTACGGGGCCCGGCAGGTGTCATCCCGGGTGTGAAGGAAGCGTTTCAGGCCTGCCGGGAAAAGCCTGGCTTTGGAGTCCATCGCCACCAGCTCCCCGGTATAGGGGGGCGGTGTAGAGCCGCCGGATCCAAAGATTCAGGCCTGTCGAGGATTCAGTTGTGAGGGTGAGTTCCCTGGCCCAGGCTGCGGGGATGGTGCCGTAGCCGGGGAGCCGTGCGGGTTCGGCGTCGGTCTGCAGGAGGGTTCGGTCGGTCATGACGAGCTGGATCTCCACCCCGCTGATTCCTCCGGGGGTGCCGGTGACGCGTTCGACGAGGGTGTCGGCCATGACCTGCCCCCGCGACCTCTCATCGCCGCCCGACCGGGCACTGCCCGCGTCCTTGGCCAGGGCGGCGTAGGCGGCGACACCCTGGGATACCGGGAGCAGGGCGGTCAGGTAGGCCATCGTGTCCGGAGCGGGCCGCAAACTCACGCACCGCTCACCCACAGCCCGGGCAGCCCGCTTCGCCACCGAAGCAGGGTTGCGCCGGTACGCCGCGGCACGGGCTGCGGCGATGATGGCCTTGTCTCCCATACCGTCCAGGGCGCCGGCGTCCGCGGCGAGTTCTTCATCCACCCCCGCCCGGTCCTCTCGAGTCAGGCAGATGGTTTCCTTGACCACCAGTGTCACCCGCCACTCATTTAGCAAGCCGGCCCGGAACGCGGCGAAGGTGCGGGGCATCCCGGTCAGGGTTTTGGCCAGGCCCAGCAGCCGGGAGCCCCGGGCCGGGGACTCCCGCCGCGCCAGCGCGATCTGCGCAGCTACCCCGGCGCCCTGCTCCCCGGACGCGACACCGGCGGCGGCCTGCTCCCGCCGCTGCGACAGATCAAAGGCCACAGCAAGCTCGGCCTGGCGGGCACCGGCAAGGGACTTCAAATCCTCAAGGCCCCGGATCTGGTCAATCATTCCGGCACCATCAGCCGGCGCCGCAACACGAGCCAACAGGTCCACGACATCAGCAATGGAAGGGGCAGCAACTTCCGGAACAGCGGGCGGAGACTGGACCACATCGGCAGCAGACAGCCCCGGAGCCCCCACCTCCGGTCCTGCCGCTGTCCCCAACACCGCTTCCATAACCAAAGTCTTCCAGCACCCTCTGACATTTCCGACGGCTGGTATCTCCTATGTGGAAAGCTGCCGAAGGAGAGGCGGAAGCCTTCTTAGCAGGAAGGGCGGCAGAGGAAGAACGTTCAGTCCCTACTCGGCACCGTCTGTTTTAGGGCTGACCCCCGCATTAGCAAAACGGCGGCACCCGGAGGGCGCCGCCGTCGTACCTCATAGAGCCTTAGTACTTACCTGAAGCCGAAGTCCTCAGCCTTCGGCAACCACCGCCACGCCGCCAGCGGGAACAGTGCCGGCAAACGGCTCACCCGTCAACAGATCCGTGCCGGCGGCGGAGACGGAGGCGTCCTCCCGCGCGTGGTTGATGGCGAACAGGAAGCTCTGCCCGTCGGCCGAACGCCGGCGCACTAGCTCCACCCCGGGATCGGCTGCGGCGGCGGGAGAAACCCCGGATTCCGCCAGCAGCTTGTCCAGGAGGGCATCGATGCCGTCGCGGTCCGGGAAGGTGGCCAGGTACCAGGCGGCTCCGGAACCCACGGCCCGGCGGGTCAGGGCGGCGACACCCTCCAGCGGGTACTCGGTAAAGGTTTTCACCGCTTCCGCGCCGGCCAGGTGGACATGTTCGCTCCAGACCGAGGACACGGTACCGTCGCTCAGCTTCAGCTGCGACCCGGTCAGCAGGGGGTGGAACTCCTCCACCCGCACGCCCAGGAGGTCGCGGAAAGCGCCAGGGTAGCCGCCCAGGCGGACGTGGTCCTGCATATCCACGATTCCGCTGAAGTAGCTGACCAGGACAGTTGCGCCGGCCGCTGCCGCGGCAGCGATGTTGGCGGCATGCTCATCGGAGACCGCGTACAGCGTGCACACCAGCACCAGGTCGTACCCGTCCAGCGACGCGGAGGGATGCACCATATCCACCGTGACACCGCGGAGCACCAATGAACGGTGGAAGGCCCGCAGCAGGTCCAGGTACTTCACGTCCACGCTGGGCTTCGAATCGATCTCACTGGCCCACCAGGCTTCATAGTCAAAGACAATGGCGGCACGGGACTGGACCCGGGTGCCGCGCACGGGCTCAAGCCGCTTCAGCGCGGCGCCCAGTTCCACCACTTCCCGCCACACGCGCGTGTCCCGTCCGCCGTGCGGCACCATGGCCGAGTGGAACTTCTCCGAGCCTGCAAAGCTCTGCCGCCACTGGAAGAACATGACCGCGTCGGCTCCGCGGGCCACGTGGGCCAGGGAATTGCGCAACATCTCGCCGGGCATCTTGGGCTGGTTGCGCGGCTGCCAGTTCACAGCCGACGTCGAATGTTCCATCAGGATCCATGGGTCACCGCCCGCGATGCCCCGGGTGAGGTCCGCGCTGAAGGCCAGTTCGACGTGCTGTTCAGGATCGGCCGCCACCAGGTAGTGGTCGTTGGCGATGACGTCCAAATCCTTGGCCCAGTCAAAGTAGTCCATGGACTTGGTGGCGCTGGAGGCCATCAGGTTGGTGGTGCACGGGATCTCCGGGGTTACCTCGCGCAGGACGGCCACCAGTTCCCGGTAGTAGTCCATGAGCGCCCAGGAGTTGAATCGCTGGAAGTCCAACTGCTGGCCCGGGTTCAGCGTGGACGGCGCGACGGCGGGCGGCAGGATTTCTTCAAAGGAACCGTAGTTTTGTGACCAAAACGCAGTGCCCCAGGATGCGTTGAGCGCCCCGATGCTGCCATAGCGGCGTTGCAGCCAGGCGCGGAAGGCTGCGGCGTCCTCCTCGCCGTAGAACTCTGAGACGTGGCAGCCCAGTTCGTTGTCCACGTGCCACAGCGCCAGGGCCGGGTGGTCCTTGTACCGTTCGGCGAGGGCGCGGGTGATGCCGGTGGCGTAGCGGCGGTAAACGGCCGACGACGGCGTGTAGTGCCGCCGTGAGCCCGGTCCCAGCACGGTCCCGTCGGCCGTGACCGGCAGGATTTCCGGATGCTTGCGGACCAGCCAGGCCGGGGGAGCGGCGGTGGCCGTGGCCAGGGCCACCTTCACCCCGATCCCGGCAAGGTTGTCCATGACCTCGTCCAGCCACCCGAAGTCGTACTGGCCCTCGGCCGGTTCGAGCAGTGCCCAGGAGAAAATCCCCACGCTCAGGAAGTTCACTCCCGCTTCCCGCATCAGGTCCAGGTCCTCCAGTCGGACACTGGCGGGCCACTGCTCGGGGTTGTAGTCACCGCCGAAGGCGATGCCCTGGACGTTGTTCCAAACGCCCGGCCGTCCGGGGGGTGCCTGCCGTGTCATGGGACTCCTTTGTCTGCTGGGAAGATGGAACAGGGCTGATGTCAGACGTTTGGAAAACGCTTGCCCAATCCTGGGAATGTCGCTATTGTATCGTTTCAGAAGCCGTGTAAGCCAGCTCACTACCCGTGTTGTAGACCGAGATTTGGCAAACACCCATTGAGCAAGGAGGCTCCCGTGATCAACAGAAGGCATTTCCTCACAACCGTCGCCATTGGTACCGCATCGGCAGCAGCACTGTCGGCCTGTGGAAACGGATCCGGCTCGTCCGGCCAGACCGGCTCCGCGGACAAGCCCGTCACCATCAACTACACCTGGTGGGGCAACGACGACCGCGCCGAGCGTACCCGCAAGGCCATCGCCTTGTTCGAGTCGAAGAACCCCGATATCAAGGTCAACGGCAACTTCACCGACTTCGCCGGCTACTGGCAGAAGCGTGCCACCGAGGCCGCCGGCGGTGGCCTGCCGGACGTCATGCAGTGGGACCTGTCCTACCTGCGCGACTACGGCCAGCGCAACCAGCTCCTGGACCTGGGCACGGTCAAGATCAACACGGACGCCTTTGAGAAGTCCCTCCTGCCTTCAGGCCAGATCAAGGGCAAGACCTATGGCATCCCCACCAGCACCAACGCCTTCGCCGTCTACTACGACCCCGCCAAGCTTGCCTCCCTGGGCATTGCCGAGCCCACCGGCAAGTGGACCTGGTCCGAATTCCAGTCATTCCTGAAGGAAGTTGGCGACAAGGGCAACGGCACCCTCTATGGGTCCACGGACTTCACCGGCGTGTGGTGGCAGTTCAACATCTGGCTCCGGCAGAAGAACATGCAGGCCTTCAACAGCGACGGGAAGCTGGGTTTCAGCAAGGACGACCTGAAGACCTGGTGGAACCTCAACTCGAAGCTTCGCGGGACCCAGGCCATCGTTCCGGAAGAGAGGGTGACCCAGCTCAAGCCCAAGTCGCCGTTCGGTTCGAACGTCAGTGCTGCCGAGGTTACCTGGGACAACTTCATGGCCGGCTACCTCGGGGACAGCGGCGCAAAGGAACTCAAGCTGGTGCCCGTGCCGTCGGATGACCCCAACAACCTGGGCTTGTTCCTCAAGCCTTCCATGCTGATGGTGGCAAGCGCCAAGACCAAGTTCAAGGATGCTGCCGCGCGCTTCATCGATTTCATGGTCAACGACCCCGAGGTGGGCCAGATCTTCAAGACCTCCCGCGGCGTCCCCGCCTCCAAGACCCAGCGCGACGGTACCACCTTCGACGGCGCCGACAAGCTCGTGGTGGATTATGAGAAGTCCATCGAGCAGTACCTCAAGGATGCCCCGGAGCCGCCCATCGTCGGCTTCGGAACGCTGGAAGCTTCGTTCGGCCGGATCGCCTCCGACCTTAACTACGGCAAGGTCACCGTTGACGGTGCCGTCGACGCGTGGTTCAAGGAAGCCGAAGACGTCATCAAGCAGAACGCCTGATCCGGCTGCCATGCCCTCCCGCCCTGGTTCCACGACTTACGGAATGATCTCGTGACTTCAAGCCCAACCCTGAGCAGGCGTTCGGCGTCGTCCGCTCCCGTGCAGCTTCGCAAGTCGAAGCGCAACGGGGTGGACGCCCGTGCCGGCTACACGTTCCTGCTGCCCTGGCTGCTGGGATTCATTGCCCTGACGGTGGGGCCGATGATCTCCTCGCTGTACCTGTCCTTCACCAACTACAACCTGTTTGAGGCGCCCAAGTGGATCGGCCTGGACAACTACACCACCCTCTTCCAGGACGAACGGTTCCTGCAGTCCGTGGGCGTGACATTGTCCTACGTGGTCTTCGGCACCCCGCTGAAGCTCGCCGCCGCGCTGGCGGTGGCCATGCTGCTGAACAGCAAGCGCCGCGGCCAGGGCTTCTACCGGTCGGCGTTCTATGCTCCGTCGCTGATTGGTGCGTCCGTGTCCATCGCGATCGTCTGGAAGGCGATGTTCGGCGATTCCGGTCCGGTGGACCAGGGCCTGTCCTTCTTCGGGATCAACCTGGGCGGCTGGGTGGGCAACCCCGCCATGACCATGCCGATGTTCATCCTGCTGACGGTGTGGCAGTTCGGCGCCCCGATGGTGATCTTCCTGGCCGGGCTCAAGCAGATCCCCGGCGAGCTCTACGAAGCAGCGTCCATGGACGGCGCCGGCCCGGTGCGGAAGTTCTTCAACATCACCTGGCCCATGCTCTCCCCGGTGATCTTCTTCAACCTGCTGATGGAAACCATCCACGCGTTCCAGGTTTTCGCGTCGGCCTACATCATCTCCAACGGCGACGGCGGCCCCGCCGGATCCACCCTCTTCTACACCCTCTACCTGTACCTGCGCGGCTTCAGCGACTTCCGGATGGGCTACGCCTCGGCCATGGCCTGGCTGCTGGTGGTCGTGGTCGGCATCATCACGCTGATCTTCTTCCGCACGTCCAAGTCCTGGGTCCACTACAGCGGTGATTCACGATGACAACCATGGCAACCCCCACCCAGTCCACCCCGGACACTGCCCCTGCCTACAACCCCAAGTCCGAGTCCGCCGGGGCCAAGCGGGCCAAGAGCGTGGTCTTCCATGCCGCGGCGCTGGTCCTCACGGCTATCGCGCTGTACCCCGGCCTGTGGATGATCGCCTCGTCGTTCAAGCCCAACTCCGAAATCGGCGGGCAGAACACGTCACTGTGGTCGAACAACTTCAGCTTCGACAACTTCGTCACGGCCATGGACGGCATCGGCGGCGTATCCACCCTGCAGTTCTTCACCAACTCCCTGATCCTGGCCCTGGGCGCGGTGGTGGGAACCATCCTGTCCGCGTCCGTGTCGGCGTACGCGTTCGCCAGGATCAACTTCCCCGGCCGCAGCCTGTTCTTCGGGATGATGATCGCCACCCTGCTGTTGCCCTTCCACGTGGTGATCATTCCGCAGTACATCGTGTTCCAGCAGCTGGGCCTGGTGGATACGTACGTGCCGCTGCTGATCGGCAAATTCCTGGCCGCGGACGCGTTCTTCGTCTTCCTCATGGTCCAGTTCATGCGCGGCCTGCCCACGGAGCTGGATGAGGCGGCCCGGATCGACGGCGCCGGGCACGCCCGGATCTTCTTCTCCATCATGCTGCCGCTGATGAAGCCGGCCCTGATCTCCACCTCGATCTTTTCCTTCATCTGGAGCTGGAACGATTTCCTGGGCCCCCTGCTGTACCTGAACACCCCGGACAAGTACCCGCTGCCGCTGGCCCTGCGGCTCTTTGTGGACCAGACCCAGTCCTCGGACTACGGCGCCATGATCGCCATGTCTGTCCTGGCCCTGCTCCCCGTGCTGATCTTCTTCCTGATCTTCCAGCGGTACATCGTCGAAGGCGTCTCCACCCAGGGCCTCAAGGGCTAGAGAAGAAGCGAGACAGAAAATGAGTGTCATGGACAGCACCACACCCGCATCCGGCCAAGAACCCATTCCGGTGAACCGGTTCGCCCTGTTCTCCGAAACCCTCCTGGCAGGGGTACTGGTGCTGGTGCTGTCCCTCCCGCTCGTCACCATCCCGGCCGCCTATGCGGCCGGGACCGCCCACCTCGAACGGCACCTGAACGGCCGGGATGATTCCGTCCGCGGCCTGTGGGGGCTGTTCAAGGCTGCCCTGCCCGGCAGCTGGAAACTTGGAATCACGACGGCGGCAGCCGCCGTCGTGATTGTCCTCAACCTTTTGCTCGCATGGGTGGGGCAGCTCCCGGGCCGCGGCTTGGTCCTTCCTGCCACGCTCATCCTCGCCGCCGGCGCCGCCATCGTCCTGCTCCGCACAACCTCCGCGTGGTCAGACTTCGCAGGATCCGACTCCGCAGGATCCGCAACCGGCAAAGGCACCTGGCGTCAGGCCCTCGAAGCCGGCCAGGCAGCCGCCCTCCGTGACTGGACCGGCTCGCTGCTGCTCGCCGCTGCCCTGTTCTGCGCCGTGGTGTTCGTCTGGATGCTCGCAGCCCTCTTCGTCGTCGTCCCCGGAACCCTCATCCTGGCCGCCGCCGCAGTGAAGCTGCGCTCCAGCCGTCCCCGACGCTGACCGTGCCGTCCCGACGCACCCGTCCCGCACAGGCAGCACCCGAACGAATCAGCCGGCCCCGCTGGTACCATCCCCTAAAACACCACAACTACCGGCTCTTCCTGGCCATGCAGCTGGCCGGCAGCCTTGGCGTGTGGATGCAGCGCCTGGCCCAGGACTGGCTGGTGCTGCAGCTGACTGGCAGCCCTGCAGCGGTGGGGGCCGCCGTCGCCCTCCAGTTCCTGCCCATGCTGGTGGTGGGTCCGCTTGCCGGACTGGTGGTGGACCTCTTTCCCAAGCGCCGGATCATGATGGTGTGCCAGGCCGTCATCGTGCTGCTGGGCATGGGGCTTGCCGCCTGGGCTGCCAGCGGCACTCTCACTGTCTGGGTTGTCTATGCCAGTTGCGTGGCCCTGGGCGTCACCGCCGCGGTGGACCAGCCCACGCGGCAGGTCTTCGTCAACGAGGTGGTGGGCGACGCCGCACTGCGTCCCGCCATCGGCCTCAACAACGCGCTGTCCCAGCTCGGCGCCATGGCCGGACCGGCGCTCAGCGGTGTGCTCATCGCACAGGCGGGACCGGCAGCGGCCTTCGCCTCGAACGCGGTGATTGGCCTGGTGGTGCTGGGCCTGATTGCCGCCGTCCGACTCCACGAGCTGCACCCCAGTGTGCCGGCAGAGAGGGGACGCGGCCAGGTGCTCGCCGGATTCCGGTACGTCCGCGAACGGCCACGGCTGTTGCTGCTCATCCTGTTGGCGGGCCTGCTGGGCGCGTTCGGCATGAACGGGCCGGTGGTCCTTGCCGCGTTCGCCCAGCAAGTGTGGCACAACGGCGTTGAGGGCTTCGGCCTGTTCAACACCGTCAGCGCGGTTGGTGCCTTGGCGGGTGCACTCCTGGCGGCCCGGCTGGGAAACATGGGCCGCAAAGGCATCGTGGCAGCGGCCGGCCTCTTCGGGCTGTCCCAGCTGGTGGCCGCGCTGATGCCCAGCCTGGTGCTGTTCGTGGCCATGCTGGTGGTGGTGGGCATGATGACGCTGCTGTTCCTCACCAGCGCGGCCACCGCGGTCCAGCTCGAAGCCGGTCCAGCCATCCGCGGCCGGGTCATGGCCCTGTACCTGCCGCTCCTGCTGGGCGGCCACGCGTGCGGCGGACTCCTGGCCGGCTGGCTGACCGAGCAGTTTGGTGTCCGGACCGGGCTGGTGGCCACCGGCGCCCTGGGCATGCTCTCCGCGGCCGTCGTGGGACTGCTGCTGTGGCGGCACGGCCGGCGCCACCGGCAGGCTCCTACGCCGGACTGAAAGTCCAGGTTCCGGTGTGCACCCGGAAGTCCCGGGTGGTGCCCGCTTGGTGGCCGTCCTCCCCAGCGGAAACCACGACGGCGGCATCCGTACCCTGGTTGCGAAAGGTCCCGGGCCCGTTCAACCCGTAGGTGCCGGCGGGCAGCCGGACAGTGGCGGTGGCCCCCGGCGGAATGGTGCATTCCAGCTCCATCCGCCCGCCAGCCCGCCGCCAGTTCGCATGCACGTACCCAGTGCCCACCGACACGCTGCCGCGAGCGTGCTCCAGCCGGCACAGTGGCGGTTCGATCAGCACCTCGTTGCCGCCCGGCGTGCTATAGCGGATGCCCAGCAGGTGCTCGAGGATTTCCTTGACGACGGAGGCGGACCAGGCGTGGGACTGGCTGTAGTCGGTGCCGTCCTCAAGGTCCCATGCTTCCCAGGTGAAGGTGGCGCCGCGGTCCAGGAGCCGCGCCCAGCCGGGCTGGTCCTTGCTGGTGAGGAGATCCAGTACGGCGTCCGTCCGGCCGCGGGCCAGCAGCGCCCGGACCAGCCGGTGCACGGTCATGGGTCCCTGCCGCATGCCCATTCCTGCGAGCCGGGCGGCATCAGCGGCTGCGTACTCCGGGCCGGTGATGCCGAGGGACAACGGGAAGGAGGTGGCATGCTGCGAGGCGTGGGAGCTTGCCGTACCGTCTGCATGGAGCCCGTCCACCATCACCCCGTCCACGCGGAAATGCGTCCGGATGGCCTCCGCCAAGGTACGGGCAGCGGTGAGATAGTGGACGGCCGCAGGCTCGTCGCCCGCCGCGCCGCAGAGTCGGGCGGTGGAAACCAGGGCGGAGTAGGCCTGGGCGTTGACGGTGGTCTTGGCGGCGCACTCCATGTCGTAGCCGAACCGGCCGGGCGCCGGCCAGTCCACGATGCCGTGCAGGTAGGGACCGGAGCCGCCGCCCAGCGTGGTGACCAGTCCCGCCGTCGGACCTTCTGTGGGAATGTGGCGCAGGGCGTAGTCAGCCGTGTCCCGCAGGTGCGGCAGCAGTTCCCGCACCATGGCCAGGTCCCCGGTACGCAGGTGGTACTCCTCGGCCCATTCCGGCAGCATCAGGGAAAAGTCGGGGATGTCGCGCTTGCCGTCGCCGTTGGGATAGACGGCGTTGTAACGCCCCTTTTCGCTGTTGGAAGTCCAGTACCGGCTTGCTGACCACGCGAACTCGCGCAGCGCCTGCGCCGTGAAGGCGTGCTCACCGAAGAGCGCCATGGTGGCATAGGAGATGTTGGCGGCATCGGCCAGGAACTGGCCCTTTTCCCGGGTGGGGGTGTCCACGAATTGCTCCTGCACCCCGTACAGGGCGGAGTCGCGGAGCAGCCCGAAGACCGCGTCCAGAACCGGATCCGAGCTGCTGAAGCTGCCCTCGCCCGGATGGGAGCCATGGACGGTGAGGGCGCCCACCCGGGACACATCCGCGGCTTCGATGCCGGGCAGTTCCAGGTAGCGGAAACCCAGGTGCACCGAGGCGCGGTACTGCTGCGGCCCGGCCGCCTGCGTGTAGGGGAAGGACATGTCCGTGTTCTGGCTGACCGTCTTCCCGGCGTCCACCCTGCCGCCGGGCCGGAGGGCGTAGCCGGCGCGGAGCATCACTGTGCGGCCGGGGACGCCGTCCAGGAAATCCACCTCCGGGCGGCCGGGAAGAACCTGGCCGAAGTCCGCCACCATCGTGCCGTCGTCGGCGGTCAAGAACTGCCGCGGTGCCACGAACTCGCCGGCAAGGAACGTCCGGCGGGGGTGCACCCGGGGAAAGTCCGACGAGGGGTGGCGGCCGGTGACCACAGCGGCAGGCAGGTCATCGGCCACGTCCAGCGACGATGCGGCCTGCCCATCCAGGTGCTCGACCGGATCACCCTCATCGTTGCGGTATCCGGACTGGCGGTACGGCGCCTCGCCGGCGGACCAGCCTGGGCCGGAGGTGAGAACGTCGCGGCGCCCGTCGTCGTAGTCCACGGTGAGCCGGACCAGCAGGCCCGGGATGCCCGCTGCCCGGCCCTGGCCCGGGCCGTACCAGTGGAGCAGGGCCGTGACCGGCACTGCTGAGCCGGCCGGCTGTCCCGCGAGGATCTCCGTGACGTCGGCGGCATCGTAATAGCCCTCGCCCGGGTAGCCGAACGAGGTGGTGTTCAAGCAGGGCGTTCCAGCCACGGAGAGCTGGGCGTGGTGGTGTGCCGCGACGTAGAGCCGCGCCCGCCGCACCGTCCCGGACAGCTGGAGGGCAGCACGGAACAGGGTCCACTCATCGGGCTGCCGGTGCACGGTGTTTCGGGACCACTGCGCCAGGCAGGCACGACCATGGTCATCGTTGGTGTCGAAGCGGTGGTCAAACACGAGGGTTTCGGGCCGCCCGGGAGTGGTGTCGGTAAGCCGCAGTTCTGCGTACTCAGCCTGGCTCCGCGGGCCCTGGTGCAAAGCAAGGACCCCGGCCTCATCCACAGCGGCGGGCTCGTCAACCGCCAGCAGTTCGAACCCGTCCAGGGCAACCTTGATGGTCCGGCCGTCATCTGTGACCGTGAGGTTCCGCCATGACGCGGGGGCCTGCTCCGGGTCCTGGACGCGTGCCGGTGCTGCACTCGCCAGTATTTCGGTTTCCGGCACCGCGGGGGAAGGGATTTCCCATCCCGGCGCGCGGCGGAGCACCACTTCACCGGTGGTGTCTATTTCCAGCAGCAGGCCGGTTCCGGCGCCGATGCTGCGCAGGAGCAGCCCGGCCCGGCCCATCACGGGGCGGAGCCTCGCTTCAAGCCGGACGCTGCGAAGTGCAGGGGAGGGAAGGGGCAGGAATGGCGACGCAGCCACGCGGAGCGCCTGGTTCAGGATTTCCAGCGGCGCCCGTCCACCCGGGGCGCGGCGCATCCAGTCGGCCTTCCAGGAGTCGTCACCAAGCCCGGTACTGAACGGCTGCAGCGCTGACCAGGGCCCCGGCATTCCGGATGCGTCCAGAATGCGCACGCGCCACGCGTAGTCCGTGTCGTCCTCGAGTTTGGGTCCGCCGTAGGGAACATGCCGCTGAAAAGCGCCGGCCACCTGTCCGGAGCCCCACAAAACGCCGCCGTAGACGGCGCGGACCTCAAGCTCATGGCCCGTCTGCCGCGCCAGGGCGGGATCGGAGTCCTCGTCCTGCCCCAGCTGCCAGCCGAACAAGGGGGAAGGGGCGGCCGTCAGGCAGTAGGCAAGACCGTCCGTCACGAGGTTGACGGCGTAGAGCTGCCCCGGGTTCCGCGGCGGGGTTGGATTCCCGATCGCCGCCTCCTGCAGTCCCGCCTGGTCCACCATCAGCAGGCCTGGAGGTCAAACACGGCGGGAGCGGCTGCAGCCCAGGGCAGGCCCAGTTCGCTGAAGGTGGCATGCTCCCGGCCTGCTTGCTCCAGGGCTTCCTCGATGCCTGCCACCACCGCGTGCGCCGCGTCCCCCTCACCCTCCCAACGGACGTAAGCGGGATCGATGGGGGCGGGGAGCGGCGCTGTCCGGACTGCTTCCAGCACCAGCATGAAGGCGCCGCTGTCCTCAAGGCTGCTGATGAGCGGGACACCCTGGGCGCGGTGGGCCAGGAGGTTCTCCGTCAGGTCATCCCGGCCATACTCTTCCTCGTTGCGGGCCGCCGCTGTTTGAACAGTGAGTCGGTCCTCGGTGTAGTGGAAAACCGCCGTTCCAGCAGATCCCTGGAGGGTCACGTATGGCTCAACGGACTCCGAGGCGCAGATGGTCAGGGCGCAGGTGATGGGCAGGCCTGCCGCTGTTTGGATCCGGATCACGGAGGTGTCGTCCGATTCGATGTCGTTGGCGCGGTACAGCTCGGTTTCCACGGAAGCGACGTCGGCAGTGGTGCGCGCCCCGGCAATCCGGAGGGCGGTTGCCACCGCGTGGGCCAGGGGATTGGTGGCCACGCCGTCCACCACGTCCATACCGTTGATGCTGCGTTTCCCTGCCCAGCGGGAGCGCTTGTAGTAGGCCCTGTCCCGAACCCAGCGGCCGGTGGCGGAAATGCCCTCAAGGGTGCCAATGGTTCCGGCGGCCAGCAAGTCCTCGATGGCCTTTAGGGCGTGTGATCCGAGGCTCTGGAAGCCGATCTGGACTCCTCGGCCCGACGCGGCAGCGGCTTCGCGCAGCCGCTTGAAGTCCGCCAGGGAGGCGACGGGCGGCTTCTCCAGGTACAGTTCCGCGTCCGTGGCCAGGGCGGCCAGGGCCAGCGGGGCGTGGGTTTGGATGGGCGTGGCAACGATGACCAGGTCCAGGTCCGGGGTCGCCTTGAGGAGGTCATCGAGCCCCGCGTAAACAGCGGCCGACGGCGGCAGTGCGCCTGGTGCCGGGGGCTGCGGATCGGCAACAGCAACGAGGTCCACCTTGCCCGCCGTCTGCAGGCGGTCCAGGTTCCGGAGGTGGTGGGTGCCAAAGCCGTGCACCCCCACCAACGCAACCCGCCCCGCCGTCGTAAACGATGTTCCGGCGGCGGCGGCCTCCGTTGCCGTTTCCATGGTTCTCCGTTCTGGCCTGCGGCGCCATCAAGGGCGCCAGCATGTGAGGCGCCCGCATTAGCGCAGCAAGCGCTTTCCGCCTTTCAGTGTGCGGCATGCAGGCTCTTCGAGTCCAGCTATGTAACGATTCAATTTATTGCTTGACCGTGGAGTGGCAGCGGGTTTACATTTTCGAGAAACCGATTAACAGCGTGATGCGGGACACGTTCCGCTTTCGCCTCTGCGACGATGGAGAAACAGAAGGGAGCCGTGCCATGCTGTCCGGAACCTTCAGCGCGCGTGCCTACTCGTTTTTTGACACGCTCGTATGGATTGCCTGCCTGAACCTGCTCTGGATCGCTTTCACCCTGCTGGGCCTCGGTGTTCTCGGCGCAGGTCCCGCCACCGCGGCAGCCCAGATTGTGGTGCGGAGGCGGGCCGGTGGCGACGCTGTGCCGCTGCTCCGAAGCTTTGCCTCCGGATACTTCCGGAATTTTGGCCGGGCGAACGCGCTCTCGCTTCCGATCATGGCCGTGGTGGCTGCGCTGGTCCTGAACTGGAACTACTTCTCAGGCGGCCGCGGGCTCTTTCCGCAGTTCATGGCGGTGGGCCTGGTTGTCGCGGCGGTCTTCCTGGCCGGGGCCATCTGCTTTGTGTTCCCCATGTATGCCAGGTATGAGCTGCCGTTGCCGCAGTATCTGCTGATGTCGTCCCGGTTCGCCGTGCGGCACCTTGCGGGCACCGTCATCCTGCTGTTCGTCTCCGCGGCCGTCGTGTATGCCAGCAGCGTGATTCCGGGGCTGATCCCGTTTTTCAGCATCGGAGCCTGGCTGTACCTGACCGGGTGGCTGTGCGACCGTTTCTTCACCGCCAACGACCAGGCCGTAGCTGCGGTGGAACCTGCCGGGCATGCCGTCCTGCAGGGCGCCTCCACCGCCTGACGGTGGTTTTCACCTGATAGCCCGCCCATCGTCTCCGGGTCTGCCAGGGCGTTCAAATGAAACGTATCAAAAGGTGGGCCCGAGTGCCCGAATCAACCCCAAAGAAGTGGAAAAGGAAAATAATGATCCGTAGGAAACTATCCCTCGCCGCCGCCGTCGTCACCGCGACCGCCCTGACCCTCACGGCATGCAGCGGCGGCGGTGACGCCCCGGCCGCCGACCTCACCTCGGTCTCCATCATGGCCCCGTTCCTCGAAGCGCAGCCGCCCGCCGCGGACGGCGCAGTCCAGAAGAAGCTCGAGGAGCTCACCGGCAAGCAGGTCAAGATCAACTGGGCACCCAACGCCTCCTACGAGGACAAGACCAACATCACGCTGGCGGGATCGGACATCCCGCAGGTAATGGTGATCCAGGGAAAGACTCCGGGCTTCGTCAAGAACGCCCAAGCCGGTGCGTTCTGGGACCTCACTGACAAGCTGGATAAGTATCCGAACCTCAAGACCACCTTCCCTGACATCCAGAAGAACGCCAGCGTCAACGGCAAGGTCTACGGCGTGTTCCGCGGCCGCGCCCCCATGCGCACAGCCGTCATGTTCCGGCAGGACTGGCTGGACAAGCTGGGCCTGCAGCCGCCCAAGACCGTTGAGGACCTGTACAAAGTGGCCAAGGCCTTCACTGAGCAGGATCCGGACGGCAACGGCCAAAATGACACCTATGGCATCACCATCCCCAAGTGGGGTGCGCTGGGCACCAACAGCCCGTACGACGTGATCGAGGAGTGGTACGGCGCAGGGAACCGCTGGACGGAGCGGGACGGGAAACTCGTGCCCAGCTTCGAGACCGACGAATTCCTCGAAGCCGACCGGTTCATCAAGAAAATGGTGGACGAAAAGCTCATCAACCCTGACTTCGCCACCTTTGACAGCACCAAATGGAACGAGCCGTTCTTCAACGGCAAGGGCGGCATCATCGTTGACGTCGATTCCCGGGTGAGCGTGCTGATCAACCTCTTCAAGCAGGCAGACCCCAACAACTTCCAGAACAAGGTGGGCTTCGTGGGCAACCTCGAAGGGCCCGACGGCAAGCTGCACGCCCATCCCACCGACGGCTACTCCGGTTTCCTTGCCGTGCCCAAGGCCAGCGTCAAGACCGAGGCCGAACTGGACAAGGTCCTGCAGTTCCTGAACACCATGAACGGCAAGGACGTGGCCGTCCTGCTGAACAACGGCATCGAGGGCGTGAACTTCAAGGTGGAGGACGGGAAGGCGGCAACGATCAAGCCGGAAACCCCGGAGGGCAAGGCCGTCACCACTGACATCAAGAGCTATGCCCAGCTGGGCATGAACGTTGCGGGAAACACCTTCTACCCGGTCAAGCAGCCTACCGACTACGAACAGCAGGTCTTCGACAAGCGCACCGATGTCATGGCTGAGGACCTCAAGAGCGCCGTCTACAACCCGGCCGCGCCTTACGTTTCCGCAACCTACGTGGCCAAGGGCGCCCAGTTGGACAACATCGTGGCCGACGCGCGGATCAAGTACCTTGCCGGACAGATCGATGAGCAGGGCCTCAAGGACGCCATCAAGCTGTGGGACACCAGCGGCGGCAACAAGGTCAAGGAAGAGATCAACAAGCTCTGGCAGGACAACAAGTAAATGGCAGCCCCTGTCATTGACACCCTCGCCGGGGAGCGGGCGGGCAAGACCGCGCCCGCTCCCCGGAAAGGGGGCAGGTTCTCCGTCCATTTCGCGCACTACAAGTGGCTGTACCTGCTGCTGCTGCCCGGCGTGGTGTACTTCGCGGTGTTCCGCTACGCCCCCATGTACGGGGTATCCATCGCCTTCAAGGACTACGTCCCCTTCCTGGGCGTTAACGGCAGCCCCTGGGTGGGGTTCCGGAACTTCGAGGACTTTTTCGCCAACCCGGACTTTCCCCGGCTGCTGGGCAACACCCTGATCCTGGCCTTCCTGAACTTGGGGGTGGCCTTCCCGCTGACCATCATCCTGGCGCTGCTGCTGAACGAGGTCCGGCTGTCCATCCTCAAGCGCACGGTCCAGACCCTGGTGTACATCCCGCACTTCCTGTCGTGGACCATCGTGGCCTCGCTGAGCTTCCTGCTGTTCGCCCTGGACATCGGGCCGCTGTTCCAGTTCATGAACAACGCCATGGGCACCAACATCGACTTCCTGAGCGACCCGGCCTGGTTCCGGCCCCTGATCGTGCTTCAGGAAATCTGGAAGAACACCGGCTGGGGCACCATTATCTTCCTGGCCGCCCTCGCCACCGTGGACCAGGACCAGTACGAGGCAGCCATCATTGACGGCGCCGGCCGCTTCCGCCGGGTCTGGCACATCACCCTGCCCGCGATCCGCTCCACCATCATCGTGATGCTGATCCTGGCCATCGGGCAGATGCTCAACACCGGCTTCGAACAGATCTACCTGATGACCAACGCCCTCAACCGCGAAGTGGCGGACGTCTTTGACACCTACGTCTACTTCGTGGGCATCACCCAGGGCGCCTACAGCTACTCCACCGCGGTGGGCCTGTTCAAATCCCTGGTGGGCATCGTGCTGATCTTCGGCACCAACTGGCTGGCCAAGCGATTCAACCAGAGCGGACTGTTCTAATGAAGATCCACAACACCCGCGGCGGCCGGATCTTTGACGCCGCCAACTACGTTTTCCTGTCCCTGATCGGCATCATCACCCTGCTGCCGTTCGTCTATGTCTTCGCCGGCTCCTTCGCCACCGAAGCGGAGATCACCCGCCGGGCGTTCTTCGTCTGGCCCGAGCAGTTCACCCTGGGTTCCTACGAGTACATCTTCGCCACCCCGGCGTTTGTCCGCGCCCTGGTGACCAC
Organism: Arthrobacter sedimenti; assembly: GCF_042652025.1. Classification (NCBI taxonomy): domain Bacteria; kingdom Bacillati; phylum Actinomycetota; class Actinomycetes; order Micrococcales; family Micrococcaceae; genus Arthrobacter; species Arthrobacter sedimenti. The sequence goes on along the minus strand of NZ_JBHSDQ010000001.1, from coordinate 1,026,118 downwards.
CATCCTGGTGACGGCAGTGGGCACCCTGGTCCAGCTGGCCTTCACCGTGACCATGGCGTACCCCTTGGCCAAGAAAACACTGCGCGGCAGGAACGTGATCCTGTCCCTGGTGGTCTTCGCCATGGTCTTCTCCGGCGGCATGATCCCCACGTTCCTGCTGGTCAAGGACTTGGGCCTGCTCAACTCCTACTGGGCCCTGATCCTGCCGGCGGCGATCAACCCGTTCAGCCTGATCATCATCAAGAACTTCTTCCAGGAACTCCCGGCTGAGCTTGAGGAGTCGGCCAAGATGGACGGCGCCACCGAAATCGGGATCCTCTGGCGGATCCTGCTGCCGCTGTCCAAGCCGGTCCTGGCAACCTTCGCCCTGTTCTATGCGGTGGGCATCTGGAATGACTTCATGTCGCCCCTGCTGTACCTGAGCGACAACTCCAAGTGGACCCTGCAGATGTACCTGCGCCAGGTCACAGCCGCGTCAGACCTGCTGGGCACCGGCAACGTGGATCCCAACTACATCCCGCCGGAACAGGGCATTAAGTTCGCCGTGATCGTGGTGGCCACCCTGCCCATCCTCATTTTCTATCCGTTCCTGCAGAAGCACTTCGCCAAGGGCATGCTCATCGGCTCCGTCAAGGGCTGAGCCCAGGCAGAAGAAAGGACACCATGAAGATCCTGCTGGCCGGCGACTCCACCGTGGCCAACTGTCCCACGCACGAGTTCCCCATGAGTGGCTGGGGTGCCCGGCTGGCCCCGCTTACCTATGCATGGGGCGCGGTGTATAACTTCGCCAAGGGTGGGGCGAGCACCGAATCCTTCCGCGCCGAGGGGCTGTGGACGGACCTGCTCGCCGAGGCAGGCGCCGGCGACCTGGTGCTCATCCAGTTCGGCCACAACGACCAGAAGAAGCAGCATCTGGCGGCCCGCACCGGGTACGCGGCAAACTTGCGCACCATGGTGGCCGAGGTGCGTGCCCTGGGCGCCGCTCCGGTGCTCTGCACACCGGTGGAGCGCCGGCACTTCCTGGACGCGCCGTCGTCGGACGCTGCCCTTGAGGAAAGCCTGGAGGACTATCCGGAGGTGGTCCGCGAGCTCGGCCTGGAGCTGGGCGTCCCCGTCATGGACCTGAACGCCTGGACCCGGGACCTGTATCGGCGGCTGGGACGCGACGGGTCGCGCGGGTTGTTTTGCCATTTCGGGCCCGGTGAGCACGCGCACTGGCCGGACGGCCTGGCTGACGATACCCACTTTTCGCAGCAGGGAGCAGCGCTGGTGGCGGGGGAGGTGGCCGGGCAGCTTGGCGGGCTGGGGTACGGGGTGGCCGGCACAGGCGAGCCGGCCAATGCCAGGGAGTTAAGCCCGACGGCGGGACGCAGCTAGGTGGGCACGGCAGGCCTGGAGACGGGGGTCCTTTACCGCAATCCGCTGGCCGGGCCGGACGACGTTGCGGAGTGGGTGGCGGAGGGGCCGCTAAGCCTTGGCAGCCACGACGGTGCGCTGGAACTGTCGGGGAGCCTGGACGACCAGGAGTTCGGCGACCATGCGCACTGGACGTTCTGGTGCCCGGAGGAATTTCCGGACGGTATCCGCATCAGCTGGGAGTTCCTGCCGCTCGCGGAACCCGGCCTGGCCATGCTGTTCTTTGCCGCTGCCGGCCACCGGGGGCTGGACCTGTTCAGCCAGGCCCTCGCGCCCAGGACCGGCTACTACCCGCAGTACCACTCGGGCGACATCGACGCCCTGCACGTTTCCTATTTCCGGCACAAGTACCAGTCCGAGCGGGCTTTCCGGACCTGCAACCTGCGCAAGAGCGCAGGGTTCGAACTGGTGGCCCAAGGTGCGGACCCGCTGCCGCCCGCGGAAGATGCCGTGGACTTCTATCGGCTGGAGGTACTCAAGGACGGCCCGCTGGCGGCCTTTTCCATCAACGGGCTGCCGCTCTTTGAGTGGCGTGATTCGTCGGACACAGTGCTTGGCGGGGGCCGGATCGGCTTTCGGCAGATGGCGCCGCTCCGGGCTGCCTACCGAAACCTGGTGGTGGAGAAGCTCTAAGCGGTGCGCATATGCACAGCAAAGCGGGCGGCCCTTTTCGGGGCCGCCCGCTTTGCTGGCGTTGCAGGTTATTGACGCGCCGGGAACTAGAGGCCCAGGATGCGGTTGAGCAGGTTGGCCAGGCCGTTCAGGCCGGTCCCGCCGTCCAGGAGCCCGGTGACGGCGCAAAGGAGGTTGCCCACCAGGTTGCCCGCTCCGGTCTGGGATGTGATGTCCAGGACCACCTGGTTGAGGTCCACGTTGAGTCCCAGGAGATCCAGGTGCAGCGGGCCGAGGACCAGGTTAAGGACGTCGCAGCTGCCGCCGGTGGCCAAGGCGGCCGCGGTGGAGGGTGCGGCCGCAGCGGTGGTGGTTACCGTCTGGGTGACCGGGGTGGCCACGCCGTTGAGGTCCGTGAAGGTACCCAGCACCAGGCCGGTGACGTTCAGCTGGCCGTTCTGGGCGCTGAAGCTGGACGGCGTGAACGAGCCAACGAAGGTGCCAACGCCGTCAATGGTCTGGTTGATGGTTCCCGTTACGTTGGCAACCTGTGATGACTGGGAAGCGGCAGAAGGAGCCGCTGGTGCCGCTGCCGTGGCCGGACCCGCCATGCCAAAGAGCATGGCGCCGGAGAGGGCAATGGCGGTGACTGAAGCTGAGACCCTTGTTCGCATTTTCGGTAAATCCTTTCAGCGCCGGGTTGCGGCGCAATGAACCCCCCGAGGCTCCGCCCCCATGGAGAACCCCGGCGGAACTGGCTATTTCAAATGCACTTGTTTCAGATGCAGCCCTCGCGGGCCGCGACACGCAGCTCCGGATGGTGATCCAGGCCACGGGCACGTCGACCAACCTATTAGTAAGCATGCTGATTAGTCAAGCCGGCAGCAGGCTGCCGGGCGTGGGTCGGTCTTCCTGACTCCCCGCGCTAAGGCAAGATAGTGGAGTCAGGAACTGCCCACTGGAGGGAGGCGGGAGATGGAACCCGTAATGGTCGACGGCGGCAAGGGCACCGTGGAATTGCGCGCCGACGGCATCATCCACCTCATCTGGGAGCCCAGCGTCCGCATAGAAGTTGAGGATGCGCAGGCAGCCATGGCTGCGGTGAACCGCATAGCCGGCGACGCCACCTATCCCATGCTGGTGGACATGGCCACCACCGAGAATGTCAGCATCCAGGCGCGCTCGGTCTTCTCCATCCCCTGCGCGGCCAACCGCATCGCCCTGCTGGGGGCAAGCCCCGTGGACCGAATCATCGCCAACTTCTTCCTGGGAGTCCACGTCCCGCCGTGCCCCACGCGCTTCTTCACTTCCCGGAGCGACTCCATGAAGTGGCTGCAGCAGTCCGGCAAATAGCCCTTCCGGGCCTCTGCCGCCGCTGCGTCAGCCAGCGCTGGTTTTTCCGTCCGCGGCTGTGTCGGTGCTTTGCCGGACCACCAGCTCGGGAGTGAACACCACGGACCGGTGGACGGGATTCTGCGATTCCACTTCCTCGGACAGCAACTCGATGGCTGTCCGGCCCAGGAGTTCCGTCGGCTGGCGGATAGAGGAAAGCGGCACCACCGCCGAAGCGGCAAAGTCAATGTCGTCGTAGCCGATCAAGGCAACGTCCTCCGGGATGCGGAAGGTGTGGGTCATGGTGAGCGATTGCATGACGCCCAGGGCCAGGAGGTCGTTGGCGCAGAAAATTCCCTCCGGCAACTTGGCCCTGCCCCGTTCCACCAGCACGTCGCCCACGCTGCGGCCGGCCAGGACGGTCTGACCTTCGGCTTCCAGCACCTCGAGGGTGGCGTCCGGCTCCTCCTTCACGGCCCGCTGGGCCCCCTGGAGGCGGTCCGCCACCTGGCGGATGGAGGTGGGGCCACCCACGAAGGCGAGCCGGCGGCGGCCCGTGTCCAGGAGGTGTCGGGCGGCAAGGTACCCGCCGGCGTCGTCGTCCACTGCAACCGAACTGAACTTGGATTCGTCAGCCAGGCGGTCCACCAGTACCGTGGGCACTCCGCGCTCACGGAGGAGGTCCAGCCTCTCCGCGATATCGCCCACGGGGGAAATCAGCAGGCCCTGCACGCGCTGCTCCTGGAAGAGGTCGATGTAGTTCGCCTCCCGGCCGGCGTTGTGGCCGCTGTCGCCGAGCAGGACTGCGCTTCCCTGGAGTGCTGCGGCGTCCTCGGCCGCCCGAACCACGGAGGTGAAGAAGGGGTTGCCCACGTCCAGGACAATCAGTCCGATGGTGCGGCTGTGGCCCACGCGGAGCTGGCGGGCGGCATCGTTCCGGATAAAGCCGAGCTCGTCAATGGATCGGAGCACCCGCTCCCGGGTCCGCTCTGACACCCGGTCCGGATAGTTCAGGACGTTGGAAACCGTGCCCACGGCCACGCCCGCGTGGGTGGCAACGTCCTTGATGCTGGCTGTGCGGTTCATCGATTCTCCGTGCTGATATGCCCGCGGCAGTCGGTTCCGCGCGGGAAATCAAAAGTTCTTGCCATTGCTTGACACCTGCTCAAATCCAAGAGTACTTTGAATCGTACCAATGAAACGATTCAAAAAATCGCGAAGTTTGAAGAGGGGTTCCAATGAGGGTGTGCTTCCGTTCCTCGGTCCAGCCGGCGCTGATTGATGAATACCGTCGGCGCCACGCAGAGGTGTGGCCGGAGATGCTGCACGCCCTCGAGGAGGCGGGCTGGCACAACTATTCCCTCTTCCTGGGAGAAGACGGGCTCCTGGTGGGCTACGTGGAGTGCGACGATTTTGACGCCGTCCGTGCCCGCATGGCCCTGACGGAGGTCAACGCCCGCTGGCAGGCGGAAATGGCAACTCTTTTTGAAGATTCCGGCCAGGCGCCCGATGAGGGGTTCCAGGTCCTTGAGGAAGTCTTCAACCTCGACAGCCAGTTGGCGGCCCTCCCCTCCGTGGGCTGATCGGGGCAAAAACCAGCACGGCTCCAGTAGCGGGGCACCAACCACAATGCATCAGAATGACGCTCAAACACCGGAAAGAACCATCATGAATGACGTAGCAACGGCGCTGGGCAGGCTCGGGGAGCTTGCCATTGAGGTCCCTTCGTGGGCCTATGGGAATTCAGGCACGCGGTTCAAGGTGTTCGGCACACCCGGTACGCCGCGGACCGTGCAGGAAAAGCTGGCGGACGCCGCCAAAGTCCATGAGTTGACCGGCTTGGCCCCCACCGTGGCCCTGCACATTCCATGGGACAAGGTGGACGACTACGCCGCGTTGAAGGACTACGCCGCGGGACTGGGTGTTGGCCTGGGCACGATCAACTCGAACACCTTCCAGGATGATGAGTACAAGTTCGGCTCATTGACTTCCTCAAATGAGGCGGTCCGCCGCCGGGCGGTCGACCACCACCTCGACTGCATCCAGATCATGCACGCCACCGGATCCCGCGACCTGAAGATCTGGCTGGCGGACGGTACCAACTACCCGGGCCAGGATGACCTGCGTGGCCGGCAGGACCGGCTGGCCGAGTCCCTGCAGGAAATCTACGCGGCCCTGGGCGACGAGCAGCGGCTGGTGCTGGAGTACAAGTTCTTCGAGCCGGCTTTTTACCACACGGATGTTCCGGACTGGGGCACCTCCTATGCCCAGACGCTGGCCCTGGGGGAGAAGGCTTTTGTCTGCCTCGACACCGGCCACCACGCCCCGGGCACGAACATCGAGTTCATCGTGATGCAGCTGCTGCGCCTGGGCAAGCTGGGGTCCTTCGATTTCAACTCGCGCTTCTATGCTGACGACGACTTGATCGTGGGTGCCGCGGACCCGTTCCAGCTCTTCCGCATCATGCATGAGGTGATCCGTGGTGGTGGGTTCGGCAAGGATTCGGGCGTGGCCCTGATGCTGGACCAGTGCCACAACCTGGAGGAAAAGATCCCGGGCCAGATCCGCTCGGTGCTCAATGTCCAGGAAATGACGCTGCGCGCGCTGCTGGTGGACAGGGCCGCTTTGGATGAGGCGCAGCGTGCCGGGGATGTCCTGGCCGCCAACGGCATCTTCAACGACGCCTTCTACACCGACGTCCGGCCCATCCTGGCCCAGTGGCGCGAATCCCGCGGCCTGCCCGCGGATCCGATGGCCGCCTTCAAGGCCAGCGGTTACCAGAAGAAGATCAACGAGGACCGCGTGGGCGGCCAGCAAGCCGGATGGGGTGCCTGAGGAAAGTTATGAGCAACAAGACTGTTGAAGACCTGATTGCCCGTTCCAACCGCCTGGGCGCGGACAAGCGGAACACCAACTTCGCCGGCGGCAACACCTCCGCCAAGGGCACCGAAACGGATCCGGTCACCGGTGAGGACGTCGAACTCCTGTGGGTTAAGGGTTCCGGCGGTGACCTGGGCACGCTGAAGGAGCAGAACCTTGCCGTGCTGCGCCTGGACCGGTTGAACGCGCTCAAGAACGTCTACCCCGGCGTCGAGCGCGAGGACGAGATGGTGGCCGCGTTCGATTACTGCCTTCATGGCAAGGGCGGCGCGGCCCCCTCGATCGACACGGCGATGCACGGGCTGGTGGATGCCGCGCACGTGGACCACCTGCACCCGGATTCCGGCATCGCGATCGCGACGGCGGCCGAGGGCGAGACGCTGACCGCCAAGATCTTCGGCAACAAGGTGGTCTGGGTGCCCTGGCGCCGTCCCGGGTTCCAGCTGGGCCTGGACATCGCCGCGATCAAGGACGCCAACCCGCAGGCCGTCGGCACCATCCTGGGCGGGCACGGCATCACCGCGTGGGGCGCCACCAGCGAAGAAGCGGAAACCAACTCCCTGTGGATCATCGAGCAGGCCGAAAAGTACATCCGCGACAACGGCAAGGCCCAGCCCTTCGGGCCCAAGCTCCCCGGATACGGTGCACTGCCGGAGGCTGAGCGGCGGGCCAAGGCCGCCGCCCTGGCACCGGTGATCCGCGGCCTGGCCTCCACCGACAAACCGCAACTGGGGCACTTCAGCGATGACGCCGTCGTCCTGGACTTCCTCGAAGCCGCCGAACACCCGCGCCTGGGTGCCCTGGGCACCTCCTGCCCGGACCACTTCCTGCGCACCAAGGTCAAGCCGCTGATTCTGGACCTGCCAGCCGACGCCAGCGTGGAGGACTCGGTTGCCCGGCTGCACGAACTGCACGCGGACTACCGCGAGGACTACCAGGCCTACTACGACCGGCACGCCGATCCCGATTCCCCGGCGCTGCGTGGGGCGGATCCTGCCATCGTGCTGGTCCCGGGCGTGGGCATGTTCTCCTACGGCAAGGACAAGCAGACCGCCCGGGTTGCCGGCGAGTTCTATATCAACGCGATCAACGTCATGCGCGGCGCGGAGGCAATCTCCACCTACGCCCCGATCGAGGAATCCGAGAAGTTCCGGATCGAGTACTGGGCGCTGGAGGAAGCCAAGCTGGCCCGGATGCCCAAGCCCAAGTCCCATGCCACCCGCATCGCGCTGGTGACGGGTGCGGCGTCCGGCATCGGCAAGGCCATCGCCACGCGTTTGGCGTCCGACGGCGCGTGCGTCGTCATTGCCGACCTGAACCTTGGGAACGCACAAAAGGTCGCCGAGGAACTGGGCGGTGCCGACGTCGCCATCGGCGTCCAGGCCGATGTCACGGACGAGGCCCAGGTTGCTGCCGCGATCGACGCCGCTGTCCTGGCCTTCGGCGGCGTCGACCTGGTGGTCAACAACGCCGGCCTGTCGATTTCCAAGCCGCTGCTGGAAACCACCGAAAAGGACTGGGACCTGCAGCACAATGTGATGGCCAAGGGCTCGTTCCTGGTGGCCAAGGCCGCTGCGAAGGTGATGATCGCCCAGGGCATGGGCGGGGACATCATCTACATCTCCTCCAAGAACTCGGTATTCGCCGGCCCCAACAACATTGCCTACTCCGCCACCAAGGCAGACCAAGCCCACCAGGTCCGCCTGCTTGCCGCCGAACTGGGCGAGCACGGCATTCGCGTCAACGGCATCAACCCCGACGGCGTGGTGCGTGGTTCAGGAATCTTCGCCGGCGGCTGGGGCGCCAAGCGCGCCGCGGTCTACGGCGTGGAGGAGGAGAAGCTGGGCGAGTACTACGCCCAGCGGACCCTGCTCAAGCGCGAAGTCCTGCCCGAGCACGTGGCCAACGCCGCCGCCGTCCTCACCAGCAACGAACTGTCCCACACCACCGGCCTGCACATCCCCGTGGACGCCGGGGTGGCCGCAGCCTTCCTGCGGTGAGTGCCTTCGCTTCCCCGCCACAGCGCGGTGCCGGCGGCGGTGTGCGCACCCCGGGTGTGTTCGCCGCCGTCGACATCGGCGCCTCCTCCGGGCGTGTGATGCTGGGACGGGTTTCCGGTGAAGGGGTGGAGCTGGAAACCGTCCACCGCTTCCCCAACGGCGTGGTGGAGCGCGACGGCGGCCTCCGCTGGGACTTCGACGCCCTGTACGCGGAGGTGCTTGAGGGCCTGCGCGCTGCCGCTACGGTGGCGGCAGTGCAGGGCGAAAGGATTGCCAGCATAGGCATCGACACCTGGGCCGTGGACTACGGCCTGGTGGACGACGCCGGGAAACTGGTGGCGCAGCCGTTCAGCTACCGCGACGACCGCAGCCGCACCGCCGTCGCGCACGTCCACGGCACACTGGACCCGGCGCGCCTGTACCAGACCACTGGCCTGCAGTTCCTGCAGTTCAACACCATCTACCAGCTGGCCACTGAGCAGGACCTGGACGGGCTGCATGCGCTGCTCATCCCGGACCTGATCGCGTTCCTGCTCACCGGCGTACGAGGGACCGAAGCGACCAACGCCTCCACCACCGGACTGTTCGACGCCGTGGCGGGGGAGTGGGCCACCGAGTTCTTCACTGCACTGGGCCTGCGGAAGGACCTGTTCCCGCCGCTGATCCAGCCCGGCGAAGCGTACGGGGACCTCCTGCCGGACGTGGCCGCGGCCGTTGGCCTTCCTGCCGAAACCACGGTGGTGGCAGTCGGCTCCCACGACACCGCCTCCGCCGTCGCCGCAGTTCCCGCCGGGAATGAGGCCTTCGCCTACATCTCCTCCGGTACCTGGTCGCTGGTTGGCCTGGAACTGAAGCACCCCGTCCTCACCGAGGCCAGCCGGGAAGCGAACTTCACCAATGAACGCGGCGTGGACGGCACCATCCGCTACCTGCGGAACGTGGGCGGGCTGTGGCTGCTGAGCGAATGCCAACGGGCATGGGCCGGCGAGGGTTTCCAGCCGGAGCTTTCCGCCCTCCTGGCTGCCGCCGCGGCACTTCCCGCCGACGGGCCGCAGATCAATGCCGATGACCCGGGCTTTATCGCCCCGGACAACATGCCCGGGCGCATCCGTGCCGCTGTGCGGCGTGCCGGTGCGGACCTGGGTGATGACCCTGCGGCCATCACGCGCTGCATCATGGACAGCCTCGCGGCAGGTTATGCCCGGACCATCACGGCCGCGGAGCGCCTGGCCGACAGGCCCGTGGAGGTGGTGCACGTGGTGGGCGGCGGCTCGCAGAACGCCCTGCTCTGCCAGCTGACCGCCAACGCGACCGGTAAGCCTGTCATCGCCGGGCCGGTGGAAGCCACCGCCCTGGGCAACGTACTCGTCCAGGCCCGCGCCGCCGGCGCAGCCACTGGGGGACTGCCGCACCTGCGCGAAATCGTGGCGGCCGGAACCACCCTGCGCCGCTATGAACCGCTTGTCAGCGTTCACGAGGGGTACGTGCCGTAGAAAGAACCTGTGCAGTAGAAATAGAAGAACCCACCGCCAGCCGCTGAACAACAGAAACAGAACAGGACAACGATGCCCCTCTTCGACCTTCCCCTGGCACAGCTGCGCACCTACACCTCCGAGGTCACGCCGCCGGAAGACCTGGACGCGTTCTGGGATGCCACCCTCGACGAAGCCCGCGCCTTTCCGCTCAATGCAACCTTCGAGCCGGTGGAAAACTACCTGACGGTCATTGACACCTTCGACGTGACCTTCTCCGGCTTCGGCGGCGCACCGGTCAAAGGCTGGCTGCACCTGCCCGCCAACCGGGAGGCAGGTGCCCGGCTTCCGGTGGTGGTCAACTACATCGGCTACTCGGGCGGCCGCGGCCTGGTGAACCAGGACACGCGCTGGGCGCAGGCCGGGTACGCTCACTTCATCATGGACACCCGCGGCCAGGGGTACGGCGGCACGCTGGGGCACACCGCGGATCCGCACCCGTCAGCCGGGGACGTGGCGCATGCCGGCCTCATGACCAGGGGCATCGCCAGCCGCGAGGACTACTACTACCGCAGGGTCTATGTGGACGCGTTCCGCGCCGTGGAAGCCGCCCAGGCCCACCCCGCAGTCGACGCCGCCAAGGTGGTGCTGGCCGGGGTGAGCCAGGGCGGAGGCCTGGTGGTGGCCACGGCGGGGCTCACCGCCGGAAGGCTCGACGGCGTCATCGCCGCGCTGCCCGACGTTCCGTTCCTGCAGGACTTCCCCCGCGCCATCGACATCACCCCGCGCGGGCCGTACCCGGAGATTGCCCAGTTCCTGGCCCGGCACCGGGAGCGCTACGACGACGCCCTCGCCGTCCTCAACTATTTCGACGGCGTCAACCTTGCCCGGTATGCCACGGCGCCGGCGCTGTATTCGGCTGCCCAGATGGACGATATCTGCCCGCCGTCCACCGTCTTCGCCAGCTTCAACGCCTACGGCTCCGGGACATCCGCCGCCTCAGCCACGGGAGCTGCCAAGGAGATCGAGGTGTACCGGTTCAACAACCACGAAGGTGGCCAGGAGCACCAGTGGATCCGGCAACTGGTGTTTCTGCGCAAGATTCTGGGGTAGATTCCTGTTCGGGCGAGAAAGCGGTTTCTCGCCCTGGGGACAGGAAAAAATGAAGCCATTGAACAGGGCCGCGATCCTAGGCTACGGCGCCGGCGACGCAGCCAACAGCATGATCATCAGTACTGCCAACATGTTCCTGCTGGTCTACTACACCGACGTGGCCGGGATCGGAGCGGCAGCTGCCGGTACCCTGCTGGTGGTTGCGCGGGTGTTCAACGCCTTCACGGACATCGCTGCCGGCCGGATCGTCGACCGTTTTCACAGCGATCGGTGGGGAAAGTTCCGGCCCTTCCTGCTCTTCGGCTTTGTTCCGCTGGTGCTGGGCGTGGCTGTATTCCATGTGCCCGACGTCGAGCCAGGCCTGAAGCTGCTCTACGCCTACTGCACCTACTTCCTGGTCTGTCTTGCCTACAGCCTGGTGAATGTCCCCTACGGCTGCCTGGTGGGCGCCATGACCCAGGACCCCCGTGACCGGGCCAGGCTGGCCGGAGCGCGGACCATCGGCGGCCTGTCGGTAGGGGCGACGCTTGGGTTCTTCGTGGCACCGCTCCTGGGCAGGGGCGGGGACGTCCAGCAGATCTTCACCGTGATGACGCTGGTCTTCGCGGTGCTGGGCTCCGGCCTGTACGTGTTCACCGGGACCGCCTGCCGGGAACAAGTTGCCGGCAGCGTTCCCAAAATCACCTGGCGCCAAACCACTGACGCGCTCAGGGTCAATTCGCCGCTGGTGGTCCTGTGCCTCAGTTCCGTACTGCTGGTGACCGGCAATTCCGCCACCGTGGCGGCGCAGTTTTACTACCTGCGCGATGTCCTGTCCCGCCTGGACCTCTTTCCCCTGATGGCGGCAACGCAGGTGGTCATTACCCTGGCGCTTGCCGTGCTGATGCCGCGCCCGGTCAACAGATGGGGCAAGAAGGCAGTGTTCGCCGCCGGCTGCATGCTCGGCGCCGCGGGTGGACTGGTGGTTTTCCTGGCGCCGGCAGAAGCCCCCTGGCTGGCGGTGGCCGGGATGGTCCTGGCCCAGCTCTCGGCGGCGACGGTAAGTATCCTCACCTGGGCACTCATCGCGGACACCGTGGAATACGGGGAGTGGAAAACCGGCGTCCGGGTCCAGGGCATCAACTACGCCCTTCTGGCGGCCACCCGGAAGCTTGGCATGGGCTTCGGTGGCGGATTGGTCGCCTTCGCGCTGGCGTGGGGCGGCTACTCCTCGTCGGTCCAGGAGCAGGCGGCACCGGCGCTCACGGCGATCCGCGCCGCCGCCGGACTGCTGCCGGCCGCACTGGTGCTGGCCGCCGTCGTCATCATGTCCTGGTACCGGCTCACGGACCAAAAGCACGCCGAACTGGTGGCCGGCCTCCAGGAGTCGCGATGAAGCAATTGTGACGGACCCTGATTTTGCGGCCACGCGCACCCGGGTTTATGGTCTCTTCCATGACTAACCGTTGGTATGCGTATTTTTCGTTGGCTCTGGAGGGGCCCGCGTCTAACTGACACGCATCCAGCATTCCTTCAGAGCCAGCAGGGCAGAGATCATTCTCTGCCCTTCGCCGTTTCTCCGGCGGGTTCTGAAATCCGGGCCCGCTTCCCATCTGGAACAGGACCCCGAACATGAGCACCGCAACAGCAGCAGCCCCCGCTATCAAGACCAAGTCCACGTCGAACCTGCGGGTCAGCGAGTTCACCCCATTGCCCGCCCCATCGGCGCTCCTCTCCAAACTGCCCCTTGACGCCCGGGCTGCTGCCGTCGTCGAACGCGGACGCGATGAGGTCCGCGCCATCATGGACGGCGTGGACGACCGCCTGCTGGTCATCGTAGGTCCCTGTTCCATCCATGACCCCAAGGCAGGGCTGGAGTACGCCCGCCGGCTGGTCAGCCAGGCCGAAAAGCACAAGGAAGACCTGCTGATCGTCATGCGGACCTACTTCGAAAAGCCGCGCACCACGGTGGGCTGGAAGGGCCTGATCAACGATCCCCGCCTGGACGGCAGCCACGACATGGTCACCGGCCTCCGCACGGCCCGGCAGTTCCTGCAGCAGGTCACCGCGCTGGGCCTGCCCACCGCCACCGAATTCCTGGAGCCGATCAGCCCCCAGTACATGGCCGACCTCATCTCGTGGGGCGCCATCGGTGCCCGCACCACGGAAAGCCAGATCCACCGGCAGCTTGCCTCCGGACTGTCCATGCCCATCGGCTTCAAGAACGGGACCGACGGCGGCCTGCAGGTGGCCATTGACGCCTGCGGGGCCGCGGCGGCGGCCCAGGCGTTCCTGGGGATCGACGGCGAGGGCCGGGCCGCGCTGGTGGCAACCGCCGGCAACCCGGACACCCACGTCATCCTCCGCGGCGGCCGCAAGGGGCCCAACTACTCAGCGGCCGACGTCGAACGTGCCTCCAACGAGCTGGCGGGCAAGGGACTGAACCCGCGCCTCATCGTCGACGCCAGCCATGCCAACAGCGGCAAGAGCCACCACCGGCAGGCCGAGGTGGCGCTGGAGATCGGCGCGCAGCTCGAGGACGGCGGGACCGCGGCGCGCGCCGTGGCAGGCGTCATGCTGGAGAGCTTCCTGGTGGGCGGGGCCCAGAACCTGGACGTCGCGGAACACGCAGCAGGGCGCTCTGAACTGGTCTACGGCCAAAGCGTCACGGATGCCTGCATGGACTGGGATGTTTCCGCGTCCGTCCTGGAGCAGCTGGCGGCATCGGCACGGAAGCGCCGGGAGTCGAATTAGGGGACGAAATAGGGGACCCGCTACTTTCACATCTGCCACAGGAACATCTAGAGTATCTATTTAGGTGGTTGGTGGATGGCTCAGCATCGGAACACCGCATTGGCACGTACCTGGGGTCACTGTTGTCCATCCGTCAGCAAAGGAAAATAGGGAAATGTCGGCAGAACAGAACTTCTCCAACGCGAAGTTCCTGACCGTGGCTGAAGTAGCCGAGGTCATGCGCGTCTCCAAAATGACTGTCTACCGGCTGGTGCACTCGGGCGAAATGCCGGCAGTGCGCTTCGGCCGCTCCTACCGGGTCCCCGAGAACGCCGTCGAACAGTACCTCAAGGGTGCTGTCGTGGACGGCCACACCGAGACGGCCTGAGGCGGCCTGTCCTGAGCCGCTCCTGATAGGCGGTACCCTGTTAAGGAACGTTTTACGTCATTGTAAGAATCTGTCAGTTGTTCAGTTCGTAGCTTTGTCCACGGACATTCTCCATCAGACAGGTACTGCATCTAGTTTGTAAGGAACTTTCGTGGGTTCAGTTATTAAGAAGCGTCGCAAGCGTATGGCCAAGAAGAAGCACCGCAAGCTGCTTCGCAAGACCCGTCACCAGCGCCGCAACAAGAAGTAGCAATACTTCGAACAGCGTGGAAATGCCCGTCGCCTCCCGAGGCGGCGGGCATTTTCTTTAATCGGGCTACTTCCCCGGCTACGCCCGCGGGCCGCGCATTCGGGCGAAGCCCTTCCAGAGGCCGTAAATGGCACCGCCAAAAGTGGCTGCCTTGAGGCCCAGGGTGGCAGCCCGGCGGCCGGCGCGGAAGTCGTAGACCGGCCAGTTGCGGTCACGGGCGTGGCGGCGCAGCTTGGCATCCGGGTTGATGGCAACGGGGTGCCCCACCAGCGACAGCAGCGGGACGTCGTTATAGGAGTCGCTGTAGGCCCAGCAGCGCTTGAGGTCCAGGCCTTCCTCGTCGGCGATGGCCTGGACGGCCACGGCCTTTGCTGAGCCGTGCAGGATGTCGCCCACCAGCCGGCCGGTGTACATGCCGTCCGACACTTCGCCCACCGTCCCCAGCGCTCCGGTCAGTCCCAGGCGGGTGGAGATCACGGTGGCCACCTCGATGGGCGTGGCCGTCACCAGCCAGACGCGACGGCCCACCCTGAGGTGCTGTTCCGCCAGTGCTTTGGCCCCAGGCCAGATCCGGGACGCAATCATCTCGTCATAGACCTCTTCGCCGAGGGCCTTGATGTCGTCAACGGTGATCCCGGCGGCCAGCGTCAGGGCAGAATCGCGCACGGCGTGGACATCGTCGATGTTTTCCCCGCGTGCCACGAACTTGAACTGCTTCCATGCGAAGCCGGCGGCCTGGGCCAGGGTGAACGCTCCGCGCTGGTGCATCTTCCGCGCCACATGGAAGAGGCTGGCTCCGCGCATCAAGGTGTTGTCCACGTCGAAGAACGCCGCTTCGCCTGGCTGCGGCTCGGCAACCGGGCGCGTGACTACGGCGACGTATTTCTCCTCGGGCATGGACTTGAGTCTAGTCAATCCAGTGGCCTGCCGCCGTCGGCGTCACCGGCAGCACGCGAACGGCGCTACCGTTAAGCCATGGCTACACCCCGCGTCGTCCTGGTCACCAAAGCTGACTGCCACCTTTGCGAAGACGCGCGCGACGCCGTCAGCCGGGTCACTGCCTCATTGGGCCTCACCTGGAGCGAAGAGCTGGTGGACAACCAGCCCGAGCTGCGTGAGCGCTACGCCGAGGAGATCCCGGTGGTGCTGGTGGACGGCGTGCAGCGCGACTTCTGGAAGATCGATGAAATCCGGCTGGAACGCGTGCTGCAGCGCGCCATGGCCCAGTAGGGGAGTGCCGGTGACCTCCCTGGATCCAACGCCGCAGCCCCTCCCGGACCTTCCGGACGCCACGGGCACCGCGCCAAAGCAGATACCGCCCGCCGCCGTAGCCCGGCTGACGCTCTACCTTCGCGCCCTGAACACCCTGCTGGCGGAGGGCGTGGAGCGCGTCTCCTCCGAATCGCTGGCGGAGGCCTCCGGGGTGAGTTCCTCAACCCTACGCAAGGACCTCTCCTATGTGGGGTCGTACGGAACCAGGGGCGTGGGCTACGAGGTGCAGTACCTCAGCCGCCATATCGCCGCCGCACTTGGACTGACGCACGACTGGAAAGTGGCCATCGTCGGGGCCGGCAACCTCGGCAAGGCGCTGGCGCGGTACGGCGGCTTCGAGTCCCGCGGGTTCGACGTCGTGGCTATTTTCGACGCCGACCAGATGGTGGTGGGCAGCGAAGTGGGATGGCTGCGTGTCAGCGACGTGGCAGACCTCGAAACAGTCCTGCGCCGGACCGGGGCCAACATGGTGGTGCTGGCGCTTCCGGCCGCTGTGGCCCAGGGCGTCTGCGACCGGGTGGTGGCTGCAGGCGTGCACAGCGTCCTGAGTTTCGCACCGGTGATGCTGCAGGTTCCCGACGGCGTCAACCTGCGCAAGGTGGACATGGCCACCGAACTCCAGATCCTGGCTTATCACGCCCAGCGGGCGCAGTCACCCGGCCAGACAGCCTAGGCGCTGGCTTAACGCGGGCGGCCCGGGAAGCATTGCTGCTTCCCGGGCCGCCTGTTTCCCAGCTGCCGTGCTGGTTACCGACCGTAAGGGTTGCCGAACCCACCGGAGTACGGGTTGGCGAAAGGCTGCTGCTTCCGGAAGTACGGGGCAGCTGCGGGCAGGTAAAGCAGCACGATGGCTACGATGCCCAGGACGGTTCCGAGCGTTCCGATGGAGGGGACCCCAAACAGGCCGAAAATGGACAGGGCCGCGAAAACTGTTCCCAGGATGCGGGCCCAATTCCTGCCCTTGCGAACGAAGAAGGCCACCAACAGGTACAGCGCGACGCCGATGATGGCGAACACCACCAGCGTACCGGCGATGAAGCTCTTCATGCTGTCGTAGCTGATGTCTGTTCCGCTGGAGCGCATCTGCTGTTCAAAAAGCTGCCGGAGTTCGGGGCTGTCCAGCTGGGTGAGCCCGAGGATCATGCCGATGACGAAAATCGCCGCCGACGCAATGAGCAGCCAGAAGGAGATGTTCACCAGCTGGGGAACGCCGTTGCTTCCGGCCGGCTGCGGCTGCTCGGAGGGGTACTGGCCGTAAGGGGACTGTCCATACGGCGCCTGGCCGTACTGGGACTGGCCGTTTTGGGGCTGCCCGTAACCGGGAGCCTGGGAGGCGTTCTGCCCATACTGGGATCCCTGGGACCCGTACTGCGGTGCGTTCTGGCCGTACTGCGGGGCATTCTGTCCATATTGCGGTGCTGCCGGCGGCTGCGAGCCGTACTGGGGCTGGTTCTGCCCGTACTGCGGGGCGTTCTGGCCATACTGCGGTGCGTTCTGGCCGTAGCGCGGCGGCTGGGCTCCGGGCTGGTCGTTGCCGGATTGTCCGTTGCTGTTGCGGGGGTCTTCGGACCCGGGAGGCGGGACGGGAGGAGTACTCATGGGCGTTCCTTCTGCAGGGTCGGGATCCAGTTAGGCTGCCGGGAATCGGTCCTCAGCCTTCCCCCCAGCATGGCTTAAGTCCACCGTACCCCCGGCGGGCGGCGTTGTGGATGATTCGGGAGGTGTCGATGCACCGCGTTTGCCCGTTAAACACGGCACCCCGGCCACGCCGCGTAGGCGGGGCCGGGGTGCCGTGTTGGGGGATTTAGGCTGCGGGAGCGATGAAGGCGAGTTCCAGGTTGATGGCCACCTTGTCGCTGACCAGCACTCCGCCGGTCTCCAGGACGGCGTTCCAGGTCAGGCCGAAGTCCTTGCGGCTGATGGTGGTCTCGGCGGAGACGCCGGCACGGGTGTTGCCGAACGGGTCCACGGCCACGCCGTTGAACTCGGTTTCCAGGGTGACGGGACGGGTAACGCCCTTGATGGTCAGGTCGCCGGTGAGTTCGTAGCTGTTGCCCTTGGCCACGAGGCCGTTGGAGACGAAGGAGATTTCCGGGAACTTCTCCACGTCGAAGAAGTCCCCGCCCTTGACGTGGCCATCGCGGTTGGCGTCGCCGGAGTCGAAGCTGGCGGTCTTGATGGTGGCGTTGATCTTGGAATCAGCCACGTCCTCGGCCAGGTCCAGGGTGGCGGCGGCGTCGGTGAACTGGCCGCGCACCTTGCTGATGCCGGCGTGGCGGACGGTGAAGCCGATCTCGCTGTGCGAGTTGTCCAGGGTCCAGGTGCCGGTGGTGACGTCTGCGGGAAGTGCCATGATGTTGCTCCTTTTATAGCTGTACCTGTTGTGGTCCTGATGTTGAAGCTTCATAAGTTGAAGTCTCAACTAACTTGCTGCATCCAGTATAAACATGCATTTGCATCTTTTGTTCCCGCGTTCGGAACATTTCTTCAAAAACTTCAGTTCTACTGGATGTAGAAGATTTCGGATCGCGCGCCATCTTTGAGAAACTGGTACACATGCCCCAAGCCACTGTCCATCTGCTCCGCCACGGCGAGGTCCATAATCCCGACGGCGTTCTCTATGGACGGCTCCCGGATTTCCACCTTTCCGAGCTTGGCCAGGAGATGGCCCGGATGCTTGCGGAGCACTTCCGGCAGCGCGCTGAGCAGGGGGCCCGCATCACCTACCTGGCCGCCTCACCGCTTGAGCGTGCGCAGGAAACTGCACGGCCGACGTCGGAAGCCCTGCAGTTGCACATCCACACAGACGCGCGGATCATCGAAGCCGAAAACTACTTCGAGGGCATGAAGGTCACCAAGGGCGAACTGCGCAGGCCCAGGCACTGGCCGCACCTGGTCAACCCGCTGCGCCCGTCCTGGGGTGAGCCGTACAAGCAGCAGGCGGCAAGGGTGGCAGCCGCCGCGCAGGACGCGCGCCGGAAGGCCATTGAACTCGCGGCGGGCGACTTCGGCGCCGAAGGCCCCGAGGCCATCCTGGTCAGCCACCAACTGCCCATCTGGGCCACCCGGCTGAGCGCGGAAGGGCGGCCGCTGTGGCACGATCCCCGCAAGCGCGAGTGCACCCTCACCTCCGTTACGTCCCTGGTGTTCGACGATGCCGGCTCGCTGTTGCGGGTGGAGTACAGCGAACCCGCAGCATCCCTTCTTCCCGGTGCCGCCAGCACCCCTGGAGCCTAGTAGTGAGCAACAACAACCTTCCCTCGCGCCGCGGCCTGCTCGCCGCCGGCGGCATGGCCCTGACCGCGCTGACCCTTGGCCTGTCCGGCTGCGCGCAAGAGGACGCCCTGGCCAAGCAGGCCAAAGCGGGGGACAACAAGAACTACGTTGCCGGCGACGGATCCGTGACCGAGTTCGCCGCCGCGGACCGCAAGGAAGCCGTGCAGATCCAGGGTGCCCTCTTCAACGGCACCGCC
Source organism: Arthrobacter sedimenti (assembly GCF_042652025.1). Lineage (NCBI taxonomy): Bacteria > Bacillati > Actinomycetota > Actinomycetes > Micrococcales > Micrococcaceae > Arthrobacter > Arthrobacter sedimenti. The sequence goes on along the minus strand of NZ_JBHSDQ010000001.1, from coordinate 1,007,198 downwards.
GTCACCCCGGCCGACTTCCAGGGAAAGGTGAGCGTCTTGAACTTCTGGTTCGCAGCCTGCGCCCCCTGCCGGGTGGAAGCGCCGCTCCTGGAGGCGCTGCACCAGGAGTTCAAGGACCGGGGCGTCCAGTTCTTCGGCGTCAACCTCCGCGACGAGAAGCCCACGGCCGAGGCGTTCGAGAAGACCTTCAACCTGACCTACCCCAGCTTTAACGACAAGGACGGCGGGGTCCTGTTGTCCGTGTCCGGCCTGGTGCCGCCCGGAGCCGTGCCCACCACGCTGGTCCTGGACAAGCAGGGACGGGTGGCCTCCCGCGTCCTCGGCGAGATCGAGAAGGGCACCCTGAAGGCCCTCATCACCGCCGCCGTGGCGGAATAGGGACAGGCCGGGACCCCGTGAACAGCCCCTTCGCCGAAGCCATCCTCAGCGGCTCCCTCCTGCTGGCCATCCCGGTGGCACTGCTCGCCGGACTGGTCTCCTTCCTTTCGCCCTGCGTCCTTCCGCTGGTCCCCGGCTACCTGGGATACGTCACGGGCCTGAGCGGCGTGGACCTGCAAAAGCAAAAGCGCGGCCGGATGCTGGCCGGCATCGGATTGTTCGTCCTGGGCTTCTCCGTGATCTTCGTCCTGCTGGGCGGCGCGTTCGGCCAGCTGGGCACCCTCATCACCGGCAGCCAGAACGCCTGGATCACCCAGCTCCTGGGCATCCTGGTGGTCATCATGGGCATCGTGTTCATGGGCGGCTTCAGCTGGCTCCAGCGGGATGCGAAAATCCACGCCAAGCCGCCGGCCGGTCTCTGGGGCGCACCGCTGCTGGGCCTGACCTTCGGGCTGGGATGGGCGCCGTGCATCGGCCCCACCTACTCAGCAGTGCAGTTGCTGAGCCTCTCCGGCGGATCCTCCGCCGCCAAGGGCGCGTTCCTGGCATTCGTGTACAGCCTGGGGCTGGGCATTCCGTTCCTGCTGATCGCCCTGGCCCTGCGCCGGGGAATGGGAGTGATGGCGTTCTTCCGCAAGCACCGGCTTGCCATCCAGCGGACCGGCGGCGGAATCCTGGTGGTCCTGGGGCTGCTGATGGCCACCGGCGTGTGGGGTGCCTGGGTGACCGGGCTGCAGTACTGGTTCCAAACCGACGTGAAGTTGCCGATCTGATGAGCGAGCGTGTGAAGGTAAAAAAGAAGCAATCCGCCCCTGTCGCCGAGGCGAAGGCCCAGGCCGCCCTCCCGGCGCTGGGACTCAAGGGCATGCTCCGGTGGGCCTGGACCCAGCTGACCAGCATGCGCACCGCGCTGTTCCTCCTGCTGCTCCTCGCTGTCGCCGCTGTCCCCGGGTCGCTGTTCCCGCAGCGCCCGGCCAACCCGGCCACGGTGACCCAGTACATCAAGGACCACCCGGAGTACGGCAAGCTGCTGGACTCCCTCCAGCTGTACGACGTCTACTCCTCCGTGTGGTTCTCGGCGATCTACCTGCTGCTGTTCATCTCGCTGATCGGCTGCGTGGTGCCGCGCGCCATCGCCCATTACAAGGCCATGCGCTCCCAGCCGCCGCGTACTCCGCAGCGCCTGTCCCGGCTGCCGGAATACGGCACCATGGTGATTCCCTCCGGTGCCGGCATCCCGGCGTCGGACGCCATCAACGGTGCCGCAGGGCTGCTGCGCAAGCGCGGCTACCGGGTGGAGGTCCGGGACGCCGACGGCGCCCTGCCGTCCCTGGGTGCCGAGCGCGGCTTCCTCAAGGAGGTGGGCAACCTGGTGTTCCACACCTCGCTCATCGGCGTGCTGGTATCCGTGGCTGCCGGCGGCCTGTTCGGCTACAGCGGCCAGCGCATCCTGGTGGAAGGCGACACCTTCGTGAACACCCTGGTGGGCTACGACCAGTTCAACCCGGGCACCAACTTCCAGTCCAGCCAACTGCAGCCCTACTCCCTCCAGCTGGACAAGTTCAACATCACCTTTGACCGAGAATCCCAAGGCAAGTTCGGCCAGCCCATCGACTTCGCCGCCACCGTCACCACAAAGGAAAACCCGGACGCCCCGCCCAAGCAGGAGATCCTAAAGGTCAACGATCCCGTGAGCCTGGGTGGCACCAGCATCTACCTCACCGGCAACGGCTACGCGCCGGTGGTGACCATCCGGGACGGTGCCGGGAACGTGGCCATGCAGGGGCCGGTGGTGGCCAAGCTGCAGGGCCAGAACTACTACTCCTCCGTGGTGATCAAGGTTCCGGACGCCCAGCCGGACCAGCTGGGGTTCGTGGGCTTCTTCCTCCCCACCGCGTTCGTCAATGACAAGAACGTGTCCTTCAGTGCCGACCCCGAACTGTTCAACCCGCAACTGACCCTGAACTCCTATTACGGCGACCTGGGCCTGAACAAGGGTGCGCCGCAGAACGTCTTCGAACTGGACGTCAAAAACCTCACCCCGCTCAACGCCAGGAACCTGGCGGCAGGCGGTATCACGCTGGCCCCCGGCTCCACCTACACCCTGCCCGACGGCAAGGGCAGCATCAGCTTCGACGGCGTGAAGCGCTACATCGGCGTGGACATCCACCACAACCCCGGACAGGCCTCCGCCCTGGTGTTCGCCCTGCTGGCCGTGGCCGGGCTGATCCTCTCGCTCTACGTCAACCGCCGCCGCGTCTGGGTCCGCACCGGTACCGCCGCTGACGGCCGCACCATGGTGGAGTACGGGCTCCTGGCCCGCGGCGAGGACCACCGCCTGGCCGGCGAGGCAGCGGCGCTCCGTAAGCTGTTCACCACGGAGTGGCAGCTGCCTGAAGACGCTGACTCCGAAGAAGGGACCGCTCCGTCCCAGCAAACTCCCAGCCGCACAGGCGATAATGTCGCAGGCTCCGTCGATACCGCAGCAGGCTCCACTGAAACTGCCGCCGGCTCCGTCACCACCCCAGCAGGCCCCACCGGGCCCGAAAAGGACCAGTAATGCCATTTGGAATCAACGAAACCATGGGCCAGTACAGCGAACTCTTCATGCTGTTGGCGGCGGGTACCTACACGGTGGCCTTCATCGCCTTCGCCTGGGACCTCGCCAAGAGCAGCAAGGCGTTGCGCGCGGTTGACGTCAAGGCCGCGCAGGCCGGGACCGCAGCCAAGGTTCCCGTAGCCGCAGGAGTGGGTGCAGGCTCTGCCGGGGCCCGCCTGGACGGCCCCGCCGACCGCGCCGAACGCCCGTCGTCGTCCGCCAAGGCCGGCGGTGCAGGAACCGGCGGCGTGGTAACGGCCGACGGCGACATGAAGTACGCCGCGGAGCGCCGGGTTCCGGCGCGGGTCGCCGTAGCCCTGACCATCCTCGCCGCCGTTATCCACGGCGCCGGCGTGGTCACCAGGGCATTGGGCGCGGGCCGCGTGCCGTGGGGCAACATGTACGAATTCCTCACCACGGGCGCGTTCCTGGTGGCGGCAGTGTTCCTGCTCTCGCTGATCCGCCGCGACCTGCGCTTCCTGGGCACCTTCGTGGTGGGCCTGGTCATCATCATGATGGTGGCGGCTTCGGTGGCCTTCTGGACCCCCGTCGGCCACTTGGTTCCCGCCCTGCAGAGCTACTGGCTGGTCATCCACGTTTCCATCGCGGTGCTTTCCTCGGCCCTGTTCACCCTGACCTTCGCCATGTCCGCCCTGCAGCTGGTGCAGTCCCACCGGCAGAAGACCGTGGCCGCCGACGGCACCGACAAGCTCGGTTTCATGCGCCTGGTGCCCTCCGCCCTGAGCCTGGAAAACTTGTCCTACCGCATCAACGCCATCGCCTTCATTGGCTGGACCTTCACGCTGATGTTCGGTGCCATCTGGGCCGAGAAGGCCTGGGGCCGGTTCTGGGGCTGGGACACGAAGGAAGTGTGGACGTTTGTTATCTGGGTTGTCTACGCCGGCTACCTGCACGCCCGTGCCACCCGCGGCTGGACCGGAACCCGCGCCGCATGGCTGTCGATCGTGGGCTACCTCTGCGTGATCTTCAACTTCACCATCGTCAACACGTTGTTCAACGGGCTCCACTCCTACTCCGGCCTCTAGGCTGCGCCCTCTTGCCCGCAGGTTTTTCGGGCCTTAAGACCTGAATTTGGCCGCCACGAGGCAATTGCGCGCCATATCGCCATTCGGTGTAGCAACAGGGGTGTTCCCGGGTCCCGCGGAATGCTAATTTGGTGACTGTTCACTGTGATGAAGCTTGCATGTGGACCACCAGCCTTCCGAGGTAACCATGAGCTACGCCCTCGCCGTAGACGTCGGGACGAGTTTCACGGCAGCCGCCGTTGTTCGCTTTCACCAGGGTGCTTCCCCTGTGCCCGAATGTCTGCCCCTGGGCGCCCGCGGAGCCTCTGTGCCTTCCGTGGTGTACTACCCGGAAGAGGGCACTGTCCTGGTGGGCGAGGCCGCCGAACGCCGCGGGCTGGACACACCCGAGCGTGTGGTCCGCGAATTCAAACGCCGGATTGGCGACGACGTCCCGATCATCCTGGGCACCCTGGCGCTGCAGCCTGAGGACGTCTTCGCCACTATGGCCCGGTGGGTGGCCGACCGGGCAGCCGAGCGCGAGGGGGGCCCGGCGTCGGCCCTCTTCCTGACCCACCCCGCCGCCTGGGGCAGCCACCGCCTGTCCGTGGTCCGGGATGCCCTTGCTGCCCGCGGCCTGGAAAACGTGACACTCCTTTCCGAGCCGGAGGCCGCCGCCCTGCACTACGCATCGCAGGTACGGGTGGAGGAAGGCAGCACAATCGCCGTCTACGACCTCGGCGGCGGCACGTTCGATACCGCTGTCCTGCGGAAGTCCGGCAGCAGCCGCTTTGAGCTCGTGGGACGCCCGGAGGGCATCGAAGACCTGGGCGGTGCCGATTTTGATGCTGCAGTCTTCAGCTACGTGGCTGCCCATAGCGGGAACGCGCTGGACCACCTCGACCCCGTTGACCCCTCGGTCCTCGGCGCCCTGACCCGGCTCCGCCGCGAATGCGTAGAGGCCAAGGAAGCCCTCTCCGCTGACAGCGAGGCAAGCATCCCGGTGCTCCTGCCCGGCGTCCAGCAACAGGTCCGCCTGGTGCGTGCCGAGTTCGAAGCGCTGATTGAAGAGCCCGTGCGGGAAACCGTAGAGGCACTGGAACATTCCCTGGCCCAGCTCCACCTTGAGCCGGAAGACCTGTCCACGGTGCTGCTGATTGGGGGCTCGTCCCGCATCCCCCTGGTGGCACAACTGGTGTCCGAGCAGCTGGGCCGGCCCATTGCGGTGGACGCCGACCCCAAGTCGTCCATTTGCCTGGGTGCGGCAGTCGCGGCGCTCCTGGCCCACACCGCTGCCGCAGAGGCTGCGGCGCTGGCGGAAGCTGGGGCGGCCAAAGCTGAACCGGCACCAATCGAAGCCGCATCAACCGGAGCGGCACCAGCCGCACTCGCGGCTGATGCGGTGGAAGCCGCCGTCGCGTCCTCCGACGCGCCACCCGGACCGGACAGTTCCAGCCGGCCCAGCTGGTCGCGTAAATATTCGACGGCGGGAGGAGCCATCGCCGGGCCCTCCCGCAGTGCGCTGCACGGGAAAGGGGGCGCGCACGCCCCGAAACCCACAGTCCGGGTCACGGCTGTGGCCGCGGCCGCGGCTGTCCTTACGGTCCTCACCGCCACTGCCGCCCAAAGTCCTGACGGCTTCGGGAACCTGACGGCGATGTTCGTGCCCCAGGCCGGTGCCAGCACCACGGGCGGATCCAGCGGGGGAGGGGGGACGGAAGCGCCCGGTCCAGGCGCGGCAGCGGCGGCAGCCGTTCCGCAGCCGCTTGCGGGCATCGAAGCCAGCGCCAGGAAGCCGTTCACCGGGGAGCCCGCACCCACTGCCTCCGCCCCGCCCGCCGGCAAGCAGGCCACAGGCGGAGACGCGGCCGGCGGTGCGACGGCGGGTGGACCTGCCGCGGGCGCTCCGGCGAATCCGCCGTCCGGTGCCGGCACCGGGATCATTCCGGATTCCCTGAGCGGTGCTACTGCAAGCCCCACCGACACCCCCCAGCCCCTCCCAACGAGTCCGGCACCCACCAGCCCCGCGCCGACCGCCACCACGCCCCCGACCACATCGCCTGCCCCGTCACCGTCGGGCACTGCATCGTCCGGCACTGCACCGCCCGGCACCTCCTCGCCCGGGGTGCCGATCAGTCCCACCCCTAATTCCGCCCCGGCTCCCACGGACACGGGCACCGTTGCACCGACCAGCGGGAGCGCGTCTCCAACCATTACGCCTACAACGATGGCGGCTTCCGGCCCCACCGCTGATCCGCTCGTCACGCCAACGGCAACGGAATTGACGCCCACACCCGCCGTTGCGCCTTCACCCACGCCTGAGGAGTCCACCAGTGCCTCCACTGACACTGCCGTCGCCACGGCCACGACCACAGCTCCGGCGGCCTGAGATGGATGCGCACCTGCAGCGGGCGGAACGCCCCGTACCACTGCACACGTCTCCGGACCATCAGGGCCACCCGCCCCATGCAGCGGAGCTGATGGCCAAGCAGTTGAAAGGTGCCAACGCAGCCGTACGTGAGCTGCTGCTGGCACTCTCGGTGGGGTTCGCCCTGCCCGGTCCGCTTCCGGCCGACCTCCAGCGCAAATTCATCAACGGGACCGTGGAGGACCTGGACTCCCTGGTGGACCGGGCGGAGGCCGCGGGCCTGCTGAGGCCGGACGGCACAGTGGTGGGGACTGCCCAGCACGCCCTGCTGACCGCCACGCCAACCGCCAAGGTGCACTCGCTCCAGCGGGAGCTCGTGACTGTCTTCGCGTCCACCGGGCAACCACTTGGCAACCTTGCGCGCGAGCTCGCCAGGGGCGGACTCGCCGATTCCAGGGTTGCGGCGGAACTTTCGCAAGCGGCCAACGCTGCGCTGGAAAGCGATCCGGGGCTCGCCTCCCAGCTCTACGAGGAAGCGCTCCTTGCCGGCGCCGACCCGCTGGCCACCGCGGCCCGCCGCGCCCAGGCCGCAGCCGGTGACGGGGAACTGGACGCCGCCGCCCGCATCATCGACGCCCTCTTGGTCAGTGCGGAGCCGCCGGACGTGCGCCGGGGCGCGGACGTGGCTGCCTCCGTATGGGCGCAGCGGGGAATGCTGGCCCGCGCGGCCGACGTCTACAGCTGGTTGGGGCCGGGCCGCGTAGGCGCCTCGGCTCCCCTTGCCGCCGTCGCTATGATCGGCGCGGGAGACCGGGCAGCTGCCGAGGCCTTCTTCCAGCCGGACGCGCCGGCGTCGTCCCCAACGCTTCTTGCGGCTGCCCTGGTGCAGACCGGCCAGGGGGTTCTCGCGTCACTGGGCGAGAAGCCGCAGCAGGGCATCTCCATCCTGATCCATGCTTCGGACATGTTGAACTCGGCGGGCATGGCCCTTCCGCTGCCGGAAACACCTGCCGCACTGGCAGCCCTCCTTGCCCTGCACAGCGGTGAGCCGCACTTGGCGGAAACGGTCTGCCGGGCCGCCGTGGTGGCCGGGCAGGGCGGCAATGCCGCGCAGCCCAGGCTTTTGCTGCTCCAGGCCTGGGCGGCCATGATGCAGGACAAACTCGAGGACGCGCGGTTCGCCGCCGTGGAAGCCGCCAAAGCCAACCACTGGCCGCTGGTCCCGCGCGACGAGTTCATGTCCGCCGCGCTGGAGGTGGGACTTGCCCGCCGCAACGGCGACGTGCCGGAGCTCCTCAGGGCGTGGGAGCGGGCGCGGGAGGCAATGCTGCACACGTCGGTGGACCTCTACAACCTCCTGCCGTGGGGGGAGCTGCTGATCGCCGCTGCCCGCCTGCGCGAGACGCGCCGCGTAGCGCAGTACCTGGAAGACGCATGGAAACTGCTGGGGCGCCTGGGCGGACCTGCACTGTGGGCCGTTCCCCTGCACTGGGCTGCCGTCCAGGCTGCGCTGCTCAATGAGAGCCCCGCCGATCTTGCCCCCCATGCCACCGCCCTGGCAAGGGCCTCTGCCCACAGCCAGCTGGCCGCCGTCCTGGCGACGGCGGGCAAAGCCTGGGTATCGGTGCTGGCCGGCCGTTTCCGTACTCCTGAAGTGGAGGGTGCGGCCCGGCTGCTGGGTGCAGTGGGAATGCCGTGGGAGGGCGCCAGGCTGGCAGGACATGCTGCCGCCCGCGCCGAGGAACGCCGGGACATGATGCGCCTGCTCTCCTGCGCCCGGGACCTGCACCCGCAGGGCAGCCCGGGAGCATCTGGAGCGGCCGACGTGCAGGCAGGCAGCGGTGCCGATGGTGGGGGCAAGGGAGCCCAGCCGGACGCATCCGGCTTGAGCGAGCGCGAAAAGGAAGTTGCCAGGCTGGTGCTTGAGGGCAAGACCTACCGGGAAATCGGCGAGGCGATCTACATTTCGCCCAGGACGGCGGAACACCACATCGCCAGGATCAGGCGCCGGCTCGGCGCGGAGAACCGTTCAGACCTGCTGGCCCGCCTGCGCCTGGCCCTCGGCGTGGACAGTTCCCAGCAGCTGAATCCGCAGCAGGAATGACCCCCTAACACCCCTAGGCGTGCCACGTCCGTTGCCCCGGCACGGCGGCCACTGTTAGGGGGAAACCGCCCGATGCCCTTCCCCGGCAGCGAACCTAGGTTTGAGACAACCGGACACGTTCGCCGGATGATCCGCAACTCAAAGAAGATGTGAGGACCACGCATATGCCAACACTCGCAAACGACCTTGTTCAGTTCCTGATGCAGCTTTTTGGCAACCGGGAGGCGGTCCAGGAGTTCCTGGACGACCCCGAGCGGGCATTGGCGGAACACGGCCTGGGCAACGTGTGCTCGGCTGACGTGGACGCCGCAATGCCAGTTGTCCTTGACTACGCTCCCATCACCGTCAACGCCTCATCCTTCGACCGCCTGCACAACACCGGCGGAAACAGTGCCTGGTCCGGACACGTGGGGTCTGGCTACATAGGGCCCGGGCCGGCAGGCACGACGGCGGCGCACGCCGGCAGCGCCGCGGCCGTCCACGGTGGGGTGTACAGCCCAGGGCAGGGCGGGGCGGACTACGACAATGACGACCATGCCCACGCGGTCCAGCAGCTGCACCACGTGGTGAACCACTTCTCCTACACCAGCAACACCACCATGCTCGACGACCGGGACACCATTACGGACCAGTCCGTCAACCAAAATATTTGGGCGCATGGTGACGTGGAGCAGTGGTTCGACCATGACGCCGTGGTGGCCGCCGGGGACCACGCAGTGGCCGGCGGTGACGACGCCAGTGTCAGGGACTCCAACAACATCAGGGATTCCTACAACGCGGACCATTCGACCGATAACTCCACGGACAACTCCATCCACGCGGGCGGAGACGTCGGCATCGGCAATGAGCTGACCGCCATCTCCGGCTCCTTCAACACCGATGACTCCTTCAACACGGACATCGGCCTGGATGTGGACGACTCATTCAACGACAACTCGGACCACGCGGACTACTCCGACCATTCGGACCACTCCGTCAGCACGGACACGGCCGTGGACGTCCACGACTCGTTCAACGACAACTCCGACAACTCCACCCACAACTCCGACAACTCCACCCACAACTCCGTGGAGGTGGCGGACTCCTTCAACCCGGACAACTCCACCACTACCGCGGTGGACGTCCACGGGGACGACTCCTTCCAGGACAAATCGGCCACGAACATCCTGGCGGACAACCTGGTGGTTGCAGACAACCAATTCGAGTTCACGGAGGACAACCCGACCCATACAGATGTGGACCTGGACGACCACACCCCCGCCATCGACCATGCGGTGGTTGACGACTCCACCGCGCTGTAACACGCTATTCGAACACGCTGTTCGCGGGAGGCAAACCGCCCGGCAGGAGGCATCCACCTCCTGCCGGGCTCTTCCGGTATTACCGACGTTGGGAATTTTCGGCATCGACAGGGGGACACGCTGTGGCAGAAGCAGCACCGGCAAGGCCACCGGGGCCGGTTACTGCCGGTCAGTTGGGGAAGCTCGTGGAACAGGGCCTGCAGCTGGTGGGCAGCGGGGACCGCACAGACCTGCGCCGGAGGCTGGAGCAGGCCATGGCCAGGCTGCAGGACCCGAGCATCAGGGTCATTGTGGTGGGGGAGTTCAAGCAGGGAAAGAGCAAACTCATCAACGCCCTGGTGAACGCGCCGGTATGCCCGGTGGATGACGACATCGCCACGTCGGTCCCCACAGTGGTCCGTTATGGGGAGCCGGCGTCGGCAGCCGTCCTGGTCCCGGGAAATGCCGCCCCGGACAACTCCCCGGTGGAAAACCCGGCCGGGGATGCTGCCGGCGGCGGAATTGAGCGTCGGCCTGTCGAGCTTGCCGACCTGCCGGCCCTTGTTTCCGAGCAGGGAAACCCCGGAAACAGCAGGAAGATAGCAGCCGCGGAGGTCTGCCTGCCCCGCCGGCTCCTCACGGGCGGGCTCAGCATCATCGATTCCCCTGGCGTGGGCGGCATGGGCTCAACGCACACTTTGACCACCCTCACGGCCCTGCCCACCGCAGACGCCATGCTGCTGGTCTCGGACGCGTCGCAGGAATACACGGAACCCGAACTGCGGTTCCTCCGCCAGGCCATGCGGATAACCCCCAACGTTGCGGCCGTCCTCTCCAAGACAGACCTGTATCCGGACTGGCGGCGGGTGGCGGAGCTGGACAGGGCGCACCTGGGCCAGGTGGCGTCTGATATCCCGCTGCTGCCTCTGTCCGCGGACCTTCGCCTGGAAGCTGCGCGGCTCCAGGACAGTGAACTCAACGACGAATCCGGCTTCCCGGCACTGGTGGCCCACCTCCGCAATGACGTGGTGGGCAAGGCAGAACGGATCCAGCGCCGTTCCGTCAGCCAGGACCTGCTGTCCGTCACCGAGAACCTGAGGCTGTCCCTGCAGTCCGAGTTGGATGCCTTGGAAAACCCGGGTGGCACGCCGCAGATGCTCGCAGAGCTGGAACAGGCCAGGACGGAGGCGGACCACCTGCGGAAGCGGTCCGCCCGCTGGCAGCTCACCCTTAGCGACGGCATCAATGACCTCATCGCCGACATGGAGTATGACCTGCGGGACCGCCTTCGCGCGATCCAACGGGAAGCCGAGAACGCTATCGACCAAGGCGATCCCGGTCCCGTGTGGCCGCAGTTCTCGCAGTGGCTCGAAGAATGTGTTGCCGCAGCGGTTTCGGACACGTTCGTTTGGACCAGCGAGCGGTCGCAATGGCTGGCCGCCCAGGTGGCTGGGCATTTCGCGGCGGACGAGGTAGCGCTGCCGGTCCTGCATGTCTCCGATTCCGGCGACGCCCTGGATCCGGTGGAGCAGATGCCGGAACTGGATCCCGGCCGGGTAAATCCGATCCAGAAGGTCCTGATCGGCATGCGCGGATCCTACGGCGGCGTCCTGATGTTCGGCCTCCTGACCGGGATCTTCGGAATGGCCCTCATCAATCCGCTGTCGGTGGGCGCCGGGCTGCTGCTGGGGCGCAAGGCCTACCGGGAGGACAAGGAGACCCGGCTGAAGCGGCGCCAGGGCGAGGCGAAAGCGCTGGTGCGGCGGCAGTTGGACGATGTGACGTTCCAGGTGGGGAAGCAGTTGAAGGACAGGCTGCGCCTGGTCCAGCGGACCATCCGCGACCACTTCACCGAGATCGCGGATGAATACCACAGGTCGCTGTCGGACTCGGTGGCCGCGGCGCAGAAGGCTGCGAACTCGTACGCGCAGGAGAAGGAAGGGCGCATCCGGGACATCAGGGCTGAGCTGAAGAAGGTGGATGCGCTGCACCGGGCTGCAGAAGCCGTGGCCGCCGAGGCAGCCGCAGCCAGGACCCAAACAGCGGCGGGGGTGGGATGACGGCGTCCACCACGGCCGGGGCGGCGGCGCTGATTCGGGAAGCCCTGGAGGTGTACGCCGACGACCTGCAGGCCACCCAGGAACTGCAGGGCTATGCGCGGCGGCTGGCGGAGCCGCTGCGGATTGCCGTTGCCGGCATGGTGAAAGCCGGCAAATCCACACTCCTGAACGCCATCATCGGTGAAGAGATCGCCCCCACGGACACCGGCGAGTGCACCCGGATCGTCACCTGGTACCGTCACGGCCACACGCCCCGCATCACGCTCCACCCCGCTGCGGGGGAGCCCATGACCCTGCCGCTGAAGCGTGTGGACGGGCGCCTGGTCTTCGTCCTTGACGGCGTACGCGCGGAAGAAGTGGAACGGCTCGATGTCGAATGGCCGGCGCCGGCACTGCAGGCCATGACCCTGATCGACACCCCCGGCATCGCCTCCGTCTCCCAGGACGTGTCCGCGAGGTCCCTGGCGTTCCTGACCCCGGAGGATTCGCCGTCGGAAGCTGACGCTGTTATCTACCTGATGCGCCATATGCACGCATCCGACCTGAGGTTCCTGGAAGCCTTCCGCGACACAGAGTCTGGCCGCTCGGGCACCGTCAACGCCATCGGGGTGCTGTCCCGGGCCGACGAGGTGGGAGCCGGCCGCATCGACTCCCTTCTGTCCGCGGGGAACATCGCGGAAAGGTACAGCCGCGATCCCAACCTGCGGAAGCTTGCCCTCGGCGTGGTCCCGGTGGCCGGGCTACTGGCCCAAAGCGCCCGCACCCTGCGCCAGCCGGACTTCGAAGCACTCCAGCTGCTGGCCACCCTGGACCGAACCGAGCGAGAACGGATGATGCTCTCCGCCGACAGGTTCCGCCGGTCCGCCGCGCCGGCGGGCCTGACGGAGGAGGCACGGGCGTCCCTTCTGGAGCGCTACGGGCTTTTCGGCATCCGCCTGGCCGTGGTCCTGATCCGCAACGGTTTTGCCGAACCCACGCCGCTGGCCCACGAGCTGGCGCGGCGGAGCGGCCTGGACCCCCTGCTGGACGTGCTGGACCGGCAGTTCCAGGCCAGGGCGGAAGAGCTCAAGGCCAGGACTGCCCTGGCGGCGGTGGAAAACCTCCTGGCCAGCCGGCCGCGGCAGGGGACGGAACACCTGGCGGCATCCCTGGAGCGGCTCCAGGCGAACGCACACGAGTTCCGCGAGCTCCGGCTGCTGGCGGCGCTGCGGACCTCGGGGGTGGAGCTGGCCCCTGAGCTGGCTGCGGAAGCCGAACGGCTGGTCGGCGGCCAGGGCGCAGCTGCCTACCGCCGGCTGGCCGCGGCAGCAGATGCCGGACCCGAAATGCTGGCGGCTGAGGCCAGGCGCTGCCTGGCCCGCTGGCGTGCAGTCGCTGAAAGTCCGCTGACGGCACGGTCCGCCGGCGAAGCCTGCCGGGTGGTGATCCGCAGTTGCGAGGGGATGCTGGCAGAATGTGCGCGCGGGGACCGGCAGCCGCAGTCGGCGTAGGGTCCCAGGTCACCTCAGCTGCTCCCGCGCTCCGGCTTCAGCCATGCCCCGGCGGATGGCAGGAAGAGCAGCGACAACCCGGCCAGCGCCAGGAGCAGCCCGGCGCCCCACAGCATCACCACGTAGCTGCCGGCGGCACCGGCGGGGACCAGGAAGGCCGATGCCAGGACAAGGATGAGGACATGGCTGGCCAGCAGGGGAAGCAGGATCCAGCGGGCCCAGTTTCGGCGGCCCAGCACGGCGGCAAGCGCCACCGCCTCAAGCAGGGTTACCGCGAGCAGTGCTCCGACACTTCCCCAGAAGACGACTTCCGCCGTCGTGCTCACGGACGCTGCGTCCCGGCCTGCTGCCATATCCGCCACCAGGCCGCGCAACCGCTGAAGGTTGGATTCGCGGGCCACGAAGGATCCCAGCAGGACGGCCAGTCCCGCGGCGAAACTGAAGAGCCAGAGCGAGCGGGAAGTGCGGACCACCCGGGGCAGCGGGGGGATGACCGGGATGGGCGGCGGGGTGGAGTAGGACAGGCCGGGCCTCGGTGGGGGCACGGACCAGTTGCGCTCTTCTCCGCCAGGCGGGGAGGCCGGCGCCATGGGTCCTATTTCAGTCCGTCGGTATCGTGTTCATCGGTGCCGCGCTGGCCTTTTCCGCCGTCCTCCTTGGTCTTTGCCTCCAGTTCGTCCCGGAGTTTCTTCAGCCGCTCGGCCTCGGCCTGGTTGCGGCGGCGGGCCTCGAGGTTGCGGAGGAAGTCCGGGTCATCGTCCGGGGCCGTGGGGTGGGGGTAGCTGGGCCGCGGCTGCGCTGTGCCGCGCGGGCGCCCGATCAGCAGCCACAGAATGGCGCCCAGGACCGGCAGGACGATCTGCACGATGATCCAGGCCGGTTTCGAGATGCCCCGGGTAAGGCGGCCTTCAGTGCGGATCACGTCCACCAGGCCATACACGAAGATGACGAGGACTGCGACGGCCAAAGCCACACGGAACAGCATGCCGTTAAGTCTATCGTCAGGACGGGCAGGGGCCGCCGGGCGGAGGCGGCTAAACTTGAATAGTGGCCTTTTTGAAATATTCCCTTATCCGTTTGGCGATCTTCGTTCCCCTGTTTGTCGTGTTTATGCTTCTGCAGGTAGGCGTGCTGATGGCCGTGATCTGCGCCGCGCTCATTGCCTTTGCCATCAGCTACCTGTTTTTCCAGAAGCAGCGCGATGCTGCCGCGGCGGCCCTGCAGCACCGTTTCTCGGGGAAGGCCAAGCCGCTGCGCTCGGCCGGTGAAGTCCAGGACGCCAACGCCGAGGACGCGCTGCTGGACGCCAACCCGGACATTACCATCAACAACGCCAAGGGCACCAAGAACAGCTAGAATCCGTGGCTGAGGATCAGTCCCAGTGAGAACAGCACGCTGTAGCCGAGGTTGATCAGGCCGGTCTGCTTCAGGACCGGGATGAGGCTCTTGCGCTTGCGGCCGTTGATCATCAGCCAGGCCGGCATCAGGCAGGCTGGGATGAGCAGCAGCACGATCAGGATCCATGGCCGGGCCGGCGCCAGGATTACTACCAGCAGGATGGCGACGGCGAGCATCAGGACGTAGCTTTCCCGCGCATGCTTGTCCCCCAGCCGCACGGCGAGGGTCTTCTTGCCGGCCTGCATGTCCGTGGGAATGTCCCGGACGTTGTTGGCCATGAGCAGTGCGGTGGCGATCAGGCCGGTGCCGATGGCGCCGATGACCGAGGACAGGTTTATGTGCCCGGCCTGGGTGTAGGTGGTACCCAGGGTGGCCACCAGGCCGAAGAAGACGAACACGAAAAGATCGCCCAGGCCCATGTAGCCGTACGGGTTCTTGCCGCCGGTGTAGCCCCAGGCGGCCATGACGCAGCCCAGGCCCACCAGGATCAGCCACCAGGCCTGGGTGAGGAACACCAGGACCAGGCCGAACACCATCGCCAGGGCGAACGTGCCGAACGCCGCCCACTTGACGTGTTCGGGCTTGGCAGCGCCCGATCCCACCAGCCGCAGCGGCCCCACCCGGTCGTCGTCCGTGCCGCGGATGCCGTCCGAGTAGTCGTTCGCGAAGTTCACGCCAACCTGGAGCAGGAGCGCCACCAGCGCCGCGAGGATGGCGTTGGGCAGCAGGAACGAGTCCATCTCGTAGGCG
This sequence comes from Arthrobacter sedimenti, assembly GCF_042652025.1. Classification (NCBI taxonomy): domain Bacteria; kingdom Bacillati; phylum Actinomycetota; class Actinomycetes; order Micrococcales; family Micrococcaceae; genus Arthrobacter; species Arthrobacter sedimenti. Next base: position 991,746 of record NZ_JBHSDQ010000001.1, on the reverse strand, counting down.
GCGGCGGTGCCGATCAGCACCGGCGCGATCGCTGCCGGCAGCGTCCGGAGTCGGGCGCCTTGGATCCATTGGGCGGCTGTGGCCACGGTTAGTACCTCGTGTTGTTTCGGTAAGACGGCAGGATGGAACAGGTGCACCCGCCGCGGTGGTGCAGGTCCAACTCTACTTTCCCCGGTGGAGGGCGCTGAGTTCGGCGGTCATGGCGAGCCGGTCGGGTTTGCCGTTGGGCAGCATCCGCAGCGCCGGCGCCGTGAGGACGGTCTTGGGCGCCAGAACCCCCAGCTGCCGCTGCCAATGCTGTTGAAGTACGACGGCGGGATCCCCGGGTTCCTGCCCGGCGGCACCTTCTCCGGCGGTGCCTTCCCTGCCGTCCGTACCCGCAGGGGCAAGGGCCACGTAGGCGGCCACGGCCTGCCCCCACTCCGCGGACGGGACGCCTGCCACGTAAGCCGCGGCGACGGCGTCGGACTTCTCCAGCTGTTCCTGCACGTGGCCGGCGGAAACCTTCACGCCGCCGGTGATGATCACATCGTCGGCGCGGCCCAGCACGGTGAGCCGGCCGTCGTCGTCAATGGAGCCCAGGTCGCTGGTGCGGTACCAGCGCACCCCGTCCTCCTCGAAGAAGGTCCCGGTTTCCTCATCGGGTGCCTCGATGTAGCCGGCGGCGACGGTGTCCCCGCCCAGCAGGATCCGGCCGTCGGTGTCCACGCGGACCGAGACGCCTTCCAACGGATAGCCGTCGTAGATGCAGCCGCCGGAGGTCTCCGCGGAACCGTAGGTGGTGACCACACGGACGCCGGCCTCGCGGGCAGCGGCCAGCAGTGCCGGCGGCGTGGGAGCTCCGCCCAGCAGGACGGCGTTGAAGCGGCGCAGCACGGCCAGCGTGTCCGGCGACGGATCATCGAGGAGGCGCTGGAGCTGCGTGGGAACCAGGGAGGTGAAGCGGATCTTGTCCGTCAGTTCCAATGCCGCTGCGGTGAAGGCCTCCGGGGTGAAGCCGCCGGACATGTCCATTACCCACGGCCGGGTGCCGGCGAACAGGGAACGGACCAGCACCTGGATGCCGGCCACGAACTGCACCGGCAGTGCCAGCAGCCACTGGCCCTCGCCCTTGAGCCGCAGCGCCGTGGCCATGGAAGAGGCTGCCAGGGACTCCACGGTCAGCAGGGTGGCCTTGGGGACGCCGGTGGAGCCGGAGGTGCGGACCACGGCCACGGCGTCGTCGCAGCCGGGGGTTTCGACGTGCCCCACGACGAGTTCGCCATCCGGGCCCACGGACAGTTCGACGGCGGGGCCCTCGCCGTGGAGGGCAGCCGCGAGGGCCTTCAGGGCGGGTCCGATGTTGAGCGGACCGCTTGGGGCCGGAGTGGGGGATGCTTCGCTGTTCATTGCCGTCCTGCCTTAGAAGTAGTGCGGGAAGCGTGACCAGTCGGGGTCGCGTTTTTGCAGGAAGGCCTCCTTGCCCTCCACAGCCTCGTCCGTCATGTAGGCCAGGCGGGTGGCCTCGCCGGCGAACACCTGCTGGCCGGCCAGGCCGTCGTCCGCCAGGTTGAAGGCGAACTTCAGCATGCGGATGGCCTGGGGGGACTGCCTGGCGATGTCCGCGGCGTATTCCAGTGCCACCTCTTCCAGCCGCTCGTGGTCCACGGCCTCGTTCACGGCGCCCATGCGGACCATGTCTTCAGCGGAATATTCGCGGGCGAGGAAGAAAATCTCGCGGGCAGTCTTTTGCCCCACCTGCCGGGCCAGGAGCGCGGAACCGTAGCCGGCGTCGAAGCTTCCCACGGTGGCATCCGTCTGCTTGAACTTGCCGTGCTGCCGGGAGGCGATGGTGAGGTCGGACACCACGTGCAGCGAGTGACCGCCGCCGGCTGCCCAGCCGTTGACGACGGCGATGACCACCTTGGGCATGGTGCGCATCAGCCGCTGGACTTCCAGGATGTGCAGCCGGCCGGCGCGGGCGGGGTCGATGGTTTCCTGGGTCTCGCCGTCGGCATACCGGTAGCCGTCCCGGCCGCGGATCCGCTGATCCCCTCCTGAGCAGAAGGAGTGGCCGCCGTCCTTGGGGGAGGGGCCGTTGCCGGTGAGCAGGACCGTGGCGACGTCGGGCGTCATCCGGGCGTGGTCCATGGCCCGGTACAGCTCATCCACGGTGCCCGGCCGGAACGCATTGCGCACCTCGGGCCGGTTGAACGCAATCCGGACCGTGGGCAGGTCACGTACCCAGCCGCCGTCGGCATCCCGCTCCACCTGCCGGTGGTAGGTCATGTCCTGGAAGTCCTCGAAACCGGAGACCACCCGCCAGCGCGTGGGATCGAAGACATCGGACACCGGGGCTGGGATCTGGTTGCTCACCGTCCAAGTCTAGTAATCGTGCTTAGCTGATGCAGAACTCGTTGCCCTCAGGGTCCGCCATGGTGTGCCAGGAGTGCGGGCCCTGCCGGGCGGACCAGAGGAAAGTTGCACCCCGTGCCTCGAGTTCGCGCCGCACCTCGTCCTTGTCCCGGCCGTCCAGCCGGACGTCCCAGTGCACCCGGTTCTTGACCGTCTTTCCCTCCGGCGCGGTCTGGAACAGGATGCGCCGCTCCGGGGCCTTGGACTCGATCTCTTCCGGCGGCCTGATGGCGGCGCCGTCCTTCCACACCAGGTTTCCCCGGTGGGTCATGGTCTGGTCACCGGTGGCGTAGCCCTGCTCGATCATGGAGCGGATGAAGGATGCGTCCTGCGGTTCCACGGTCCACTGAAGCGTTTCTGCCCACCAGTCCGCGAGCTCATGCGGGCTGGCGGAATCGACAACTATCTGGATATTCAGTCCCATGCGTCCACGGTAGAGGTGGGTGGGGCGTTGCGGAAGGTCCGGTGGAGCAGCTTTACGCCTGGACGTTCTGCATCTGGTTGAACAGTTCCGGCGGGATGGCATAGACCAGAATCACGGCCAACAGGTTCTTGGCGGCGTGCACGAAGTAGGAGAACATGACGTTCTTCCCGGTCCACATGTAGACGAACACGAGCGTGGCGCCCATGGCCAGGTAGGGGAGGAGGGCGGTGAGGGTGATCGCCTCCTGCCCCACGATGTGCAGTGCCGCGAACAGCACCACGGACAGGATGCAGCAGATCCAGATGTTGACCCGCCTGCCCAGCTTTCCGATCAGCAGATGCCGGAAGATGTACTCCTCCACGAACGGACCCACCACCACCAGCAGCGGCACCATGAGCCAGGCGGGGACCTGCTGCATCAGTGCCTGCAGGCCGGCCTGGTTCTGCGAGGTTTCCACCTGCCCGTTCGCCGCCACCACCACCGCCGTGAGGATCATCATGGCGATGACGGACGCCGGCACCATAAGCAGCGTGAACCAGGGCCGGGTTGCCAGGACCTTGAGGTCGCGTACCACCACCTTGCGGGCCGCCAGGAGCGCCAGTATTCCTACTGAGGCATAGAACAGCAGGTTCACTGCGTAGGAGGCCGCTGCAGGGGATGGTGCTATCTGGCGCAGAAACGGGGCCACCAAATCCCCGGCGGCGGCGAAGAATCCTGCGATGGCAACGTAGAGGCACAGCGTGGCCACGTCCATGGGGGAGAAACGGTACAGCTGGGGCTGCGGGGCGGGCGGTAAGCGGTGGGCTGTTGCCATGCTCCCAGCCTATCGCCGGGCCGGGGCGTGTAGTGCGGGTCACGTACCACTCCACGCCAGGTTGTAAGATGGTCAGGTCGCGTGAAGCTTCGGCAGTTCGATGGTTCGCCCTCACATTCGCTGGCTATATGGCCGCTAAACCGAATTATGTGAGCTCGATCATACGGAGACCGGATGCGGCCAACCCCCAACCCACAAGGAACAGTTGTGCCTCAAAGTACCCCCACAGACCTAAAGAACAGCACGGCGCCATCCTCCGCCGTCGACCCCACCCTCAGCGCCGAGGGCTACAAAAAGACCCTGGGCCGCCGCCACGTCACCATGATCGCCATGGGCGGCGCCATCGGCGTCGGCCTCTTCATGGGAGCCGGCGGACGCCTCGCCTCCACCGGCCCCGCCCTGATCTTCTCCTACGCCATCGCCGGCGTCATCGCCTACCTGCTCATGCGGGCCCTGGGCGAACTCATCATGTACCGGCAGACCTCCGGCTCGTTCGTCAGCTACGCCGGCGAGATGTTCGGCAGGAAGGGCGCCTTCCTCTCCGGCTGGATGTACTTCATCAACTGGGCCATGACCGGCATCGCCGAGCTCATCGCGATCGGCCTGTACTTCCAGTTCTTCTTCCCCAACGTCCCCGTGGAACTGTCCGCCATCGCCGCGCTGGTGCTGCTGGTGGCCGTGAACCTGTTCAGCGTCAAGGCGTTCGGCGAGTTCGAATTCTGGGCTTCCGTCCTGAAGGTTGCCGCAATCGTCATCTTCCTGGCCGTGGGCACCTTCATGGTGGTCACCAATGCCAAGGTGGGCGCCGGCCACGCATCCGTCAACAACCTCTTCGCGGCCGACGGCGGCATGTTCCCCAAGGGTGCCCTGGTGATGATCCTGGTGCTGAACGCCGTGATCTTCGCCTACAACGCCATCGAACTGGTGGGCATCACGGCCGGTGAGATGCAGAACCCCGAACGCGAAGTGCCCAAGGCGATCCGCGCCGTCGTGGTCCGCATCGTGGTGTTCTACGTCGGTTCCGTAACCCTGCTGGCCATGCTCCTGCCCTCGGACCAATACAAGGCCGGCACCTCCCCGTTCGTCACCGTCTTCGGCCAGATGGGCCTGGGCTGGATGGGTGACGTCATGAACATGATCGTCATCACCGCAGCGCTGTCCTCCTGCAACTCGGGCCTGTACTCCATCGGCCGGATCTTCCGGACCATGGCCAACAATGGCCACGCCCCACAGTGGCTTACCCGCATGTCCACCCGCCACGTCCCCTACGCCGCGATCCTGGCAATCGGCGCCGTCTACCTGGTGGGCATCCTGCTGAACATCTGGTTGGGCGGCTCGCACGCCTTCGATCTCGCCCTGAACACGGCCTCCATCGGAGTCATCTTCACCTGGGGCTCCATCTTCGCCAGCCAGATCGCGCTGCGGAAGAAGAAGGGCAACGTCTCCAGCCTGCCCATGCCGGGCTCGCCGTGGACCAGCTGGGCCGGCCTCATCGCCCTGCTCGCCATCACCGTGCTCATCGGCTTCGACACCATGACCAGCAAGGACGGCGAGGTGTTCTACCTGGGCCTGTGGACCCTGGCCACCATCCCGTTCTTCGCGGTGGTCCTGTGGCTGGGCTGGCAGAAGGTCAAGAACAACCAGCCCAAGAGCGAGCTCTACAGCTGACTTCCTGAACAACGTTCGACGGCGGGTTGCCCCTGGGGAGGGCGGCCCGCCGTCGTCGTTGTATCCGGATGCCGTACAGCGCTTGGTCCTTGTTGTATCCGGATGCCGTACAGCGCTTGGTCCTTAAGGTGCTGCACCATCCTTGAGGTGCCGCGCGAAGAAGTCCTCGATCCTCTGCCAGGCCTCGGGGGAGGACTCCGGGTCCGGACCTACGCCCATGACCCGCATCAGCGGGCGGAGGAGTACCGGCCCCAGCTCTTCATCGTTGAGGAAGGCGTGGCCGGCGCCGGGGAATTCCTTCACGCTGTGCTCGATGCCCAGCTGGTCCAGGGCTGATTCGAGCCGGGCCGCAGCTCCCTTCAGTGACTTGTCCGCGCCGCCGTAGCTGCCCACGATGGGGCAGGCGCCGCGGAGTGCGTCCACCAGGTCCTGTTGCTCCTTGCCCGGCAGCCGTCCGTAGTTGACGGAGGCGGCGTCAAACCCATCCCGGGCGGTGAGCAGGGCAAACCCGCCGCCCATGCAGAACCCGATCACCCCCGTTTTGCCGTTGCTGAGTTCCGACTCCGCCAGCCAGGTGCGGGCGGTGGCGATATCGATGAAGGGCCTGCCTGTCCTGGCTGCCATGGCACGCATGGTTCCCACCAGGCAGCGTCGCGGGCCCCCGTCGCTGAACAGGTCCAGCGCCAGAGTGAGGTAGCCGGCCCGGGCCAACCGGTCCGCATGCCGGCGGGTCTGGTCATCGAGGCCGAACACTTCATGGATCATGACGACGCCGGGGAAGGGGCCCTGTCCTTCGGGCACGGCAAGGTAGCCGTGCAGGAAGGTGGATCCGCCGGCGGCCGTGCTCAGGTCTACGTTCGTCATGGCCCAAGGCTAGCCCGTTGTAGCCCCGCCGGGGCAGACTGGGGCTTGTGAGCGAACAGTGGGTGCTGCATGTGGACCTGGACCAGTTCATCGCTGCCGTTGAAGTGCTCCGGCGCCCTGAGCTGGCGGGAAAGCCCCTGATTGTCGGCGGCCGTGGGGACCCCACGGAACGTGCCGTCGTGTCCACCGCATCCTATGAGGCCAGGGCGTTCGGGGTCGGGTCGGGAATGCCGCTGCGCATCGCCGCGCGGAAAGTGCCGGACGCCGTCATCCTGCCGGTGGACCACGAGGCCTACCTGGAAGCGTCCGAGAAGGTCATGGCGGTGCTGCGCTCGCAGCCGGGAACCACCGTCCAGGTGCTCGGCTGGGACGAGGCATTCGTTGGCGTCAAGACCCCCGATCCGGAGGCGTTCGCCCGGCAACTGCAGGAGGCCGTCCTGGTGGAAACCCGCCTGCACTGCAGCGTCGGCATCGGCGACACCCTGCTCCGCGCCAAGGTGGCCACCTCATTCGGCAAGCCCGCAGGCGTCTTTCGGCTCACGGAAGAGAACTGGCTCGACGTCATGGGGAGCCGGCCTACGGTCGAGCTGTGGGGCGTGGGAACCAGGATTTCACGCCGTCTGACCACCCTCGGGATCAAGACTGTTGCCGAGCTCGCAGCGGTGGACCCCGAACACCTGGTGCCTGAGTTTGGCCCGAAAATGGGTCCCTGGTACGCCCAACTGGGGCGGGGTGACGGCTCCCGGGTGGTGGACGATACACCCTGGGTGCCGCGGGGGCACAGCCGCGAGACCACCTTCCAGCGTGACCTGACAGACCCCGAACAAATTGGCGACGCCGTCAGGGAATTGGCCGCGCGGGTGCTGGAGGATGTTGCTGCCGAGGGAAGGCCCGTGGTTGGCCTGACGCTGAAGGTGCGGTACGCGCCGTTCACCACCAGGACCTACGCGCGGAAGATTCCCGAGACCTCAGATTCCGCAGAAGTATTGGCACGGGCCCTTGACCTCGCCGCGAAGATCGAACCGGGACAGCCCATCCGTCTGCTTGGCCTCCGGGTCGAGATGACCATGCCGGAAGACTCGCGGCAGGGCCACACCCCGACCCGCAGCGGCTGGTGAGGTGGACAGCGAAACGGCGGCAAATCCACTGGATCCGCCGCCGTTTGGGCTGTTGCAGCACGCCGTTCGCTGCGGCTGCATCAGCAAGGACTAATGACGCTTGAACTCGTCCTTGACACTTTCGCCCACCTTCTTGGCGTCTGCCTTAACCTGGTCGGCCTGGCCTTCTGCCTTGAGGCGGTCGTTGTCGGTCGCGTTGCCTGCAGCTTCCTTGGCCTTGCCGCCAAGGTTCTCTGCCGCGTTACTGATCTTGTCTCCGAGGCCCATGGTTCCGGCCTCCTTTCGTTTCCGTCGATCAACCGTGCACTTTCACGATAAACAAAGCTTGCTTATTATTTCAAGCCCCGCGCAGCAGCTGCTGCCCGCTGTCAGGCCCCACCGCTAGGCTCGGGACCATGAATAAAGCACGTGGCAAAGCAGCGCTCAAGGTGGCCCCGCCCCGGTTGACCCCCGTGGACCTGCGTGACCTTGAAGAGCTGCCGGATCCAGTGTTCCGCGGCGGCGGGCGGCATGAGAATGTGCGGTTCAACCGGGCCTCCATGGACGGCCTCGATCTGGGGGATGCCGTCTTTGCGGAATGTCGGTTCGACGCCGCGTCCTTCAACGAAACCCAGCTCCGTGGCGCGTCCTTCCGCGACTGCCTCCTGGCCGAGGTGTACGCGCCCGTCTTCCGCGGTGCCCGCAGTACCTGGCGCGAATCCGAACTGCGGAATCCCCGCCTGGGCTCGGCCGAACTGTATGAGAGCGGCTGGCAGTCCGTCCGGATCGACGGCGGCAAGATCGACTTCCTCAACCTCCGCGGCGCCAAGCTCACCGACGTCCTTGTCAGCGGCTGCATCATCAATGAACTGGACCTCGGAGCCGCCACCGCCACAAGGGTGAAGCTGGAGGACTGCACCGTGGGATCGCTGGACGTGAGCGGAGCAAAATTGAAGGACTTCGACCTCAGGGGCACGGAGTTCCGCAAGGTCAGCGGCCTCGGCAGCCTGTCCGGGCTCGTCATCGATGAGTACCAACTGAACCTGCTGGCACCGCTGATCGCGGTGCATCTGGGGGTCACGGTGCTGTAACCGGATGCGCACCCACGGCCTGCCGTGTACCATTTACAGAACGAACGGTCGGTAAGTGGAGGATTCCGCTGTACCGGCCGCCGATGACAGTGCTGTTTATCGCGTGAAGGGTGTTTCCATGGCTGCAACCGCAGGTCCGCAGGCTTTCCTTGTTGGCGGGGTCCGAACGCCGGTGGGCAGGTATGGAGGGGCTTTGTCCTCCGTGCGGCCGGACGATCTTGCAGCCCTGGTTGTCCGGGAAGCGGTGCAGCGCGCCGGCCTGGATCCGGAGAGCATTGAGGAAGTGATCCTCGGCAACGCGAACGGTGCCGGCGAGGAGAACCGGAACGTGGCCCGGATGGCCACCCTGCTGGCGGGACTGCCCCTCCACATTCCGGGGATCACCGTCAACCGGCTCTGCGCCTCGGGCCTCAGCGCCATCATTCAGGCCAGCCACATGATCAAGGCCGGCGCCGCCGACATCGTGATCGCCGGCGGCGTGGAGTCCATGAGCCGCGCGCCCTGGGTGCAGGAAAAGCCCACCACCGCCTTCGCCAAGCCCGGCCAGATCTTCGACACCTCCATCGGCTGGCGCTTCACCAACCCCCACTTCCAGCACGGCGGCCTGTCCCGGGACGGCAAGATGACCTACTCCATGCCGGAAACGGCGGAGGAAGTGGCCCGGGTGGACAACATTTCCCGGGAAGATGCCGATGCCTTCGCCGTCCGCTCCCACCAGTTGGCCCTGGACGCCATCGAGGCCGGCCGGTTCAAGGACGAAATCGTCCCCGTAACCGTCAAGACCCGCAAGTCTGAAACCGTGGTGGACACCGACGAGGGCCCACGCCCCGGCACCAGCCTGGACGTCCTGGCCAAGCTGAAGCCGGTGGCACACGGCGGATCGGTGGTCACGGCAGGCAACTCGTCGTCCCTCAACGATGGGGCCTCGGCAATTATCGTCGCCTCCGAAGCCGCCATCGAGCGTCTGGGCTTGACGCCGCGGGCACGCATCATCGACGGTGCCTCTGCAGGCTGCGAACCGGAGATCATGGGCATTGGCCCGGTCCCGGCCACCCAGAAAGTGCTCAAGCGGAGCGGCCTGAGCGTTGGTGACCTGTCCGCCGTCGAACTTAATGAAGCCTTTGCCACGCAGTCACTGGCCTGCATCCGCCGGCTGGGGCTGGAACCGGAAATCGTAAACCGTGACGGCGGCGCCATCGCCCTGGGACACCCCCTCGGTTCCAGCGGGTCGCGGATCGCCATCACCCTGCTGGGGCGGATGGAACGTGAAGACGCCAAGATCGGCCTCGCCACCATGTGCGTGGGTGTCGGCCAGGGCACGGCGATGCTGCTGGAGAAGGTCTGATGGCCGCACCGGTGAACCTCGCCGAGGAAAAGTTCTCCGCCCTCCTGGTGGAGGAGCGGGACGACCGGGTAGTGGTGCTGCTCAACCGGCCCGGGGTGAAGAATGCGATAGACCAGCAGATGGTGGACGAACTGCACACGGTCTGCGCCGCGCTGGAACAGAACCCCAAGGTGCTGATCATTGCCGGGGTGGATGGCGTGTTCGCCTCCGGAGCCGACATCGCCCAGCTGCGTGAACGGCGGCGCGACGATGCCCTGCAGGGGATCAACTCCACAATCTTCGTCCGGATCGCCAAGCTGCCCATGCCCGTCATCGCTGCACTGGATGGCTACTGCCTGGGTGGCGGCGCAGAGCTCGCCTACGCCGCCGACTTCCGGATCGGAACCCCCAACATAAAGATCGGCAACCCGGAGACCGGGCTGGGCATCCTCGCCGCCGCTGGTGCCAGCTGGCGGCTCAAGGAACTGGTGGGTGAGCCGATGGCCAAGCAAATCCTGCTGGCCGGGCTGGTCCTTGGCGCCGGTGAAGCCAAGGCCATCAATCTCATCACCGAAATCCACGACCCCGCCGACCTCCTGGACGCCGCCCACAGCCTGGCCAACAGGATCGGGCGCCAGGATCCCCTGGCCGTCCGCATCACCAAGTCCGTGTTCCACGCGCCTGCGGAAGCCCACCCTCTCATTGACCAGCTGGCCCAGGGCATCCTCTTCGAGTCCCAGGCCAAGTTCGACCGCATGCAGGCGTTCCTGGACCGAAACGCGGCCAAGAAGGCAAACGCCGCCAATCCTGCCGACGGAAAGTAGACCCGTGACTGATTCATCAATGAAGCCGGACCTGCCCACTGGCCTTCCCCACCTGGTGGGGGTGCTGGGCGGTGGCCGTATGGGCGCGGGAATCGCCCACGCCTTCCTGATCAAGGGCGCCGACGTCCTGGTGGTGGAGCGCGACGACGTCTCCGCCGAGGGCGCGCGGGAACGCGTGGAGTCGGCGGCACTGAAAAGCATCGAGCGCGGAGCAGTGGACGCCAACTTCGACGAACTGGCATCCAGGCTGACAGTCAGCACCGACTACGACGCCTTCACCGGTCGGCAACTGGTGGTGGAAGCGGTCCCTGAAGACTGGGACCTCAAGGTAACGGCGCTAAGGGGCATTGAAGAGCGGCTGGGGGAGGACGGGTTCATCGCGTCCAACACCTCATCGCTGTCGGTTAACGGGCTGGCCCGTGAACTGAAGCGGCCCGAAAACTTCCTGGGCCTGCACTTCTTCAACCCCGTCCCGGCATCCACGCTCATCGAGGTGGTGCTGGGGGAGCGCACCTCTCCCGAACTTGCCGCCGCGGCAAAAACGTGGGTGGAGGCACTTGGCAAGACCGCCGTCGTCGTCAACGATGCCCCCGGTTTCGCGTCCTCACGCCTGGGTGTGGCCATCGCGCTGGAGGCCATGCGGATGGTGGAGGAAGGTGTGGCCTCGGCCGAGGACATCGACAACGCCATGGTCCTGGGCTACAAACACCCCACCGGACCGCTGAAAACCACGGACATCGTGGGCCTCGACGTCCGCCTGGGCATCGCCGAATACCTGCAGTCCACCCTCGGCGACCGGTTTGCGCCCCCGCAGATCCTCAGGGACAAGGTGGCCCGCGGCGAGCTGGGACGCAAAACCGGCAAGGGCTTTTTCGAGTGGCCCACCCAGGAATGACCGCCTAAACGGACGGGGCTTAGTCGAAGAAGCCCACGATGTAACCGATGAAGTAGAGGAGGCACAGCAGGACCACCACGCCGATGATGCCGATCCACAGGAACTGCGTGCCCTTTCTGGGGCCCTTCTCCTCGTGGCCCTGCGTCATGCTGGTGGACGCTTCGCCGGGCGGCGTTTCTCCGGGCGGAACTCCGCCTCCGGGCTCCAAACCGGTGAGCTTGTCCTCTTCCGGGTCCGGATTCTGGCCTGACATGGTGACTCCCTCGCTCGACGTCGTGGTGCTTTTCCCAGCGTAACCCGCGCTCCCGCGGGCCTAGGCTGGTGCAGTGACTTTCCTTGAACCCCTTACCCTTACCGGCCGCTACGTAATCCTCGAGCCGCTCGCCGCGGAACACCACGACGGCCTGGTGGCGGCCGCCAGGGACGGTGAGCTGTGGAAGCTCTGGTACACATCGGTACCCGCGCCCGACAAAATGGCGGCGGAAATCCGCCGCCGGCTCGCGCTCCAGGACCAGGGGACCATGCTGCCGTTCACCACCCGGCTGATCGATTCCGCGACCGGCGGCCCGGGGCGCATCATCGGCATGACCACCTACATGAACATCGATGCCGCCACCCCGCGTGTGGAGATAGGCTCCACCTGGAACGCAGCGTCCGCCCAGGGGACGGGCACCAACCCGGATTCCAAGCTCCTGCTGCTGCGGCACGCCTTCGAAACGATTGGCTGCCCCGCCGTCGAGTTCCGCACCCACTGGCTGAACCACCAGTCGCGCGAGGCCATTGCCCGGCTGGGCGCAAAGCAGGACGGCGTGCTCCGCAGCCACTCACGGACCAGTGACGGAAACCTGCGGGACACCGTGGTGTTCTCCATCCTGGAGCATGAGTGGCCGGCCGTCCGCGCCGGGCTCGAGTACCGCCTGGACCGGCGCGGAGAAGGGCGAGGCTAGGGGACGGAGTAGGCGCCGGAAGCGCTGAGCGCAGCGAAGTAGGCCTCGTAGCCTGCGGCGTTCGGATGGAAGTTGTCCGGGCTTGCGGGGTTGGCCAGGTCCAGGTTGATCCAGGGATCCCCGGAGTTGACGCCGTGCCCTGCGAACGCGCCCCTGACGTCTACGTATTGAACCCCTGTGGCACTGGCGGCCGCCGCGGTGGAGGCATCCAGTCCGTTGGCCAACACGGTGGCCTGCTGGATAAACAGCGACAGTGGATCGGCAGGATTGGGGGTGACCGGGTCGTAAAGGTACGGATAGCCCGTCACAACGATCCTTGCGTTGGGTGCAGCGGCCTTCACGCTCTGGATCATCGAGATGACATCCTGGGTGAGCTGTCCGCTTTGAATCATCGCGGCCGCAGAGGCAGTAGCCGCGTCACATGAGGGTCCTGCGGCGGGGTTGGCCAGGGCAGCCCCGCAGGAGGTGATGATGTCGCCGAAACCGATGTTGTTGCCACCAGCAGTGATGGTCACCAATTCCGTGCTCTTGTTCAGCTGGCGGAGCTGGCTGTTCACGACGTCCCAGGTGGTCTTGCCGCTGCAGGCAGCATTCACCACCAGCTGGATTGACTTGGCTTCATCCGCGAGTTCGGAATAGGCGTTGTTGCTGCGATAGCAGGCGTCCAGGTACGGCCCGGCACCTTGTCCTGCGGCGTAGGAATCTCCCAGTGCGATGTACTTCTCTTTGTCCACGGCCTGCGCCGGAGCGGCCGCAAAGCCTGCGGTAATCGCCAGCGTGGCAAGGGCGGCAGCGAAAGCCCGCGGCCGACGTCGTGCTGAAACTGTTCCCATGTGTTCCCCTCAGTTGCTCAGTGCCCCTCCGGCGGGGCCAAGTTTTGGTCACAGTACTCCCGCCTGTCACAGCTGTCACGGGCCGTTGGACACTCGTGCTTCACCACAACTTCCCCTTATGTGACATGCGGCTCCCAGCGGCGTGTGGTTAGCTGTCCGGATGAACACAAGGGGCAGGTCCATGGACTGGGATGGCGCTGTCAACGCGTGGCACGTTTCCGGCGGCATCTACCGCATGGGACGGCGCGAGTGGCTGACGGAAGCAGGGTGGAAACAGGCTTTCGACGACGGCGTCCGCACCGTGGTGGACCTCCGTAACGCTGATGAAGGGCGGCGCCGGGACAATGACCCGGTGGTGCCTGCCGCTGCCTGGGCCGGCATGGATGTGGTCCACGCACCCACGGAGGAGCCCGGTGACCCGCGGTTCACCGCCGTCACCGGCCCCTACCTGAACGATCCCGCCCACTATGCGGAGAACGCCCGGCTTTTCCCCGAAAAGCTGGTGGGTGTTTTCCGTGCCATCGCCGGGGCCGCGTCCAAGGGGGACGTCCTGCTGCACTGCGCCGCGGGCCGCGACCGCAGCGGACTGGTGGCCGCCATGGTTCAGGACCTTGCAGGCGACTCCGACGAGGCGATCGCCGAAGGCTACCGCCGGGCTGCCCGCGGCATCAACGAGCGTTACCGCACCCACGGGCCGCCCCACAACAGGGAACGGTACCTGGACGAGCCGGAGCTGACGGCCCTGCTGGAACAGCGGGGTCTCGCGGTGGTGGCGTTTGTCCGTGGCCTGGACACGCGCAGCTACCTCCTGGCAAACGGGCTCACCTCCACTGAACTTGAGGCCGTCCTGGCTCTTTCCGGAGCGGGGGTTGCCCGATGAATGCGGACACACTGCGACGGGTCCTCACCCTTGCCGCTGCCACCGGAATGCTGGCCTCATCGGCGTACGTGGCCGGCCCCGCCTTCGGTGCCGGCGAACCGGACTCCGGGCAGGTAGCCGGGACCGGGAGCAGCACTGCCGCGCCGGCGAGCGCCAGCCCGTTTCCGTCAACCGGTGATTCATCCGGCACAGGCACCTCGACAGGTCTTTCCGAAGCAGCACTCGCCGACGCAGTGCAGCGCGATCTCAAGCTGACGCCCCAACAGTTCCAAGCCGCGGCGGAACTCGGCGCCCAGGCCGCAGCCGCCGCGGTGCAGCTGCGCCAGCTGCCCGGTTACGTGGGTATCCGGCTCGAGGGCACTTCCATCGTCGTGACCGGCTCCGGTCCTGAATTGCAGGCTGCTGCTGCTGCGCTCGCCGGCAGGATTCACGGCCTCACCCTTGAAGCCCCGGCTCCCCAGCCGGCGGCACCTCCGGTTGCGCCGCCGTCGTCCGCTGCTCCGTCTCCATCAACACCTGTGTCGCCAACCGCCCCCGCCTCCACAGAAGGCACCCGCTCGGAACTGGCGCAAAACACCGAACAGCTGTTCCAGGCGTATGTGCGCGATGTGGGCCCGCAGGGGCTGCAGGCAGTCATGGCGGCGGCAGGCGGCAAGTTCGTGATCAGGACCGGCGGGATCAACACGGCGGAGTCGCTGTCCGCCTCCTCCGGTGCTGGTTGGAGCTCGGCACCCCCCGCAAGCGGAAAAATTTCTCCCGCGCAGTTCGTCTCCCGTTACGCCAACGTGGAGCTCGACGGCGGCGCGCCGATTAAGCCCGAGGCCGACGTTCCGGGCGGCGTGGGCTACCAGACGGACATCGGATACGTCTGCTCCACCGGCTTTTCCGCATTCGATCCGGCAGGTGTGCCCGCCGTCCTCACCGCCGGGCACTGCGCGTCCGATGGGGCAGCGAAAACCGCCACCCTGGAATTCCAGTTCAACAAGCTGGGACTCCTGGGCAAGTTCGGTTTCAGCCAGTTTGGCGGCCCGGGCAACTCCCGGGTCGTGGACCCGAGCACTCCCATCGCTCCGGACCAGAGGGCAGTCACTGACCCCGGAAACGTAGGAACGGACATAGCCGTCATCCAGTCTCTGCGGCAGGACATCAACCTGCTTCCGGCTGCCAGCACGTGGGGGGACCCGTCCCAGCCCGGGCCGGACGTGAAGATTATTGGACGCGCTGATCCCGTGGTGGGAATGCCCATCTGCCGGTCGGGACGGACCTCGGCGTGGTCGTGCGGAACTGTGGACGCGGTGGGGATCTTCATAGTGCCCGGGCCGGCCTACGCCACGGACCCCACGGACCTCCGCGCCTTCAACGGCTTCCTGTCCTATGGCGTGCAGTCCAGCGGCGGTGACTCCGGCGGCCCTTACCTGAGCGGCAATTATGCTGTGGGAACCCACTCAGCCGGGGACACTCCCGACGCGAACGGGAACGTCATCCAGAACTTTGCCGTGGGGGCCACCCTGCGGGACAGCATGGCGGTGCTGCCGGGCTACCAATTGGAACTCTTCCTCAACAAACCAACCGTTACCGCGCCGGCGCCCGGCGAAACCTACCAGCCGGGACAGGTCATCAGCGGCCAGGTTCCTGCGGCTCCGGCATCGGCCGTGGCGAAGGACAGCAAAGTCCGGGTCACCATCCAGGGCAAAGACCCGTTCGAGGTGCCGGTCCATGACGACGGCACGTGGAGCTTCGCGGCCCCACAGGGCACGGGTACGCTCCGCTTCACGGCTGAGACAGTAAACGGGTTCAGCAGGTCGGGAGCCAACAGCTTTGAGTTTGCTCCAGCAGCAGCGGAACCGCCGGCCCCGCCGGCGCCCACTGACCCGGTTCCCACGACGCCGCCGGCAAGCCCCACACCGACGGGTCCTGCCCCAAGCAGCCCGGCGCCGACCAGCCCGGCCCCGGCGAGCCCGTCGCCTGCCCCACCGACGGAAATCCCCGCCGTCGTGGTTCCGCCGTCAAGCGCCCCCGCGCCAAGTGCGCCGGCTGACCTTGCCAACACGGGCGGAAGCCGGAACAACCCGGCCGACCTTGCCTACACCGGAGCCGACGGGCTGATTACCGCAGCGATCGCCGCTGTGGCTGCGCTCGCCGTCGGGATCCTGCTGATGCTGCTGGTCCGACGCCGGAAGGGACGCTCCACCAGCTAGCCGATAAGGAGGCGGGGCCGCGGAGCTCCGCCCCCTTAGCGTCAGCTGCGGTCTGCCGACTCAGTGCCGGCCGCGGCCCTGCTCCTTGCCGTCAACCACCTGAGTGGCCACGGCCAAGGTGCCGTCTGCGAGGCTTCCCCAGGCGTAAACGATGGTGTTCTTCCCGCCTTGCACCGTGATGTCCGCCGGGCCGATCGCGGGATCGGTGGTTCCTGCCGCGGCAACCGTGGCCGAGATGGTGCCGGCCTTCAGCTTGAGTTTGGCTTCGTCCGGGTTGCTGAGTCCCTCAATCACCGGAACTCCACCTGCCAGAACGTCGACGGCGGGGGCCGCGGCTACGTGTCTGACCGTGAGCTTGCCCTTCTGGTCATTGCGGGGCGCTTTGGTGTCATTGGTGAAAAGTGACGCGGTGGGGGTGCCGTCGGCATCGAGGTGGGCCACCGCGGTGTAGTTCCGGCCCTCGTCGAGTTCCACGTTCACCGGGCCTATCACCGGGTTGTCGGCGCTGGTGGCGTCAGCAGCGGTGATGGCGATTTGGTAGTCTCCGGCGGCCAGTTCCAGGGGCCCGGCCAGGGTGCCGGGGGTGAAGTCGTCGAGGGTGAGGTTGCCATTGACCCACACGTCCACGGTCAGGCCGGGAACTGCGTGCAGGACGGAAAGCTGGGCGGGGTCATCATCATGGTGGTGCCATCCGCCGGCCTGGGCGGGAGCGGCGAAGGCCAGCGAAGCGGCGAGCGAGAGTGCTCCGGCGGCGTAGGTCATTTTGCGCATGTCAAACTCCTTGCAGGATGCCCGGTAGCGGGCTGTTTGTACTTACGCGCTTAATACCTGCGGAACGCCGTCCTTGGATGCGGTCCCGGAGAACTTTTTGGGTCAGTTTTTGCGCTTCATCAGCAGATTGGTGATGCGCAGGGTGCAGAGCCGCTGGCCGGCCTCGTTTGTGATCAGCACCTCGTGCGTGGTGAGGGTGCCGCCCAGGTGGATAGGGGTGGCCGTGATGGTCACCTGGCCTTCACGCGCGGAGCGGTGGTGGGTGGCGGAAACATCCACGCCCACCGCCGTCTTGCCCATGGTGCTGGCATGGATCACAGCGGCCCAGGATCCCACTGCCTCTCCCACGGCCAGGGAAGCGCCGCCGTGCAGCAGCCCGAACGACTGCCTGTTCCCTTCCACGGGCATGGTGGCCACCACGCGCTCCACGGACTCTTCCAGGATCTTTACGCCCATCTTCTCGTCCAGCTCCCCGAGGGTGATTTTCCAAAGTTCGTGCTCGGAGGGCTGGCTTCCGGCGTCATCTTTCGGGGCAGGGGCGTTCATGGGTTCTCCTTTGAGGCGGCCAATTCAGTGCTGGCCTTCTAGTCTGCAGTACGGCACGTCATGTATGGTGAATATATTACCGAACGGACGGTCAGTAATGACCGGCCGGTTTGCCTGCCCCCTTGTTGGAAGGACCGTCAACGATGACCACCACAGCCACAGCTCCCCAGGCCACGGTCGACACCGTGGAGACAGTGCCCAGCTTCGTCATGGACGCCTGGTGGACGCCCGACGCCGGCTCGTCGGCTTCCGCCGTCCCCGTCCGGGACGCGAGCACAGGGGAGATCCTGGCCAAGGTCAGCACCGAGGGCCTGGACCTCGCAGGGGTGGTGGAGTACGGACGCACCACCGGCCAGGATGAACTGGGCAAGCTGACCTTCCATCAGCGTGCCCTCAAACTCAAGGAACTGGCCCAGTACCTGAATGCCCGCCGCGAGCACTTCTACAACTTCTCCTTCCAGACCGGCGCCACCAAGATCGACTCCATGGTGGACATTGACGGCGGCATCGGCGTCCTCTTCACTTTTGGGTCCAAGGGCCGGCGCGAGCTGCCCAACTCCCAGGTGGTGGTGGACGGACCCATGGAGGCGCTCTCCAAGGACGGTTCCTTCGCTGGCGAGCACATCTACACCCGGATTCCCGGGGTCGCGGTGCAGATCAACGCCTTCAACTTCCCGGTCTGGGGCATGCTGGAGAAGTTCGCGCCCGCGTTCATTGCCGGCGTCCCCACGATCGTCAAGCCCGCCACTCCCACCGGCTACGTTGCCGCGGCCGTGGTCAAGGCCATCGTCGAGTCCAACATCCTGCCCAAGGGCTCGCTCCAGCTGGTTTCCGGCTCCGTCCGCGGGCTGCTGGACGTGCTGGACTACCGCGACCTGGTGGCCTTCACCGGTTCTGCCTCCACGGCCAAGTCGCTGAAGGCCCACCCGAACGTGGTTGAGGGCGGTGTCCGGTTCACCTCCGAGACCGACTCCCTGAACGCCGCAATCCTTGGCCCCGATGCCGTGGAGGGCACCCCGGAATTCGACGCCTTCGTCAAGTCCGTGGTCACCGAAATGACCGTCAAGGCCGGCCAGAAGTGCACGGCCATCCGGCGCGCCATCGTGCCGCAGGAGCTGGTGCCCGCGGTCTCCGCCGCCATCGGCAAGCGCATCACCGAGCGCGTCGTCCTGGGCGACCCGCGCGGCGAGGGCGTCACCATGGGGGCGCTGGCGTCGGTGGAACAGCTGGAGGATGTCCGCGCCGCCGTGCAGTCAATGCTCGACGCCGGCGGTGAGCTTGCGTACGGAACGCTTGATTCGCCGTCGGTCACCTCCGCCGACGGAACCACAGGGGTGGTGGACGGCGGCGCATTCATGGCCCCCGTGGTCCTGAACTGGGACAACCCGGAAGCGGAAGCCATCCACTCGCTCGAGGCGTTCGGGCCGGTATCGTCCGTGATCGGCTACGAGGACCTGGCAGACGCCGTGCGCCTCGCAGCCCGCGGCGGTGGGTCCCTGGTGGCGTCGGTCTGCACCAACGATCCCGAGGTGGCGCGCCAGCTTGTCACCGGCATCGCGGCACACCACGGCCGCGTCCTCATGCTCAACCGCGAGGACGCCCGCACCTCCACCGGCCACGGTTCGCCGGTTCCGCATTTGGTCCACGGCGGACCGGGACGCGCCGGTGGCGGCGAGGAACTGGGCGGCATCCGGTCCGTGCTGCACCACATGCAGCGCACCGCCATCCAGGGCTCACCGAACATGCTGACCGCCGTCACCGGTGTGTGGCACACCGGGGCCGACCGCAACTTCACGGTGGAGACCGAGGGGACGCACCCGTTCCGCAAGCACCTGTCCACCCTCCGGATCGGCGACGCCGTCCGCTCCGATCTGCGGCAGGTCACCCTGGAGGACATCACCGCGTTCGCCAACTCCACCGGCGACACCTTCTATGCGCACACCAACCAGGAAGCGGCGGAAGCCAACCCGTTCTTCCCGGGCATCGTGGCGCACGGCTACCTGCTGTTGAGCTGGGGCGCAGGGCTGTTTGTGGAGCCCGCACCGGGCCCCGTGCTGGCCAACTACGGCCTGGAGAACCTGCGCTTCATCAGCCCCGTGGCTGCCGGCGACTCGATCCGGGTGACCCTCACTGCCAAGAAGATCACCCCGCGTGAAACCGACGAATACGGCGAGGTTGCCTGGGACGCCGTGCTCACCAACCAGAACGACGAAATCGTGGCCACCTACGACGTCCTCACCCTCGTCGAAAAGTAACCTCTAACGCCCTTCAAATCCTCGTTGCTCTATCACTTTTGGTTCCTAAACTGCGGTTTTAGGGACCAAAAGTGATAGAGCATCGGGGGATTAATGCAGGAGGGATGGGCTTTTTTGGGGGGTCTTTTTTCGGATCTCCGAGCGTAAAATTCTGCCCACAAGGAGGTGGCCCCATGCACCTGACAATGAGTTCAGTAACAACCATCCTGCCGGTGGACGATGCAGCCCGCGCCCGCAGCTTCTACACGGAGAAGCTGGGCCTCCCGCACCGCGGAACGACTGAAGATGGACACCAACTGCTCGGCATCGACGGCGGCCCGTTGCTGGAGCTGATGCCGGTGTCCGACGGAAAGCATTCCGAGCACACCGCGCTGAGCTTCGAGGTGGCCAACATCGAGGACACTGTCCGGGACATGGAAGCCCGCGGTATCCGGTTCCAGGACTACGACCTGCCCACCCTGAAGACGGAAAACCATATTTGCACGACGGCGTCCGAGAAGTGCGCCTGGTTCATGGACACCGAGCACAACATCCTGTGCATCCACGAAAACCTGGGTGACAAGCTGGAGTACCAGGTCTAGGCCCAGCAAGCTGATAAAACGGCAGCAGGGGTGCCCCGGTCGGATCGGGGCACCCCTGCTGCTTGTTTACCGACGGCGGCGGCTAGCTTTCGGCGCCGCCGTGCAGGCCGTCGTCGCTGCTGTCGTCCTCGGGGCCGGTGCCGCGGCCGTCTTCGCTGCGGTCGGAAAGGTCCATGTTGCCGCGGGCCTCATCCATGGTGGGGCCGCCGGAGGGGACGCTGTAGGTCTCCGGACGGACGCCGTGCGACTGTTCCTCGATCAGTGCCTGCTCCTCGCTGAAGCGGATCACGTTGGCTTCGTCGCCGGCATCGCCCGGAATGTCCTCGCGGATCTTTGAGGGATCCGGAACGATGAAGCCTGCGTCGGGTTCTTCCTTGGGGTGGCTCATGTGTCTTTTCCTTCCTGCGGATGGTGGCTTAGTACCACCGTAGCGGGGGAGCGGGGAATATACCAAGCACCCTTATTATTCGGTGCCCGGAGGGCTCGCGCTTCCTAGGTATTGGCGTGAAGGCCGTCAAACGCCATGGTGATGACGTCGTCGGCCAGCCGTTTCGGTGAGAGTGCACCGCCCGGTTTGTACCACTCCACGATGGAGTTGATCATGCCGAACAGCAACCGCGAAACGGTCCGGGGATCGATGTCCGCGCGGAGGGACCCCTCGTCGCGGGCGGCCGAAATCAGGCCGGCCACCTTGTGGTCGAAAGCGCGGCGGCGTTCCAGGGCGTCCCGCTCGATCTCAGTGTTGCCGCGCAGGCGGAGCAGCAGGGTGACGAAGGGCAGGCGGTCCACCAGGACAGCCACGGTCTCGCGCAGCACAAACTCGAGCCGGGAATCCGCGGCTCCGGAGGTCGCTTCCGGCTGCTCCAGGATGGCTTCGAGCCCGCCCAGGGCGTGGTCAAGGGCGAGCTTGAGGAGGTCGCCCTTGGAGGGCACGTGGTGATAGATGGCGGACTTGGAGATGCCCAGGTTCTCGGCCAGGATGCCCATGGAGGTGGCGTCGTAGCCGTGCCGGTTGAACACGTCCACGGCGATGCGGAGCACGGACTGCTGGTCGTAGCCGGGGCGGCCGCGCTTGGCTGTGCCATTCACGGAGTTTCCGTTGGTGCTTGAGGTTTCGGTGGTGCTGGCAGTTCTGCTGGCGCTGGGCATAATCGCTAGTTTCTCACGAACGGTCGGTAAGTCCGGGGACGGCGCAGCACCACCGAAACACTCAGGCCTTCGGGCGCAGGTCGTAGATGCGGCGCAGCTTGCCGTTGGACCGCTCCAGCGAACCCGGCTCCACCACGTCCACGGTGCACGAAGAACCCACGTGGATCTTGATCTGTTCCTTCAAGGTGCGTGCCGCCGTCGTGCTCTGCTCGATGGTGACGGCGTCCCGGCGCTCGATGCGCACGGTCAGCTGGTCCATCCGATGGCCCTCGGGGCGGGTGAGTTCGAGCTGGAAGTGCGGGCTGAGCTCCGGGATGCGGAGGGCGATTTCCTCGATCTGGGACGGGAACAGGTTCACGCCGCGCAGGATGATCATGTCATCGCTGCGGCCGGTGATGCGGCCCATACGGCGGTGCGCGGGGCGGGCCGTGCCGGGCAGGAGCCGGGTGAGGTCCTTGGTGCGGTAGCGGATGATCGGAAGCGCTTCCTTGGTGAGCGAGGTGAACACCAGTTCGCCGTGCTCGCCGTCGCGCAGGACGTTTTCCTTGCCCGCTACAGGGTTGAAGGGGTCGATGATTTCGGGGCGGAAGTGGTCCTCCCAGATGTGGCTGCCGTCCTGGGTCTCCACGGCTTCGCCGGCAACGCCCGGGCCCATGACCTCGGACAGGCCGTAGATGTCGCAGGCCTTGATGTTCATCATGACCTCCAGCTCATGCCGCATTTCCTGGGTCCACGGCTCTGCGCCGAGGACGGCGAACTTCAGCGAGGTGGAGGCGGGGTCGATCCCCATGTGCGCCATGGCGTCGGCGATGGTGAGCAGGTAGGTGGGGGTGGCCAGGATGGCGTCCGGCTTGAAGTCCTGGATCAGCTGGATCTGGCGTTCGGTTTGGCCGCCGGACATTGGAATGACGGTGCAGCCCAGCGCCTCGGCGCCGGCGTGCGCGCCCAGGCCGCCGGTGAACAGGCCGTAGCCGTAGGCGTTGTGGACCTTCATGCCGGGGCGGATGCCGGAGGCGCGGAAGCTGCGGGCAACGAGTTTCGCCCAGTCAGCCAGGTCCTGCTTCGTGTACCCGACCACCGTGGGCCGGCCGGTGGTGCCGGAACTGGCGTGGATACGGGCCACCTCGTTCTGCGGCACCGCGAACATGCCGAACGGGTACTCCTGGCGCAGGTCCTCCTTCGTGGTGAAGGGGAAGTTGCCGAGGTCCTCGAGTTCGCGCAGGTCGGTGGGGTGGATGCCTGCTTCGTCGAACTTGCGCTTGTACAGCGCGACCCGGTCATAGGCGTAGGCCACGGTGTGCTGCAGCCGCTGGAGCTGCAGTGCCTCGAGTTCGTCGCGGGAGATGGTCTCCTCGCGGTCCAGGACGGCGTCCGTGCCGGCTGCGGTGTCCGCCGGGGTGGAAACGGCAGCGGCGGGGGTTTCGGGGGCATGCAGGGTCATGGTTTTCCTACTTCTTGGGGATGGTGCGGCTGCGTCCGCGGAACTCGGCGATGAGCTCGCCCGGGGAACTGGGCTGGGTTTCGGTAGGCGGCCTGGCGGCATCGGCGGCGAAAATCTGGATGTCGTAGAGCCCGCTGCGCCCGGCGCTGGAGCGGCGGTCCGCGACGGCGGTGAGCACCTGCCCGCGGAACGCCGGCTTGAGGAAATTGATATCGACGCCGGAGGCTACGGTGATGGTGCCTTCCTCGCCCGGTGCAGGGTGGATGGGGTTGCACGCGAGGGCGAAGGCAGTGTCGCCGAAAGCGAAGATCATTCCGCCGTGGGCCATGCCGAAGCCGTTGAGCATTTCCTGCCGGAGGGTCATCCGGATGGTGGCGTGGCCGTCGCTGATGGCGAGGACCTCGATGCCCATCCATTCGGAGGCATAGTCGTTTTCCAGGATGGGGTGGGTGGCCCCGGAAAGGGTGGTCTCAGCCATGCGTCATTGCCTCCAGCTTTATTTACCGAATGTTCATTAGGTAATCCCATGAGGGGGTCCGGTGTCAAGGGGAGGAGGGATACTGCACGACGCCGGGACACACCTTGCGCGGCTGGGCCACCCATTCATCGATTGCTCCGTAACTGCCGTTTTCAGCGCTCAAAACGACGTTTACGGAGCAGTCGATGCTGGGTGAGGTGCCCCGCGCACGGATCGAAGTGCAAGGATGGGGGTACCGGCACCAGCAAGGACAGCAAAGGGCGGACCATGGCCAAAGGCATCTACGTCAGCGCAACCACTCCTGGATCGGGCAAGTCCTTGATCGCCCTGGGGCTGGCGGATACCCTGCACCGGCACGCGGACAGGATCGGCTTCTTCAAGCCGGTGGTCCACGGGCCCTCGGCGGCAGATGACCCCATGGTGGCGCTCATGAAGTCCCGGTTCGCACTGGAGGACGAACGGTGCCGCGGCGGCCTGACCTACGACGAGGTCCGCACGCTGCTGGCCGAAGGGAACCGCGCGGAAATCGACGGGAGGTGTGTCGAGATCTTCGCGGACATCGCCCGCCACTGCGACGTAGTGATCGTCGAGGGGACCGACCTGGTGGGCCAGGACGCCGCCGTCGAATTCGACCTCAACGCCCGCCTTGCCAACAACCTCGCGACCCCCGTCGTGGCCGTGGTGGGGGCCAAGGGCCGCACGGTCACTGAGACCGCCGCCGCCGTCGAGGTTGCGCGCAAGGAGCTCGCCGCGGAAAAGTGCGCGCTGCTGGCCATCATGGTCAACCGGGCGGACGCTGACGACCTCGATGCCATCGCCGCCGCCCTGAAGCCGGGTGCCTCCGGCCGGCCGGTCTACATCTTGCCGGAGCTGGAGGAGATCGCCCGGCCCACCACCGGCGAGGTGGCCATGGCCCTGGGCGTGCGGCAGATCGCGGGGACGCCGGACATGGAACGCGACGTCAAGGACATCAAGGTGGCCGCCATGAACGTGGGCAACTTCCTGAACGTGCTGGACGAGGGCGCGCTGGTGATCGTGCCGGGGGACCGGGCAGATGTGATGGTGGCGTGCCTGGCGTCGTCCTTCTCGCCCGAGTTCCCCGTAGCGTCTGCGCTCATCCTCACCGGTGGCTTGGCCCCGGATGCCAACATCTACCCGCTTCTGGCCCAGGCGCCGTTCCCGGTGTTCGCCGCCGACGAGGACACGTATCAAACGGCCCGCCGGGTGTCCGAGGTGCGCAGCGAGATCTGGTCGGGGCACCGGCGCAAGGTGGCTTCCGCCCTGGGGCTATGGTCCCGCCGGGTTGACGAGGCGGAGCTGGTGGAGCGCCTGCACCTGCCGCGGGCGGAGCGGATGACACCGCTGCGGTTCCTGCATGACCTCGTCGAGCGGGCCCGGGCGCAGCGGCGGCATGTGGTCCTGCCCGAAGGAACTGACGTCCGGATCCTGCGTGCGGCCGAGATCCTGCACCGCCGCGACGTGTGCGACCTGACCCTGCTGGGCCCCGAATCCGCCGTCCGGGAACTGGCGGCGGCAAACGGCATCGACCTGTCCGGCATAAATGTCATTGATCCGGCGACGTCCGAGCTCCGGCAGGCGTTTGCCGAGAAGTACGCCGAGCTCAGGGCGCACAAGGGCGTGGACCTGCCCAAAGCCCTGGAGATCATGCAGGACGGAAGCTACTTCGGCACCATGATGGTCCAGCTGGGCGTGGTGGACGGCATGGTCTCCGGCGCCGCGCACACCACTGCGCACACCATCCGGCCGGCGCTTGAGTTCGTGAAGACCCGGGAGGGCGTGAAGATCGTGTCCTCGGTGTTCCTGATGCTCATGCCGGACCGGGTGCTGGTCTACGGCGACTGTGCCGTGAACCCGGATCCGAACGTGGAACAGCTGGCGGACATTGCGCTGGCCTCGGCCGAGACTGCCGCGCAGTTCGGGGTGGAGCCGCGGGTGGCGATGCTTTCCTATTCGACCGGCGGCTCGGGCTTTGGCGAGGCTGTGGACGAGGTGCGGCAGGCCACCGAACTGGTGCGCCAGCGCCGGCCGGACCTCGCAGTGGAGGGTCCAATCCAGTACGACGCCGCCGTGGACGCCTCGATCGCAGCGTCCAAGATGCCTGGTTCCTCCGTGGCCGGGCAGGCTACCGTGTTCATCTTCCCGGACCTGAATACGGGCAACAACACCTACAAGGCGGTGCAGCAGAGCTCCGGCGCCGTGGCGGTGGGGCCCGTCCTGCAGGGCCTGCGGAAGCCCGTCAACGACCTCTCCCGCGGCTGCACGGTGGAGGACATCGTGAACACGGTGGCCATCACGGCCATCCAGGCGCAAGCCCAGAGCCCAGCCCAGGCGTCGGTCCCGGCGCCGGTTTCCGCGGAGGCGCCGGCGTCCTAGGGGACCACCCGGAAAAGTACGACGCCGACACTCGCTTGAGTGCCGGCGCCATACTTTTGGTTGGGAACGGTCAGCTGTTGTCCGGTTTGGCCACGCTCTCCGGGTCCTCCTGCTTGGCCGGCTCATCGGAGAGGCCCTGCGGGGTGAGGTCCAAGTCTTCCCGGTCCTCGGGGGCCTCCGGCGATTCCCCGGTTTCGGCGGCCTTGAGGTGGCCGGTATCGTCCAGGGCCCGGTTGGCGCCCTCCACGCCCGTGGGATCGTCCTTGCTGCCGGAGTCCGGCTGCGCGTTGAGCGGGGCGGTGCTGCTGGATCCCGTATTGGTGGGGTCGTTCTCGTCGATCGAATTGGGCTCGTTCGTCATGGAATTGTCCTCTCGGCGTGGTCCAGCCTTGTCCGCCGACTCTAGGCACAGGCTTCGCTGATCCGCAAGGAACCCACGCTGGGATGCCCGCTTCTGGAAAGCCCGCCGCCACAAGCGGCACGGAAAGGGTGCGCCCCGTTCGCTGAGCGCACCTTTTTCGCTATTCCGTTCGCAGCCGTTTCCGATCGACTACATCTATAGTAAGCATGCTGATGATCTTTTTTGCAAGCCTGCCAGGACGCTGCAGCGAAGGCTTTATCAGCGCCGCAGGTCAGGACCAGAATTGGGCCAACGACGGCGACGGGTCCCTTCCTGTCGGAGGGGTGGACTACCATCGCAGTCATGCCCGGTACAGCCATCACCACCGCCTTCATCCCCGTCCGGAATCCGCAGGCCGCAGCCGAGTGGTACAGCCGCACGCTTGGCCTCACCATCGCGGAAGCCAACACCTTTTCCGCCGTGCTCAGCGGGGGAGGAACGGCATCGGTGACCCTCATGGGCCCGGACAGCGGCATCAGAGCCCAGCCTGGCCTTGCCTGGGCAACCTGCAACTTCCTGGTTGACGACCTCGAGGAAACGCGCACCAGGCTCGCGGAAAACGGGGTTGCGGTCGGCGCCATCGCAGGCGCCCCGGACGTCTGCCTCTTCTTCACCGCCAAGGACCCGGACGGCAACACGCTGCTGCTGACCGACCGTTAGCCGCACAACCTATAGTGGGGTTGAACTGCAGACGCCAGGCTGAGGAGGCCCCGCATGCTCGTGCTCGTCATCAATTCCGGTTCGTCGTCGCTGAAGTACCAGGTCCGGGACGTGGCCGCCGGGACCGTCCTCACCGAGGGGCTGATTGAGAAGATCGGCGTGGGCAACGGCGGCGGCGGGGATGGCGAAATGGTGGGCCCGCGGGACCACGCGGAGGCGTTGGAGCAGGTGGACGCGGCCATCCACCAGGAACTGGGCGACCTCGAACTGGGGGCGGTGGGGCACCGGGTGGTCCACGGCGGCGAGCGGTTTGCGGAACCCGTGCTGGTGGACAACGAAATCACGCGCGCCATCGAACGACTCAACCCGCTGGCCCCGCTGCACAACCCCGCCAACGTTCTGGGTATCCGCGCCATCACCAGGAAGTGGCCCAAAATGCCGCAGGTTGCAGTCTTCGACACCGCCTTCCACCGCACCCTGCCCGAATATGCCTGGCGGTATGCGGTCCCGGACGAGCTCTACACCAACCATGGCATCCGCCGCTACGGCTTCCACGGCACCTCCAACGAGTATGTTGCGCGCCGGTCGGCCGCGCTGCTGGACCTTCCCGTCGAGGAGTTCGACGCCGTCATCGCCCACCTGGGCAACGGCGCCTCCGTGACGGCGATCCGCGGTGGACGCTCCGTGGACACTTCCATGGGCTTCACCCCGCTTGAGGGCCTGGTGATGGGAACCCGCTCCGGCGACCTGGACCCCTCCATCCTGGTGTTCCTGGGCCGCGCCGGCTGGACGCCCGAGGACCTGGACACCATGCTGAACCGCGAGTCGGGCCTCAAAGGCCTGGCCGGCCACAATGACATGCGCTCCGTGGTGGAGGCCTCCGAGGCCGGCGACGAGCGCGCAGCCATGGCCCTCGCCGTGGCCTCCCACCGCCTTGCCAAGTACATCGGCGGCTACCACGTTGCGGTGGGCGGGGCCAAGGCGTTGGTGTTCACGGCCGGGATCGGGGAAAACTCGAAGGAGTTCCGGGCCCAGGTAGCGGACCGCCTGGGCGCCCTGGGCATAGAGCTCGACGGCGGCCTGAACGCTGAGCGGTCAAAGGAGCCGCGCGTGATTTCCACCCCGTCCTCCGCGATTCCCGTCCTGGTGGTACCCACGGATGAGGAGCGCGCCATCGCCGAGGCGACGGCCGCCGTCGTCAGTGCCGGCCGCTAAGAGTCCGGCCGCTTAGAGTCATGCCCGCGATTTCCCTCCCCATCCGCACCGATCGGCTGGTCCTGCGCCGGTTCGACGGCGGCGACCTGGACGCCTTCCACGCCTACCACTCGCTGCCGGAGACCGCCCGCTACCTTCCCGGTCCCGCCAAGACCTACACGCAGTCAATGGAGCGGGTGGGCCGGTACGCCAACTTTTCCTTCGAGAAGGAGGGGGACTGGGTGGCCCTTGCCATCGAAGCGGCGGGTGAACCCGGGCTGCAGGGCGAAGTGGTGCTCAAATGGCTGCCGGGACGCGGGCAGGGCGAGGTCGGCTGGACCCTGGCGCCGGGAGCCCGCGGCAAGGGCTATGGCACGGAAGCCGCCCAGGCCGTCTTGCGCCTTGGCTTCGAGGAGCTGGGCATGCACCGGATTGAGGCGCGCCTGGACGAACTCAACGGAGCGTCGGCGGCACTGTGCAGCAGGCTGGGAATGCGGCTGGAAGCGCGGCACATCGATAAATGGCACTACAAAGGCCAGTGGGCCACCGAGCTCATCTACTCGATCCTTGCCGATGAGTGGCGTATTGGCTCCCGCGGCTAGCGTTACGCCCGTCCCTTGAGGATCAGGTTCCAGTAGATTTTCGGGAAGATGTCGCGGTCCAGCACCCAGGACAGCTTGCTTTCATTCCACGTGGGCAGCCGCGGGATGGTGGGCATGGGCCGGTACCGGTCGTCGAATTCGGCGAACACCACGGTGTCCCGTGACACGGTGAACGGGCACACGGAGTAGCCGTTGTACTTGGCCCGCAGCGGCTTTCCCTTCCGGGCTGCCACCAGGTTCTTTGCCACCACCTTGACCTGCTTGCGCAGGGACCCGCCGGACTTGGAGTTGGTGGTGCCCGCGGCGTCGCCCAGGGACCACACGTTGGGGTACCGGAGGTGCCTGAGCGTCTGCCGGTCCACCTCCACGAAGCCGCCCGCATCCCCCGCGGCCGGCAGGTCGGTGGCCTTGAGCCAGTCCGGGGCCGACTGCGGCGGAACTGCGTTGAGGACGTCGTAGGTCAGGTCCTCGGTGGTGTTGGCGGCGTTGTTCCGGATGGTGGCCCTGCGGCCGGCCGGGCTCACGGCCACAAGTTCGCTGTTGGTGCGCAGCTCGATCCCGTACTCGGCGATCTTGCGGTCCAGTTCCCGATCCACCTCCGGCACCCCGAACACGGTGGGGTATGGCTGCACCATGACCACGCGGATCTTGTCCAGCACCCCCTGCCCGCGCCAGTAGTCACACGCGAGGTACATGGGTTTCTGCGCGGCGCCCCCGCATTTGATCGGCCCGGCCGGCATGGTGAAGACGGCCGTGCCGGAGCGCATGGCGCTGAGCAGTGACCAGGCTTTGGGGGCCAGTTCGAACTCGTAATGGGAGGCGCCGTACGGGGAGTGCACGGCATCGAGCAGGCCCGGCACCCGATCCCAGTCATACTGGAGCCCCGGGCACACCACCAGCTGCCCGTAAGCTACCGAAGACCCTGACTCGAGACTGACCGTATTGGCTTTCGCAGCCACCCCCACGGCCGCATCCCGGATCCAGGTGACGCCCTGGGGGATGACCGACTCCTGGCTCCGGACTGCTTCCTGGGCCTGTGCCCGGCCGCCGGCGATATGCGAGAACAGGGGCTGGAAGAGGTGGTGGTCCCGGGGCTCGACCACCGCCACGTCCTTGACGCCGTAGCGCTGCAGCCGGGCCGCCAGGGAGATCCCGGCATTGCCGCCGCCGATGATCACTACCTCGTGCTGGGCAGCCACGCCGCTACTTCTTCTCGGTCAGCGCGGACGCCTTGTGCGCTGCCCGGGCGCCTGTCTTGTCCGATTCCACCACGTACTGCGGTTCATCCTCGCTGGCGCGGTGGGTGTTGCCGTCGAGCTCGAAGTCGCTGGTTTTCTTTTCCACGATCCTGCCGTGCGTCTTGCCCTGCGAGGTGTTCCACTCCACGCGGGTTCCCTTGCTCAATGACATGCCTGCTCCTCTGGTGTTGGCAACCGGAAAACACGTGCTCCCCAATAGTAAGCATGGTTAGCTTTTTCAGGTATGCGGATGCAGGAGCTACTTGAGCCCCGCCCCCGGAAGCAGGTCCACCGCGCCCAGGGCGTCGGCGATGAACGCGTAGTCCCAGGCCCGTTCGCGCCACTGCACGTACCGGCCGGACGCGCCGCCGTGGCCGCCGTCCATCTCGATCTTCATAACAATCGGCTCGGACCCTGCGGTCTTGTTCCGCAGTTCCTGTACCCACTTGGCCGGCTCCACGTAGAGGACACGGGTGTCATTGAAGGACGTCACGGCTGCGATCTTGGGGTAGGCCACCTCCCGCACGTTCTCATAGGGGGAGTAGGACTTCATGTAGGCGTAAGCCTGGGGATCGGTGATGGGGTTGCCCCATTCCTCCCACTCCAGGGCTGACAGCGGCAGGTCCGGGTCCAGGATGCTGGTGAGCGGATCCACGAACGGCACCTGGGCCACGATGGCCGCATACTTTTCCGGCGCCATGTTGGCCACGGCACCCATGAGGAGTCCGCCCGCCGAGCCGCCCAGGGCAGCGATGCGGGAGGGATCCACCCAGCCGGAGTTTGCCAGCCAGTCCGTGGCGTCTACGAAGTCGGTGAAGGTGTTCTTCTTCGTGAGCTTCTTGCCGTCCTCATACCAGTGCCGGCCCAGCTCACCGCCGCCGCGGATGTGCGCAATCACGAACACCACGCCGCGGTCCAGCAGCGACAACCGGGCAATGCCGAAGCCCGGGTCCATGCTCATCTCATAGGAGCCGTAGCCGTAGACCAGGCCGGCCGCCGTCGAATCCTGTTTGATGCCCTTGTGCCGCAAAACGGACAGCGGGATGCGCGTGCCGTCCGCCGCCGTCGCCCATTCACGGGTGGCGATGTAGTCGCTGCCGTCGTAGCCGCCCAGCACCGGGCTTTCCTTGCGCAACAGCAGCTCGCCGCCCGGCCGTTCTGGGGTGGGCAGGACGAAGTCGTAGATCCGCGACGGCGTGAAGTAGGACGTGTAGCCGAGACGGATCACGGGGGCCTCGTAATCCGAGCCGCCCACCCCGGCGGTGTAGAGCTCCTCGTCGAAGGCCGGCTCCACAGGCTCCTGCTGCGCGGGCGTGCCCAGCCCGGCCAACCCCATCACTTGCACCCGCTCGATGGTGTCCTTCCGGATGGACACGATGAGGTGGGTAGCGGTGACGCCGGCGCCGTTGACCCGCACGTCGTCGGAATGTTCGACGACGGTCTGCCAGGCCTGTTCGGACAGCGGCTTTTGCAGCTCGGCCGGGTCCGCCAGGGAAACCATGGAGTTGATGGCGCCGCGGTTGTGCGTGAGCAGGATTTTTTCCTGCCCGTCGAGCAGGAAGGGTTCGGCCTCGTAGAGGATCCTCTCATCCCGGGAAATCACCGTGTTGACTGTTCCGGCGGGGTCGTGAAACCGGAGCAGCCTGGTTTCGCTGTACTCGGAGCACCCGATGCCCAGCACCAGGTAGCGCCGGTCGGCGGAAAGCTCGAAGTCCAGCCACATGGCGGGATCGTCCTCCTGGTACACCACCGCGTCCTCGGCAACAGGCGTGCCCAGGACGTGGGACTTCACCTGGTAGGGACGCCAGGACTCATCCACCAC
Source organism: Arthrobacter sedimenti (assembly GCF_042652025.1). Taxonomy (NCBI): domain Bacteria; kingdom Bacillati; phylum Actinomycetota; class Actinomycetes; order Micrococcales; family Micrococcaceae; genus Arthrobacter; species Arthrobacter sedimenti. The sequence continues at coordinate 959,962 of NZ_JBHSDQ010000001.1, read as the reverse complement.
CGTGTAGAACAGGCGGGAGCCGTCCGGTGAGAAGGAAACCCCGTAAAAGATGTTTTCGATGACGTCCGGGAGCAGTTCACCGGTGCGCAGGTCCTTGATCCGCAGCGTAAACCGTTCGTCCCCGGAGTTGTCCACGGCATAGGCGTACAGGTTTCCGTCAACGGTGACGGCGGTGCCACCCACCGAGAAGAACGGCTTGCCTTCGGCCTCGACGTTGCCGTCCAGCAGGATCTCCTCGCCGGGAATCCCCACCCCGGCCTCCACGTGCGGGGGAGTCCAGTCGGCCACCTTGTCGCCGGTGTCCTGCGCCTTCACGCGGCAGTGGATGCCGTACTCCTTGCCCTCGGCCGAGCGGCTGAAGTACCACCAGCCGTCCTTGCGGTGCGGGACGGACAGATCGGTTTCCTGGGTGCGGCCCTTGATCTCCTGGAAGATGGCTTCGCGGAGCGGCTCCTGGTGCGCGGTGACGGCTTCCTGGTACGCGTTCTCGGCCCGCAGGTGCTCTACCACCTCCTGCGATTCCTTGTCCCGCAGCCATTCGTAGTTGTCCACGAACGTCTCACCGTGATGGGTGCGTTCGGTGGGGATTTTCTTGGCAACCGGGGGCGCCGGGATCGCAGTGCCGGTGGAATCCTGCAGGGAAGTGGAGGTCATGGATTCAATATATAGACCGCCCCCAACAAGTCGGCAGGGCGTTCGCTGATGGGGGAGACGCCCCGGCCTGAAAAGGGCGAAAGACTCTGGGACTTGGGTGCGCCCCCCCGGCAGGCTGGAAGGGCGCTGCAGGGACGCGCAGGGAAAGGAGAACGCCATGATCCCCGAATCCGGACCGGCTCCCCGGCCCAAGGCATGGTTGGCGGTGGCCCGCTGCGTCGGAACGTCCTGCATCATGCTGGCCCGCGGGCAGGTGCGTCAACCCAAAGACAACGTGGGCCGGGTGCTGCGCTTCGCCGATGGAAGCACATCGCGCGTCTACCGGGAGACCGCCGTCCGCCGCCAGCCCGCCGAGCCCTGCGTCCTGGTGGTGGCGTTCACGCTGCGCCTGGTCCGGGGCCGTGCACACCGCCTGTTCGAGGCGGAAAGCATCCTGAACACCCCTCTCTTCGTGGGCTTCCCCGGCTTTGTGAACAAGCTCTGGTGCGCCCACGACACCTTTGGCGCCTACCGCGGGCTGTACGAGTGGGACGGCGCGGAGCGCGCCCGGAAGTATGCTTCAGCCCTCTGGCGGGTCCTGGAACTGGTCAGCGTTCCCGGCTCCATCAGCTACAAAGTGCTTCCCGGGCTCCGCCGCGATGAGGTGCTGGCGGACCCGGCCAGGATTGCGGCCGCCGGAACCGACCACGCCTGGTGGCGGCTCCGCACGCAAGAGTGACGGCCGGGCGCGCATGCCTAGGGGGCAAAGCACGACGGCGGACACGGACGTTTTAGTGGTCGGCGCCGGTCCCGCCGGGCTCACCACCGCCCTCCAGGCCCTCGCCCACGGTGCCACCGTGCGGGTGGTGGACCGGCGGGAGCGCCGGGCCCGCCCGTCAAGGGCGATGATGCTGCATGCCCGGGCCCTGGAAGGACTACGCCCGCTGGGCGTAACCGCTGACCTGCTGGACCGCGCGGACACCACACCCGAAGCACAGATCCACCTGGGCCAGCGGGTGGTTGAAGCCCGGCTGGGGCACGCAGACCTTCCGGACACTGCCTTCCCGCACCTGACGCTGGTCCGGCAGGCCGACGTCGAGGAGGTGCTGTGGCAGGCGCTGCAGGACAGGGGTGTGGCGGTGGACTGGGGCGTGGAATTCGTTGGACTGCACCGGAACAACGGCGGGGGACCGGCCTGGCAAAGCCGCGGCCAGGTCCACGCGGAGCTCCGTGGAGCCGGCGGGCCTGAACAGCACCTCTCCCATTTCCTGGCCGGCTGCGACGGACAGTCCAGCACCGTCCGCGGCATCACCGGCGCCCAGTGGCGCGGAGGCCCGTACCGGGTGGAGGCCGTCCTGGCCGACCTCGAACTTGCTGGCCCCCTGGACCCCGGACTGCTGCACGTGGCGGTGGGGCGTGCCGGGCTGGCTTTCCTCTTCGCGCTGGGCGAGGGTGCCACGTGGCGGATGCTGGCCACCCGCCCGGCGGTCCCGGGCTCCAGCGCCCGCTTCGGCCAGCTTGGTCCGCCCGTGCCGCCGGCGGAGGTGGCGCGGCTGGTGAATGAGTCGGGCCTGGGAGCCACCGTGCGTGAGGTGGGATGGTCCGCCCAGGTCCCGCTGCAGCATCGGATTGCCAGCACGTTCGGGAGCAGCCCCGTCTTCCTGGCCGGCGACGCCGCCCACGCCCACTCACCGGCGGGAGGACAGGGCATGAACAACGGCATCCTGGACGCCCTCAACCTCGGTTGGAAGCTGGGGTTCGCCTCGACCGCCGGCAGACCGCTGCCGGAACTGCTGGAAAGCTACGGGCGGGAGCGGCTGACCGCAGCCCGGCGGGTGCTGGCGCTGACGCACCTGATCTTCTTCGGCGAAGCTTCGCCGCATCCGGCAGCCCGCCTGGTCCGCACCATCCTGCCGGCGTTCGCTCCAGTCATGCCGATCCTGCTTCGCCGGCGGTGGCTCATCGCGAGGGGAGTCAGGCTGCTGGCGCAGCCCTTCGTGAACTACCGGAACAGCGCCATCTCGCGCGACGTTACACCCGGGGCCAGCGGGTGGACGCGGCCGGGCGAGCGGCTGCCCGATGCCGTGGTGTCGGTTGACGGACAGGTGATCCGCCTGCACGAGCTGACCGCCGTGCCGGGCATTCACCTTTTGCTGGGGCGCGACGCCGGCCAGGTGGCCTTGGGTGCCGGCCGCAGCTTTCCAGCGGTGGACAGCCAGCCCGGGTTGCTGCACGTCCACCGCCTCACCAGCCACCCCGGCGCCGGCATTGTTGCCGTCCGCCCGGACGGCTACGTGGGCTTCCGCTGCGGCGGGGCGGACCCGGCCCAGCTGCTCGACTGGCTCCGCCTGGTCGGTGCCGTCCGGGACTAGGTGCGCTCCGGGTCCAAGGCGACCCTCCGCCGTCGTGATGCTCCATCACTTATGGCTCCTAAAGCGGCCTTTTAGGGACCAAAACTGATAGAGCAACCGGGGTGGGGAGGGTAGTTGCGGAGGGATTGCGGGCGTAGTCTGGTCAGTTCAAGACAGATCAGTCCAGCATGAGAGGGGAAGTTCCATGACCATCCCGCCAGTGCACGAACCTGAGCCGTTTCCGCCCGAACCCGGTCCGGAGCCCACCTCTCCGGATCCCACCCAGCCGCCCGGTCCGCCGTCCCCCAACCCGTTCCCGGCACCGCCGGCGCCCGGCCCGCTGCCGGTGCCGGATCCAGGGCCCGCGCCGCTTCGCCCGGATCCCACCAGGGACTGACGGCAAACCGGTAAAGCAGTGACTCCGAAGAGGGGCCTTCTGCGCAGCAGCAGCTGCGGAGAAGGCCCCTCTTCATGCTGCGGACGTCGCGAAAATCAGGCCCGCTTCGGACCCAAAAATAGGCAGGAAATCCGCGGCTGAACCCCCTTGAAGACCTCCTGCTGCAGTGCTAAAAAATCTATATCAGCCACTACAGATAAGGCTGATGTGGAAAAAGTGTTGGACCATCTCTTACGAGGAGGGAAGCCATGTTGATGCGAACCGATCCGTTCCGCGAGCTGGACAGGCTGGCCCAGCAGGTCCTCGGTACCACCGCACGCCCGGCAGCGATGCCGATGGACGCGTGGCGTGAGGACCAGGAATTCGTCGTGGCCTTCGACTTGCCCGGCGTCGCGGTGGATTCGGTGGACCTGGATGTGGAACGGAACGTCCTGACGGTGCGGGCGGAACGGCCCGATCCCGTGGGCAAGGACACCGAACTGATCGCCGCCGAACGGCCGCGCGGCGTCTTCAGCCGCCAGTTGATCCTCGGCGACACCCTGGACGCGGACAAGGTCAAGGCCAGCTATGACGCCGGCGTCCTGACGCTGCGGATCCCGGTGGCCGAAAAGGCCAAGCCGCGCAAGATCGAGATTGAAACGAAGGGGGCAAAGCAGGAGATCTCCGCATAGCCGGCAGGGATCCCGCCCGGTGCAGAATCCGAAGGGGTCCAACAAAAGGCTCGGGAGGCGGGCACATCTGTTGACTGCCTTTTTGGGGCGAATCGCCATCTGTGCAACGCCACAGCGCCAGACAGCGCATCGGCAGCGTAGGCCTTAACCTTCCGACACGGTGGCCCCCGGGTTTAGCCGGGGGCCATCCGCGTGACAGCGCATACTGCAGGCCCGCGTCAGACGCTGAATTCCAGCATCAGGGCGGGCAGTTCGTCAGCCAGTTCGCGGGCCAGGAAGCCGAGCGGTCCCATCCTGCTGGCCAAGCGGTCCCCCGCGGCTGCATGCAGGTGGGTTCCCCAGCATGCTGCCTGGGCGCCGGTAGTTCCGCGGGCACGGAACCCGGCGATGGCTCCCGCAAGGACGTCGCCGCTGCCGGACGTGCCCAGCCCGCCATACCCCGTGGTGATCTTCCACAGCTCCGGCTCGTCCGGGTTCAGGCCGGGCGGCTGGGTTATCAGCCCCTGGCAGCTGACCACGGCGCCGAACCTGGCGGAAATCTCGGCCAGGTCCTTTTCGAGATCATTCACGTCCCGCCCCAGCAGGACCTCCGCTTCCGTCGGGTTTGGGGTGAGGATCAGCCTTCCGTGCCACGGGCCAAGTTGGTCCTCCAGCGGCACCAGGGCACCCAGCGCGTAGGCATCGAGGACGACGGCGGGACCTTCCCCCGCGCCGGCGTCGCCTTGGGCGCCGCTACCCGCGCCGCCCTCGCGGCTGAGCAACGCTTCCAGAAGTTCATTGGCAAGGTCGGGATCGTCCAGGCCCGGGCCCACCAGGATGGCGTTGGCTTTATCCAGGTAGGAGGAAATCCGGTCCAGTTCCGGCTTAACAGAGCCAGCGGCGGTTTCCGGGAGTCCGATCGAGCCGCACTCGGGCACGGCCACTCCCAGCTGCACTGACACCGATTCGGCCACCGCCAGTGTGAGCTTCCCGGCCCCGGCGCGCAGGGATGCGGTGCCGGCCAGGAGGGCTGCCCCGGGGGTGGCCCGGGCCCCGCCCACCACCAGCACCGACCCGCGGGAATACTTATCAGCGCCCGGCGCCGGCAGCGGCCACTCCCGCAGGAGCGACGGCGTCACCAGGGTGGGGCCGGATGCTTCAGCGCGGGCGGACACTGGTGTCTCCCGCGTGCTGGGTGACCTCGACGCCCTGCTCCGCCAGATGGTCGGCCACGTTGAAGCTTTCCAGCGTCCACGGCCCCACGCCCGAGGGCCGGACGAACTTGGTCAGTGACGCGTTGAGGATGGCCTCCCTGGCCGCCAGGTCCAGCAGTTCCTTTTCGCTGAGGCCTTCCAGGACATACCGGAACAGCATGATCACGGCGTCATGGCACACCAGCATGACCCGCTGGCCCATGCCTGTGCTGTTCAGCTCCGCCAGGACGGCCCGCAGGCGCAGCGCCACGTCCGCCCACGATTCCCCTCCGGGCGGCCGGTAGTACAGCTTGCCCAGCCAGTCCCGGCGCTCGGATTCCCCGGGGTAGCGGTTCTCCACTCCCAGCCGGGTGAGCCGGTCCAGGATGCCTAGTTCGCGGTCACGAAGCCTTTCATCGGTGCGCACCTGCAGCGGCCAGCCGGCGGTTTCCACCGCAATCTCAGCCGTTTGCCGCGCCCGGGCATAGGGGGAGGACACCACCGTGTCGGGACGGAACTGCTCCGCGATCCGTCCCAGTGCCGTACCCAGCGCCTTGGCCTGGTCCCTGCCGGTACCGGATAGGTTCACATCCGCATCGCGGGCGGGAACCTCGATGACCTCCACGCCGGCTTCACGGGCCTCGGTGGCCGCAACGTTGCCTTCGCTCTCACCATGCCGGATCAGCAGCAGCTCCACCGCCCCGGCCTGCTGGACCGCCTCCGTCAGGCCGCCGTCGTCCGCTGAAGTGCTGTCCGCTGAAGTGCCCTTCAAAAAATCACCCCGTCCTCACTGTTCCGAATGCGTGAACACTACTAACGGCGTACCCAGGGGGTGGCGCAAAATAACCGACGACGGCGGCGGCAGCACCTGGGTGCGCCGCCGCCGCTGCAGCACCACGCGGCTCGACGCGCATATTGCTCCGCGACGCGCACAGTCATCGTCGCGCCCCAAATATTGGCGCGTCAGGGAATCTGCGCGTCGCCAGTGGCTATCTGCGTCGCGGAACGGGAGCTACCGTTCGGGCGTCAGGACCTTGGAGAACACCGTGGCGCCGTTCGCGTTCCGGAGGCTGGCGGTGAAGCTGTTGTCCCCGCCCAGCTCCACGTGCCCGAAGAACTGGTTCTCGCCGTCGCGCGGTGACTCCCCGGCGAAGCGCCCTGACTTAGAGAAGACCACCTCGGGACCGAACGTGCCGTCCATGCTGTTGGGGCCGAAGGAACCTGCGGCGATGGGTCCGGCAACGAACTCCCAGAAGGGGTCGAAGTCGGTGAAGGCGGCACGCTCGGGGGAGTAGTGGTGGGCGGCGCAGTAATGCACGTCCGCGGTAAGCCACACCGTGTTCTTCACACCGTTGCGCTTGAAGGCACTCAGCACGCCGGCGATCTCGAGTTCGCGGCCCAGGGGAGCACCGTTGTCGCGGTTGGACAGGCTCTCCTGGTTGACCGGGCCGTCCGGCACCACGATGCCCAGCGGCAGGTCGTTCGCGATCACCTTCCATGTCGCCTTGGACTTGGACACCTCGCGGATGAGCCAGTCCACCTGCTCCTGGCCAAGAATGTTCGTGGCGTAGGGTTCCTTGCCGTCCGTGTTGGGGGACTTGTAGGTGCGCATGTCCAGGCAAAAGATGTCCAGCTGCGGGCCCCTGGAGATCTTCCGGTAGATCCTGGCCGGCTGGTACTGGCCGGCGTCGTCGAACGTTCCGGGGCGCCAGATGGCCGAGCTGTCTGCGATGGGCATGTTTTCCTGCCACGCCTGCCGGCCGCGGGCGGCCAGGGTGTTGACGTCCCGCACGGTGTAGCGGGAGTCGTCCAGGATCTGGCCCGGGTACCAGTTGTTGTGCGTCTCGTGGTCGTCCCACTGCGCGATCACCGGCACGTCCGCGAACATGGCCCGCATATTGACGTCCATGGAGTTGTAGCGGTGCCGGCCTCGGAATTCGGTGAGCGTCTCGGCCACCTTGGACACCTCCTCCGTGACCAGGTTCCGCCAGACCTGGCCGTCTTTTTCCACCACGGTTTCGGCGATGGGCCCGTCGGCGTAGATAGTGTCGCCGGAGTGGATGAAAAAGTCCGGGCGGGCCTGGTGCATGGCCCGGTAGCCCCGCATCCCGCCGATCTCCTCGTTGATGCCCCAGCCCTGGCCTGCGGTGTCGCCGGTCCACACAAAGCTTTGGGCGGACGACGCCGGGACGTCACCGCCGTTGCTGGTGTCACCAGTGCGGCCCTTGCCGTTGACCGTCCCGGTGTCCGGCGCCGTGCGGAAGCTGCCGCGAACCGTCTCACCGGCCGCGCCGCCGTCGTCCTCGAAGCTGATCTCCAGGGCGAAGCGGGTGTTGGACGGCAGGTTTCCGGCGTGGATCTTGGCCGTGAAGTCGGACGCTTGGGTGGCGCGGGGCCCGCGGAGGACCCGCTCAAAGGCGCCCCGCCCGCGCAGGACCTGGCCGCCGTCGTCCACTGCCCGCAGGACGGCCGTCATCCGGCCGGCGCCCGAGGCACGGGACCAGAGCACGGCGGAATCGGAGGTGACGTCGCCGGTGGCGATGCCGCTGGGTAGGGTGAGCCGGTTGCGGACCAGCGCGACGCCGGCGGGAGACTGGGTGGCTGCCGAAGCGTTGGCGGCGGGAACGGAGGCCAGCGCGGCGGCGAGGACGGAACTCTTGACGACGGTGCGGCGGGAAACCCCGGCCTGGGAAGATTCGCTCATGACCTCAGGTTTTCCCCGGCCGGCACACAGACTCCGACGCCTCGGTGAACGGGCGGTATACGACGCGCAAATTCCCCCGCGATGCGCCAAGCCGCGGCCGCACCCCGAATATCGCCGCGCCAGGGAATCTGCGCGTCACCACCGACTTGGCGCAGCGCACCTCTCCCCGAGGCCCGGGGCACCCCGCCCTATGGCTTCGCGAAGTCGCCGATCCGGCCCTCCCGCAGTGCCGCGCCTACGGCTGCGATGCCCCCGTAGTCGGGAAACAGCACGGACTGCCCGGCCACGAAACCGGAGCCCGCCGTCGGCAGCGTCATGGTGCCGATGGCGTTCACGTCAAGGTTCCGCAGGCTGTAGGCCAGGATGGCGGCCTGGACGGGGTCGAAGGCCTTGTCCACGGTGAGGCAGCAGGAGGCGAAATCGACCAGGGACCGCACCGCGTTCACGTCGTTGAGGGCACCGCCTGCGGTGAGGCGGGCCAGGATGGCGCGGAGCATGATCTGCTGGTCGCGGACGCGCTGGAAGTCGCCGTCGGCGAAGGCGTAGCGCTCGCGGGAAAACTCCAGCGCCGCCTGCCCGTCAAGGTGGTTCATACCGGCGGGGAAGACGTGCTGGGTCTCAATGCTGGACTGGAACGGGATGGGCACGTTGACGTCGATGCCGCCCAGGCCGTCCACCAGGATCTTGAACCCGCCGAAGTCCAGCATCAGGGTGTGGTCGATGGTGATCCCCAGCAGCTGCTGCACGGTGGCAGTCTCCATGTCGATGCCGCCATACTGCAGGGCGGCGTTGATCTTGGCGGCCCCGTAGCCGGGGATGTCCACCCAGTTGTCACGGTTGATGGAGATGAGGTAGAGGTTCCGCCGGTCGGCGGGGACGTGGACCACCATGAGGGAGTCCGCCCGCTGGTCCTGGGCTTCGCCGGTGGCTGCCGTATGGGCGGCGGCGTCGCGTGCCGGGGTGCCGCCGCGGATGTCACTGCCGATGACCAGGATGTTCATCGGGGCTGCAGGCAGGTCCGGGATAGGGGCAGGCGAGGGTGGGGGAGCAGGAGCAGGAGCGGGCGGGGGCGTTTCAGAGGGAGTCGGTGTAGGCGTTTCGCTGGGCGACTGTGTCTGGGTGGCCGCCGGCTGCGCTTCCTGGCCGGCGCGGTTCAGGCTGAAGATCGCGATTCCGGCCGCTACAACCAACGCCACCGCCACCAACACCGCGATCCAGCGGCGGCGGCCCAGGGCAACCAGCCAGGCGGGCCGGTGGGCGGATTGGCCGGCGGGCTGCGAACCGGAGTTGCCGGGACCGCCGGGGCCGGATGGATCAGAACCGCCTGGGATGCTCATGACGCCTCCACCTCACTGTGACTGGTGGGATCAGTGTCCGTCCGGCAGGGCCTCATTGGCTACATAGTTGTCCAAACTGTCACCTGCCGGCGCGTCGCCGGCTTGCGGCAGTGGGATCCGGGGTCCGCCGTTCCTTGTGTCCTACAGCTGGGCGGCGTCGGGGCTCACTGGTGCGTTCAGGCGGGCGTGGCGCAGGATGGAGACGATCGCGGGGGCCAGCTGGTCCTCCATCTCACGGTAGACCTCGGGCGAGCGGCGGTATGGGTCCACGATGTCATTTTCTGCGGGGTCGGCCGGAAGCGAGAGGTGCCGCACCCCGGCGGCCCGGGCGGGCAACCCCCGCCAAAAGGCGGCGTTGGCAGCAAGCCGGGACTCGTCGTCGGGCGCTGCTTCCTGGGGAGGCCCGGCTGGCTGGGTGTCAGCTTCGGCGGCCCGCTGGTCCAGGACGTTGAGCATCCGGGCGAACTCGCGGATGGTGAAGGTCCGCTTGAGCAGGGAGGCGTCCAGCTGCAGGACCTCGCCGCGGTGCCCGGAGGTCATGGTGAGCACCAGATCCACACCGCGCAGGATCTTGGGGGTGAGCTGCCGGGCAGCGAAGCCTTCGGGATTCCCGCCGAAGGTCCGCACGATGTCCGCCGAGATGGGCTGCATGGGCTGGCCCACCAGGGCGCGGGTGCCGGCACTGGAGACTTCGAAACCGCCGGGCACTACTTGGTCAAGCCCCGCCTGCAGCAGCCGTTCGGCCACGGGCGACCGGCAGATGTTGCCGGTGCAGACGGTCAGGATTCGTACTGGTGCGGAAGTGTCCAAGGAGATGTTCTCTTTTCCCAGCTGGCGGCGGATCCGTTCGGGCCCGTGCCTTTCAACTTAACACGCGACGGTGCGGCGGCGGCTCCCGGACCGGGTGCCGCCGCCGCACCGTTCACGTTTCCCGCCGGGCCGGCGGGCTGTCCCATGGCTAGAGCGAGGCCAGCAGCTGCTTCATCTGCGTGATCTCCGCCTGCTGCGCGTCCACGATCTCGTGGCCCAGCTTCACGGCTTCAGGTGACTTGCCGGCGCTGATCTCCTGCTGGGCCATGTCGATGGCGCCCTCGTGATGGCCGATCATCTGCTGCAGGAACAGCCGCGCAGCCTCGGCGCCGGTGGCGGACTTGAGCTTGTCGATGCCGGCGTCGTCCACCATGCCGGTCATGCCGTGGCCGGTGTGGTCGCTCATCGCGGCGGGCACGTTCCAGCCTTGGAGCCAGCCTGTCATCTGCTCGATCTCGGGGGCCTGGGCCGCCTTGATTTTGGTTGCCAGGGCGGTCGCCTCTGCTGGAATGTCCTGCTTGTCCAGGATGATGCCGCTCATCTCCACCGCCTGTGCGTGGTGCGGGATCATCATCTGGGCAAACATGATGTCGGCCTGGTTATGGTTGGCATCCGCGGCGGGGCTCATGCCGGCGCCGGGCATGGTGCTGGACATCGGGCTGGCGCTGCCGTGGTCCATGGGCATGCTGTTGCCGGATCCGGCATTGGCTGCGCATCCTGCGAGGCCGAGCGAGGCAGCCAGGGCAGCAGCAATGGACAGGGTCTTGATGGTGGTGTTCATGGTTGTCTTTCAGGGAAGTAAATGGACGGGGCCGTAATGGGGTGGCTCGGTCCGGTTTACGTCCGGCTGATCGACAGGTCGCAGGGGGTGGGGCTGGGCGGCAGATAGCTGTAGCCGGCGCCGCGCTTGCCGGCGGCGGCCGGTACAGGCAGGTTGGCCAGGGATGCGTGGGGTGGGGAAATGGTGACCGGGCCGCTGGGCGCCGTGGGGACGCAGGGCGCCCCCGGTTCCTGGGCGGCCGGGCAGGAACCGCCGCAGCCGGCGGACCCAAGGACCGGTTCGTCCAGGGCAGGGTCCGGGGCCCGGGCTGTGGCATGGTGGCCTGCGTGGACGGCATGGACATCACCGGCAGAATGCGCGACGGCGGTGTGCCCGGCGATTGCCCCTCCGGACATTGATGCGTGGGAGGAATGCCCGGAGGTGAGCACGTGCATGCCCAGCAGCCCCGCGATGACGGCCAGAGTAGCTGCCAGCAGACAGGCGCGGCGAAGGAGGGACGCCACGGCGCGGGTGGTCACGGCGTCCCTCCTTTCACTGGGCCTGGCTGTCACTCGGCCTGGAATAATCAACGGACCTCGGACGGGTTCAGTTTCAGCCGCCGAAGGAGCTGGGCGTTCAGTGCCACCACAACGGTGGACGCAGACATCAGCACAGCACCCGCCGCGGGCGACAGCACCACACCGGCGAACGCCAGGACACCGGCGGCCAGCGGCACGGACAGGACGTTGTAACCGGTGGCCCACACCAGGTTCTGCCACATCTTCCGGTAGCTGGCCCGGGACAGGTCCACCATGGACAGCACGGCCCGTGGGTCGTTTCCCGCCAACACCACGCCGGCGGATTCCACTGCCACGTCGGTGCCGGCGCCGATGGCGATCCCCACCTCGGCGCGGGCCAGCGCGGGGGAGTCGTTGACGCCGTCGCCCACCATGGCCACCTTCAACCCGCGGCCCTGCAGCTCGGCCACTTTCTTGTCCTTGTCCGCGGGCAGGACCTCGGCGAACACTTCGTCGATGTCCAGGTCCGCGGCCACGGCCTGCGCCACCTGGTGCGCGTCGCCGGTTACCATGGCCACCTTGACGCCCCGCCGCTGCAGGGCTGACACGGCCTGCCGCGACTCCGGCCGCACCGCATCCTCCATGCTGACGGCACCCAGGACGTTGCCGTCGTCGACAACGTGGAGCACGGCGGCTCCGCGGTCCATCCACGCTTTGGTGCTCCCCGCCAGAGAAGCAGGTTCGACGACGCCGAGCTCGCGCAGCAGTGCCGGCCCGCCCACGTGCACCGTACGGCCGTCGACGCCGGCCCGGACGCCGCGGCCCGTCAGGGAGGTGAAGCCGGTGGCCTGAGGCAGCACCAGGTTCCGTGCCTTGGCAGCGCGCACGATGGCCCGCGCCACGGGGTGCTCACTGTCGGACTCCACGGCGGCGGCGAGGGCCAGCACCGTGTCGGCATCCGCTCCTTCAGCCACGGCGACGTCCTTCAGCTCCGGCTCGCCCGTGGTCAGGGTGCCGGTTTTGTCGAACAGGACCACGTCGATGGTGCGCATCCGCTCCAGCGCCATCCGGTTCTTGATCAGGACGCCGGCCCGCGCCGCCTGCTCCGTGGAGATGGCGATCACCAGCGGGATGGCGAGGCCAAGCGCGTGCGGGCAGGCGATGACCAGTACGGTGACGGTCCGGGTGACGGCGTCGGGAACGCTTCCCATCAGCGTCCAGGCGATGAAGGTCAGGACGCCGGCGCCGGCGGCAAAGTAGAAGAGGAAGGCTGCTGCACGGTCCGCCAGGGCCTGTGCGCGGGACGATGAAGCCTGTGCTTCCTCCACCAGCCGCTGGATCCCGGCCAGGGCGGTCTGGTCGCCCACGGCCGTGACCCGGACGCGGACGCTGCTGTCCGTGGCCACGGTTCCGGCCACCACGGGATCGCCCGCGCCGCGAGCCACGGTCTTGGATTCACCGGTGATCATGGACTCGTCGAACTCGGCCTGCCCGTCCACTACGTTGCCGTCAGCAGGCATGCGGGCGCCCGGACGGACCAGGACCAGGTCCCCGGGGTTGAGCTCGGAGACGGGGACGGTCTCGGTGCCGCTGTCATTGATGCGCTCGGCTTCGTCCGGCAGCAGCGCGGCGAGGGCATCAAGGGCGCCCTGCGCGGAACCAAGGGCGCGCATTTCGATCCAGTGCCCCAGCAGCATGATGGCCACCAGCAGGGCCAGCTCCCACCAGAAGTCCAGGTCGAAGCCACCGATTCCCAGGCTGGTGACCCATGACGCGGCGAAGGCCACCGTGATGGCCATGGCGATCAGCAGCATCATTCCGGGCGTACGGTCCTTGAGCTCCTGCAGGCCGCCCTTGAGGAACGGCTGTCCGCCGTACAGGAAAATTACGGTGCCCAGGACCGGGGGGATCCAGGCGGACCCGGGGAACTCGGGCGGCATGTAGCCCAGGAGGTGGGCCATCATGGGGCTGAAGTAGACCACGGGAATGGACAGGGCCAGCGTCAGCCAAAACCTGTTCTTGAACATGGCCGTGCTGTGCCCCGCGTGCTGGCCGTGGGTGTGGACCGTGTGGTCGTCGTCGTGCTGGCCGTGGCCGCCGTGCTGCGGGTGCCCGGTGTGTTCGGTATGCCCCGCGCTGTGTGCCGGGGGCTCCGTCAGCGTCCGGCTGGGCGGCTGGTGGTGGTCATGCCCGCCGCCCTGGTGGTGTACGTCGGGGTGGTCCTGCATATCGTGTTGATCCTGCATGGTTCCTCCTTGGAGGCAATCGCTGCCCGGCTCGACCCGGGGCTGCGGAAAATGTTCAGGCCGCGCGCGGGGCGCGGTCCATCTCAGGCCAGGACGTAACCGGCGTCAGCCACAGCGCGGCGGACGTCGGCTTCGGGTACCGGGCCTGTGACGGCAAGCCGGGAGCGGCCGCCAGGCACCAGGTCAACCGAGGCTGCGGTCACGCCCGGGAGAGCGGATACAGCAGTTTCGACAGACCGGACGCAGTGCCCGCAGGTCATGCCCTCCACCGCAAAGTCGCGGTGGGTGGAGGCATCGGCGTCGGCAATTCCGACGGCGGCGGGAGACTCCTGCGGGTCGGCTGCACGGAGGGTGCTGGCCGGCTCGGCTGGGGCGCAGCAGCTGCAGCCGGAAGATGCGAGGGGGAGTTGGGGGCGGTTCCCGCTGTTCATGTCAGTTCCAATCCGTTGAGGGAATCAAGGGGTGCTGGGGTTGAACGGCTGTGAAAGGCTGGTGCGGGTGCGCCGGCCGGGACATACCACTTCACTGACAACACCGCCAATATACCCCCTAGGGGTATCAAGGTCAAGCACTCTAACGCATCTCCACCGGGACTACCATGGGACCTCCCGCACTACCTTCTGTTGCGCAAGGAGACCATACTTGAAGGAGCGAGGACAGAGCCGGCCCGCTGGGGGCTGGCCATTGCGGGAGGTGCCCTGTGACGGAGCTCAGCGATCTGTACACGTATTCGAGTGCCCTCGGAGACAGCGAAAGCGATGCCGGGATCTTCAGGGTGGACTTGGAGCCTGCCGGTCCAACCTTCCAGTGGTCGGACGGGATGTTCCGGCTGCACGGTTACCAGCGCGGCGAGGTTGTGCCCACGCTGGAGCTGATCTTCGCCCACAAGCATCCCGACGACAGGGAACAGTGTGAGGAAATTGTGGGGCACGTTTCCACCACCGGCGGCTTCTTCTGCATGTATCACCGGATTGTGGACGCCCATGGGAAGACGCGGCGCGTGCTGACTGCCGGCGAGGCGGTCCTTGGTGACGACGGATCAGTGGTGGCGCTCGAGGGCGTGACGGTGGACCTCAGCCGCACGCTGCAGCGCGAAACCGAACAGACGGCGCGGGACGCCGTCGCGGGCGCTACGGCAACCCGGACCGTGATCGATCAGGCCCGCGGGATCCTCATGGGCCAGCTGAAACTCGGCTCCGATGACGCGTTCCAGATGCTGGTGAGCACCAGCAGCCACCGGAACGTCAAGCTGGTGGTGGTGGCGGCGGAACTGGTGCAGCTGGCCAACTCCCCGGAGGCCCGGATCTACCTGGACCGCGCGGTGCGGGCCATCCAAGTGCACGGCGCGGCGGACCACGCGGGAGGCCGCCGCGCCGGCTAGTGGTGCTCCACCCAGCACGCAAGGATGGTGGTGGAGAGTTGGTAGGCCAGGGCGTTGCGGCTCAGGGCGTCGGGACCGACCGCGGCCGGAAGCGCTGACGCGTCCACCTTCAGCACAAAGTTGTCCTTTTGGAACACGGCAGAGCCGGCTGCGGTTTCGTAGGCGGGGAAGCCCAGGTTGGCCAGACCCTCAATAGGCGTGACACCCGTGGCGAGGGCCTGCATGGCATCAAAGTAGGTCCGCGCCTTGGCCTGGTCAGGAGCTTCCTGCACGGAAATTGTCAGTGCGCCCTCCGGCAGGTGGTAGGTGCAGGTGAAAGTGCTGTTGGCCCAGTTGCTGACGGTGTGCGGTTTCTGCTTGAGGGACAGGATGGTGGTCAACCGGTCCATTGGCTCGTCCCCGCACACCATTTTCGCCGCTTCGCTCGGGGCTGCCGGACCGGCCTGCGGGGCGGCCGGGTCGGTGCCGTGGTGCCCGGCATGCCCGGCATTCGGGGTTTCCACGCTGGCGGCAGGGGACGCGGCCGGAGGGGCATCGCCGGTGGATCCTGCCGCCGCCGCACAACCGGAGAGCGCCAGGGACAGCGCCAGGGGCGCCAGCAGGGAAACGCGGTTCTTCATGGCCATCCGTCCTGGCCGCCCCGGTTGAGGCGACCGTTGTGTACTGTCCAATTAGGCTTTGAGCTTGGCGAAGACAACGTAGTTGTCATCGAAGAGGCCGGTGGCGGCGTCGTAGCCGTCGCAAGTAATCAGCCTCAATTCCGAACCGGGCGTGTTTCCGTAGACCTCCACGGTGGGGAAGTTGTCCTTGCCGTAAACGGCGCCCCGTTCAACAACGAAGGTGGCCGTACTGCCGTCCGCCCGTGTCACCTTGACCTCGGCTCCGGGTGTGAGGGTGCGGAGGTCGGCGAAGACCCCCTTGTGGCCGCCGAGGGCGTTCACATGGCCCAGCAGCACGGCGGGACCGCGCTCCCCAGGAGTGGGCGAGCCGTTGTACCAGCTGGCGGGGGCACCGTTGCCGGTATCCTCCGGAACCTCCAACGATCCGTTGGCACGCAGGCCAAGGCTCAGCAGTTCCGTGCGGAGGCCAATCACGGCAATGTCCAGGACGGCCGGTTCGGATCGGGGCAAGACCGGCGGTTCGGCCGCGGTTGGGGCGGTTGCCGCAGCCGGGCTGGAAGGCGAGGGTGTCTGCGGGTGGGCCGCCGCAGCGGACGGCGTTGGGGCGCTGGAGGAGGCGGTGGCAGTGGCAGCCGCAGGGCCGGCGTCGGACGTTCCTGGCGTGGTGCCGCACCCCGCCAGGGTGAGCAGGAGCAGAAGCCCGGCAGCCGCAGGGGCCCGAAGGCTCCTGCGGCTGCCGGAGTTCAGGAAGGACATGACAGGGTCAGCCGGACTCAGGCTGCAGAACCGGAACTGCGGCGACGAACCAGGTAGGCACCGCCCGCGGCTGCTGCCAGGACCAAGCCACCGCCCAAAGCGAGGACGCCGGAGTCGGTTCCGCCGGCCTGCTGGGCAACGCCGGTGTCAGCGCCACCGGCAGGCATCTTCATTTGGCCAGCCTTCAGCGTCCCGCACAATGCAGGGGAGGTGGCAGCGAGCGGGAGGCTCGGGACCAGGTCGGATTTGGCGGCCTGGGCGGCCGGGCTGAGGGTGGCGGGATCCAGCCCGTGGACAACCACGACGGCGGTACCGGCTTCCAGGGCGGCCTTGGTGTCGGCGTTGAGCTCGAAGGTGCGGTCAACGGTGTAGCTGGCTCCCTGGCCGGCCAGCTTGAGGTCCAGGCCGGCAGCAGGACTGGTGTCACCGCTGGTGGAGAGGGTGGTCACGATCCCGCCATAACTGGGCGCGCCCTCGGTGGTGGAAACCACTCCGTCACCGTCCTTGTCCGCCGACGGTGCGGGGCAGACGCCCTGGGCGCCGCCGTGGATGTGCTGGACGTGCGGGTAGGGGGCGTTGTTGAAGGTGGGAGCCAAGCCGGAGACCTTCAGGACGGCGTGCGCCTGGTTGCCGGTGACATCCACTGTGACAGTGCCCGAGGCCGAGCTGCCGTTGATCTGGGAAAGGGTGGACTGGTAGGTGTGGTCGGCTGCGGAGGCGGGACCGCCTGAGAGGGCCAGGGCGCCCAGGGCCAGGGTGGGAACCGCGAGGAAACGAAGTGTCTTGTTCATCGGAAAGCATTCTCCTCATGCGAGTGACGTAATGTCCCAGATGAGGGACATCAATGATTCGGTGCCACCAATACAGCCGGATGGGTATTTTTGTGAATTGCCCCACAAAATTTGTAAAGGCCCCCGGGGAGACGCGTTTGGGAGGGGGCGGCGCCGCCCGTAAAATAGACGAAGGTGCGCCGGGAAGTCTGGTCGGCATGACATTGTCGAACCCGGATTTAAGGACGCCTGCATGAATTCCAGCACGCCCGCCCCCAAGAAAAACTCGTTCTTCGGCTCCACGGTCTTCTCACGCGGCAGCTATGCGGAAGCGCTGCGCATCGGGGAGATCCTTCGCAAGGAAACGGTAGGCGGCGCCCTCCTGGTCATCGCCGCCGTCATCGCCCTCATCTGGGCCAACTCCCCGGCGTCGGACAGCTACTTTGCGCTCCGGGACTTCAAGGTGGGCTATGAGCCGTGGCACCTGGAACTGAGCCTGGGGGCGTGGGCGGCGGACGGCCTGCTGGCCATCTTCTTCTTCCTGGTCGGCCTGGAACTCAAGCGCGAGTTCGTGGCCGGTGACCTGCGCCAGATCAGCAAATCGATCGTTCCCGTGGCGGCCGCCGTGGGCGGCGTCGCGGTCCCGGCGGTGATCTACGCCGTCGTCAACCTTGCCAGCCCGGAGACGCTGCGCGGGTGGGCCATCCCCACCGCAACCGACATCGCGTTTGCCGTGGCCGTCCTGGCCATCATCGGCTCCCACCTGCCCAGCGCCCTGCGGATCTTCCTGCTCACGCTGGCTGTTGTGGACGACCTGATCGCCATCACCATCATCGCGTTCTTCTACTCCAGCGACATCCAGGTGGTGCCGCTGCTCCTGGCGCTCATCCCGCTGGCCCTTTACGCTTTCCTGGCGCAGAAGTTCCGCCGGTTCTTCGGCCTCCACGCGGCGGCCGCCTGGCTGCTCCTGCTTCCCCTGGGCGCCGTGACGTGGGCGCTGGTGCATGCGTCCGGCATCCACGCCACGGTGGCCGGTGTTTTGCTGGGCTTCGCCATTCCGGTGATCCGGTCTCAAGCATCCGGCGGACCCGAAGCCGGCCCCGGGCTGGCCGAGATCTTCGAGCACCGGTTCCGGCCCATTTCAGCCGGCGTGGCAGTACCCGTCTTCGCGTTCTTCTCCGCAGGTGTGGCCGTGGGCGGCTGGGCGGGCCTTGGCTCCGCCCTGACGGATCCCGTAGCGCTGGGCATCATCCTTGGCCTGGTCCTGGGCAAGCCGATCGGCATCCTGGCCACCACGTGGATCCTGACCAAAGCCACCAGGGCCACCCTGGACAGCTCCTTCAAATGGATCGACGTCTTCGGCGTTGCGCTGCTGGCAGGCATCGGCTTTACCGTGTCCCTGTTGGTGGCAGAACTCAGCTTCGGCAACGGCAGCGTGCACGACGACCACGCCAAGGTGGGCATCCTGGCCGCGTCACTGATCGCCGCACTGCTGGCAACGGCCGTGCTGCGCACGCGCAACCGCCAGTACCGGCTCGCCGAAGAGCTTGAGAAAGTCGATACGGACCACGACGGCGTCCCTGACGTCTACCAGGACCGCGCCTGAGCCCTCCCGCGGCTGCTCAGGCGGTGGCGAGCGGCGCGGCCGGAGGCTGCGGTTTGGCTGGGACTTCCAGCTGGACCGGAGCCGGATCCACGTGGCGGATCTCCAGTGCCTCGGGGTCCAGCAGCTTCCGGGTGCCGGTCCGGGCATCCAGGATCCAGAAGAGTTCCAGGGCCGTGACGACGCCGGTCACCTTACCCTTGTGGAAGAGCCTGCCCCGGTGCCACGCCTCGATCTGGTCGCCAACGCGAAGCTGGGCCGTACGTACTCCTTGTGCCTCCATAATGGGCTGCCTCCTGCTGTTGTATCCCCGTAAGCACAGCTTGCCGGGGAGACATTGCCGGAGTGTTTCCGCAGGGTGATTTTTCTGTGTCGCCTGTGACGGATGGTGTTCAGTCGTCCATTGGGAAGGCGACGGCTTCGCCCACCACCCGCAGGCACAGCTCCATGCCGGGCCGGGCGATCGAGGCGTTCCAGTGCCGGATGGTGATTACTTCGCCGCCGCCGGGGTAGCGGTGGTCGGCGTGCTCCGCCACTTCCTTGGGCACGTTCAGCTTCAGCCGCACGGTGGTTTCGGGGCCGAAGTAATCCGTGTCCACCACCACGCCGCGGATGGGGCCGTCCTCGGCTATGCGGATTTGTTCCGGCCGCAGCATCAGCTGCACCCGGCCCTGGGCCGGTGGCCGGCGCACGGGGATGCCGCCCAACGAACAGGTGGCCAGGGAGCCCTCCAGCCAGGCGTCCAGGATGACGGCGTCGCCCAGGAACTCTGCGGTGGCCCGGTCCGCGGGGCGGGTGTACACCACGAATGGATTGCCGATCTGCGCCAGCTTGCCGCCGCGCATCACGGCCACCTGGTCCGCGAAGGACAAAGCCTCGGCCTGGTCATGGGTGACCAGGATGGTGGTGACGCCGGCCTCGGCCAGGACCTTGGCCACGGCGCGGCGGGTGGCCACGCGCAGGCCCGCGTCCAGGGCGGAGAACGGCTCGTCCAGGAGCATCAGTTCGGGTTCGCGGGCAAGGGCCCGGGCCAGGGCAACGCGCTGTTGCTGTCCACCGGAGAGCTGGTGCGGCCGGCGCTTGGCCATGGAGGGATCCAGCGACACCATTGCCAGCAGCTCCGCCACCCGGGCGTTCACGGCGCGGCGTCCGCCGTCGAGCCTGGCCGGATTCAGGCCGAAGGCTATGTTCTGGCCGACGTTCAGGTGCGGGAACAGGGCGCCGTCCTGCGCCACGTAGCCGATCTGCCGCTTATGCGCCGGAAGCCACGCGCCGTCGCCGGCCACGGTGGTGCCGTTGAGCGAGATGGTGCCCGTGTCCGGGTGCTCGAACCCTGCGATCAGGCGCAGGAGGGTGGTCTTGCCGGAACCGGACGGACCCACGATCGCGGTGGTCCCGCCCTTGGCCACGGACAGGTTGACGCCCCTGAGGACCGCCTGGGATCCGAAGTTCTTGGTGACGTCCGTGATCTGCAGGTGGCTGTTGGTGGTGGCTGCCACCGAAGGGGCCACCCGAGGCTCTGGCAGCCTGCGGGTTGATGGTGCTGTCACTGTCCGGCTACTTTCTTGGACTGTTGGAAGAGGAGATAGGTCATGGGGGCGGAAAGCAGGATCATCAACAGCGCGTAAGGCGCGGCGCCGGCGTAGTCGATTTCGCTGCTCTTGCTCCAAAACTCCGTGGCAAGCGTCTTTGTCCCGTTAGGGGAGAGGAGCAAGGTGGCGGTGAGTTCGTTGGCAATGGCAAGGAACACCAGGGCAGCCCCGCCGGCGGCGGCCGGCGCGGTGAGCCGCAGGGTGACGCGGATGAACGCCAGAAGCGGCGGCTTGCCCAGCGCCTGGGCTGCCTCATCGAGTTCCTTGGGAGCCTGCGCCAGTCCCGCCCGCAGGTTCACCAAGGCGCGCGGGAGGAACAGGAGCACGTAGGCTGCCACCAGCACGCCGGCCGTCTGGTAGATCCCGGGCACCAGGCGGATGCTGACGGTCACGAAGGCCAGGGCCACCACGATGCCGGGCATGGAACTGGTGACGTAGTTGGACAGTTCCAGGGACTTGCTGAACCAGCCGGGCTTCCGGACCGCCAGGTAGGCCATGGGGAAGGCAACCACGATGGTGGCCGCGGCGCCGGCCAGCCCGTACCCGAAGGTGGCAAAAAGCGCGGGAAGGAACTCGGCGGCGGTCCATACGTCGGCGCCGCCGGCCACGATCCACTTGAGCACGTAGTACAGGGGGAGGCCGAACGCCAGCGCCGTGAGTGCCAGCAGGAAGACCTGGCCCGGGACCTGGTAGGCGTGCAGGGGGAGGCGCAGCGCCCTGGCCTGCACGCCGGAGCCGATCCTGGCGTACCGGGCGGTGCCGCGGCTGCGGACCTCCGCCAGCAGCAGGAGCAGGCAGAAGAACACCAGCACGCTGGCCAGCATGTTCCCGGCGGCGCCGTTGAACGTGGACCGGTACTGGGTCATGATCGCCGTGGTGAAGGTATCGAAGCGGATCATGGCGAACGCGCCGTATTCGGCGAGCAGGTGCAGCCCCACCAGCAGCGCGCCGCCCGTGAGGGCGATCCGCAACTGGGGGAGCACCACCCGGAAGAAGGCGCGCCAGGCGCCCAGCCCCAATGCGGCTGCGGACTGTTCGATGGCCGGGTCCAGCCGGCTGAGGGTCGCGGCCGCCGGAATGTACACCAGCGGGAAGTAGGACAGGGTGGAGATCAGGATCCCCGAGCCCAGGCCGCCCAGCGACGGGATGGCAGACACCCACGCGTAGCTGTTCACGAACGCCGGGACGGCCAGTGGCGCGGCCAGCAGGACCGCCCAGATCCGGCGCCCGCGGAGGTTGGTCCGTTCCACCAGCCACGCCCCCGCCACGCCAAGCAGCAGGCACAGCGGGATGGTGGCGGCCATGAGGAGCAGAGTGTTCATGAGCAGTTCGCCCACGCGGGGCCGCAGGATGAGGCCGACCGCGGTGTCCCACCCGGTTGCCACCGTCATGTAGGCCACGTACCCCAGCGGGACGAGGGAGAAGAGGGCGATCAGCACCGCCAGGACGGACACTGCGGAAACGCCGAAAGGCGGGCGGGGGCTGTTGCCCCGGCCCGCCGTCGTCGTGCTCCGCCTGGGGGGAGCCGATAGATCGGAGGTCACGGAATTAGAGTAGTCCGGCCTGGGTCATCAGATCGCTGACCTTCTGGGAGTTGAGCTTTGCGGCGTCCACCTTGGGGGCCTGCAGGTCCTTGATGGGAACCAGCTTGTCGTTGGCGGGCACGTCGGAGCCGATGGCGTACTCGAAGGACGTACCGTTCTTCAGGACTTCCTGGCCCTTCTTGCCCGTGATGAACTTCAGGAACGCCTGCGCAGCGGCAGCATTCTTGGAGGACTTGAGCACGCCGCCGCCGGAGACTGACAGGAACGCGCCCGGGTCCTGATTCTTGAAGTAGTACGGCGTGACGTTGTTGGAGTTCTCGCCGGTCTTGGCCTGGTCTCCGTAGTAGTAGTAGTGGTAGATCAGGGCGGCATCCACTTCACCGGCGTTGACGGCCTTCATGGCCGTGCTGTTGCCTTTATAGGCCTTGGAGTTGTCTTTCATGGCCTTCAGCCAATCCTCCGTGGCGGCTTCGCCCTTGAGTTCCAGCAGGGCCGAGACGATGGCCTGGAAGTCGGCGCCGGTGGGCGAGGCAGCCCAGCGGCCCTTCCACTCCGGGCTGGCCAGGTCAAGCATGGACTTGGGCAGCTTGTCCTCGGTGACCTTGGACTTGTTGTAGACCAGCACGGTGGAGCGGGCCGCGATGCCCGTCCACTTCCCGGTGGACGGGGAGAACTCGGCAGGGACCTGGTCCAGGGTGTCCTTGTTGACATCGGCGAACAGGCCGGCGTTCTCCACCTGCGTCATCGCGGGGGAGTTCTCGGTCAGGAACACATCCGCGGGGGAGGCCTGGCCTTCCTGGATGATCTGGTTGGACATTTCCGTGTCATCGCCCTGGCGGAGGGTCACCTTGATGCCGGTTTCGGCGGTGAAGGCGTCCACCCATTCCTTGGTGAGGCTTTCGTGCTGGGCGTTGTAGACAGTGATCTCGCCGGAGGGTGCGCCGCCGGAGGCGGAGGAGCCGTTGCCTGCGGGGGTGCCGCCGCCGCAGGCGGTCAGGCCAAGAGCTGCGGTGGCGGCGAGTGCGATTCCTGCCAGCGCGCTGTTGCGGATCTTCATTGAGGCTGCTTTCGGTGGGGAAAAAGTCTGCTTGAACCTAAAGTCCTATTAGGAAACATGAATGTTGCCTATGTCTGAAAACTGTAGGGTAGGCAAACCTAAGCTCCAAGCCGAAAAGCGCATTAAGTGACGAGGTTCACATCAATTACGAAACTGTGGCGTGACGTAATTGCCCCGATCAACGCCGGCCGCGCAGGGCCCGCATCACTGCCGCCGCCCCAAGGATACTAAGGCCGGGAGCGCCAGGACCGTTGTCGGGCTGGAACTGAACACCCTGGCCGATGGCGTGTTCCATGGCGGCATATGGCTGCTGATGGCTGCGGCGCCGGTCCTGGCTATCCGGGCCTGGAGGAACGGAACCCTGTCGCAAGGCTGGACCTCCCACCCTTGCCCTTGATCCGTGACACGGAAGCTGGCCTGCGCTGCGCAGAAACATCTCCGCTGCCCGGATTTGGACAGCGCCGATGCCTATGTGCCTCGGGAAGTAATTGGCGCGTCGAAAAGAAATTGCCGCGACGACAAAGAACGGCGCCAACTCCCTGTCGGGTGCCGGCGCCGTTCTTTGATGGGTGGCCAGGGGCCTACTTGTTCGGGTTGGGGTCGTGGAGGTCGTGCTCGCCGATATCGGCGGCGCCCAGGAGGCCTTCCGCCGGGGCGTTCTCTGTCGGATGCAGCCGGACGCTCAGCTCGGGGTGGTGCAGGTCCAGGGCGGGGCGCTCCGAACGGATCCGGGGGAGCGAGGTGAAGTTGTGGCGCGGCGGCGGGCAGGACGTGGCCCACTCCAGCGAAGCGCCGAAGCCCCAGGGGTCGTCCACCGTGACCTTCTTTCCCGCACGCCAGGTGATGAACACATTCCAGAAGAACGGGATCAGGGAGGCGCCCAGCAGGTAGGAACCGATGGTGGAGAACTGGTTCATGAAGGTGAAGTTGTCCTCCGGCATGTAGTCCGCGTACCGCCGGGGCATGCCCAGGACGCCCAGCCAGTGCTGGATCAGGAACGTGGCGTGGAAGCCAAGGAAGAGCATCCAGAAGTGGATCTTGCCCAGGCGTTCGTTGAGCATGGTGCCGGTGAACTTGGGCCACCAGAAGTAGAACCCGGCGAACATGGCGAACACCACCGTGCCGAACACCACGTAGTGGAAATGCGCCACCACGAAGTAGGTGTCCGAGACGTGGAAGTCCAGCGGCGGGGACGCCAGGATGATGCCGGTCAGGCCGCCGAAGAGGAAGGTGGCCAGGAACCCCATGCTCCACAGCATGGGCGTCTCAAAGGTCAGCGATCCGCCCCACATGGTGCCGATCCAGTTGAAAAACTTCACGCCGGTGGGCACCGCGATGAGCATGGTCATGAAGGCGAAGAACGGCAGGAAGATGGCACCGGTGACGTACATGTGGTGGGCCCACACCGTCACCGAGAGGGCGGCAATGGCGATCGTGGCGTACACGATGCCCTTGTAGCCGAACAGCGGTTTGCGGCTGAAGACCGGGAAGATTTCCGAGACGATCCCAAAGAACGGCAGCGCGATGATGTACACCTCGGGGTGGCCGAAGAACCAGAACAGGTGCTGCCACAGGATGGCGCCGCCGTTGGCGGGATCGAAAATGTGCGCGCCGAACTTGCGGTCCGCGCCCAGGGCGAACAGTGCGGCGGCCAGCGGCGGGAAGGCCATGAGCACCAGGATGGCCGTGACCAGCGTGTTCCACGTGAAGATGGGCATCCGCCACATGGTCAGGCCCGGCGCCCGCATGCAGATGATGGTGGTGATGAAGTTGACCGAGCCCAGGATGGTGCCGAAGCCGGACAGCGCCAGGCCGAAGACCCACAGGTCACCGCCGATGCCGGGGGTGAACGTGGTGTTGGACAGCGGCGCGTAGGCGAACCAGCCGAAGGACGCCGCGCCCTGCGGTGTGATGAAGCCGGAAACGGCAATGGTGGAGCCGAACAGGAAGAACCAGAACGCCAGGGCGTTCAGGCGCGGGAAGGCAACGTCAGGGGCGCCGATCTGCAGCGGCATGATGACGTTGGCGAATCCGGCGAACAGCGGGGTGGCGAACATCAGCAGCATGATGGTGCCGTGCATGGTGAACAGCTGGTTGTACTGCTCTTTGGTCTGCAGGATCTGCATGCCGGGCTCGAACAGTTCGGCGCGGATCAGCAGTGCCATCACGCCGCCCGCACAGAAGAACACGAAGGACGAGATCAGGTACATGTAGCCGATGGTCTTGTGGTCAGTGGAGGTGATCCAGTTGACCACAATGGTGCCTTTGGGGCGCCGGACCACAGCCGGCGCCGCCGTGGCGGCCGTTCCACCCATTCTCTGGCCTGTGGTGGTCATTACGGTGCCGTCCTTTACTCTGCTGGTTCCAAAGCCTGCGGTGCCGGTGCCGATTGTGGCTGCCGGTCAAAATCGTTGCCCAGGCTTCCGGTGTTGCCCTTGGCCTTCAGGTCGGCCATGTGGGTGTCATACTCCTGCTGGCTCACCACCCGGACCTTGAAGAGCATCTCGGAGTGGTATTCACCGCACAGCTCCGCGCACTTGCCCATGTATTCGCCCGTGCGGGTGGGGGTGATGCTGATATAGGGGTTGTACTGTTCGTGGCCCGGGTAAAGGTCGCGCTTCTGCAGGAAGTCCACCACCCAGAAGGAATGCTGCACATCACGTGACTGGAGGTGCAGCTCCACCTTCTTGCCGACGGGCAGGTACAGCGTGGGCAGCCGGTCCGGGGCGCCGTAGTCGCCGTTCAGGTGGGCCTGCTGTCCGGCGTCCTCGTGGACCTGTTCCTTGACGTAGTTGAAATCCCACGACCACTGCTTGCCGAAGACGTCGATCACCACATCCGGGTCGGGGTAGCGTGCATCGATGGCGCGCTGGTCCCGGTCCGTGAACACGAACAGGACGCCGATGACAATCAGCGGGACCGCGAGGTAGAACACCTCGAGCGGAAGGTTGTAGCTCAGCTGGGCCGGGAAGCCCACTGTGTTCTTCCTGCGCCGGTACGCCACGATGACCCAGATCATCAGGCCCCAGGTAATGATGCCCACGATCAGCGCGGCGATCCAGGAGTTGACCCACAGGTCAGTGATGAGCGGCGTTTTGTCTGTGGTGTCCCGGGGGCCTGGAAGGAAGCCGCGGGTGACTTCGGCGGAGCAGGAGGCCAGTGCCGGCAGGGTCAAGAGGCCCGCGGCCAGTCCTGCGAAGCGCCGCGCTCTCTGGTTCGTGAACGTTTTTTTACCCACTTGTGGTCCCTCCGGCACGTTCCAGAAGCCCAACTGCATGAGCCCACCGCACCAGCAAAAAGCCCGGTGGGTTGTGTGCCCAACCCTACGCGGGGAGGATGCTGATGGGAAGGGTTCGGACTGCGTCGGCCAACGCGGGCGAGGAGCCGGGACTGATCGTGGCACGCCTCAGCCGGGTCCGGCTGGCCCGGGTGCGCGCGCAGGTGCCGGTGCTCGAAAACCGCCGCTACGCCGTCGTACCTCTCCCTGACGCAAAGCGCTGAGCGAACCGGGCGCTGAGCGAGGCGGACGCGCGGCTGCCGGTGAAAGTTACCGGCTGCCCGCCCAGACCGATGCCGCCCCGGAGTGGCCTGTTGCGATGCTTTGATACACCAGGAAGAGTCCCGCCAGGACGCCCAGCACCGAGGTGGCGGGAAGCAGCCACCGCGCTTCCAGGAGGCCGCGGAGGCCATGGAAGGCGGGGCGGCGGGTCAGGATCCCTGGGAAGGCTGCCACGATTTGTGCAGCCACCACCACCAGGAAAAACGCGGCGACGAAGCGCAGGAAGCTTCCCTGTTCGGCGTGCTCCTGGATCAGTTTTGAGACCGGCCGTGCCTTCTCCAGCTGTTCCCCGGCTTCCGCCGTAAGGACGGAGAGCGGGACCAGGACCAGGGCCAGGATCCCCAGCGGCAAGGCCAGGTAGCGCCTGGAGCGCCGGAGCAGCGCGAAGACTACGGCCGCGAGCCCGGCCAGCGGCGCCAGGACCACCACGCCGTGGATCAGCAGGATGTGGGCGGGAAGGCCTGCGATCTCCATCAGGCGATCCCGGTGGTGCCCAGCAGGCTGCCCACGGCAAACGTGAAGGCCATGGCGAGCGCGCCGCCCACCACCAGACGGATAGTGGCCTTGCGCTTGGAGCTTCCGCCGATCTTGGCGCTGATGGTGCCGGTCAGGGCCAGTGCCAGGATCACGGCAACGAAGGTGACCGGGATGCGCGCCTGTTCAGGCGGGAAGATGATGGCCAGCATCGGCAGGATCGCGCCGACGGTGAAGGCGATTGCGGAGGCGAAGGCGGCGTGCCAGGGGCTCACCACTTCCTCTTCGTCAATGTTCAGCTCGGCGGCCAGGTGGGCCTTCAGCGGGTCCTTTGCCGTCAGCTCCTCGGCAACCGTGCGGGCCGTGGCCTCGCTGAGTCCCTTGGCCTGGTAGATCCCGGCAAGTTCTTCCAGCTCGCCTTCGGGATCGTCCCGCAGCTCCTGGCGTTCCTTTTCAATCAGCGCCCGCTGGCTGTCACTCTGGCTGCTCACGGAAACGTATTCGCCCAGGGCCATGGACACCGCACCGCCCACCACCGCGGCAGTGCCTGCCACCAGGATGGGCGCAAGGTCGTTGGTGACGCCCGCGACGCCCACCACTGTTGCGGCGACGGAGACGATGCCGTCATTGGCACCGAGGACACCGGCGCGCAGCCAGTTGAGGCGTGCTGCCACGCTGCTGTCGTGGGGTTCGCGGCTCAGCTTGAGAGTTTCAGACATGCTGGCAGTAAAGCACTGCACGGAAGCCCACGCCACGAAGGTTTGCATCCCCTAACCGCGTGGCGTGCCAGCAGGGCGCTGGTCAGCAGCAGCACCAGCTGCCAGCCGGGGATGAGGTACCCGTTTTCCTGCACTAAACCGCGGCCCGGGACCGCGGTGCTTTCAGCGGCGCCGGCTCAGGCCGGTTCAGGAGCGTCCTGGTCCGGTACCTCGATCTGGAACCCGCAGGCGCATCGCAGCACCCTGGTGGCCAGGTACACGCCAAGGGCTTCCGGCAGTTGGCCAGAGGTGCCGTGGATGGTGCGCATTTCGGCGCCGCTGGCAGCCATGACCTGGCCGCAATGGATGTAGTGGCCGCCGCGGACCAGGACGTCGGGGGCGCGCCGGCGCCCGGAATGGACGCCCATCAGGCGACGGCGGGGTAGCTGCTGAGGATGTAATCGGCCGCCGCGGGGCCGGTCATCCGCAACCGGGAGTTCCGGACATCCACGCCGCAGCGCAGCATTCCGGCGCGGAAAGCCTGGTCCGGCTTCGGCGTCAGGCCGTGCAGCGCTGCCCAGCTAACGTACAGGCCATAGAGGCAGTCGGGACCCAAGGGGCGGTCACTGGAGGGTTCGGAGGTGGTTGCTTCGTGGAGGAATTGCTGGAACTGCGAGGACGCCATTGCGTTTCTTTTCCGCTTCTGCATAAATGCCACCGGTGGACTACAGCAGCTGCTCTTACCGGGTTTTGCAGAAGATCCCGGGAGGATGGGCCATGATCCCCGTCACAGTTCCTAATCTACGCGCGGGTAGGGCAGAAGTACAGCTGGAGCAATTGCGGCAACGCAACTGCACCCCTTCCCACGGATTGATAAGGCTGCTTATCATATTGTTTCCTTCGACGGCAGACAAGGAGGACAACGCGATGAATGGTTCACCCCTGCACAGGGAACTGCCGCTTCCCGACCATGGGGCGGGGACCCGGCAGCCGTCCTCCGTCCCCGGACCGCCGGTGAACCCACCGTCCCAGGGCGATCCCACCAACCCGGCACAACCCCGCAAATGACCGGCGGAACGGGCAGGGACATGCAGGACACCCAGGGCACCGGCGGCAGTCACGACGGCGCCCCGGACCTTCGTGCCTTTGTCCGTTCCAGGGAGGCGGAGCTGGAGCGGCGGCTGGCTGAGTGGGTGCGGATCCCGGGCATCCTGGGCGCCCCCGAACACAGCCAGGACCTGCTCCGGTCGGCCAACTGGCTGGCCGGCGAATTCCGCGAAGTGGGCTTCCCCGTGGTGGAGGTACTGCCCACGGGAGAATCCCACGCGGTGTACGCGGAGTGGTGCCAGGCTCCGGGAGCACCCACCGTGCTGGTCTACAGCCACCACGATGTCCGGGCTGTCCGGCCGGAGAACTGGGCGCTCACGGCACCGTTCGAACCCGTACTCCGCGAGGGCCGGCTGTACGGCAGGGGCAGTTCGGACGCCAAGGGCCAGATCCTGGCGCATCTCGAAGCTGTCCGCGCCCATCTGGCCGCCAGCGAGACCGGCGCCGGCGGGACCGATACCAGTCCAGACACGGTCGCCGGCCCGGACCCTGCCCCCAAGGTCAACCTGAAGTTCCTGGTGGAGGGGGAGGAGGAAGGCGGCTCGCCGAACCTGGCCAAACTGCTGGAGGACCACGTGGACCGGTTCGCCGCGGACCTGGTCCTGTTCTCCGACACTCTCCTCTGGGACGCCGCGCATCCCGCCGTCTGCGTGAGCCTGCGCGGCATGTTGAGCGCACACCTGGAGGTGTACGGGCCGGAGCGCGACGTGCACAGTGGCGCCGTGTCCGGGAATGCACCCAACCCCGCTTTCGAGCTCGGCCGGCTGCTGGGACTCATGCACGACCAGGACGGCAGGGTTGCCGTCCCCGGATTCTATGACGACGTGGCGCCCCTTCCCGCCGACCTCCGCAACGCCCTC
Organism: Arthrobacter sedimenti; assembly: GCF_042652025.1. Lineage (NCBI taxonomy): Bacteria > Bacillati > Actinomycetota > Actinomycetes > Micrococcales > Micrococcaceae > Arthrobacter > Arthrobacter sedimenti. The sequence goes on along the minus strand of NZ_JBHSDQ010000001.1, from coordinate 930,342 downwards.
AAGGACCTGCCCTTCAGCGAGGAGGACTGGCTGGCCCGCTCCGAAACCGGTGCCATCACCGGTGAGAAGGGGTATACGGTGCTGGAGCGGCTGTGGCTGCGGCCCGCCGTCGAGGTCACCTCCATCATTGCCGGGGACCCGCTGGGCGTATCCCGTGCCGCCGTCCCGGCCGTTGCCTCCGCGGACCTCAGTTTCCGCACGGTTCCCGGCCAGCGGGCGGAGAAAATCGCCGGGCAGCTGCAGGAGTGGGTGGCCGCCACCATCGGCGACGCTTACAGCTTCAGCCTGATCCCGGACCTGGAAACAGCCCAGGAACCCTACCGCACGCCGGACCACCCCGCCGTCGCCGCGCTTGAAAAGGCCATGGCGGCGGGCTTCCGAGCCGACCGGACCGGCCGCATGGGCAACGCCGGCGGCGGCCCCGCCGAACTGCTCAGCCGGACCCTGGCCGCACCGGTGCTGTTCTTTGGCACCGGCCTGGTGGAGGATCACTGGCACGACAGCGACGAGAGCGCCGGCCTTGACGTCCTGATGAACGGGGCAGTCACGCTGGCCTGCTTCTGGGAGGAACTTGCAGCGAAGCAAGGGATAGGGGACGACGACGATGGACACTTACGGCAATGACGGCAGCGGCGGTGCGGGCGCGGGCAGGCGGACGTTCGGGATCGAAGAAGAGCTGCTGCTGGTAGACCCCGGCACCGGGGAAGCCGTACCGCTGGCGGGCGCCCTCCTGGACTTGTACGTGCGTCCGCTGGAGGTTGCGTCCGGGCCCGTCCTGACAGCCGAATTCCAGCAGGAAATGATCGAGGTGGTCACGCCGCCGCATGCCACGTTGGCAAGCCTCGAGCGGGACATCATCACCGGCCGCGGCATCGCCCGCCAGGCCGCCGAGGACGTCGGTGTCAGGGTGGCTGCGCTGGGCACCTCGCCGCTGCCCGCCGACCCGCATCCGGTGCAGCTCCGGAGATTCCGGGCCATGGCCGAGGAGTACGGGCTGACGGCCAGGGAACAGCTCACCTGCGGATGCCACATCCACGTCTCGGTGGAGTCACCCGAGGAAGCCGTGGCCGTGCTGGACCGGATGCGCAACTGGCTGCCGGTACTCATCGCGCTCAGCGCCAACTCCCCGTTCTGGCATGGGGTAGACACCGGTTACGCCAGCTACCGCTCGCAGGTGTGGAACCGCTGGCCGTCCGCTGGGCCGCTGGAAATCCTGGGCAGCCCGGACGCTTACCACCAGCTGGTGCATGACATGGTGAGCACCGGCGTGGCCCTGGACGAGGGCATGATCTACTTCGACGCCCGCCTCTCGCGGCACTATCCCACGGTGGAGATCCGCCTGGCCGATGTGTGCCTCCGGCCGGGGAACACCGTCCTCCTCGCCGGCCTGGCCAGGGCGCTGGTGGAAACCGCCGCACGGGAATGGCGGGAGGGGATCGAGCCCGTGGCCGTCCCGTCGGCGCTGCTCCGGCTGGCGGCCTGGAAAGCCAGCCGGTGGGGCCTCCGGGGTGAGCTGCTGGATCCGCACACGCACCGCCCGGCGCCCGCACTCGGCGTCGTGAATTCCCTGCTGCACCACATTCATGGGGCGCTGAAGGACATGGGGGACCTGCACCGGGTGGAGGACCTGGTGGACCGGCTGCTTGCCGAGGGCACCGGCGCGGTCCGCCAGAAGGAGGTGTTGCACCGCACCGGGGACCTGGAACGCGTGGTGGAGGACGCTGCCAACTGCACCGTTTCCACGTCCTAGCCAAGGCCGGAGAAGCAGTCAGTACGTCGTCGCGTTGGGCAGGATCAGCGGCGGCAGCGGTGCCTGGTTGAAGTCGAAGGCCTTGGCAAGGTCGCCCAGTTGCGGGTTGTTCTCCCGGACATCGGGCCTGGCATCCGGCCGACCGTCGGTGGCGGGGTCGATGCGCTCGCCGCCCAGGAAGTCGTCCTCGATGAACTTGAAGTAGGCGTCGTGGCTGAGCACCTGGTGGTCGATGAACCCCTTCTTCGCATAGGGGCTGATCACCAGGCCGGGGACGCGCAGCCCGTAGCCGTTGTTGTCCACCACGGGCGGCTGGACGTGGTCGTAGAACCCGCCCCAGTCGTCCCAGCTGAGGAAGATGGCGGTGCTGTCCCAGTCCGGGCCGCTCATCACCGCATTGATCAGCCCGGCCACGTAGGCCTGCCCGGTGCTGATCTTGGCCGGGGCGTGCTCGCTGACCTTGTCCGTCGGCGCCACCCACGTGACGGCGGGCAGCGTGCCCTTCCTGGCGGCGTCGTAGAAACCGCTCAGCGGCTTGATGTTGCCCTGCTCGCCGTCCTCTTTCACAGTGTCGAAGTACAGCAGCGGGTTCCACAGGCCGGGGGTTTTTGCGTCCTGCTTCACGGGGTCGCAGGTGGCGGCGTCGTTGCGGCAGTCGGGTTCGGTGCCGTTGAACACGTAGTAGGCCCAGGGCACCTGGTGCTTGTGCAGCAGGAATGTCAGGTCCGTCCAGGCGTAGTCCGGCAGTTCCAGCTTCTTGGCGGCCTCGGTGAGCTTCTTCTTCAGGCCATCGGACACGGGGGCCGCATCCACCGCAGCCTGGCAGACGGCGTAGGAATCGGTGGGCTTGCAGCTGGTGCCGATGATCTGGTCAATTTGGGCGGCGAGGCCCGGGTCGATGCCGGCGGCTTCCAGCGCCTCCCGGCACGGGTCCAGGTCCATCCCGGCCTGGCACTTGCCGATCAGGGTGTCCTTGATGATCTGCGGCTCGGGTTCGGGGTCCGGGTCCTGCAGCGCATCTACGCATGACGACGGGTCCCCGGCCTTGCTGCACTTGGCTGACCATTCGGAGACCAGGTACAGGTGCGCCGGCAGGCTCCAGGAGGCGGCGGAGGCGAACAGATGGTCCTGGAGCGTGAAATTCTGCGCATAGGCCCAGTAGTTGGGCAGGTCCCGCCCGTCGTGGTAGCCCATGACGTCGGTGGGCATGGTGTTGCTGTACTGGCATTTGGTGCTGGTGGCGCCGCAGCCGGACAGGCCCTTCTCCGCCTGGGCCACGAACCCGTCCATGGCTCCGCCGTTGATGTCAGCGGTGGCGTCGGCGTGGCTGTGCGGGCCGCCGGCGTTGCTGTCCGCCGAGTTGTAGAAGGGCCTGGCGCAGCTGCCGTCCGCGGGGTCCGGGACGCACACCGTGGGTTTGCCGTCCTTCATGGGGATCCCGTCGGCTCCGGGATAGGTGCCGAAGTAGCTATCGAAGGACCTGTTTTCCTGGGTGATGATCACCACGTGCTTGATTTTCGAGATCCCTGCGGGGGCGCCGGTGGCTGGAGTGCCAACAGGTGCCTGGTCCGCCGGCGGTGCCGCGGGCGCGTTTGCGGCCGGCTCCTGCGCCGGCGCCATGCCTCGGAACGCGGTGGGAAGGACGACGGCGAGGATCACCAAAGCCAGCACTGCGGCACCTGCCAGCAGGGCCCGGCGTCGTCCGTTCTGCAAAAGCCGCACGTCAGGATTCCTTCCGGTAGACGTCGTCGCCGAAGGTCCTGACGCCGGGGTCGCCGGCAAGGCCGAGGCGGGGGAGGTGGAAGAAGTCCTCGATGCTGGCCAGCAGGCTGTAGTGGTTGTAGGCCCGGTCCGATGAGGCCCCAGCCTTGCCGAACGGGGACAGGACCAGCGCACCCACCTTGCCGCCCGCCGTGCCGCCGGCCGGAACAGCGCTGGCCGGTTCGGACGGTCCGGTCGAGTCGCCCTCCGCCTCATCGAAGGTGATCACCATCATGCCGTCCTGCTTGTACGCCGGGGACGACAGGATGGCCGGCACCTGCTCCTTGAGCCAGGCGTCCGCCGTCCCCAGGCCGCCCTCGGAGCCGTCGGCGCAGGTGCCGTCGTGCCCGTCATGGCACAGGTTGGGCGTGATGTAGGCAAGGTTCGGGGTGGTGTCGATGGATTTCAGGTCGTCCTTGAGGGCGGAGAAGTTGACCACGTTCCGGGCGCAGTCCGGGGAGGAGGTGATGGAACGGAAGTACATGAAGGGGTTGTGGTGCGTGGAGTATTGCTCTTCCGGGGTGGCCTTGATGTGGTTGTCGCCCTCGCCCAGGACCGGATGCTCGCACGGCTGCTGCATGTCCTCCATGTAGCCCTTCCAGGTTTTGCCCTGCGCGGCCAGCTGCCCGGCCACGGTCTGGGTGTCCTCCGGGTAGACGCAGCCGTCGCCCTGCAGCGTGCCGTCCGGGTCGGTGCCCGTGGCGTTGAACTCGGTGTAGGTATGGCAGTCCAGCACCGTGCTGTCGTTGGGCCGCTGGCCGGAGATCTGGGCCAGGTAGTTGGGCAATGAGTTGTGCGCTATGCCGTAGTAGTTCTTCAGCAGCACGCCCTTCTTCCGCAGTGTCCCGGAGAGGTACGGCGCGGGGGAGTTGTCACCCCAGACGCTGTCATACCCCTTGTTTTCCAGGTTGATCACGAAGATGTGCTGGGGTGTGCCGGCGGGCTTTGCGGCGTTTGCAGCGGAGCTTGGGGGCAGCGTGGGAGTTGCCGATGCGCTTGGGGAAGGCGAGGCAGCGCCGGAGGGGGTGGCAGTGCCGGACGGCGTGGCGGTTTGCGGAGCCGGGGCCGGCGTAGGCGCCTGGCAGGCCACCAGCGCGGACAGGAGCAGGGCCAGCAGGGGCAGCAAGGTGGGGAAACGACGCCGCACGGCAGCGGAGGAACGGACTGATCTTCTGTTCACGGGCGGCCTCCGCAGTCTGTTATTCACTTGCGCCCCAGCGTTGCGGCCACTCTTGCACACCGGAACCGCGTTTTGCAGGGGCAATTGCTGTGAGTTGGCAGTGAATCGGAGGTGAAGACCCTGCCTGCCCTGCCCTAGGTCTTTCTGCCCTACACCCGGAACAGTGGCAGGCGTTGACTTAAATCGCGGGAAACAAAGGCCCGCGGGGTGGAAGCGCACAGGGCGCAGCCGCCCCACACAGAAAGGAAAAGTCAGTGAAGAAGTGGTATCGGTGGCAGGACTACGTAACGGTTGCCGCCGGACTCTTTACCGCGGTGGCGGTCCTGTTCACGCGGCAGCAAAGCATGTCCACCACCCTCATGCTCGTCTTTGGCGGGCTCCTGGTGGTCAGCGGCATCATCAACCTGGCCATGCCGGGAACTCCGGCCATGGAATACGTGCAGGCCATCCTCGCAGCAGGACTGGTCCTCTCGCCATGGCTCGGAACGTACACGGGAGCGACGGGGGCTGCCTGGACGTCATGGATCGCAGGGGCAGTGGCACTGGTGGTAACAGCGGTGGCCATTAAGCCCAGCACCGACGTCCGCCGGACCTACCGCGTCTCGCATTAGTAAAAGGAATCCGCCATGACTGAGGTGCTGCGGTACGAAGTGGGATCCGGGACGGTGCTCGTTGAAGCGGCCGACGACAGCTACGGCGTGGACCGGCCGGCACGGAACGAGCAGGGAATCCTGGATACGGGCAGGCGCCTGGAAGATGCACTCGCCAGCGTCCGCCCGGCCGCCCGCGCAGCACTGGAGGCCATGGCGGAACTTACCCCCGAACAGATCGAAATCGAATTCGGCGTGAAACTCGCGGGGGACGCAGGGGCGGTGATCGCCAAGAGCAGTTCCGACGCCCACTTTGTCCTCCGCATGTCCTGGGCCCCTGCCGCGGCAGCGGCGCCCGGGGAAGAAATCATGCATGGCGGGTGACAGCTATGGTTGCGTTTCATGACAGGCCCGACGCCGGGCGGCGGCTGGGCAAACGGCTTGCAGGCCTGCGCGGACGGGACGTGGTGGTGCTGGGCCTGCCCCGCGGCGGTGTCCCGGTGGCGTTCGAGGTAGCCAAGGCCCTCGAAGCTCCGCTGGACGTCATTGTGGTGCGGAAGCTGGGGGTTCCGTTCCAGCCCGAGGTGGCCATGGGGGCCATCGGGGAGGGCGGGGTCCGCGTCCTGGATCCACGCACCATTTCCATGGCACGGGTTTCCCAGGAGGACCTGCAGCAGGTGGAACGGCAGGAACGCGCACTGCTGGAAAGCAGGGTGGCGCGGTTCCGGCAGGGACGCCCGCGCATCAACCTCGCCGGCCGCACGGTGATCATCGTGGATGACGGCATCGCCACCGGGTCCACCGCCAGGGCAGCCTGCCAGGTGGCCCGGCACCTAGGCGCGGCGAAAGTGATCCTTGCCGTTCCGGTGGCACCCGCCCGCGCCATCGTGGAGCTGAAGGAACCGGACGACGTCGTCTGCCTGCTCTCTCCCCAGGACTTCCAGGCCGTGGGCTACTACTACCACGACTTCTCGCCCACGGAGGATGGCGAGGTGGTGCAGCTGCTGGACGCCGCCGCCCTCCCGGCCCGCCACCGTACCGAGGAAGGCGGGGACGGCAGCCTGGAACAGGATGTGGAAATCCCGGCAGGACGGGTGGTGCTGCGCGGCAGCCTGTACCTTCCGGCCAGGTGCGACGGGACCGTTCTCTTCGCGCACGGCAGCGGCAGCAGCCGGCACAGCCCTCGCAACCGCTTCGTCGCCTCCGTGCTGCACGGGGCCGGCCTGGGCACCCTGCTCCTTGACCTGCTGACTCCGGAGGAAGAGGTCAACCGGGCCAACGTGTTCGACATCGGCCTGCTGGCGCACCGCCTTTCCTCCGCAACCCATTGGCTGGAGGCCCGGCACGACGGCTCCGCCGGCCGGATCGGCTACTTCGGGGCCAGCACCGGCGCAGGTGCCGCGCTGTGGGCCGCCGCAGAGCCCGGGGCCCAGGTTGAAGCCGTGGTCTCCCGGGGTGGACGGCCGGACCTGGCCGGCCCGCGGCTGGCCGCCGTGAAGGCACCTACCCTCCTGATCGTCGGCGGCGCGGACACGCAGGTGCTGGCCCTCAACCGCCAGGCCATGGCCCAGATGCAGGCCCCCACCCGGCTGGAGATCGTCCCGGGCGCCACCCACTTGTTCGAAGAGCCCGGCGCCCTGGCCATGGCCGCCACCCTTGCCGCGGACTGGTTCCGGCAGTACCTCCTGCCCGCGCCGGTGGGGCGGTCCATGCCGGAGGCCAGGAATGAACGCTGACGGCCGATGGGCGGAGCGGGCGGCGGAACGGGCGGCTGAAACCGGCCAGATCCGCCGCCTTGCCCACCCCCTGGCCACAGCAGACGACCTTGAACCCCTGGTCCGCCTCGCTGCCCCCGCCAGGTTCGTGTGCCTGGGCGAGGCATCGCACGGCACCCGGGAGTACTACCACTGGCGGGCGCGGCTCAGCCGGCGGCTGATCGAGGAGTACGGTTTCACGTGGATCGGCGTGGAAGGGGACTGGCCGGACTGCTGGCGGATCAACCGCTGGGTCAGGGGAGAGGCCGGCCAGGACATGGATGCCCGCCGGCTGTTGTCCGGCTTTGAGCGCTGGCCCACGTGGATGTGGGCCAACCAGGAGGTGGCCGGGTTCCTCACCTGGCTGCGTGACTGGAACCTGGACCTTCCCGCACACCAGCGCACGGGCTTCTACGGCCTGGATGTCTACTCCCTGTGGGATTCGCTCCGGGAAATCTTCACCTGGCTGGAGGCCAACGCCGAGGAAGCCCTCCCGGCGGCACTGCAGGCCTGGCACTGCTTCATCCCGTACCGCGAGGACCCCCAGCGGTATGCCTTGAGCAGCCGGCTGGTGCCGCAGTCCTGCGAGGCGGACGTTGTAGCGCTGCTGGCTGAGGTCCGGCGGCGGACGCTGGGCCGGATGCAGGACGATCCCGCTGCCTTCGACGCCATCCAAAACGCCATCGTGGCCACCAACGCCGAGCGCTACTACCGGACCATGGTGCGCGGCGACCAGCAGTCCTGGAACATCCGGGATCACCACATGAGCGACACCATCGACCGGGTTGCGCGCCACCACGGACCGGCATCCAAGGGGCTGGTGTGGGCGCACAACACGCACGTGGGTGATGCCCGGGCCACGGACATGGCGCACGACGGCATGGTCAACATTGGGCAGCTGGTCCGCCAGCGGCACCCCGGGGAAGTGGTGCTGGCGGGCTTCGCGTCCTACGCCGGCTCCGTCACCGCCGCGGAGTCATGGGGCTCGCCGGAGTGGGTGATGGATGTTCCGGCCGCCGTGCACGGGAGCCATGAGGACCTCCTGAACGAGGCGCTGGGGGAACCGTCCGTCCTGGTGTTCGGGGCCGACAGGACGGGCCCCTGGCTCACGTCCTGGCGTGGACACCGCGCCATCGGGGTGGTGTACAACCCGCACCGGGAACGGGGCAATTACGTTCCCACGCGAATGGGGGAACGCTACGACGCCCTGTTCTGGCATCCCCGGACCGAGGCGCTCCGGCCGCTGCACCACGAGTACCAGCCCGGTGAACCCGAACTCGAAACCGAGCCCACGGGGTTCTAGCCATAAAGGAGCAGCATGACCACCGGAGTTGAAGGTTCCACGCGCTGGGCCGCCATCACCAAGGACGTGGCTGCCTTCCCGGTGCCACCGAACATGCCGGATTACGATGCCGCCCGGAACGATTTCACCTGGGACCAGGCGCGCCAGGCGCTGTCCGGGTTGCCCGGCGGCCGGGGGCTTAACATCGCGTACGAGGCCGTGGACCGCCACGTGGCAGAAGGCCGCGGCGACAGGGAGGCGCTGCGTTTCGTCAAGGCCGACGGCGGCACCCGGTCCTTAAGCTACGGGCACCTTGCGGAGCTCTCCGGAAGGTTCGCTGCAGTGCTGCAGGGCCTGGGCGTGGGGCGCGGCGAGCGGGTCTTCTCATTGCTGGGCCGCAGTCCGGATCTGTATGTCGCCGTCCTGGGCACCTTCAAGAACGGCAGCGTCTTTTGCCCGCTCTTTTCCGCCTTTGGCCCCGAGCCGGTGCGGCAGCGGCTGCACTTGGGTACCGGCAGGGCACTGGTGACCACCAGGGCGCTGTACCGCAAAAAGGTGGCGCCGGTGCGGGACGCCCTGCCCGAACTCCGCCACGTCCTGCTGGTGGACGCGGACGGCCGGCCGGAACCGGGGACCCTGGACCTGGCCGCACTTTTGGCCCAGGTTGACCCCATCGAGGAGATCGCGGACACGCAGCCCGCGGACATGGCCCTGCTGCACTTCACCAGCGGCACCACGGGCACGCCGAAGGGAGCCATCCACGTCCACGACGCCGTCGCCGCCCACTACGCCACCGGCCGCTTCGCGCTGGACCTGCACCCGGACGATATCTACTGGTGCACCGCGGATCCCGGCTGGGTGACCGGCATGTCCTACGGCATCATCGCGCCGCTGGTGCACGGGGTCACCGCCATCGTGGACCAGGAGGAGTTGGACGCCGACCGCTGGTACCGGATCCTTGCGGAGCAGCACGTCACCGTCTGGTACACCGCGCCCACGGCCCTGCGGATGCTCATGAAGGCCGGTGGCGAACGGGCTGCCGGTCATGACCTCTCCGCACTGCGCTTCATAGCCAGTGTGGGGGAGCCGCTGAACCCGGAGGCGGTGGTGTGGGGCCAGGATGTGCTGGGCCTGCCGGTGCATGACAACTGGTGGCAGACCGAGACCGGCGGGATCATGATTGCCAACTATCCGGCCATGGACATTCGGCCCGGCTCCATGGGCAGGCCGTTGCCCGGCATCGAGGCTGCCCTGGTGGCCCGCGACGCCGACGGCAAAGCCATCATCAAGGACGGCCAGGCCGTCCTCGTCGAAGAGCCGGACACCATGGGGGAGCTGGCGCTGCGCCCCGGCTGGCCCTCGATGTTCCGCGGCTACCTCAACGAGGAGGAGCGGTACCGGCGCTGCTTCGCCGGCGGCTGGTACCTCACCGGGGACCTGGCAAAGCGCGACGGCGACGGCTACTTCTGGTTCGTTGGCCGCGGCGACGACGTGATCAAGTCCTCCGGCCACCTGATCGGCCCCTTCGAGGTGGAAAGCTGCCTCATGGAACACCCGGCCGTGGCAGAAGCAGGGGTGATCGGCGTGCCGGATCCGGTGGCCGGGGAAGTGGTGAAGGCCTTCGTGGAACTCAGGGCCGGCCACGAACCCAGCGAGGAGCTGCAGCTGGACATCATCGGCTTCGCCCGGAGACGCCTGGGCGCCGCCGTCGCGCCCAGGCTGCTGGACTTCACCGCCACCTTGCCCAAGACCCGCAGCGGCAAGATTCTGCGCCGGCTCCTGAAAGCACGGGAACTGGGGCTGCCGGAAGGCGACACGTCCACGCTGGAATCCCCGGCGGGACCGGCAGCTACCCTGAAGGACCTGCCATGACCACCCTCAGGAACCAGGGCGTTCCGGATGCGGGGCACGCGATGCACCTCCTGCGGCAGATGCTGCGGGTGCGCCGCCTCGAGGAGAAATGCATCGAGCTGTACAGCGCGGCCAAGATCCGCGGGTTCCTGCACGTCTACATCGGCGAGGAAGCCGTGGCGGCCGGGGTGATGGAGACCCTGGCGCCGGAGGACGCCGTGGTGGCCACGTACCGCGAACACGGGCATGCCCTGCTGCGCGGTGTCTCCGCCGGTGCCATCCTTGCCGAGATGTACGGCCACGCCGAGGGCTGCTGCCGTGGGCGCGGCGGTTCCATGCACCTCTTCGACGCCGCCACCCGCTTCTACGGCGGCAACGCCATCGTGGCCGGCGGACTGCCGCTGGCCGTCGGCCTGGCGCTCGCGGACCGGATGGCCGGGCGCCAGCAGGTTACCGTCTGCTTCTTCGGCGAGGGCGCCGTTGCAGAAGGGGAGTTCCACGAGAGCATGAACCTGGCCGCGCTGTGGCAGCTGCCGGTGCTGTTCTGCTGCGAAAACAACCTCTACGCCATGGGAACCGCGCTGGGGCGCTCCGAATCGCAGACCGACATCGCGCTCAAGGCGGCGGCCTACGAAATACCGGCGTGGGCGGTGGACGGCATGGACGTGCTGGCCGTGGAGGAAGCCGCCCGGCGCGCGGTGGACGCGGTGCGGTCCGGCGGCGGCCCGCACTTCCTGGAACTGCGCACCTACCGCTTCCGCGCCCACTCCATGTTCGATCCCGAGCTCTACCGGGAGAAGTCCGAGGTGGCGCAGTGGATGGAACGGGACCCCATCAGCCTGCTGCAGGGCGCCATGCAGGCCGCCGGGCAGCTGCCGGACGATGAGTGGGCAGATCTGCAGGCGGACGTGGACGCGGAGATCAGCACCGCCGTCGGATTCGCCGAAAACGGGACGCCGGAACCGGTGTCCGAGCTTGCGCGGTTCGTGTACAGCGACCGGGCGGATGACGGAAGCGACGGCGGCACGGCAGGAAGCGGAGAAGGGTCAAGGAAAGGCGGGGCGGCAGGATGAAAACCACGTACCGGGAAGCCATGCGCGCGGCCCTCCGCGACGCGATGCAGCGCGATGAACGCGTGTTCCTGATGGGTGAGGACGTGGGCCGGTACGGCGGCAGCTTCGCCGTCAGCCTGGGCCTGCTGGAGGAATTCGGACCGGAGCGGATCCGCGATACCCCGCTCTCCGAATCCGGGTTCGTGGGTGCAGGCATCGGCGCGGCGTTGGGCGGCATGCGGCCCGTCGTCGAAATCATGACGGTCAACTTCAGCCTGCTGGCGCTGGACCAGATCATCAACAATGCCGCCACCCTGCTGCACATGTCCGGCGGCCAGTTCAACGTTCCCATCGTCATCCGGATGACCACCGGCGCGGGCCGGCAGCTGGGTGCCCAGCACTCGCACAGCCTGGAGGGCTGGTACGCGCACATCCCCGGGCTGCGGATCCTGGCCCCGGCCACCCTGGCGGACGCCCGCGGCATGCTGTGGACCGCACTGCAGGACCCGGACCCGGTGCTGATTTTCGAGCACGGCTCGCTGTACAACGTGGCCGGCGAGCTCGACGAGGACGCCGGGGCCGTCGGCATCGACAAGGCGGCGCTCCTGCGGCAGGCGGACGGAAGCGCGGACACGGTCACCCTCATCACCTACGGCGGCACGCTGCCCCTGGTGCTGGAGGCCGCGGACCAGCTGGCCGGCGAGGGTATCGGGACTGACGTGGTGGACCTGCGCACCCTCCGCCCGCTGGACACGCACACCCTCCTGGACAGTGTGGCCAGGACGCACCGGGCCGTGGTGGTGGACGAGGGGTGGCGCAGCGGCAGCATCTCTGCGGAGATCGCCGCCCGGATCAGCGAGCAGGCGTTCTTCGACCTGGACGCGCCGGTGGAGCGGGTGTGCAGCGAGGAGGTGCCCGTCCCGTACGCCAAGCACCTGGAGCAGGCGGCGCTGCCGTCGGTGGAGCGGGTCATGGCGGCCGCACGAAGGGCCGTGGGCGCCGGTGGCTGAGTTCCGGATGCCGTCCCTGGGCGCGGACATGGAGCACGGCAAGGTGGTGGAATGGCTGGTCAAGCCCGGGGACTATGTCCACAAGGGCGACCTGGTGGCGGCGGTGGACACGGACAAGACCGTGATGGACATCGAGTCCTTCCAGGAAGGTGTGGTGGCCGAATTCCTGGTGGACATCGGCGACACCGTGGACGTGGGCACCCCCATCGCCCGGATCACCGCCACCCCCGCCGAACTCCCGCAACCCCCGCTCACTTCCGGCCCCCTTTCCCCCGACGCCCGCTCACCTTTGGAAGCCCGGGAGCCAACGCCCGCTCACCCCGGTGCCGGGGCCGGGCACGAGGAGCCGGTTGTCAAAGCTTCCCCGCCGGTCCGGCACCTTGCGCACACGCTGGGGGTCGACGTCGGACGCATCACCGGGAGCGGGCCCGGCGGCGAGGTTGTGCGGGCCGACGTCGAACGCGCCGCGGCTGCGTCCGTCACCCCCGCGGCGCCGCAGGAAGCCCCCACGCCTGAAGCGCCGGAAGCCCCGGCACCCGCCGAAGCCAGGCGGGTGCGGTCCTCGCCGCTGGCGCGGCGGCTGGCGGCCGAACTGGGTGTGGACCTGCAGGACGTCAACGGAACAGGCCCGGGTGGCGCGGTGACAGAGGACGATGTCCTTTCCGCCGTCCCGCCCAGGGGACGGCCACCCCGGGAACAGGTGACGGAAAAGCCGGCGGAAGCACCGCCGTCGGAAGCCCAACTCCCGGAACCCACGCACGAAGCCGCGGAAGAGGCGCCACAGCGGAAACGCCCGACGGCGGCCGGCGGCAAGGCGGAGAGCCTGCGGCAGGCGGTCGGCGCACTGATGTCCCGGTCCAAGAAGGAGATCCCGCACTACTATCTGTCCACCACGCTGGACCTGGCGGCTGCGATGGCCTGGATGCAGGCGGCGAACCAGCAGCGGCCGGTGACGTCGCGGCTGGTGCCGTCCGCCCTGCTGCTGAAGGCCACCGCGCTCGCGGCCAAGGAGGTGCCGGACATGAACGGCTTCTTCACCAAAGGCACGTTCCACCCCAGCAACGAGGTGCACCTGGGCGTCGCCGTGGCACTGCGGCATGGCGGGCTGGTGGCCCCGGCCCTGCACGAAGCCGACACCCTCAGCCTGGACGAACTCATGGACCAGCTGCGCGACCTGGTGGGCCGGGCCCGGGCGGGCCGGCTGCAGCGCGCGGAGATGGCCGACCCCACCATCACGGTGACCAATTTGGGCGACCTCGGCGTCGAAAGCGTGTATGGCGTGATCTACCCGCCGCAGGTGGCCATGGTGGGATTCGGGAAGGTCCTGGAGCAGCCTTGGGCGCACAACGGGATGCTCGGCATCCGGCACACCGCCATCGCCACCCTGTCCGCGGACCACCGGGTGAGCGACGGGCTGCGCGGCGGCCGGTTCCTGGCCCGCATCGACGAACTGCTGCAGGCACCGGAACACCTGTGAAACCTGCAAGCGAGGAGGAACCATGAACCAGCAGGATGCGCGCCAGGCGGTGGAGGCGGCGATCGGGAAAGTAGCGCCCGACGTCGAACCCGAAGACCTGGAAGGCGGCGCCAGGCTGCGCCAGGACCTGGAACTGGACTCGCTGGACTTCCTCCGCCTGGTGCAGGTCATCGCGGAGACCACCGGCGTGGACATCCCGGAGGCCGACTACCCGGCCGTGGCAACCGTGGATGGGCTGGTCACCTACGTCGCTGCGCACGGGTGACGCTGCGGTGGGAACCCCGGTGAAAGACCGCGGGCAGGACCCGGTGAAGCCACGGCGGCGACGGCGCTGGCCGCTCCGCCTGGGTATCGCGGCGCTGGTTGTCCTTGGGCTGGTCCTCGTTTCCACCGTTGCCAACCTGCTCCTGGAGCAGCGGGAAAAGGCAACGTTGGCGCCCTACGGCGAGCGGGTGGCGGTGGCCGGCGGATCCTTGAATGTGGTCAGGGGCGGGAACGACGGCGGGACGGCCCAGGGCCAGCCCATCATCCTCCTCAGTGGGCTGGGAACCGCGGCCCCCGGCTTGGACTTCGCGCCCTTGATCCGCGAGCTCAAGGGCTTCGACGTCATTGTGGTGGAAGGGTTCGGGTACGGCTACAGCGACATGGAGGCCAGTGCCCGGACCAACGAGCACATCAGCAACGAACTGCACGAGGTGCTGGCCAAGCTCCAGGTCCGGCAGCCGTACATCCTGGCAGGCCACTCCATCGCCGGGTTCTACCTGCTGGACTACGCCAACCGGTACCGCCCGGAAGTTTCAGCGGTGGTGGGCATCGACGCCACCATTCCCAAGCCGGGGGACCACCCGGTGGAGGAGGCGCAGCCCGGCATCAACTGGATAAGGCTGGTGGCAGCCACCGGGCTGGTCCGCGTGGTTGCAGCGTTGGCACCGGGCCTCGTGGACCCGGACAGCGCCGCCTATTCGGATGAGGAGCTGCAGCGGATGCGCACCATGATGCTGTGGAACATCGGCAATCCTGCCGTGGCTGATGAAACTGCCCGCATCGCGAACAACGCCGCCGCCCTTAGGGGCGTCACCTATCCCGACGACCTGCCAGTCCTGGCCTTTGTTGCCGACGAAAAGAATGACAGGACTGCCACCAAGACCGCCGCCGCGGAGAACCTGCTGAAGAATGTCACCCGGCACCAGGTCCTGCCCCTGGAAGGCGGGCACTACCTGCACTGGACGCAGGCTCAGCGGATGGCAGAGGAGATCCGGCGGTTCGTTGCGCCGGCGGGCTGATTTACGCCCACTGCGCCTGCACCGCGGACGGCGGGCTGATTCGACGGGCAGGAGTGGCTTAAAATGCCTCCATGGAACGTGACGATGCGAGTAATTTCGAGCAGTTGCACGATCTTGTTGCCGACATGGACGACATCAGGGGACTCCTGGAGGGCATCACCGGTATCGCTGCGGCGGCAATGACCAGGACCGCGGGCACGCAGGTCGAATGTGCCGTCACCCTTTACCGGAGAAGGCGGCCCCCCACCATCGCGGGCAGCGATGATGAGGCAATCCTGCTGGACGGCCATGAGCAACGCCTGGCAGACGGACCATGTACTGATGCGCTGCAGAGCGGGGAACCGTCCCTGCTGGATGCCCCGTCCGATGCGAGGTGGCCGGCGTTCCGGAAGGAACTGGAAGCCACGAGCTTTGACAGCGTCCTTGGCGTCCCACTCGATTTAGGCAGCGAAGCGTCGGCTGCCTTGAACTTCTTTGCGGCGGGTGCCGGAGTGTTCACCGGGGAAGTCTCCAAGGATGCGGGGGAGTTCGCCCAGGTAGCCGCCCGTGCGCTTCGGCTGGGGCTGAGGATTGCCGGGGCGGAGCTGAAGGCAGTTGACCTTGAGGCAGCAATGAGCCACCGGACTGCCATAGACATGGCGCGGGGCATCATCATGGCCCAGAGCCGCTGCTCCGGAGAGGAGGCCTTCAATTTGCTCCGCGACGTCTCAAGCAGGCGCAACGAAAAGCTGTACGACGTCGCCCGCTCGGTCGTTGCCGGCATCGACGGCTCTGCCACAAGCACCTTCTTCGAGTCCTGAGCCTGCCCCTACCGCAGTGCGTGGTCGTTGCCGCGCATCCGGACGGCAACCACGACGCCGGACGCTGCGGTGAGAACCGCGACTGCGGCAATGGCTGCGGGGATGCCGTAGAGGTCGGCGAGGACACCGGACAGCAGGGCACCCACGGCGAATCCGCCGTCGCGCCATAGCCGGTACACACCCACGGAGCGGGCCCGCCAGGCCGGGTGGGCCACGTCGCCGATCGCGGCGAGCAGGGTGGGATAGACCAACGCGGTACCAAGGCCAAGGACGACGGCGGCGGCGAGCCAGGGTCCAAAGCCGTGCGCTGAGGCGATGATCCCCAGGGCGGCGGCCTGGACCAGCATCCCGGCGGCGATGAACCACTTGCGCCCCCACCGGTCGGACGCGGCGCCGGTGACGAGTTGGGCGGCGCCCCAGGCCGCCGGGTACGCGGCGGCCAGGATGCCGATCTGGCCAAGGCTCAGCCCGGCACCGGCGAACAGGACAGGGAAGAGGCCCCAGGCCAGGCCGTCGTTGAGGTTGTTCACCAGGCCGGCCTGGCTGGCTGCCGAGAGGGAACGGTCCTTGAAGCTGGTGAGGGTGAAGACCTGGCCGGTGGTGAGGCCGGCATGGGTATTGCCCTGGCTGCTGACGTGCTGGGAGGCCTCGGTCCTGGCGTGGTGGTGGGTTTCCTTGACGGCCAGGACCGTCAGTCCCAGGCCGAGGGCAATGTACGCGGCGCCCAGCAGGAAGGGGGCGGGGCGCAGGCCGAAAGCGGTGGCCAGGTAGCCGCTGGCCAATGCCGTGACGGCCACGCCAAGGTAGCCCGCGGCCTCGTTGAAGCCCATGGCCAGGCCGCGCTGCTTTGGCCCCACCAGGTCCATTTTCATGATTACTGCCGTGGACCAGGTGAGGCCCTGGCTGATCCCGAGCAGCACATTGGCCGCTACGATCCAGCCCCACGACGGGCCGAAGATGAGCATGAGCGGCACCGGTACCGCTGCCAGCCAGCCGGCGATGAGGACCGGTTTGCGGCCGTACCGGTCGGAGAGTGTGCCGGCGAAGTAGTTCATCGCGGCCTTGGACAGGCCGAAGGCCAGGATGTAGGTCAGCGCGCCGGTGTAGAGGTCGAGGTGGAATTCCTGCGAGGCCAGCAGGGGCAGGACCGTGCGCTCCTGGCCCAGGGTGCCGCCTACCAGCGCGTTGACGGCCACCAGCAGCATGAACTGCGCCAGGTTCTGCCGCAGGCCCAGCGCCGCGGCGGGCAAACCGGGGATGTGGAGGGCGGGTGTTCTGCCGCGCATTGCGGGTGCTCCGTTCGGTTGATGGCAAAAAAGTGGCCCGGGCGTGTGGGGGCACGCCCGGGCCGGGTCCGGATGCGCTGGGGACGCAACCAGACCGGAACCCGGGCAGGAGGGGGGTCCTGCCCGGGTGGTCTTCGGTGGGTTGGCTAGACGGCGGGAACGCTGTTCTGCTTGGCGTTCCAGGCGGCGTAGCTGCCGTCGAGTTCCACGACGTCGTACCCGGCACGGCGCAGGGCGCTGGCCGCTACGGAGTTCCGTACGCCGGACTGGCAGTAGGACACGATGGTGCCGCCGACCGGCAGCTCATCGAGGTGCCACATGACGCGGCCGCCGCTGAGCTGGTACGAGCCCGGGACGTGCCCGGCCTTGTGCTCGGTCTTGTTGCGGACGTCCAGGACCATGGCTGCGTCGAAGCCCTCGAGGTCCTCGGGCTGGATCAGTTTGGGGGTGAAGGTGGGGAGCCCCTCGATGCTGGTCAGGTAGCCTGCCACGTTGTCGATGCCCACGCGGACCAGGTGGTCCCACATGTCCTGCGCCTGCTCCTGGTCCTTGGCCAGCAGCACCAGTGGGTTCTTGTCCGTCTCCGGGTTCACCACCCAGGCGCCGTAGCTGGCCACGGACTTGCCGGCCGGAATGTTCAGGGACCGGACCACGGTGCCCTGGTGGACTTCGCTGTTGGAGCGGGTGTCGATGAAGGTCAGGGTGTCTTCCGCCAGGCCTTCAGCGACGCCGGCGGTTTCCAGTTCCTTCAGCGGGGCACGTTCGCCCATGACGTCGGGGCCTACGCGGTTTTCGCGCTTCATGCGGCCGAAGTAGGCGTGGGCGTCGGGCTGGCCGTCGAGGAGTTCGTTGATGAAGCCCTGCTCGTCGTTGGCGGCGAGGTAGGGACCCCACCAGGCGTAGAGGCGTTCGTAGCCGACGGTGGAGGAGGGGATGGCACCCAGGGCCTTGCCGCAGGCGCTGCCGGCGCCGTGGGCGGGGTGGACCTGGACGTAGTCCGGCAGGGTGAGGAACTTGTCGCGCAGGCTGGCGAACAGCTGCTTGGCGCCCTCGAAGCGGGTGTCGACGCCGCCGGCTGCTTCGTCCAGCAGGTCCGGGCGGCCCAGGTCGCCGGAGAAGACGAAGTCTCCGGAGAGCAGGTAGCCGGGCTTGTCGCTGAACGCGCCGTCGGTGACCAGGAAGGACAGGTGCTCGGGGGTGTGGCCCGGGGTGTGCACTGCCTTGATGCTGATGTTGCCCAGGGAGATGGTGTCGCCGTCGTAGAGCCTCTCGCCATCGAACTCGTACTGCCAGTCCGGGCCGCCTTCGCCGGAGACGTAGATCTTGGCGCCGGTGGCGGCGGCCAGTTCGCGGGTGCCGGAGAGGTAGTCGGCGTGGATGTGGGTCTCGGTGACGGCCACGATCTTCATGCCGTTCTTCGCGGCCAGGTCCTGGTAGACGGCGATGTCGCGGCGGCCGTCCACCACGATCGCTTCACCCTTGGCCTGGCAGCCGATCAGGTAGCTGGCCTGGGCGAGGTCTTCGTCGTAAATGCGCTCGATAAGCATCTGGTGCTCTCCTTCGGTTTGAAAGGGGATTGGGGGTTTGTTCTGCATCCAGTATAGATACCCCCGGGGGTATCCTGCAAGTGGACTGCGGCCCGGGTGCTATGTCCGGTGGAACAGCCGTGTCAAGAACGTGCGGAGGCGTCCCGGTATGGACCCGGGGCGTTGGCCGGGTGGCTCTTCGGGTACTTGTTGGTAGGTGACTGGGTGGCTTGCCCGGTACCACTCGGTGATGCCGCCGGCCACGTTGACCGCGGTGTATCCGCGGTCGGTGAGGATCCGTGCGGCCTGGCTGCTGCGCTTTCCTGACCCGCACATCAGGTGGATCGTGCTGTTTGGCAGGTCGCTAAGCCGGGAGGCCAGCTCGTCCAGGGGAATGTTCAGGCTTCCCGGGACGTGCGCGGTGGCGTGCTCCTCCCGGCTCCGGACGTCCACCAGCGTGGCCCGGGGCCACACCGCGGCGAGTTCGTCCGCCGTGATGCTGCGGAACGTTCGCTGGTCCGGCATGGACTTAGGCGTGCTGGTGTCCGGCTTCAGCCCGAAGCTTGTCCATGTCCAGGTTCTTCACAGCCTGGATGACCTCCTCGAGGCCGGTGGCGTTGAGGGCTCCGGGCTGGGAGAAGACCAGGGTCTTGTCCTTGAAGGCCATCAGTGTGGGGATCGAGGTGATGTTTGCCGCGGCGGCCAGTGCCTGTTCGGCTTCGGTGTCCACCTTGGCGAAGGTGATTTCCGGGTGCCGTTCTGCGGCGGCGCCGTAGGTGGGGGCGAACATGCGGCAGGGGCCGCACCAGGCTGCCCAGAAGTCGACGAAGACAATGCTGTTGTCTTCCAGGGTCTGGGCGAAGGATTGCTGGGTGATGTCGATGGTTGCCATGGTCTGTCGTGTCCTTTCGGGCGGAAGTTTGGTGGGTGTCCCTGTGGGGGCCTAGGTGGTGGGGAGTCCGGCGCGGGTCCAGGCGGTCATGCCGCCGGCCATGGTGTCTGCCTTGTAGCCAACGCCGTTGAGGGCATCGGCGACGGCGGCGCTGCGGTTGCCGCTGCGGCAGACGGCGATCACGGGGACGGCCGGGTCAAGCTCGCCCAGGCGGGCCTGCAGTTGGCCCATCGGGATGTGCAGGGCGCCGGGGATCATGCCCTCGGCGACTTCAAAGTCCTCGCGGACGTCCAGGATGCGCGCCGTGGAGCGGCGCTGGTCGGTCTCGGTGATGGTGATTTCAGCCATGGGGGTTCTCCTTTGAAATGGGTTGCGGCTGGTGGGGTGGGGTTGGACTAGCGGACGGCTTCGCCGGCCTGGCGCCAGGCGGCCATGCCGCCGCGCACCGAGTAGGCGTCATATCCCTTGGCGGCCAGGAGCCTGGCTGCCGAGGCGGAGCGGACGCCGGAGGCGCAGACGGCAATCACCGGGCGGGCCTTTTGGATGCCGGCAGTGCTGGTCTGCAGCCGATCCAGGGGAACGTGTTTGGCCTGGGGTGCGCGGCCGGTGCGCCACTCCTGGGCGGACCTCACATCGATCAGCGTGGCGCCGGAGCCCAGGAGTTCCTTGGCCTGCGCCACGGAGATCGTCTTGTAGGGCTTGCTGAAGGCCTTCTTGAATGAGTCGAGAAGTCCCATGGTGTTCTCCTGTTGGTAAGGGTCAGGCGGTGACCGTGCCGGCGGTGACCCACGCCGCGACGGCGAAGATGAGTACCGCGAATGAGATGCGGATGTGCTTGTCGTGCAGGCGGCGGGCCAGCCGGGCGGCGAATACGGAACCCAGGATGGCCGGTACCGCGAATGCCAGGGTGGTAGCCCAGTCGATGGTGTAGCCGGCCGCGTGCGCGCTGAACCCGGCGGCCGAGTTGATGACGATGATCGCCAGGGAGGTTCCCACGGCCTGCTTCATCCGCAGGCCCAGGAAGATGGTGAGCGCGGGGGTGATCAGGAAGCCGCCGCCCACGCCGAGCAGTCCGGTGAGGAACCCGACCAGCAGTCCGACGCCTACGGCCTTCGGGGCGCAGGACCGGAAGGCCCGGTTTGGTCCAACGCTGCAGGATCCCTCGGTTTCCCGGGGCTTTTTGAGCATCCGGATGCCCGCCACCACCATGATCACGGCGAATGCGAGCATCAGGATGTTGGGATCCAGCAGCTTGCCCACGGCCGCCCCGGCCCAGGCAGCCGGGATGCCGGCGGCACCCACCAGGGCGATCACGGGCCAGTTCAGGCCCTCCCGGAGGCGGGGGAGCAGGGCCGCCAGTGAGGAGATGCCCACCACCAGCAGTGAGGTGGGGACGGCCTGGGCGGGGCTCATGCCCACGCCGTACACCAGCGCTGGAACGGCGATGATTGACCCGCCGCCGCCCACTACGCCCAGTACGACGCCGACGACGAGCCCCAGTCCCAGGGCCGCGATCATGCCGCAGCGCCCTTTTCAGCCGCCTGCACGGGAAGCTGCAGGATGGCGCTTTCGCGGGTGGGTTCCTTGGCGGCCTTGTTCCACGGCATGGCGGACAGGGCCTTGCCCATGGCGCAGGTGTTGGTCGCGGCCGAGAAGGTCAGCCCGGTGCCGATGGCACCTGCCAGCATGCGGACCTTGGGGGAGACGAACTTGCCGCCGGCCAGGCCAAGCATCACCAGGGAGCCGGCGGCCAGGCGGACCTGCCGTTCCAGGTCCCAGCGGTCCTTGCCCTTGACTACGTCGCCGCCGGCGGCAGCGAAGCCGGGAACTCCGCCGGTGAGGACGTAGGCGGTGTCCAGGCCAACGGTGGCCATGCGCTGGCGGGCCTGCTCGGCGCGGACGCCGGACTGGCAGACCAGGACAACGCGGCTGCCCAGCCGGGCAGCGAGTTCATCGGTGTGCTCGGAGAGCAGGGGCAGCGGAACGTTGTAGGAGCCGCGGATGTGCATGGACTCGAACTCTGCGGCAGAGCGAACGTCGATCACCACGAGGTCCTGGTGCTCCTTGATCCAGGACTGGAGTGCTTCGGGGGCGAGTGCGGTGACGGCGGTTGCTTTGGAAGGGGAAGTCATAAGTGGCCTCTCGGAAGGGGTCGGGTGGATA
The DNA here is from genome assembly GCF_042652025.1 of Arthrobacter sedimenti. Lineage (NCBI taxonomy): Bacteria > Bacillati > Actinomycetota > Actinomycetes > Micrococcales > Micrococcaceae > Arthrobacter > Arthrobacter sedimenti. The sequence goes on along the minus strand of NZ_JBHSDQ010000001.1, from coordinate 908,685 downwards.
CCCCACCGAGTATTGCAGATACCCCCGGGGGTAGTCAAAACACCCTCTGGGGTATACAGTTAAGGCCAAGCCCCTCATCAATGGAGACCCCTAATGGAACTGAACCCCACCGAACTCACGCCCGTGATCAACCGCCTCAAGCGTGCCCAGGGCCAGCTCGCCGCCGTCACCCGGATGCTCGAGGAAGGCCGCGACTGCAAGGACGTCGTCACCCAGCTGGCTGCCGTATCCAAGGCCCTCGACCGCGCAGGCTTCGCCATCATTGCCACCGGGCTGGAGCAGTGCATCGTCCAGAAGGACGAAACCATGGACCGGAAGGACCTGGAGAAGCTTTTCCTCTCCCTGGCATAAGTCAACGCCCCATCAGCGGACCGGCAGCAACCTCAAGGAGCATCATGACCTACACCCTGGCCACCACCGTCTCCCTTCCCTGGGCCGAAGCCGTGGAACGCACCCGCGAAGCCCTTGCCGCGCAGGGGTTCGGAATCCTGACGGAAATCAACGTCCGGTCCACCTTCGAAGCCAAGCTTGGCGCTGAAGCCGCGGACGCCGTCGGGGATTACGTCATCCTTGGTGCCTGCAACCCGGCCCTTGCCAGCCGGGCCCTGGCCGCCGAACCGGAAATGGGTGCCCTGCTGCCCTGCAACGTCGTGGTGCGACGCAACAGCTCGGCGGACGCGACCATCGTGGAGGCGATCGATCCTCAGACCATGGTGCAGCTCAGCAGCGCACCTTCCGTCAAAGAAGTGGCGGATGACGCCGGCACCCGCCTGCGCAAGGCCCTTGCCAGTTTGAGTGGCGCAACGGAGTAGGCGCTCCGCACCTGAAGCCACAACGCTGGGCCCCGCCGTAACGGCGGGGCCCAGCGTTTCTTGCTTTAAAAGCCGTGGGCTGTCTCCCAGCCCTCAGCCCAATGACGCGGGGAGGTCGGCGCAGGCCTGCTCGCAGCGGCGGCCAGCCGTAGTCCCGGCAGTACCCATGTGATCTATTGCTAAGTAGACTGACTATTTTGGTCGCGAAAATCAAGGGAGCCCCGCTGATGTCCACCCTGTCCGCTCTTGCCCTCGTCTGCACCCTCACACCCTCCCCGGAACCGTCCAGCAGTGAACTGATGGCCCAGCACATCCTTGACGAATTGGAAGGCCATGGGGTCGCCACCGAGTCGCTGCGCATCGTGGACCATGACGTGAAGCGCGGCGTGCAGGTGGACATGGGCAATGGCGACGAATGGCCCGCAATCCACGAAAAGATCCTGGCCGCGGACATCCTGGTCCTCTCCACCCCCATCTGGATGGGCCATCCCTGCAGCGTTGCCCAGCAGGTCATGGAGCGGCTGGACGCCGACCTGGCAGAAACGGACGACGACGGCCGGCCGGTCATGTACGGCAAGGTTGCCACGGTTGCCGTGGTGGGAAACGAGGACGGGGCCCACAAGACCATCGCCGACCTGATGCAGGGACTGAACGACGTCGGCTTCAGCCTTCCAGCCCAGGGCGGCACCTACTGGGTGGGGGAGGCCATGCAGACCGTGGACTTCAAGGACCTCGAGCAGGTGCCGGACCCGGTGGCTTCCACCAACGCAGGGCTTGCCCGCAACGCCGTCCACCTGGCCAGGTTCCTGCGGTCCAACCAGTACCCGGCCAAGTAACAGGCAGCCCCAGCGCTGGGGCTGCCTGTCGGAACAGGAAAGGAACATCATGTCCGAACCATTGGTCATCGTTTTTGACGTTAACGAGACCCTCTCCGACATGGCCCCGCTCGGCGAGGCCTTCGCCCAGGTTGGGGCACCACGCGCGTTGGCCAAGCTCTGGTTCGCCACGCTCCTGCGCGACGGCTTCGCCCTCACCGCCAGTGGGGGCAAGGAATCCTTCGCCACCATCGGCGCCGATGCCCTCCGCACCCTGCTAGGAGCCGAAGGAGTCTCCGGGAACCTGGACACCGCCGTCGAACGCGTCATGGCTGCCCTGCAGAACCTCTCCCTTCACCCGGACGTCCCGGACGGCATCCGCGCCCTCGCCGCAGCCGGGCACCGGCTGGTCACCCTGACCAACGGCGCCGCCGCCAACACAGACAAACTGTTGGTTGCCGGCGGCGTCAGGGACAAATTCGAGCAGCTTCTCTCCGTGGAGGACGCCCCTGCCTGGAAGCCGGCCAGGGCTGCATACGATTACGCGGCAACAGCGGCCGGAGCGGCACCTTCGGGAATGCTGCTGGTCGCCGTGCACCCCTGGGACATCCACGGGGCAGCCAAAGCCGGTATGCGGACCGCGTGGATCAACCGGACCGGTGCCCGCTACCCCTCCTATTTCCAGTCCCCGGACATCACCATCCCGGCCCTCACCGGGCTGCCCGCGGTGCTCGCCGCGTAACGGCAGGGCCCCGCCGTTACGCGCATCCCCAACCTCGAAACGGAGACCACCCATGGCCCAGCCCGTTGAACGCCGCACCGTTGACGTGGACGGCGTCCCGCTGTCCTACCTCGCCGCGGGGAATGAGTCCGCCCCGCCGCTGATCCTGCTGCACGGCACATTCTGGAGCCGTGTGTGGCAGCCAGTCCTGCCGGCGCTCGGCGAACACAGCCGCTGCTACGCGCTGGACTTTCCGGGCTTCGGCCGGAGCGGGGGAGAACTGGACGCAGAGCAGGCCACCGTCCCGGCCCTGGCGCAAACCGTGCTGAAGGCCGCGGATGCCCTGGGCATAGGCGAGTTCGACGTTGCGGCCCACGACATCGGCGGCGGCGTGGCCCAGCAGCTCGCCGCCACCAGCGGGAGGGTGCGGAAGATGGTGCTGATGAACGCGGTCATGTTCGACTCCTGGCCGGTTCCCGCCGTCGAGCGCTTCCGGGACCCCGACGTCCGGGCAAACACCACCGAAGAGGACCTCCTGGCCGCCCGCCGCAAGTCCACCCAGGGCTGCGCCATCCGGACCTTGAGCGAGGAGGAACTGGCGGACTACCTGTCGCCCTGGCAGTCTCCGGCCCGGGGGCGTTCCTGGATGGCCATGGCAGCGGCCGCCGATCCGCGCTACACGCTGGACCTGGTGCCGGCCCTCAAGGAAGCCGCCATCCCCACCCGCCTGGTGTGGGGCCGGGACGACGACTTCCAGAAGATCGGGTTTGCCCGCAGGTACGTGGAAGGGATCCCCAATGCGGACCTGGTGGAGGTGGACGGTAAGCACATCCCCACCGAGGATTCACCGGACGCCGTTGCCAAGGCGATGGTGGAGCATCTGGCAACGGGACAGTAGGTAACGCCGCGCCTGGGCTCCGCGAGCCAGGCTGCGCGATGGCTGGCGGTCCCTGCGGGAGTGCCTGTAGTCTCTGTTCACGGTGATGGATCCCGCCGGAACGCTTCGCACGCACGGTGCGCGGTGTTCGAACCGCCTCGTGGCTGATGGTTCCTGCCTTTGCTGATACGAAGGTAGGTGAGCCATGCCCGCATCCCGGCCCGGTTTTCCTGCCCTACGCGACAGGAGCGCATATGAGTTACCCGGAGAAGCCATTGAGCAAAAGCCATGCTTTCCAGCCAGCGAAAATGAGCGGGCCGGTGCTGATGGGGGTGGTCCCGGGGCAGCCGCTGGCCGTGGCACACCGTGCCGCTGAACTGGCGTACAGCCTGGGCGTGAAACTGATCTGCGCCTACGTTGACGTCACCACCTACCTCGCCGAGGAACCCGACGGGCGGGTCGAGGCGCTGCCGATCGACCCCGACGGTATTGACGATGACATCGAAGGCATCAGCGCCGGCCTCTCCGGGCACCTCACGGACGCCCTTCGCGGGGCGGGGATCGACTGGTCCTTCGTGACCCTGGCCGGGGACCCCGCCAGGGCGCTGGGACGGCTGGCGGAATCCACGGACGCGTCGGTCATCGTCGTCGGTACCCGCGAACGCGGGTTTGGCGCCCGCTTCGAGGAACTCCTGGTCGGCTCCGTCGCCGTCCACCTCACGCACCGCCAGCACCGGCCCGTCCTGGTGGTCCCGCTCGCCCCCCACACCAAGCACCACCCGAAGGAGGGCCGATGACGGAACCGCCCATTCCGGGGACCGCAGCATCGTCCCGTACCCCGGAGGCACCGGCAGGGGAGGAGGATCTACTTCCGGCAGGCAGTGGCACGGGGGAGCAATCCGCCGCGGATATCGACCCCGATGCGGGGGCCCTCGGGGAAGTCCGTGCCCATCGCCCGGTCCACCTGCATCCCGGATATGTGCTGGTGGTGATCGCCGGGGGCGTGTTTGGCGCCCTGGCCCGCTACGGGCTCAGCATGCTGTTGCCCGCACCGGGCGGATGGCCGCTGCCCACCCTCGTCATCAATCTGGCCGGGGCCCTCCTGCTCGGTGCCCTGCTCGAAGCGCTGGTGCGCCGCGGGCCGGACACCGGAATGCGCAGGATCATCCGCCTGCTCGCCGGGACCGGATTCATGGGCGCGTTCACCACCTACAGCACGCTCGCACTGGAGACCAACACCCTCCTGGACGCCGGACGCCTCACCGACGGGCTGCTCTACCTCGCCGCCACCCTGACTGGTGGTGCCGGGGCAACAGTGGCGGGGATCTGGTTGGCTGCCAGCCGCCATTCGCGGGCAACCACCCGGCAGACCGCCCGGCAGGAGGCGGGCCGGTGAATCCGCTGGTTATTGTCCTGCTGGGTTTGGCCGGCGGCTTGGGCGCCGGGACCCGCTTCGTCGTGGACGGCCTGGTCCGTTCCAAACTGCGCACCGCACTGCCGGTCGGAACCATCGCCATCAACATCACCGGGTCCTTCCTCCTGGGCCTGGTTGCGGGGGCAGTCATTTTCCATGCCGCACCCGTGGAGCTGCAGGCCATTGCCGGGACCGGGTTCCTGGGCGGTTACACCACCTTCAGCACCGCCAGTTTCGAAACCGTCCGGCTCATCCAGTCCGGCCGCACCGGCCTGGCCCTGCTCAACGGAATCGGGACTGCGGCAGCGGCTGTGGGCGCCGCTGCGGCCGGCCTCGCCCTGGCCACTCTGTTGTAGGCAACGGCGGCAGGTCACCCGGCAGCTTTACCGGGCGGCGTCCAACAGCACCGCCCGGTGGCGGTTTTCCAGCTGGACCACGTCCCGCGTGAAGGAGAATGCGAGCAGGCCCAAGGCCAGTGCGGGCGCCGCAACTGCGGCGGCCGGGGGCATCCCGGGGAGCAGCGCCACCAGCAATGCAAACGGCTGGCACGCCCCGATCGCCTTGCGGGTCAAGCTCGGCGGCAGCGTGGCGCGGAGGTGCGGCCGGAAGAAGCCCGCGGCAGTGAACGCGTAGTACATGGCTCCGATGGCCAGCGTCCACGGACCAACGGCGGCGGCAGCAGCGACGGACAGGACCAGGACCAGGGCGGCATCCGTGGCGCCGTCAAAACGGGCCCCTTCCGCCGACGAGGTGCCGGTGCGCCGGGCCACCGCACCATCGACCCCATCCAGGAGGAACGCGGCGCCACCCAGCATGGGCAGGAGCAGATCGGTGCGGGGCTCGGAAAAGAGCTGCGCCGCCGCCAGCACGGCGCAGAGGGCAACGAGGACGGCGCGCAACAGGGTAACGCGGTCCGCCGGGGTTGAGAAGCGCGGGAGGCGCCGCAGGATGGAGCCGACGGCGGCCCCGGCCACCACGGCGCCGGCGCACAACCCGGCCAGCTGGGCCACCAGCCCGGACGGGGTCAAAGCGAGCAGCCACAGTGCCGCCAGCCCGTACGCGGTGAGGGTGGCCAGCGCGTCCGGCACTGCCCGTTCAGCTGCGCTCATCGGCACCTCCCCTCGCATGCTAACAATGGCTGCGGTGATCCTCACCGCCGGCGACGCCCGGCCGGTACCCTGGTGCCGTCGTCGTACCTTGCCTTGCGTCGGGTCCGGACCAGGCCGGCGACTGCCAGCAGGGCCCCGGCACCTTCGGCCACGGCGCTGAGGGTTTTGGAGAAGAACCAGACGGGGTCGTACATGGCGGGGATGGGCCCGATCGCCGGGATGTCCACATACCTGTAGAGTACGACGGCGGCGAACGCGCTGAGTGCCACCACCAGGGCCAGGGTGTAGGCGGCCCTGCTGCCCCGGACCAGGACATACAGGCCCACCACCAGCGCAGCTGCCGCTTCGAGCAGGAAAAGGGTGCCTTGGCTGACGGTCCCGGGCTGGGCGTACGGGTAGCCCGGGGCAAGGAAGAAATGGACGCCGGCATCGATGAACAGCGCCAGTGCGGTCAATAGTCGTAGAGCCACGCTTATGTATACGCCGGAAATTCGCGTCAGGTTCATCCGGCCCTGTTATGCCTGCAGGTTTTGTGGGGAATATTTAAGGGCGTCTGGAATATTGCGCCTTTAGCGGGCACCTGCGCCTGCGCCTACGAGTAAGGAGAACAGCGATGACCCTTCCCAAGGAACTAACGCCGGGAACGTGGACCCTGGACATGGCCCACAGCGAGATCGGCTTCAGCGTCCGCCATGCCGGGATCAGCAAGGTCCGGGGCCGCTTCACCGAGGCGTCGGCGGAGGCTCGCGTGGGTGAATCCCTGGCAGACTCGTCCGTGCACGCCACGGTCTCCACCGCCAGCTTCGACTCCGGCGACGCCAACCGTGACGGACATGTGCGCGGGGCCGACTTCTTCGACGTGGAGCAGTACCCGGAAATGACATTCCGCGGCACCTCCATCGAAGGCGACGGCGAGGACTACACCCTGACCGGGGACCTCACCATCAAGGGCGTCACCCGGCCCGTCGAACTTGAGGTGGAGTTCACCGGCGTCGCCGTGGATCCCTTCGGCGCCACCCGCGCCGGCTTCTCCGCCGAAACCGAGATCAGCCGCAAGGAGTTCGGGCTGACCTGGAATGCCGCCCTGGAGGCCGGCGGCGTGCTGGTCAGTGACAAGGTGAAGATCAACCTCGAAGCAGCGCTGGTCAAGCAGGGCTAGCAGCACCCCCGACCCCCAAATACATTTTCGACGCGCTGAAGTACTTTCGATGCGCACAAACGATGCCGCTACCGGAATATCGGTAGCGGCATCGTTTGCGCGGAGCGGTAATGAACCTGCGCAGCGCCGAGGCCACGGCGATGGTGGCTCCGGCCGCCCTGATTGTGGGCAAATTCCCAGCCGGCTTTCCATCACTGCCAAGCGGCGATGTGGGAGGGTGTAGCCACCCATCGGCGCTGAAGGCCCTTCCGGCTGCGGATCTGCCGCGTGCGCGCCGTCCGGAACGCCGGAACGACAGGAGGGCGCCATGCGCACCAGCAGGGAAAACAGGATCCCGGGCGGGCCGTGCTGCAGTGATTAGGCTTACCGGCTCCAAGTGGCGGCCGCTGGCCGCAATGCTGGTTGGCGTGGGGGGACTCCCGGCCGCGGCCGCCTGGCTGGTGGTCGGGATGCTGCTGACCTACGTCCTGGCGGGAGGCGGGTCCACGGCCGGTCCGGAGGAACGCGCTGCCGCCGGAATCAGCAAAATCAAGCATGTAGTGATCATCACCCAGGAGAACCGCTCCTTCGACACCTACTTTGGCACCTTCCCCGGCGCGGACGGCATCCCCATGCAAAACGGGAAACCGGCGGTATGCCTTCCGGACCCGGCCCACGGCGGCTGCGTCAAGCCCTTCTACAACCCAAATGACAGCAACGCCGGTGCCCCGCACAGCCACAACGATGAAGTGGCCGACCTCAACAACGGGGCCACGGACGGGTTCGTGGCCCAGGCGGAAAAGGGCCTCGCCGGGTGCACGGCCACGCAGGCCAACTGCCGCTACAAGACCGCCGCAACCGACGTGATGGGCTACCACGACCAGCGGGACCTGCCCAACTACTGGGACTACGCCAGGAACTTCACCCTCCAGGACCACATGTTCGCCGCCGCGTCCGCCTGGAGCCTGCCGGCCCACCTCTACCTGGTTTCCGAATGGTCCGCCAAGTGCACCAAAGCCGGGGACCCGGCGTCGTGCTCTAACGCCCTCCAGAACCCCGACTCCGGCCCGGACCCGGAAATCATCAACAACACCCTGATCGGCAAATGCCAGGCAGCCGCGGACCTTGCCCCCTGCAGGCAAGCCCTGGCAAGTGCGGGGGTCAGTGCCGGGCTGGCCGCAGAACTGGACCAGCTCATCAGCACCAGCTGCAAACCTACGGACACCTACCCTGCCTGCCAGGCCGCCGTCGACGCCGCCAATGTTCCGGACGCGCTGAAGCAGCAGCTGTCCCAAGCCGCCAAGCACCTCCAACAACCCGACTACGCGTGGACGGACCTGACCTACCTGCTTCACCAGCAGCACGTCCCATGGGCCTACTACGTATTCAACGGCACCGAACCGGACTGCCGCAATGACGCCGCCACCTGCGCCCCCATCAAACAGGACGCGAAGACCCCCGGCCTGTGGAATCCGCTGCTGTACTTCGACACCGTCAAACAGGACGGTGAACTGGGCAATATCCAGCCCCTCACGAACTTCTATGACGCTGCGCGGCAGGGTACGCTGCCCGCCGTCACGTGGATCGCTCCCACGGACAAGGTCAGTGAACATGCACCGGCAAAGATCAGCGCCGGCCAGGCCTACGTGACGGGGCTGATCAACGCCATCATGAGCGGTCCCGACTGGGACAGCACCGCCATCTTCCTCAACTGGGATGACTGGGGCGGGTTCTACGATCATGTGGCACCACCGGCGGCGGATGCCAACGGCTACGGGTTCCGAGTGCCAAGCCTGATCATCAGTCCGTACGCCAAACAGGGCTACATCGACCACCAGACACTGAGCCAGGACGCCTACCTCAAATTCATCGAGGACGACTTCCTCCACGGCCAGCGGCTGGACCCGGCCACCGATGGCCGTCCCGACCCGCGGCCAGACGTGCGGGAGAACAGCCCGCTGCTGGGCGACCTGACCAAGGCCTTCGATTTCAACCAGGCGCCCCTGCCGCCACACATCCTGGCCAACGCCACCACGTACTAGCGCCGCATGGGTACAGGAACCGGTGCCGGGAGGCGTTCCAGCTCCCGCCGTGCCTTAGCTGTTCCCGCCCAGGTGGACTGTGACCATGGTGCCCGCGCCGGGAACCGGGCCGATCTCAAGCCGCCCGCCGTTCGCGGTGGCGATGCGGGCAGCGGTGGCCAGGCCCAGTCCGGTGCCCGGCGGGTCATCCTCCCGGTACAGGCGGACCAGCGGATCGAGGACGCGTTTGCGGTCGGCCTCGCTGATGCCCTTGCCGTTGTCGACCACCCGCAGGGTTGCCCCGTCCTCGGAGCGGCCGCCGGTCACGCGGATGACCGGCGGGATTCCCGGCCGGCTGTAGGTGATGGCGTTGTGGACCAGGTTCTGCAGCAGCACGCGCATCTGGACGGCGTCCGCGGTGAAGGCCAGGTCATCGCACTCCACCGAGGCGCCATATGCTTCGATGCTGGCGGCCAGGTCCTGGACCACATCCCGCACCAGGTCCGCCAGGGACACCTCGGCTGGCCGGACGTCCCCGCCGATCGTGGCGTAGGACAGGACGTCCTTCACCATGGACAACATGCGCTGGCCGGAGCTGGCCACGGTGTCCAGGTACCCGGCGATGGCCGGGTCATCAAGTTCCCCTGCTTCGTCCCTGGCCAGTTCCACGAATCCCAGGACCGAGGTCAGGGGGTTGCGCAGGTCGTGGCTGATCCGGCCCGCGAACTCAGCCAGGAGGGCATTGCTGCGGTGGGCCTCGGCCAGGGCGTCGGCGAGCTGCCGGGCACGGTGTTCCAGCTGCAGGGCGTCCACCACCTCGGCGGCGAGGATTTCCAGGCCTTTGAGCTGCCGGTCGCTCAGCTGTCCGGTCTCCCGGGCGCCCGCGCAGAGCGTGCCCAGGACAAAGCCGTCCTCGGCCACCAGGGGGATGGACGCGTAGAACCTGATTTCGCCCCGCCTGCCGTCCACGAACGGGTTGGTGTTGTAGCGGGGATCAAGTGAGGCGTCCTCCAGCACGGTGGGAGTCCCGCTGAGGAAACCGACGGCGCACATCGAATCTTCCCGCGAGCACAGGTACGGCTCCATGCCGGCAGTGGCCACCTGGTACTGCAGGTCCTGGGTGATGATGTTGATGGCCGTCACCGGCTGCCCGCAGACCGTCCTGGCCAGTTCCACCAGGTTCTGCAGGCGTTCGGAGGGGAGGGGGACCGCGATGTCCAGGTCCGGCCCCGGCACGGGGAGTCCTGTCCTGGCCAGGATCGCGTCCCTGGCCAGCTCGCTTACCATCACAGGCGGGAACCTTGCGCACACATCGCACCATCATGGCAGATCGCGGTACCCGTGCGTCCACCCTGCAACCGCGTCCGTTTACAGCGGCTCGGGCCGCACCTTCACGTTGCCCAGCGAACGGATCAGCGCCACGGCGGTGATGGACCCGGCCGCCATGATGGACGCCAGCACCACCACCTGGAACCGGCCCGCCTCCAGGGGCGAGGCGCCGCCGAAGATGGCGCCCACGAACGCGCCGGGCAGTGTGACAAGCCCTGTGGTCTTGGTCTGGTCCGTGGAGGGGATCAAGGCCGAGTGCACGGCCTGCCGGGCCTGGATCAGGGTGGCCTGCCGGGGCGTTGCGCCCAGCGCCAGCCAGCCCTCCACCTGGTCCCACTGCTCCAGGACGGCCTCGAAGAACCGGCGCCCCGCAAGGGTGGCGATGGTCATGGAGTTGCCGATCACGATTCCGCCCACCGCCAGCGCATACCGCGGCGAGAACTCGATGGCGCCCGTTCCAAACACGATGGTCACCGTCACCAGGATGCCCGCGGCCATCGTGGCAGCCACCAGGGCAAAGCGCCGCCAAGACCAGGTGAGCCGCCGCGCCGCCGTCACGGACGCCACGCTGAACATGACCAACAGGGCCGCCCCCACCCACAGCGGGTTGGTGATGACGCCGCCCAGCACCAGGCTGATCACCGCCAGCTGGGCCGCGCCACGGAGGATGGCCAGGGCAGGGGAGAGGTACGACGGCGTCCGCGCGCCCCACAGGATGCCCACCGTGAGTGCCGCCAGGACGGCAATGGCCGCCAGGGTGGGCAGCAGCGCGGCGAGGGTGGGCATGCCGCCAGCTTAGCGAAGCACGGGGCCGGCCACGGGAGGCCGGCCCCCGGGGAGCGCCCTAGGAGTCGCTGCTCGGGATTTCGGAGCTGCCGCCGTGAACCCGGCGTCAAGGAATCATTAAGAAATGCCGTTTTGGCACTCCGGGCGTTTTAGCCGGTGCTAGCTTCGCAGGTGGTCGCGGTGCAAAGGGCAGCGCGGAAAGGCAGACATGACCACGTTAAGCAGGCCCCCGGCGGATCCTTCCGCGCCCCACGTGCGCGGCAGGAAGGCATTCCAGGGCTGGCTGCTGTTCGGGCTCCAGGACAGCAAGGGAGCCCACCCCGGACCGGGCGGCGTGCCCACACAACACGAGAAAAAGCACAGCTGGTGGCAGGTCATGTGCCTGACGGGTGTGGACTACTTCTCCACCCTGGGCTACCAGCCGGCCATCGCCGCCCTCGCCGCCGGGGTCATTTCCCCGCTGGCCACCCTGGTACTGGTGGCGGTGACCCTGCTGGGCGCCCTGCCCGTGTACCGCAGGGTCGCCGGTGAAAGCCCCCGCGGTGAAGGCTCCATCGCCATGCTCGAACGGCTGCTGCCGCGATGGGGCGGCAAGCTCCTGGTGTTGGTGCTCCTCGGGTTCGCGGCCACTGACTTCATGATCACCATGACCCTTTCGGCAGCCGATGCCACCGCGCACCTGCTGGGCAACCCGGTGGCTCCCGGGTGGCTCCAGGGTCAGAACGTTCCCGTCACGCTCTTCCTGCTGGCCTTGCTGGCGGCAGTGTTCCTGCGCGGGTTCAAGGAAGCCATCGGCATCGCCGTCGTCCTGGTGGTGTTCTACCTGGGCCTGAACGCCATTGTGGTGGCTGTTACGTTCGCGCAGGTACTCTCGCATCCGGCAGCCGCGGGGGACTGGTGGACCAACCTTTGGGTGTCGCACGGAAATCCGGTGATGGCCGTGGCCATCGCCCTGCTCGTGTTCCCCAAACTTGCCCTGGGGCTGTCCGGCTTCGAAACCGGCGTCGCCGTGATGCCGCAGGTAAGGGGCAAAGCGGACGACACCGAGGAGAACCCGGCCGGCCGCATCCGGGGCACCCGCCGCATGCTCACCACCGCGGCAGTGATCATGAGCGCCTTCCTGCTGACCACCAGCTTCATCACGGTGGTCCTGATTCCGGAACAGGAATTCCAGCCCGGCGGCCAGGCGAACGGCCGGGCCCTGGCCTACCTGGCGCACGAATACCTCGGCGTGGGGTTCGGCAGCGTTTATGACATCAGCACCATCGCCATCCTCTGGTTTGCCGGTGCGTCGGCGATGGCCGGCCTGCTGAACCTCGTGCCCCGCTACCTGCCGCGGTACGGCATGGCTCCGGCCTGGGCCAAGGCCGTCCGGCCTTTGGTGCTCGTCTTCACCCTGGTCGGCTTCCTGATCACCTTCATCTTCAAGGCCGACGTCGATGCCCAGGGTGGTGCCTACGCCACCGGTGTGCTGGTGCTGATGACCTCCGCCGCCGTGGCCGTCACGCTGTCCGCGCGCCGGCGCAGGCAGCGGAACCTCACCGTGGGCTTCGGCGCCATTTCCGTGGTGTTCGCGTATACCACCGTGGCCAACATCTTCGAACGGCCCGAGGGCATCCGGATCGCCGCCATCTTCATCCTGGGCATCATTGTCATCTCACTGCTGTCCAGGGTCCGCCGCTCCTTTGAACTCCACGCCACCCGGGTGCACCTGGACCAGCAGGCGCTCGAGTTCATGTCCAGCACCCTGGACGGACCCATCGCGATCATTGCGCACGAGCCGCTGCGGATGACCGCAGAGGCCTACCGGGACAAACTCGAGTCGGCCATCGAGGTCAGCCACCTCCCACTGGCCGGCGACGCCTTGTTCCTCGAGGTTGTGGTGGATGATTCGTCGGACTTCGAAACCGAGCTGCACGTCCGCGGGGTGAACCGGCACGGCTACCACATCCTCGAAGTCCACGGGCCGGTGGTCCCCAACACCATCGCCTCCGTCCTGCTGCACATCCGGGACGTCACCGGGCTCATGCCGCATATCTACTTCCGCTGGACCGAGGGCAACCCGATCACCAACCTGGTGCGGTTCCTGTTCCTCGGCGAGGGTGAGATTGCGCCGGTGACCAGGGAAGTCCTGCGCGAGGCCGTCCCGGACGTTACCCAGCGCCCGTGGGTGCACGTCGGCTGACCGCGGCCGCAACCCGGACGGCGTCGGCCAACGTGGACGGGACATTCGCACGGAAGGCTGCCTCGGCGTCGTCCTCCCACACGCCGGTGGCGAGCACCACCACGTGCACCATGTCGCCGTAGGAATCGTTGCAGGCCAGGATGTCGCCGGGAACTTTGTGTCCCGGCGTGCCGGATGAGGGCAGGGGCTGGAAGATGATCCACCACGGTTCGCCGTTCTGGTCGGGGAACAGGTAGCCGGCGGGGTGGAGGGCGCGGCCGTTCACCCCGCGGCCGCCGTAGCCCTCCACGGACCCGGCCGTCGCAGCAAACTTGACCCTGCGGCGGTCCTCAGGGCTTTCATCCCATCGCATCTGCGCTCCCTGCCTTCACCAAACGCCTATGACTCCATCAAAGAACCCGGAAGCCGCAACCGGGACGGGCAGGCCGTTTTATTAACGAAACCTTGACGCCCGTCCGATGCGGTCGGGAGGGGCTCGGCCCGGCACCATAATGGGACGCATGGACACTCCCGTCACCATCCGCCCCATGTGCCCCGACGACTGGGACGCGGTCCACGCGATCTACGCCGCCGGCATCGCCACAGGGGAGGTGACCTTTGAGAGCGAGCCGCCCACCTGGGAAGCGTTCGACGGCGTGCGGTTGCCCGGGCACCGGATCGTCGCCGAACATGCGGGGAGTGTTTTGGGCTGGGCCGCGGTTTCCCGGGTCTCGTCGCGCGAGGTGTACCGGGGCCTGGTGGAGCACTCCATTTATGTCGCGCCGCATGCACAGGGCCGCGGCGTGGGCCGGCTGCTCCTGAACGCCCTGGTGCAGTCGACGGAAGCCGCAGGCATCTGGACCATCCAGTCGAGCATCTTCCCCGAGAACATTGCGAGCCTTGCCCTGCACCGGAAGCTGGGCTTCCGGGTGGTGGGAACCCGAGAGCGGATTGCCCGGATCAGCCACGGCCCCAAGGCGGGCCACTGGCAGGACACGCTGCTCCTGGAACGCCGCAGCCACGTGGCCGGGACCGAGTAGAAGAACCTCCCGGCGCCGGGTCCGCGCGTGCGGCCGGTGCCTAGACTGGACATATGCGGGTAGTGAACCCCAGAGGCCCAGGATGAACCTGCAGGCGATGTTCGTGGGTGCCCTGCTGTCCGCCCTCGTGGCGCTGGTCCTGCTCCTGCTGGTGCGGCGGGAACGGCGCACGGGCGTTGTGGCCACGGCAGCAGCGGCTGCCCTCCTGATGCCGATGGCCTGGAATTCCATCCTGAATTGGACCGGAGCGGTCGGCCTGTTCTCGCATGATCTGCCGTTCCCGCCGTTCCCTATCAGCTGGCAGGACACGGGAACCGGAGTGTTCACCCTCGCCGGCGCAGCCATCGCCCTGATGTCGGGGCCCTGCAGGCGCGATGCGGCCCGGAGTGTGGCAGGGACGGCGGCCCTTACCGCGCTGGCCGCCCTGCTGGTGGACGTCTACCTCTACTGAAGGGCCGCCAACGCAGCCGCGGCAGCGGGGAAACCCGCCCCGCACCTACCGTGAGGGAAGCGTCAGGATCTCCGCGCCGTCGTCCGTGATGGCGATGGTGTGCTCCGTGTGGGCCGTCCGGCAGCCTGTGGCGCTGCGGAGCGTCCAGCCGTCGTCGTCCGTCACCAGCTCCGCCGTGTCCGCCATGATCCACGGCTCCAGCGCCAGCAGCAGCCCGGGCCGGAGCTTGAAACCGCGGCCGGGCCGGCCCATGTTGGGCACGTGCGGGTCCTGGTGCATGGTGGATCCGATGCCGTGCCCGCCGAACTGCGTGTTGATGGGGTACCCCGCGTCGGTAAGGACGCGGCCGATTGCGTAGGAGATGTCGCCGATCTTGGCATTCGGCCCGGCGGCGGCTATCCCGGCGGCCAGGGCGCGCTCGGTGGTTTCGATCATCGCCACGCTCTCTGCCGGCTGCGCGTCCCCCACCAGGAAACTTACGGCGGCGTCGGCGGCAACCCCGTTCTTGACGACGGCGAGGTCAAGGGTGAGGAGGTCGCCGTCGGCCAGTTCGTAGTTGTGGGGCAGCCCATGCAGCACGGCATCGTTGACGCCCGTGCAGATGTAGTGGCCGAAGGGCCCGCGGCCGAACGACGGCGCGTAGTCCACGTAACAGGACTCGGCCCCGGCCTCGGTGATCATCTCCTTGGTCCACTGGTCGATGTCCAGCAGGTTGGTGCCCACGGTGGCGCGGTTCTTCATGGCCTGCAGGATGTCAGCCACCAGCGCACCGGTCTCCCGTGCGCGGGCCACTTCAGCGGGGTTCAGGATCTCGATCATTGCGGCGCCCTTCGTCTGCGGCCAAAAGCTCTAGGGGCCATCCTATTTGCCCTTCCTCCGGGCGTTGCAAGGGAGGGGAGGAAGGCGGCGGGATTTGTGTGGATTGCCAAAGACATAGATGAATGTAAATATTTACCTGTGTCTATGTCTTTGGAACTGACCCCCGTCCAGGCCGTCGCCTGCTGCGCGCCCCTGGCAAGGGAGCCGTTGTCCGAGCAGGAAGCCGAGGGAATCGCCCCGCTGTTGAAGGCGCTGGCCGATCCGGTCCGGCTGCGGCTGATGTCCATGGTTGCCTCGCATGAGGGCGGCGAAGCGTGCGTCTGCGACCTGAACGACGCCTTCGAGTTGTCCCAGCCCACCATCAGCCACCATCTGAAGATCCTTCACGAGGTGGGTTTGCTGGACCGGGAAAAGCGCGGGGTGTGGGTTTACTACCGCGCCCGGACGGAGGCGTTGCAGAACCTGGCCGCACTGATCGGCGGGCAGGCCAAGTGACGGTCCTGGCCCGCCGCGCCGCCGCAGAATTCATCGGCACCGCGTTCCTGGTCATGGCTGTGGTGGGCTCGGGCGTGATGGCGTCCAGGCTGTCACCGGACGACGCCGGCCTGCAGCTTTTGCAGAACAGCCTCGCCACGGGTGCCGCGCTGGTGGCGCTGATCGTGGCACTGCAGCCGGTATCGGCGTCGTTCAATCCGGTGGTGACCCTGGTGGAACGCGCGCTGGTCATGATCGATACCGGGACGGCCGCGACCCTGATCGTTGGGCAGGTCCTGGGCGGACTGGCCGGCACCGTGGCCGCGAACCTGATGTTCGGCCTGGACGCGGTGTCCTGGTCCACGCACCAACGCACCGGCCCCTCGCTCTGGCTGGCCGAAGTCATCGCCACGGTGGGGCTGCTGCTGGTCATCTTCGGCACAGTCCGGTCCGGCCGGGCGGACCGGGTGGCGTTCGCCGTGGGCGGGTACATCACCGCCGCGTACTGGTTTACCAGCTCCACCAGCTTCGCCAACCCCGCGGTGACCATCGCCCGGACCGTCACGGACACCTTCGCCGGCATCGCGCCGCCGTCGGCCCCTGCCTTCATTCTGGCCCAACTGCTCGGCGGTGCGCTGGGGTACTTCCTGGTCCGCTTCCTCTACCCCTCCATCGCTTCTTCTGCCGTCGCCACGGCTGACCGAAAGGTGTTCTCATGAGCCGCAAGCCCTCCGTCCTGTTCGTCTGTGTCCACAACGCGGGCCGCTCCCAGATGGCCGCCGCGTTCCTCACGTCGCTCTCGGACGGCGCCATCGAGGTCCGCTCCGCCGGCTCGCAGCCGGCGGAGAACGTCAACCCCGCCGCCGTCGAGGCAATGGCCGAGGTAGGCATCGACATGTCCGCCGAGATCCCCAAGATCCTCACCACCGAGGCCGTGCAGGACTCCGACGTGGTGATCACCATGGGCTGCGGTGACGAGTGCCCCTACTTCCCGGGCAAGCGCTACGAGGACTGGGTCCTGGAGGACCCCGCCGGCAAGGGCATGGAGTCCGTGCGGCCCATCCGCGACCAGATCAGGACCCGCGTCGAAGCCCTGATCGCCTCCCTGATCCCCGCGCAGAGCTGAAAGGTTTGACGCCATGACATCCAAGGAGTCCCTCCCCGTTGCCGTGATCGGCGCCGGACCCGTGGGCCTGGCCGCGGCCGCGCACCTGCTGGAACGCGGGCTGCAGCCGCTGGTCCTCGAGGCCGGTCCTGCCGTGGGGGCTGCCATCCGGCAATGGGGCCACGTCCGCGTGTTCTCCACCTGGAAATACAACCTCGACCCCGCCTCGGTCCGGCTGCTGGAACGCAACGGCTGGGAAGCGCCCCGGCCCACCGCGCTGCCGTACGGCTCCCAGATTGTGTCCGAGTACCTTGAGCCGCTGGCTGCAACGCCGGAACTGAAGGACCGGATCAGGACCGGCTCCCGCGTTGTCGCCGTCACCCGGCAGGGCATGGACAAGGGCCGCAGCCAGGGCCGAGACCAGGCGCCGTTCCTCCTGCGCATAGAGCACGACGGCGGCCAGGTCACCGAGGTGCTGGCCCGCGCCGTGATCGATACGTCCGGTACCTGGAGCAGCCCGGCGCCGCTGGGATCCTCCGGCCTGGCTGTTCCGGGTGAGGCCGAGGCGCGTGCCGCCGGGCTGGTCACCGGGCCGCTGCCGGACGTTGCCGCTGGTGGTTTCGCCGGCGGCCGTACTCTGGTCATCGGTTCCGGACACTCGGCCGCCAACATGGTCCTCGACCTGGCCCGGGTGTCGCGCGCCAACCCCGGGACGGAAGTCCTGTGGGCCATCCGCGCCGCCACGCCTGCGCGTGCCTACGGCGGCGGCGACGCCGATCAGCTGCCCGCCCGCGGCCAGCTCGGGGCCAGGCTCCGCACCGCCGTCGAAAGCGGGTCAGTCCAGCTTCTGACCAACTTCCACACGGCGTCCCTCGAAGTGTATGGTGACGCCGTCACCGTGCACGCCGCCGACGGCCGTAGCGTTGAGGCGGACCGGGTCATTCCTGCCACCGGTTTCCGGCCGGACCTGGGCATGCTCTCGGAACTGCGCCTGGACCTGGACCCCGCGGTGGACGCCCCCAAAGCCCTCGGCCCGCTGATCGATCCGGACTTCCACAGCTGCGGTACGGTTCCGGCCCACGGTGCCCGGATCCTTGAGCAGCCGGAGAAGGATTTCTACCTGGCGGGGATGAAGTCCTACGGGCGTGCGCCCACCTTCCTGATGGCCACCGGCTACGAGCAGGTCCGCTCCATCGCCGCAGCCCTCGCCGGAGACACAGAGGCCGCGGACGCCGTCGAACTTGAATTGCCGGAAACCGGCGTCTGTTCGACGTCCGTTCCCGACGACTCCGGTGACTCTGTTGGCGACTCCTGCTGCGCCGCCCCGGCACCGGTCTCCGTGACCCTCGGGTTCCCCACGGGCCTCCAGCACGGCCGGAGCAGCGAAACCATCTCGGGGTAGGTGCGGCCTGTGTCCTGAGGCAGTTCAAACGGAAAATCCCCGCCTCGCGGACTATTCCCCCACGCGTGGAGCGGGGATTTGTCCGGGAAACGGGGATAAGTGGCCGTCCACTTATGAAACCGAAGGGTCGCCCCAGTTGATGCCAATGGAACGGCCGCGGGCAAAATGGGCGTTCGCGATCTCATTGACTTCGCGGAGGCTCTTCCCCGGATGGGCCAGGCGGATCCACTCGTAGTCCCATTCCTGCAGGTCCCGTTCGCGGCCGGCCCGTTTTTGGCTCCGCATGTGGGCTGTGAGGTCGTCGCCGCTGACAACCGGGCGGGGCGGGGCCCTGACGGGCTGAGGCTTGGGAGTGGGTATCGGGGCGGGACGCGCCGGGGCCTTCGCCGTGCGGACCAGCACCGCCGTCACTGCGACCACGCCAAGGCTGATGAGAATGACCCACCAGAATTTGATGATGAGGGCTATGACGATCAGCACCAGGAAGGGTGCACACCCGATGGTGCCGGAGCGACGCCTCTTTGCTGCCATGGTGTTTCCTCTTGCGACGCGATGAAGCTGTAAAAACCACTTTCGCACCGGGCATGCGCCGTGTCATGAGTATTTACTACTCGAATTTGGGCCTGAACGGCCCCGGGCATTTGACCGCTGAGGTGTCCCTTCAGGAATGATCGATGACTACGGTCAGGCATATCAGTGCCGGTGCATGACCGGAATACCGGGAGGGGCGATTGATGGGCGCATGGGGCTACTTGCCGTTTGAAAACGACGACGCGCTGGACTGGCTCGACGAGCTCGACGGCGGCGGAGCGGAGGTGGTACGCCAGGCGCTGTCGAGGGCGGGTGACAGGTACGTCGAAGCGCCGGACGGGGCGGTGGCGCTGGCGGCCGCCGAGGTCACTTCGGCCAGCCAGGGCAACCCGTTGGGGGAACTGCCGGAGAACGTCACTGACTGGGTGACCGCCCACGCGGCCGCAATCACCGCCGAGGACGTGGAGATGGCTCTCGAGGCTGTCGAACGGGTCGCGGGGGAGAGGTCCGAACTGGCAGAGCTGTGGGAGGACGCCGAGGAACCCAAATGGCGCGAATCGCTCGAGGACCTCATGGAGCGGCTGCGAAGCGCCCTGCGGTAGGCCCGGCCAGATGCTGGCAGGTCACAGCGGGATCCGCGCTGCCTCATCCTGGGGGCCGCCCTGCGGACCCTGGACTCTGTCGTCGGCGACAGCCGGTTGCCGTCGGGCCTTCGCCAGGGACACCAGCAAAGTGATGGTGGTGCCCAGCCAGGCAAGCCCGGTGAGGATCACCAGGACGATCGCAGCCAAGGGGTGCATGGCGAAAGCCTACGACCGTGCCGTTGGAAGTTCCGGGCGCAACTCCGCAACGCCCGGACGCGGAAACGCGAAAAAGGCGCGCCCCTGTTCGCTGGGCGCGCCCTTCTCGTAGTGCCTGTCAGTACTTGGATGCGGCTTTGTTGGCTAAAGTCTGTGCCCGCTCAGGGCTTGCGGCCAGGGAGAACGAGGAGGGCGTCGCCGACGGGGCGCTCTCCGGTGGCGTCGGACGGCGAGTTCACAACCTGGCCGCCCTGGGCCATGGTGGTTGACCCGCCGCCGTCGAGATTGATGGCGTTGACCATTCCCAGGGAACGGGCAACGTCGGCGGCTTCCTTGATGCTCAGGCCCAGCGACGTGGTCTGGCGGCCGTCTGCAGTGACGATCAGGGTCCGGCCCTGCGCGTCCACACCGGCGATCGTGCGGGGGTTGCGCTTGTGGACCCAGCCGTAAAAGAAGCTGTTGCTGTCGTTGGTGCGGGCCATGCCGTCGCGCTTCGCGGTGACGTTCAGCTGGCCGTTTTCAACCAGCGTCGGTCCGCCGTTAACCACGTCCGTGCCGGCATGCGGCTGCAGGGTCTTGCCGCTCCCGTCGAGCAGGTCCGTGTTGACCTTCAGCTTGGCACCCGGGGCAGCCAGGGCGGCGAGCTTATCCGCATCCGCTCCAATCGCCTGGAGGGTTTGGCCGCCGGCCGGGACGGTGGCGCCGCGGGTATGGTTGACCGCGGTGACAGTGCCCTGGGCGTCCAGGAGGACTTCGAGTCCCGGCCCGGACGGCGTGGTGGGGCCGTATTCGGGGGTGAAGGCGATGATTTCGTCCGCGTCCGTGCAGGTGAAGTCGTGCAGCGGCAGGTTGGTGGGGGTGTCGTCGGTGCCGCCGCAGTTGCGGATGAGCCCGGGGACCCGGTTGATTCCGTCCAGGGGAAGCTCTCCCGCCTGGCCCGCGCCGGTGACCGTGCCGTGCCAGTGCAGGCGCTGGACGGACGTCTTGTTTTTATCGATGACCAGGGAGGGCCGGTCGCCCACGGGTTCGCTGAGGACCTTGCCGTCGTGGACTGCGGCGCCGGCAGGGTCGCCCGGCGCGCCGGCGGCGGGGTCCATGACAAAGTAGCCGCCGTTCGTCGCGGCCAGGGCACCTGCGGCGGCAGCGAGTGAGCTGGTGGTTTCGCGGTCCTCGAGGTTCGGGCCGAACGAGGAGGTCAGGTTGCCCCGGAATTCCTTCGGATCGATGGTGAGCACCTGCAGGTTCCAGGGGCCGCGGTCATCCTCGCTGGAGCCGGCGTCACCGTCCCAGCCGGTGTAGATCACGGAGGACTTGTAGCCCGCCGCCTTGATCCGGTCCACAGTGGTGGTTCCGTCGGCCTTGGTGGAGAAGTTCCCGGCCCGTACCCGGTAGCCGAGGTCGCCGCCGGCGTCGGCCAGCTGGGGTGACTGGACGTGCTCCACCCGTGCAGGAACGCCGGCCGCGGTGAGCTTGTCGGCAACCAGTTGGGCCTGCGCCTGGCTGGAGAGGGCGGACGCAGGAGCATCCGGGTCCGGCGATGTGGACGGGACGGCCACTTCGGCGGTCCAGAAGAAGTCCTGGTTGGGAGTGCCCCGGCTGATGGCGGTCCGGGTCAGGCCAGGGGCCAGGGTGGTCACGGTGCGGGTCTCGGGCTGGTCTGCTGCGCCGAGGTCGAGATGGGCGGACTGCGATGGTGCGGCAGCCTGCTGGTCCGCGACAGGAGCGGTGGGTGCCGCCGTGGAGGCGCCGGCCGGGGCCAGGAAGGCAAAAGGGAGGGATACCGCCAGCGCGGTGATAACCGCGCGATGGTGACGATGATTGGGGTTGATCATGGTTACCCACGCTAGGGCGGTGCGGAGCCGGCGGGGGCACCCACACGCCGTTGTTCAGCCCGCCTTCGGGAACTGTTCATCCCACGTTGCATGTGGCGGTCAATGGTTGCCCGGGATAACCAAATGGTTGCCCGAAATAACCAATTTCGTCACGTGCATTTAAGCTCGGGTCCCTAAGTTTTCTGGTGTGAAAACACCCTCAAAAACCGTCCGTAAATCAGTCGCCGAAAACCAGGAAAGCACCTCGCGGCTGGGAAATGTGTCCGCCTTCGTGCGCGGCCACAAGCCGCTGGCAATTGTGGCCGCGAGCTGCACTCTCGCCGTTCTCGGCGGCGCTGGCATCGCGACCGCCTCAACGCTTCCTTTCGGCCAGCAGCAGGTCGGTTCCCAGACCGACAAGGGGGAGCAGGTCGCCTCGAACCAGGTGATCAAACCCATCGGGGACCGCCTGATGACCCCTTTCGGCAAAATCATGGGGTCGACCGTCAGCCCCGATGGCCGATACCTGGTTGGCACCAGCACGGACCGCTCGGTTGACCTCCAGGTCTTTGACCTCACCACCTACAAGCCCGTCGCCGCGGCCGGCACCCAGGCGGCCACAGTTTTTGCAGCCGCGGCAGGCAATGCAGGCTACGCGAACATGGCATACCAGCACATCACGGACGGATCGGTGGGCCAGGACGGCCCGGTCTTCTCGCCCGACGGCAAGTTCCTCTTTGAGCCCGTCGCAACCGGCATTGTCCGCTACCCCTTCAATCCGGACGGCTCCCTCGGTGCCGGGACGAAGATCAGCATTCCGACCGCGGGCGACAAGCAGGCCCTGACGGCCGGCATGGCGTTCTCCCCCGACGGCTCGACCCTGTACGCGGCCGTGAACGGCCAGAACGCGGTCGTCGCGATCGACCCGGCCGCCGGAACCATCAAGCAGACCTTCGGCACCGGTATTGCCCCGCGCCAGCTGAAGTTCGTCGGCACCCGCCTTTACGTCTCAAACGAAGGGGGCCGCCAGGCACTCCCGGGTGAGCCGACCATGAACTCCTACGGCACCGACGTCCCGGCCGATACCAACCTCGGCACCTCCACGACCGGCACCCTTAGCATCATCGACACCGCCAACGCCGCTGCGCCGGTTTCCTCCCTCGACGTCCAGCTGCACCCGACCGCGATGTTCCTGGACGGGGCCACCCTGTATGTGGCGAACACCAACAGCGACACCGTCTCCGTCGTGGACACTGCCAGCAACAAGGTCCTCCAAATCATCGCCACCCAGCCCTGGGCCTCGTCTCAGGTGGGCTACGAACCCACCGGCATCAGCATGCAGGGCGACCATCTCCTGGTCTCGCTCGGCCGCGCCAACGCGATCGCGGTCTACAAGGTCAACAAGCAGGACCCGAAGGACCCTGCCAGCTACATTGGCCTGCTACCGACGGACTACTACCCTGGCAACGTCACCGCGGTGAACGGCCAGATTGTGGTCACCAATATCCGCGGCATCGATGCGCGGGGCCCGGAAGTGACCATCAACGAGGGTCCGAACACTACGGCTGCGACCGGTCACGGCACGCACTCCACCACGGCCTCGCTCACCAAATTCACCCTCCCCAGCGATGAGCAAATCCAGCAGTACACCGAGACTGTGTTCGAGCAGAACGGCTGGGATGGCAGCTCGGTCAAGGAAGCGACGGCTGCCGAGGCCGCCAAGATCCCGGCGGTCGCCGTGCCCAAACGGATTGGGGAGCCGTCGAGCATCAAGCACGTGTTCCTGATCGTGAAGGAAAACCGCACCTACGACCAGGTGTACGGCGACATGAAGCAGGGCAACGGCGACGCATCGCTTGCCCAGTTCGGCGCGAAGGTCACGCCCAACCAGCACGCGCTGGCAAGCCAGTTCGGCCTTTATGACAACACGTACGACATTGGCACCAACTCGGCCGAGGGCCACAACTGGATGATGCAGGGCGATAACCCGGCCTACACCGAGACCAGCGCCGGGGAGTACAAGCGCTCCTACGATACCGAGGACGATGTCCTGGGCCACCAGCGTTCCGGCTTCCTGTGGACCGCGATCAAGGACGCGGGCAACACCGCCAGGAACTATGGCGAGTTCGACTCCGAGGAAGGCAAGCCTGCAGGGGCCACCTGGCAGCAGTACTACTGCGCGGCCACGGGCACCATGGCCGGGGGTGACCCGGCCCAGCTCTTCACCCCGGCACTGCAGATGCACGCCAGCTCCGCCATCCCGTCCCTCAATGAGATTACGGACCCGAACGCGGCCCCGTTCGACACCGCGGTACCTGACATCTACCGCTACGAGACCTGGAAGCAGGACTTTGAGAAGAACGGCCCGAAGAACTTCCAAATGACGTGGCTCTCCAGTGACCACACCGGCGGCACCGCCGACCCCGAGGCCCAGGTTGCCGACAACGACCTGGCCGTGGGCAAGATCGTCGATGAGATCTCGCACTCCGAATACTGGAAGGACTCCGCAATCTTCATTGCCGAGGACGACAGCCAGAACGGCACCGACCACATCGACGGCCACCGCGCCCCCGTCCAGGTCATCAGCCCGTACGCGGTGCACGGTAAGACGGTCAGCACGTTCTACTCCCAGATCAACATGGTCCGTACCATCGAGCAGATCCTCGGTGCACAGCCGCTGAACCAGAAGGTGGCGGCGGCCACCCCGATGTTCGACGCATTCACCAACAAGGCTGAGTTCACCCCGTACAGCGCGGTCTCGAACCAGGTGCCGCTCACCGAGGGCGTCAAGACCGCCCCCGCCTGCGGCCCGGACACCCTGGGCCAGACCGGAGCTGCGGCCGCAGCAGTCAATGACGCAGCAGCCAAAGCCACCGCTGTCCCTGCCCCGATGAAGGAAACCGCGGAAAAGTGGGACGACTGGTCCGAAAAGCAGCACCTGACAGGCAACGGCGCGAAGGAAGACTACGCGGACCCCAACCTGTTCAACCGCTGGACCTGGTACCAAACCCACAAATGGGAGAGCCCCTACCCGGGCGACGAGAAGATCTACGGTCCTGACGAGGTGCCCGGTATCCCCGCCGGTTCAACCAACCACGAGGACGACTGATAAGGCGTTGACCGGGACGTCGGGCGCCAGCCGCTGACATCCACAAGAGCGGGCTGGGCGGAAATCGCCCAGCCCGCTCTTGTGTCGCACAAACGGTCAGTCCGTGATGTCGGTGCCGGTACTCAGCTCCTGCCACTGGTCCAGTTCCGCCCGCTGGGCCTCCGCCACCTTGCCGAAAGCGCCGAACGCGTCGGTGCCCAGGACCAGCAGTCCCGGCGGGTTGGGGGATTCGACGACGGCGATGATCGCCCTGGCTGCCTTGTCCGGGTCGCCGGGCTGGGTGCCGTGCGCCGTGTCGTGTTCCTTGCGGCGCTTGCCGGCGGTGTCAGCGTAGTCATCGATCGCCGAAGCGGACTGCGTGAGTGAGCGGCCGGCGAAGTCGGTGCGGAAGCCGCCGGGCTCGATGGCGGTGACGTTGATGCCCAGCGGCTTCAACTCCTGGCGCAGCGATCCGGACATGCCCTCCAGTGCGGCCTTGGTGGCTGCGTAGTAGCCGGAGCCGGGCGGCGTGATTCGGGCGCCGATGGAGGAGATGTTCAGGATGGAGCCGGCCTTGTTGGTGCGCATGCCCGGCAAAACCGCCTTGACCATGTCCACCGCGCCGAAAAAGTTCGTGTCGAACAAACGCCGGATGTCGCCGTCGTCCGCTTCCTCCACGGCGGCCCGGTAGCCGTAGCCGGCGTTGTTTACCAGCACGTCGATGCTGCCGAACTTCTCCTCCGCCTGCTTCACCGCGGCGGCGATTTGAGCCTTGTCCGTGACGTCGAGGGCCAGGGGGAGCGCGGTGTCCGGGAAGCCGGCGGTGATGTCCTGCACCGCGTCGACGTTCCGGGCGGTGACGACGGCGTTGTGCCCGGACGCGAGCACGGCTTCGGCGAGTGCGCGGCCAAGTCCGGTGGAGCAGCCTGTGATGAGCCATGTTGCCATTGGTATTTCCTTTCGTAGGGTGACGTCCTTGCGCTTAAGCCCGGTGCCGCCGTCGTGCGTTAGCTGTCAGTTCGTGGGCGCCGTAGCTGTTGTCGTCGGGGTTGACGGTGACGCCGGGGCCAACGAGCTGGTCGATGCGGTCCAGGACCTCGGGGGCCAGGACGGTGTCCGCGGCCGGGAGGTAGGACTCCAACTGCTCCATGGTCCGCGGACCCACGATGGCCGAGGTGACGCCGGGGTGGTTGATCACGAACGCGATGGCCATCTCGATGAGCGTGACCCCTGCCCATTCGGCCACCTGCGCCAGCTCCTCCACGATGTCCAGCTTGCGCTGGTTTTCCGGCTGGGACATGTCGAAACGCGCACTCGGCCGCGCGGAGGAGGTGGGCCGGGACGCCGAGTCCTTCCGCCACCGGCCCGAAAGCCAGCCGCCGGCCAGCGGGCTGTACGTGAGCGTGCCCATCCCGTGCCGCTGCACCGTGGGAAGGACGTCCTCCTCGATGCCGCGGACCAGGATGGAGTAGGGCGGCTGCTCGGTGACGAACCGCTCCAGGCTGCGCTCGCGGGACGCCCACTGCGCCTCCACGATCTGGGAGCCGGAGTAGGACGAGGAACCGATGTAGCGGATCTTGCCCTGGCGGACCAGGTCGGTGAGCGCGCCCAGGGTCTCCTCCACGTCCGTGTCCGAGCTGGGCCGGTGCACCTGGTAGAGATCGATGTAGTCGGTGTTCAGCCGGCGCAGCGAGTTCTCCACCTCGCGCATGATCCAGCGCCGGGAGCCGCCGCGCTGGTTGGGGTCCTTCTGGTCCATGGGCATGAAGAACTTGGTGGCCAGGAAGACGTCGTCACGCCTTCCTGCGATTGCCTCACCAACAATTTCCTCGGAGGCTCCGCCGGAGTACACGTCCGCGGTGTCGATGAAGTTGATGCCGGCGTCCAGGGCGCGGTGGATGATGCGGGTGGCATCTGCACGGTCGTCGTTGCCCCAGGGGCCGAACATCATGGCGCCGAGGCAGAGGGGGCTGACCTGCACTCCGGTGCGGCCGAGCGGGCGGTATTCCATTGCTTCTCCTTACGCTTCCGGGATGACCATGGCGAACCGCTCCGGGCGGGCCACATCCGGGTCCGGGCCGCTGCGGACGCCGGTCTCCAGGGCGTCGATGGCAGCGAGCTCGGCGGCGGTCAGCTCGAAGTCGAACACGTCGAAGTTCTCGGCAATTCGGCTCGGGTTGGTGGACTTGGGGATGGCCGAGCGGCCCTGCTGCAGGTGCCAGCGCAGCATCACCTGGGCGGGGGTCTTGCCGTGGGACTGCGCGACGCCGGCAATCACCGGGTCCCGCATGACGTTCTTCCGGTTCTCGCCCCAGCCGGGGTAGAAGGTGATGCCGCCGATGGGCGACCATGCCTGGGTGAGGATGCGGTGGTCCTCATCAATGGTCTGGACAGCCGGCTGCTGGAAGTACGGGTGGAGCTCGATCTGGTTGACGGCCGGGACCACGTCGGTTTCCGCCAGCAGCTGCTGCAGGTGGTGCGGCATGAAGTTGCTGACGCCGATGGCCCGCACGCGTCCGTCCTTGAGCAGGGTTTCCAGGGCCTTGTAGGCGGCGATGGTCTTCTCGAACCGGTCCGGCGCGGGCTGGTGCAGGATGAGCAGGTCCAGCTGGTCCACGCCCAGCTTGCCCACGGCCTTGTCCCAGGCGTGCAGTGCCTGCTCGTAGCCGTAGTCGCTGACCCACACCTTCGTTTCGATGAAGACGTCTCCGCGCGGCAGGGCGGAGCGCCGGATGCCTTCGCCCACCTCCCGCTCGTTGCCGTACGCGGCGGCGGTGTCGATGTGCCGGTAGCCCACCTCGAGCGCTGTCTGGACGGCCGCCGTCGTCTCTTCCGGGGGACTTTGGAAAACGCCCAGGCCGAGCGCTGGCATGGTGACGCCGTTGTTGAGTTTGAGTTCCATGCCTTCACGCTATGTGGGTGGCCGCGATTGTGGGAGGGCTTGTCAGTCCCTCCTTCGAGGGTTGGGGCACGCGTACCGTGGAGGCATGACCAACAGCGATGACGTGCGGAAATTCCTGACCTCCCGCCGCGCCCGGATCACTCCGGAGGAGGCCGGGCTGCCCGCGTACGGCGGGACCCGTCGCGTGGCGGGGCTCCGCCGCGAGGAAGTGGCCATGCTGGCCGGGTTGAGCGTCGACTACTACATCCGGCTGGAGCGCGGGAACCTGTCGGGTGCGTCGGACAGCGTGCTGGAGGCGTTGGCGCGGGCTTTGCAGCTGGACGACGCCGAGACGGCCCACCTTTTCGACCTTGCCCGCGCGGCCACGTCGGTGCCGCGGGTGCGGCGCAAGCGGAGCCCTTTGACGGTGCGTCCCAGCGTGCAGCGGGTCATCGACGCGATTACGACGGCGCCCGCCTGGGTTAGGAACGACCGCGGCGATGTGCTGGCTTCCAATGAGCTGGGCCGGGCCCTGTATCAGGAGATGATGGCGGAGCCGGTGACGCCGCCGAACAGTGCGCGGTTCACGTTCCTTAATCCGATGGCGCGGGAGTTCTTCCGGGACTGGGAGCGGAGCGCGGACGACATCGTTGCGGTGCTGCGGTCCACTGCCGGCAGGAACCCGTACGACAAGGACCTCTCGGACCTGATCGGCGAGCTTTCCACCCGCAGTGAGGAGTTCCGTGTCCGCTGGGCCCGGCACGACGTGAAGTACCACCGCACCGGGCGGAAACGGCTGCATCACCCGGTGGTGGGGGACCTGGACCTGACCTATGAAGCCCTTGAACTTCCTGCCGATCCTGGACTGCGGATCAACATCTACACCGCCGAACCGGGCACGCCGTCCGAGGATGCCCTGAAGGTCCTGGCGAGCTGGGCCGCCACGCAGCGGACCGTTGCCGAGGTCCCGGTGCAGGAGGGCACTTGAGCCGCGTCCGGCGCTGCGCCGCGGAAGAGCGGTTTTCGAGGCGGATCTTCCGTTTCGCTCCGCAGATTCCTTTGCGCAGCCTAAATCCGGGCCGCGAATAGGAATCTGCGCGTCACGGGCGGCTTTGCGCGTCGAAACTGCCCGCACGCCCTACGGCTGCGCCGGGTCCTCCGTCAGCCACGCCATCGCCTCGTCCATCGACGTGAAGTACCGGGTGGGGTGCACCGGTTTGTGCCGGCCGGTGTAGAAGCTGGCGAGGGTATGGTCCACGGGGGAGGTGCCCACCACGGCTGCGCGTGTCAGGGGCCACCTACCGGCGAAGGCCTTCAGGGCTCCCTGCTCAATCCACTCCACACCGGTTATTTCCACCAGCATCGGCAGGGCGCGGCCGCCGCTAAGGGCCCTGGCGCGCTCCATCAGCGCCACAGCGTCGCGCTCCGTGACCACATCCCCGTGCCCCCACTTCAGGTGCAGCAGGTCCCCGGAAAGCTCGATGGTCCCGGTGATGTCTTCCATGCCTACTACTTTGCTGCTCATTCACGGCGTACAGCAACACGGCAGCGCAAACCAGGCCCCGGAAGCGGATGGGGAAGGGGACGGCCTTGGCCCCTCCCCATCCACTCCGCACCAGGAACCCCCCAATATCGGGGAGCATTGCTCCGGGCTTCCTGGTGCCTTCCCCCGGCATGGTGGTCGGACGGTGTATTGACGGATAGACGTTTTCGTCAATTCTGCTAGAAGTGTGGCCCGTGCTCCGGGGAGAGGTCAAGGGACCTTAGTACCGGGTGGGCCAGGTTGCCTTGACTGAATCAGGCTCGCGGCCCGTGCTGGTCCTGCAGCTCGCGTGCGGCAGCGGCCCGAAGGGTGAGGTTGGACTTGTGTGCCGTCATGATGAGCAGCTTTGCAGCCTCGTCCAGGGTGCAGCCGCATCGCGCAGCTATTGCTTCGCACGCGTCGGCAATCACTGCGCGTGAGGCCAGGGTGTGTTCCAGCTCCGCAAACTGCTCGTCGGAGAAGGTTGCCGGGCCCGTAGCGGCGGCAGCGCGCGGGGCAGCTTGCGGCGCGACTGTTCCAAACGTCCGACGCGGCGTGTAACGCGTCCGGACCACGGCGGCCGCCACCTGTGCCTGCAGCACGGATCGCGCGGCGGCCAGAAGGTTCGCCACCTCGGGGCAGGCCAGCCGGTACATCAGCCTCCCCTCGGAACGCTGGCATTCGATCAGCCGCTGGCTCCGCATTTGGGCCAGGTGGCGCGACAGGTGCGAGGCCTTCTCCCCGGTACCCTCGCACAGTTCCGGGATGGACGACTCGCCATGGGACAGCAGGTCCAAAACCTGCGCCCTTACCGGATGGGCAACAGCCTTGAAGACCTCTGCGAGAGCCAGCATCGACGGCCGTGCCCCGTCTGCATCAGGCACTTGTTTCGTCACGGTTTCCCACCCTTGCCTTGTCCGGGCCCCGCCAGGGAGACACGCCAATGTGTTGACGCCTAAGATCGTCCCCCGCAACCGGGCGTCAGTGCAACGGGTTCGGGCGGCCAAAATGACAGCCAAGAATGTACGACGGCGGCCCGCACCAAAAGGAGCGGGCCGCCGGTCATGCAGGGGGAGGCTATGCGGTGGTCAGCACCGTCTTCAGCCAGCCTTCCTCGCGCCGGTCGAAGTTCAGGTAGGCATCCACCACATCGCTGATCGGTTCGTGCTGGGTGATGAACGTGGTGGGGTCGAAGACGCCGGAGGCCACCAGGTCCACCAGCGGCGGCGTGACCGAGCGGTGGTCGCAGTTGCCCATCCGGATGGTCAGGTTCTTGTTCATCGCCTGGCCGATGGGATACGTCATCATCGCCGGGCTGTACACGCCGATGATCCCGATCCGGCCGTACTTCCGCACCGTCTCGATGCTCCACTGCGAAACCTGCGACGGCGCGTTCCCCGGCACCCAGTTATCGCCCTGCACATTGGTGGCAGGGGCAACCTCGGCCACTTCCTGCGCGAACTGTTCCGCCTGCTCCTCGCCCTTGGCCGCCGCGGGCCCGGCCCAGGGCCGCTGCGCATCCACGCCAACGGCATCGATCACCGCGTCCACGCCGATGCCCTGCGTCGCCTCCTGCAGGGCCTCCACGGGGTCCTCGCTGTTGAAGTTGATGACATCTGCGTTCTGGTCGAGCGCCTGGACCAGCCGGGTCTCGATCCCATCCACCGCGAACACCCGCGACGCACCCTGCCGGAAAGCTGACGCAATCGCCAGCTGCCCCACAACGCCCGCGCCGTACACGGCCACCGTGTCGCCGCGCTGGATGCCGGCCAGCTGCGCGCCGAACCAGGCCGTGGGGAAGATGTCCGAGAGCAGGATGGCCTGCTCGTCGCTGACGTTGTCCGGCAGCCGGGTCAAGGTGTTCGAGGCCCACGGAATCCGCGCGTACTCCGCCTGCAGCCCGTTAATTGGTCCAGTGGTCTCGGGGCCGCCGAAGAAGCAGGTCCCCGCCTGCGGGCCGTTCGGGTTGGCAACGTCGCACTGCGCCGTATGCCCGGCGCGGCACTGCCAGCACACGCCGCAGGACATCGTGGAGGACACAATAACGCGGTCCCCGGGCGCGAACCGCCGCACCGCCTTGCCCACGGCCGTCACCTCACCCACAGCCTCGTGCCCCAGGATGGTGCCTTCCTTCATGCCGGACATGGTGCCGCGGATGAAGTGCAGGTCCGTGCCGCAAATTGCGCTGCGGGTGATGCGCACAATGGCATCGTTAGGGTCGAGAATGGTGGGATCGTCCACGTTGTCCAGGCGGATGTCGCCTTCGCCGTGCCATACAAGAGCTTTCATGATGGGACTCCTTTTACGCGTTCAAACCGCCGAATAGGGTTCTGGTCACCGGGCACTGCATACCTCAAGCTGCAAGATAGTAAGCCTACTGCCTATTTTTCCGTTGGGCGAGGCCGCCCGTCCAGCCGAGCGATCGCGCATCCCTTTTTCCGCTGCGCATGTTCCTTCTCGCGCCCAGCATTTAGGCCGCGAAAAGGAATATGTCGGCGTGGATTTCGGATCTCCGAGTAGGCTCGGTTGGACCAACGCCTGAGGGGGCAGACGCATGGGAGTTGAGCCAGAGGATGACCGCGGCGAACGGGTTGCCGCGTGGGTGGCACGGGACGAACGCGTTGACAAGGTGTTCGGGTCGTTGGCAAGTGCCGTTGCGGCCCTCCTGGTCATGGCGCCCTCGGTGTACCGGCTCTTCAACGGCCCGGTGCAGTGGTATGACGTCGTCTCTGTGATCGTAGGTGCCGGGTTGATCACCTTTCACGCGGTGCGGCTGGTCCGGCTCCGGCGCACCGCTGCCCAGGTTCCGGCCCGGCGCGCAAATTCCTAAGCGCTACCCAAATAAGTGCCGCGCCGTGGAGGGGGCGTGTCACGGGAGGTTTTGCGCGTCGAAAACAGCGGAACGCGTACGACGCCGGGCCACACCTGCCGCCGCAAGCTTCCGTTCCAGCGTTCCGGCCGCAGCGAGGTCCGCCCAATCCCACCGCTCGACGCGGAATCCCAAAGACCGGAGCCGGTTTTCGCGATTCTTCTCAGCCAGGACCGCCTCGGATGTGGTCCTGCCTTTGAGGAACTCGGGTTTGACGTACTTCTCCTCGCCGTCGAACTCACCGACGATCCCCGAGTCCTTCCAGAAGAAATCCGAGTACCCCACCAGTCCGGCGGCGTCCGTGAAGCGCTGCTGGAGGACCGGGGGTTCGAAGCCGGCCACGTGGATCAGGGCGCGGCTCCAGGACTCGCCCGCTGAAGCAGATGCGGGATCGGCAAAGGCGATAGCGGCGCGGATCCTGCGCGCCGCTGCCCTGGAATAGATCTGACTGATGCCCGCCTCCAGTTCGGCCTTGGTCAGGGCAGGCAATTGACGGGCCGGGTCCGGCCGCAGCACATGATCCAGCGGTGCGATGGCTTCGGCGAAGGGGTTGAAGGCCGCCAGGTCCAGGACGGTCCGGACGCGGTCGGTGACCAGGAGCCCCTCCAGCTTGACCACCCTCAGGCCTGCCCGGGCAGCGAAGTGGCGGCTGACTCCGGCACGTGACCTCCCGCCGTCGTTCTTCAACGTGAGGGCCTGCACGGGGTGGTTCTGCCCGATGATCGGGATGTCCCATACGCTCGCCGAGGAGTGCCGGGCGAAAATTGTGGGCTTCTCAAAGGTTTCACCGGCGGCCTGCACCCGGACGCGGTACTGCTGCCAGGGCTTCATGGCCCGCCACGTGGGCCCGTCGACATACACGCCGTGCCGGACCCGCACCAGGGCACCGGACCGGACGCGCTTGGCCAGATCGTTGGCGCTGAGCCCGTGGAGGATGCGGTCCCGGGACAGCAGGAACGGCGGGAGGTCGGTCATGCATCTAAAGTGCCCGGTGGGAACCCTGCCCGGAAGCGAAGTCTGCGGCTATGTGGAAAAGCGCCGGCGCGCGGGTGCCAAGAGCCTCCGCCACGTGGCGACGCGCATCCCTGTTTCCGCTGCGCACGTTCCTCTTCGCACCCCATATGTGGGCCGCGTTAAGTAGCCTCCGCGTCGAAAAAGCACACGCGCGTCGAGAAACGCAGCCCGCAGCGCCAGCTTCAGGCAGAAAAGTACGACGCCGGTACGCACCAAACCGGCCTGCCGCCTTGTGGAGGCGGGCAGGCCGCTTTGGCCAGGTCGGGGGCTACCGCTCCGCACGTGCGTCCGGTTCATCACCCGGCTTGCGCGTGGGGTCCACGCTGCCGCCCTTCCCGTAGTCCCCTTTGGGGTACCGGCCGGTTTCGGATGCCGCGGACCGTCCGGGGACCGGCCCGGCCTCGCCGTAGTCGGCCTTCACGTAGCGGCCGGCCCCCACTGTCCTGTCGCCCAGGGGTTCGGGGAGTCCGCCTTCAGCGCCCGCCCCGCCGTAGTCCCCTTCGACGTACTGGCCTTCTTCATCCTCCGCATGGCGGCCGCGCTGCGCACCGGCCTTGCCAAAGTCGCCCTTGACGTACCGTCCGCGCAGCTCCCGTTCCTCGGGCGTCTCGTCCGGAGTGGGGGTGTTTTCGATGCTGCTGTTGTCGTTCATGGTCTTGCCTTTCCGAACGAACTCCACGTCCCTGTGACGGCAACCTGGTCCTGTCCGGGTGTCTCTTCCCTGGCGGAATCCAGCCCGCCACTGCTCGAAGGAGGGCGGCATGGCTGGCGTCAGAAGTGCCGCCCGGCGGAGTGGGCCGTCGGTCTGTTGCCCAGGGACACTTTCGGCGTAGCATAAAAGTACTCGCGTTGTCAATTGGTCCTGAGGTGAGGCCAATAAACCAAGAAAATCGCAAAGAAGGTACTGCGATGAGTGATGTCACTCCACTGAGAAATGCGGTCCGCAATGGCAGCGGGCTCAAGCGATTGGGTGGAACCTGGGGCGAGCTGCTTGCGGAGTTCCTGGGCACGTTCGTGCTGATCGCGTTCGGCGACGGCGTGGTGGCCATGGCGGTCGCCGCGTTGCCCGGATCGGGCCGTGCCCAAACATCCACCACCATCTTCATGGCCGCGGGCGACTGGTTGCTCATTGCCTGGGGATGGGCCCTGGCCGTGGCGCTGGCCGTGTACGTGGCCGGCGGCGTCAGCGGCGCCCACATCAACCCGGCCGTGACGATTGCCTTTGCGGTCCGCCGCAAGTTCCCTTGGCGCAAAGTGGGCCCGTACATCGTGGCCCAGGTGGTGGGGGCTTTCGCCGGCGCGGCGCTGGTGTACCTGCTGTACTACAACGCCATCGACGCCTATAACAAAGCCGTGGGCACGGGCCGGGGCGATGCGAAGGGCCTGGCCACCTACTCCATCTTCGCCACGTTCCCGGCGCCCTACTTCAACGGAAACGCCGTCGGACCACTGGTTGACCAGATCGTGGGCACGGCGTTCCTGGTGATGTTCGTCGTGGCCATCATCGACATGCGCAACACGGCCGTCCAGGCCAACCTGGGCCCGTTCATGATCGGGCTCGCGGTGGCCGCCATCGGCATCTCCCTCGGCGCCAACGCCGGCTACGCCATCAACCCCGCCCGTGATTTCGGCCCGCGCCTCTTCGCATGGATGGCCGGATGGGGCCAAACGGCGCTGCCTGGCACAGTGGACGGGGCGTTCAGTTGGTACTTCTGGGTGCCCATCGTCGGCCCGGTGGTCGGCGGCGTGATCGGCGTGCTGATCTACGACTGGTTCATCGGCGACGTCCTCGACGCCCGCGCACGGACGCAGGAATCCACGCCTCCGGGCCGCGCCGGCGGCGAAACGCCTCCCGCCACCGAGGCTGCCACTTCCGTGCCGGAGACCCGGACCACCCCGAAGCGAAGGGCCGCCTGAAGCGCAGCCAGCCACAGGCAGGGAAAGCACGACGGCGGCGCCTCCTGAGTGCCCGCGCTGGCGACACGCATGTTCCCCACCGATGCGCATATTCCCTTTCGCGACCCGTATATGGGCCGCGAAAGGGAACACCCGCGTCGAAAGCGCATGTCCGCGTCGAGAACGGAAAAGCGCGGGCCATGCCAACAGGGATCAGGCCAAAGGCAGGGCCAGTTCCATCGTGGTCCCGTCCGGGCCGGTGCGGGCCACCTTCACGGTGCCGCCGGCCGCGGAGGCAATCTCGCGGACCAGGGCCAGCCCGATCCCGAAGCTCCGCCGCCCCGTAGAAGCCCCAGGCGCGGAGGCGCGGAGGCGCGGACAAAGCGGTCGAAAATCCGGTCCGGGTCCACACCGCTGATCCCGGATCCCGAGTCGGCCACACGGACCAGCGCCCGGGAACCCTCAACAAAGGCGGAGATGCTGATGCTCCCGCCGGCCGGGGTATGCGCCAGCGCGTTGTCGGCCAGGGCCAGCACAGCGCGCCGGAATGAACTGGGATCGATCCGCACCAAAGCCGGCCCGCCGCCGTCGAACGTTAACTTGACGCCCTGTTGCCGGGCGAGGTCCTGAAGGCTCCCCGCAACGGACTCGGCCGCCAAAGCAACGTCCACAGGCGCAAGCTCCGGCCCGGAAGCGGAACCGGTCGCGGCCAGGAGCAGCTCGTTCACGATCCCGGTCAGCGTGGACGTGTCCTCCCGGATTTTCGCCAGAGCGAGCGCAGGCTCGGACCCGGGTTCGGCTTTCCGCTGCGCCAGCTGGATGCGGGTGTCCAGGATGGCCAGGGGGGTGCGCAGTTCGTGGCTGGCATCCTGGACGAACCGCCGCTGCCGGGCCAGCGCCTCGCCCAGCGGCCGGATGGCGCTGCGCGCGCTCAACCATCCCACCACCCCGGCCAGCACGATGCCCGCCAGGCCGGCCAGGATCATCCCCTCGATCAGGTCCCCGGAGTCGAGGTACGTGTACGGCCTTCCAGGTTCGGAAGCAGGCTGGACCGGATGCGCCAGCTTGTACATCAGGAAGGCGGTGGCGGCGGCCAGGAGGATCAGCACCAGCGCGGCAACCCCGGCGCTGATCCGCAGTGCTACCTTCAGGGACGCGCGGCGCAGGACCTCCCGGTCCGGGTCGCCGGAAGCGGCAGCAGAGGTGCGCGGACGGGGTGAAGTCATGACGGCTCACCGATCTGGTAGCCCACGCCGTGGACGGTGCGGATCACGGTCCTGTCGATCTTGCGGCGCAGGTGGTGGACATAGGTGTCGATGACGCCGGGCTGGTCCGTCTCCTGGAAGTGCGCGGCGAGCAGCTCATCCCTGGTGAACACCCGATCCGGTTCCGCCGCCAGCGCGGCCAGCACCTCGGCCTCCTTCGCGGTCAAGGTCACCACATCGCCGTACAGGGAACGGACAGCGCGCGACGCCGGATGGAATTCCCAGCTGCCAATGCTCACCGGCCCAGCGGCCGGACCCACCGGCGGACCGTACGTGCGCGTCAGTGCGCGCAGGCGAGCAGCCAGCTCGCCGCCGTCGAACGGTTTTGTCAGGTAATCGTTGGCACCCGCGTCCAGGCCGCGGACCTTTTCATCCGTGTCGCCCAGCGCGGTGAGGATCAGGATGGGCGTGCCGATGCCCTTGGCCCGCAGGGCCGTGATGACGCTGATGCCGTCCATGACGGGCAGGCCGCGGTCTATCACCATCGCGTCCCACGGCTGCGTCAGCCCAAGGTGCAGGCCCTCCTGCCCGTTCGCCGCGAGCCGCACCGTGAAGTCCGGCTCCAGCAGCTCGGCAATCAGCGGACCCAGGACGGGATCGTCCTCCACCAGCAGCAGGGCCGGACCCTCACCTGTCGTCATGCCGCCTATTCTTCCGCAGCCGCCTCAACGCCGTCGTCAACAGGGTCCGCAGCCGCCAGCTTCGCCTTCCGCCGGCGCTTCACGTACTCCGCGATCCACGGCACCACGGAGACCAGGACCATCACCACGGCAATGACGTCGATGTTGTTGGCGATGATCGCGTAGTGTCCCAGCCACGTGCCCAGGAGGGTCACCGACGTCGCCCACGCCAGGGCACCCGCCATGTTCCAGAGGGTGAACGCCTTGTATTCGTAGCGGGCAATTCCGGCGGTGACCGGCGCGAAGGTGCGCACCATGGGCACAAAACGGGCCAGTACGACGGCGGCGCCTCCATGGCGGCGGAAGAACTCTTCCGTAACGGTCAGGTGCGCCGTTTTGAGGATGCGGGCATCGTCCTTGAACCAGCGGCGGCCGAATTTGCGCCCCAGCAGGTACCCCACCTGGTCGCCGCCGATCGCGGCCGCGGTGATCACGCCGATCAACAGGGGCAGTGCCAGGTTCAGCTGCTGGTGCAGGAGCCCGGCGGTGAAGAGGAGGGAATCGCCGGGCAGGAAGGGGAATAGCACGCCGGACTCGATGAACACCATCGCGGCGATGACGCCCAGTGCGGCCGGGCCAAAGCCCTCAAGCAGCCCGGCGGGATCCAGCAGGGAGGGAGAACCCGCGGCCGCTGCCAGAGGTATCAGGACGCTGTGCATGTTGCTCCTTATGCCCGGTTGAAGGGGCGGAGGACCGTGGCCGGAACGCGTTCCACCAGGGCCGGGGCAAAGCGGTTCCAGAGCCCGGCGAGCAGGACGGCGGCGGCGCTGGCGGCAAAGAAGGAGGCCGCGACGTCGGTGGGATAGTGGACCCCCACGTACAGCCGGGACCAGGCCACGATCAGTGCCACGGCGGCGCCGGCCACGGCAACCGGCTTGGCCCAGCGGGTCCGGCGGGCCAGGAAATACAGCGCGAAGGCCAGGGCCACGGCGAAGCTGACGTGTCCGCTGGGGAAGCTGTTGGATCCGGTTTCAGGTGCCAGGGGGTCGAACAGCAGTGCGGCGTTGGGCCGCTGCCGGGCGAATAGGAGCTTGAAGGCTTCGCTCGCCACCCAGCCCGAGCATGCGGTTAGCCCGAACGCCACGGCGGTCACCAGGTCACGCCGGAACAGCCAGATGCCCAGGGCGGCCACCACGATGAGCGCCAGGCCCACCACCGGGCCGAACAGCAGGTTGATCCCCATTGCCACCGCGGTCAGCACGGCAACGTGGTGCAGGCTGAGGTTTTGGTCAACACCCAGTTCTGCGGTTGTGTCGCCGGGGACCAGTTGCACGGTAAGGCCCAGCACCACGACGGCGGCGCACAGCACGATGCCCACCGGCAGCCAGTGTCGGGGCTGGGGGAGTGCCCGGAACTGGGTGCCGACGGCCGGGGGTGCCGTGGGCGTGGTGTGCTGGTTTAGGCGGTCGTCGTGGGCTGATCCGTGCATTTCTTCCTTGGGGTGGGGTGGCGTGAGGCCGCTGTTCGGCCCGTCCTTCCACTCTCCTCCAGGGGCTTTAAGAAAGGCTTAAGAAGTGCTGGTTCCTGGCTGGGGCAAGGGCGTACGACGGCGGTCCGCGCCTTTCGCGCGCGGGGTGCCGGGGTGGCGGGGTGCCGGCGACGCGCAAGCCCGTTTCCGCTGCGCAGATTCCTTTTCGCGCGCCATATTTGGGCCGCGCAGGGGAGCATCCGCCGCGGCCACGACTATCCGCGTCCTGAGTGCATTGGGAGCTGATCCGATTGGGGGCTTTCAGCCCTAAGCTGCCGTGGCTGCGCGCCGCACACTGTTTCCAGGGGGTCCGATCAGCAGGGATCGGGCCAGGCGCGGGAGGAATTCTGATGGACGTTCGGGTCGTGGAGTCGCTGGTCATGGCGGAGATTGGGGACGGCGTGCTTACCGCCCTGTATCCGGTGGAGCATTGCGCACGGTGGGAGTTCGGGCCCTGGGCTCCGCTCATGGCCTGGTTCAAGCAACGCCCGGGCCTTACACGGATCCTTGGCGTGGCGCAGGTGGCCGGTGCCCTGGCTGTGGCCGCCACATTGTCCAAGACCCCGGGGCGGGCCTGGAAGAAATGAGTATTGGCCGTGGCTAGTTTCCGGAACCCGCCCGACTGACGGACCGTCCCAAGGCGTGGACTGATGCTGGTGATCGCATCGGAGGTTGAGGTGCCGGGGCTGACGGGGCGGCAGGTTACTGACTTCATGTTGTCCTGCAACGATGAGCGGTACCAGGAGTGGTGGCCGGGCACCCACCTGCAGTTGCACCCGGTGGGGCAGTCCGCGGGGACTGTGGGGGACACGGTTCTTATGGACGAGTTCATCGGCCGCGGCGCCTGCGCCTGCGGGGGACCGTGGAAGCGGTGGACCCCGGCCGACGGATCGTTTGGCGGCTCCGCAAAATCATTCCACTCCCGGCGCGGCTGTCCCTGGTACTGTCCCCGACGCCGGACGGGGTGATGATCCGGCACGCCATCACTGCTGGCTGGCAGCGGATCGGGAGGGTTCTGGACCCGCTCCTGCGGCTGTATTTCACGCCCCGGTTCACGGCCGACCTCGATGCACACGTCCACACCGAGTTTCCCCTGCTGCGGGACTACCTCCGGAAGCGCCCTGCAGCCAGCGGACGGGAGGGCCCGGCGGCGGCAGGTAACCAAGAGCCCAACTAACCCCTGTAGCGGCACGACAAAACGGCATCTCCCGTTTTCGCTGCGCAGATTCCTTTTCGCAGCCCATATTTGGGACGCGCAGGGGAGCATCCGCCGCGGAGATGGATATGCGCGTCGAAAGTGCAGGGGCTGCAGTTGGATCAGCAAACGTCCGACGGCGGCCCGCGCCTTCCGCCCCCGGCGTGCTGGCGACGCGCACACGCGTTTGCGCTGCGGAGATTCCTTTTCGCACCGCGTATCTGGGGTGCGCAGGAGAGTATCCGCCGCGGAGATGGATATGCGCGTCGAAAGTGCAGGGGCTGTAGCTGGGTCAGGAAACGTACGTCGGCGGATGGCACGTTTCGCAGGACGTGAGCGGGCGTTGGGGGAAAGGTTGCCAGACGTGAGCTCGCGTTGGCGGAAAGGTTGCCAGACGTGAGCTCGCGTTGGCGGAAAGGTTGCCAAACGTGAGCGGGCGTTGAAAGGGGCGGCACGCTTGACGAGTTCCGGCGCGCCAACTTATCCTGAACGAACGGTCGGTAAATAATTCCGAGCCGCCCATCAGGTCTTTGCATAGGAGCAACCATGGCAGCGCAGAACTTGCAGTCAGTGCCGGCTGAGCTAACCCCGGAAGAAGATGCGGCAGGGCAGGCCCACTTCGACCGGATCATCGCCGAGGACTCGCGGATCGAGCCCCGCGACTGGATGCCCGCCGCCTACCGCAAGACCCTGCTGCGCCAGGTCAGCCAGCACGCACACTCGGAAATCATCGGCATGCAGCCGGAGGCAAACTGGATCACCCGCGCCCCCAGCCTGAAGCGCAAGGCCATCCTCATGGCCAAGGTCCAGGACGAGGCCGGCCACGGGCTCTACCTCTACAGCGCCGCCGAAACCCTGGGCCAGTCCAGGGACAAGATGATGGACGACCTCATCGCCGGCAAGGCCCGCTACTCCAGCATCTTCAACTACCCGGCCCTCACCTGGGCGGACATGGGCGCCATCGGCTGGCTGGTGGACGGCGCAGCCATCTGCAACCAGGTCCCGCTGTGCCGGGCGAGCTACGGTCCCTACGGCCGCGCCATGGTCCGCATCTGCAAGGAAGAGTCCTTCCACCAGCGCCAGGGCTTCGAGATCCTCCTCGAGCTCTCCAACGGAACCGAAGCGCAGAAGCAGATGGCGCAGGACGCCGTGAACCGCTGGTACGCGCCGGCCCTGATGATGTTCGGCCCGCCGGATGACGATTCCCCCAACTCCAAGCAGTCCATGGCCTGGAACATCAAGCGGTTCAGCAATGACGAGCTCCGCAGCCGGTTCGTCGGAATGATGGTGGAGCAGGTCCGGGTCCTGGGCCTCACCCTCCCCGATGACCAGGTCCGCTTCAACGAGGACACCAAGAAGTGGGAGCACGGCCCCCTGGACTGGCACGAGTTCCAGGAAGTCCTGGCCGGCCGCGGCCCCTGCAACGCCCAGCGCCTTGAGCGCCGGAGGGCAGCGCACGACGACGGCGCCTGGGTCAGGGAAGCAGCCGCGGCTTACGCAGCAAAACAGTCAGCAAAGATGCAGAAGGAACACGCAGCATGAGCCCGCACGGCAACCCCGAAACCCCGGCCAGCTCGGCCACCGAGATCAACCGCGAGGCCCCCAAGGCAAGCCCGGTGGTTGAGCCCACCGAAGCCAAGGCCCCTACCGTTCAGGCAGCTCCGGCAGTCAATCACCACGACCGCTCCACCTGGGGCCTCTGGGAGGTCTTCGTCCGCTCCAGCCGCGGCCTGAGCCACGTCCACGCCGGCAGCCTGCACGCCCCGGACGCCGCCATGGCCCTCCGCAACGCCCGCGACCTCTACACCCGCCGCAACGAGGGCGTCTCCATCTGGGTTGTCCCGGCAGACGCCATCGCCGCCAGCGACCCCGACTCCAAGGGCTCCTTCTTCGAGTCCCCGCAGGGCAAGGACTACCGGCACGCCACGTACTACACCAAGAGCGAGGGAGTGAAGCACCTGTGAGCCCCCAAGCACCCGAAGCAACAGAGACCACTGGCCACGGCGACATCTCCACGGGTGTGGCCGGCGGCGACTCCAACGCCTCTGCCACCCGGATCACGCCCGGCAACGCCCTCCGCCCGGAGGACATCGCCCTCGAGGTCAAGACCGGCCTCGCCAAGCCCACCGAGGATGTCGCGGAGTACGCACTGAGGCTCGGCGACGACGCCCTCATCCTCGCCCAGCGCCTGGGCCACTGGATCTCCCGCGCACCGGAGCTGGAGGAGGACATCGCCCTGGGCAACATCGCCCTGGACCAGCTGGGCCACGCCCGCAGCTTCCTCACCTACGCCGGCGCCGGGATGCCCAGTGAGGACGGCACGGCCAAGACCGAGGATGACCTGGCCTACTTCCGCCGCGAACACGAGTTCCGCAGCGTCCAGCTGTTCGAGCAGCCCAACGGCGACTTCGCGGCCACCATCGCCCGCCAGTTCGTGGTGAGTTACTACCAGTACGAGCTGTACCGCCGCCTCACCGAATCCACGGACGCCACCCTGGCCGCCATCGCCGCCAAGGCCGTGAAGGAAGTGGACTACCACCGGGACCACAGCGCGCAGTGGATCCTGCGCCTGGCCGGCGGCACGGACGAATCGCGCACCAGGATGATCCACGGCCTCCGCACCATGTGGCCGTACGTCAACGAACTGTTCCAGGACGACGACCTGACCGAAAGGCTCGCCCAGTCAGGTGCCGCCGTCGCGCCTTCCAGCCTGCGGGAAGACTTTGACCGCCTCATCGCCGAGGCCCTCACCGAAGCTGAACTGGAGGTCCCGGACGTGCCCGCAGCCCCGGGCGGCGGACGGTACGGCCGGCACTCAGAATACCTGGGCTACATCCTCGCGGAGATGCAGGTGCTGGCCCGCGAGCATCCCGGGGCAAGCTGGTGACCGTCGTGGACATCTACGTCAGCGACTTTGAGGCAAAGCGTACGACGCCGGCACACCAGTCGGGCGGCCAGCGCGCCTGGGACATCGCGGCCACCGTGGTGGACCCGGAGATTCCCGTCCTCACCATCGCGGACCTGGGGATCCTGCGGGACGTGCAGGTGACGGAGACCGGACAAGTGAAGGTGACCATCACCCCCACGTACTCGGGCTGCCCGGCCATGGACGCCATCCGCGACGACCTCTACAAGGCCTTCGAAAAAGAAGGCTATAGGGACGTGCAGGTGGACCTGGTCCTGGCCCCGGCGTGGACCACGGACTGGATGACCGAGGCCGGCAAGGCCAAGCTGCAGGAGTACGGCATCGCCCCGCCCAGCGGCAACTCCCGGGCCGGCGGCCACTCCGGCCCCATCCGGCTGAGCCTGGCCGTCAAGTGCCCGCAGTGCAACAGCCTCAACACCAGGGAACTCACCCGCTTTGGTTCCACGTCCTGCAAGGCGCTGTACGTCTGCCAGGACTGCAAGGAACCGTTCGACTACTTCAAAGTCCTGTAAGGAACCACCATGACTGTTGTCCGCCAGACCGCCGCCGAAGAGGCTGAGGCGACCGGCCGCCGTCGTCCGTCCTTCCACACCCTTGAGGTGAAGGAGGTGCGCCGGCTTACCGACGATGCCATCGAGGTCAGCTTCCACGTGCCGGCAGAGCTCGCCGGCAAGTTCGACTACCTGCCCGGCCAGTACGTGGCCCTGCGCACCACGCTGCCGGACGAGACCGGCGAGCCGAAGGAAATCCGCCGCAGCTACTCCATCTGCGCCGAGCCGCGCAGCTTCGCGGACGGCACCAGCGAGATCCGCGTGGCCATCAAGAAGGACCTGGGCGGCCTGTTCTCCACGTGGGCCAACGCCGAGCTGAAGGCGGGGGACACCCTTGACGTGATGAGCCCCATGGGCGCGTTCGTGTCCAAGCACGGCCGGGACGGGCAGGCCGTGGAGCAGAACGTCATGAATTCGATGAACCACCCTGAAGAGCTCGCGGGGGAGCCGGGGAACTTCGTGGCCATCGCGGCGGGGTCCGGCATTACCCCGGTGATCGCCATCGCCCGGACGCTGCTGGCCGCCAACCCGGACACCCGGTTTGACCTGATCTACGCCAACAAGGCCGCCATGGACGTGATGTTCCTGGAGGAGCTGGCGGACCTGAAGGACAAGTACCCGCAGCGGCTGGCCATCCACCACGTGCTGAGCCGCGAGCAGCGGATCGCGCCGCTGCTGTCCGGCCGGATCGACGCCGAGAAGCTGCAGCAGCTGCTGGGCACCGCCCTGCACGCGGACGACGTGGACGAGTGGTTCCTGTGCGGGCCGTTCGAGCTGGTGCAGCTGTGCCGGGACACCCTGGCCGAGCGCGGGGTGAAGCCGGAGCACGTCCGGTTCGAGCTGTTCACCTCCGGCAAGCCGGACCGTCCGGAGGGGCAGGCCGGCCGTCCCGTGATCGTGGACGAGTCCAAGGAGACGTACAAGATCACGTTCAAGCTGGACGGCCTGCAGGGCGAGGTGGCCAGCCCCACGCACGCCCGCGAGTCGATCCTGAACGCGGCGCTGCGGGTGCGCCCGGACGTGCCGTTCGCGTGCGCCGGGGGAGTGTGCGGCACGTGCCGGGCCAAGGTGGTGACCGGCAGCGTGGCCATGGACGAGAACTATGCGCTGGAGCAGGATGAGCTGGACAAGGGCTACGTCCTGACCTGCCAGAGCCACCCCACCAGCAAGGAAGTCACGGTCGACTTCGACGTCTAAGTCTTTTCTTCAATAAGGAGCCTGAATGATTTCCCTTTCCATCAGCAACGGCATCGCCGAGGTCGTGCTGGACGCGCCGCACAAGCTGAACTCGCTGGATGAGCAGGCGCTGCGGGATTTGGCACAGGCGTACGACGACGCTGCTGCCGCCGCCTCACGCGGTGAGGTGCGGGCGCTGCTGCTGCGGGGAGAGGGCCGGGCCTTCTGCGCCGGCCGCGACATCGCCGGGGTCACCCCGGAGAACGATGACGCCGCCGCGTACCTGGGCGGGCTGGTGGAGCCGCTGCTGAAGAAGATGGCCGCTTTCCCGGCGCCGACGTTTGCTGCGGCCCAAGGCGCGTGCCTGGGTGTGGGGCTGGGGCTGCTGCTGGCCACGGACGTGGTGTACGTGGCGGAGAACGCGAAGTTCGGTTCACCGTTCGCCAAGCTGGGGGCCACGCTGGATTCGGGCGGGCACTGGTACTTCACCGAGCGGCTGG
The DNA here is from genome assembly GCF_042652025.1 of Arthrobacter sedimenti. Classification (NCBI taxonomy): domain Bacteria; kingdom Bacillati; phylum Actinomycetota; class Actinomycetes; order Micrococcales; family Micrococcaceae; genus Arthrobacter; species Arthrobacter sedimenti. Next base: position 864,035 of record NZ_JBHSDQ010000001.1, on the reverse strand, counting down.
GCATGCACCGGACGCTGGACCTGATCTACACGGCGGACCTGATCTCGGGCGCCGAGGCCGTGGCGCAGGGGATGTTCAGCCGTGCCATGCCTGCTGATTCTTTGCTGGAGTCGACTCGAGAGATTGTCTCGCGGGTTGCTGCCGGTGCCACCGGTGCGTTTGTAGCGTCGAAGGAGCTGGTGGCGCAAATCCGCGACCAGCGTTTGGGCCTGTGGCAGGCCATGCAGGCGGAGAACGAGGAGCAGGCACGCCTCTGCAAGACCGAGGACTACGCTGAGGGGTTCCGGGCATTCCAGGAGAAGCGCGAGCCGAAATTTAAGGGAATTCCGCTGGTGTAATTCGCCTTTATGAAGCCTTGCAGAATTCTTGATTCAACCTTGCAAGGCCGTTTCAGAAATCTTTATTTGCGTTCGTAAGAGTAGGCGAAGCCGGGCGCACCGGCCGATGCGCGCTGCCGGTCTCAAATAGGCAGCCGCATCCGGAACCTACTCTGGGGGCACAATTGTCTGAGGTTTTGAACGAGGAAGTCGGTAAGGAAGAAAAGGGCGGCATAAGCCGGCGCCGGGTCGCCGCGGGTGTCGCGTGGTCAGTACCTGTCATTTTGACCACGGAGGCAGCCCCGCCTGCCTCGGCTTCGCCGGGCAAGTATGAGGCTTTGCTTGACTACGCAAACCTCCAAGCAGCGAACTTCGTGCAATTCGATAAGCCCACCAACTCTGGCCAATACCGCTCAGGCCTTGGTCCCACGGGCTTCCATCTGAAGAACTCAAGCGGCGTGGCTTCAGGCGCCATTAAGGGCTCCATTTCCATCTCCTCCGCGAACACGGCCGACCCTTCTGTTGGGATCTATTCATTTTCCGGAGGAACCCTCACGGCGACGTCTACGGCGCCAGGAAAATACACGGCAAACTTCGAACTCCAGGCAGGAGTTGCGAATGGGGCAACTGCACAGTTTTCCCTCGGCTTTTACTACACGGGTAGCAGCAAAACTGCCGGTGCCGGCAAGAAGTTCAATCTAACTGTTTCCTTTTCGTCGCCGACCGGACTCTTGGATCTGGCCACAGAACTGACCCTGAACTAGGACTGCGCCATGGTCTGGAAACGTGGCGGCCTTGTCGCAGAAGTGTGCACCAAACCCCGGGCGCGCGTCGCACTGTTGCACCTCGACGCAACCCAGCCTGTGGTCCTTGAGGGTACTGCTGCCGTGATCTGGGACCTGATCGATGGACAGCGCAGCGAGCAGGACATCTTCGCTGAGCTTGAGTCCACCTTCGAGGATCAGTCAGGACAAATGCAGGCCCAGGTGGAAGGCTTCCTGGCAGGCCTCGAAGCGCAGCGCCTGATCGAGTCTGCCCGCGGCGTCTCCCACTAACGGCATGACGGTAGCGGAAAGCGCAGGGCTGGCCTGGAAGCAGCGCCTACTCGAGGAGTTGGCAAGGGGCAGCGATCTACTGTGCCTCGATGTCTTAGGGCAGCAGTTTGTGGTCCGTTGGGGTAGTGCGGTCACGCGGCAGCAGAGGATTAGCATGAGCTCGGCGTGGGCTCGCTGCGCCAGCAGCCTCGAGCCTCTGCTGCCGCCTGTACCCGTGGAAGCGCAGGCTGGCAAGCCGTTCACGGCCTCGGTCGCCTGCACGTCCACGAGAAACGGCGACGGCACATTCCAGCTCGCGGCTGCCTCCTTCGAGGAACTGGCTGAGAACCTCACATCCCGGCTCACGATTGCCGCCATTATGGCCAACGCCGGTGAGCTGACCATGCTCCACGCCTGCGGGGTCGCGCATCCAACTACCGGAGCGGTGGTTGCGCTGGTGGCCAAATCGGGAACGGGAAAAACCACCGCAGCCTCCGTGCTTGCCAGGACCTATGGCTATGTCACGGACGAGACGGTGGCCATCGCCTGGGACGGTTCTGTGGTTCCATATCCCAAGCCGCTGTCCGTGAAGCAGGGGGCCGGTGGCCCGAAGCGTCAGGCATCCCCAGACGAATTTGGACTGCAGCCGGCACCGGCGCTGCCCTACATCCAGTCGATCGTGCTCCTGAATCGGGTGCAAGGTGACTGGCCTGTAGCCCCGGTCCTCGAGAGGGTACCGCTGGCAGATGCCGTGCTGGCGCTGGTCCCGGAGTCTTCCTCGCAGGCAGAAGTCGTGGATCCGCTGCAGTCTCTCTGCCGCCTCATCGAAAGTGTCGGGGGAGCGTGGCAGGTGACGTATTCCGAATCCGCAGACCTCCCGTCCGCGCTGGGATCTCTGTTCCGTCTGCAGCCGGCTGCCCAGACACAGTGGGCGCCGGCAGCAGCAACAACCGTCCAACAGGCACGGATCCCGGCCGGCTGCATCCGACGCACCACTCCACAGGATGCGGTTTCGATCGCCGGCGACCTTCTGGTCATGCTGGACAACCAGGTAGTGCGCCTCAGTGGCATAGGACCCGCAGTTTGGGACGCCTGCGCCAATCCCGCCAGGTTGGACGGAATAGCGACATACGTCGGCAGCGTGCATGGCAAACCCAAGGGTTATCGGGAGGCCGTCGCCGGAGCCGTAGGGCAGCTCGTCGCCAAGTCAGTTCTGGAATGCGGCCCAGAGTAGCGCCCGCAAAGAAAACTTCATCAATACATACCTCGGCTGCAGGGACGGCCTAGACAGGCCCGCAGAGAACGTGAGTAAAGGATCAGTCATGAGTGCAATAATCCCGCCCACTACGGAGGCGCCCTCCAGCCTGGACCTAGCCGACTACCTGGCCGTGGTGCGGGCCTATTGGAAGGCCATCGTCGCTTTCACCCTTTTGGCAACGCTGGCGGCTGCCGGATGGACCATCTTGCAGCCCAAGATTTACTCCTCTGACTCCAGTGGCATTGTGGTGACGCCCGGCTCGGACAACGTCAGCCTGTCCCTCGCGGGCGACAGCCTTGCGAAGGCTAAAGTGAAGAACTATGAGTCTGTGGCAAAGTCCAGACTAGTGGCAGACCGCGTCATAGCGTCCTTGGGGCTGCAAACCAGTGCGGATGCTCTACTCGGAAGCATCAGCGTAAAGGTTCCGACTGATACCGCAGAGATCCGAGTGACGGCCCTGTCGGCCGACCCAGCCACGGCCCAACGCGTGGCTGATGCTTGGGTCAACGGGCTTGCAGCGCAGGTGGAAGCGATCGAGACTGCTCCAGCTGTCGGCACCGCTAGCGCCGCAACACCAAGCGAAACATCTTCTTCAAATCCCACTGCAACTGCTGTTCGAGTGCTTCCGCTGGGCAAGGCCGTTCTTCCTACTAGCCCTACCTCACCCAACGTCAAGCTCAATCTGGCATCGGGTGTCCTCGTGGGACTCGCATTAGGAATCGCTTACGCACTGATCCGCAGGCACCTCGACCGGCGCATCCGGAAGGCCAGTGAGATTGAGCGACACTTCGGAGTCCCGGCGATCGGCACCCTTCCACTCGATCATCGTCTGGATGGGAGGAGCACGGTTCTGGATGCGGGAACCGCAGCGGAAGTTCATGACGCTGGCGGAGCGATGGCCGAGGCTCTGCGCGAGCTGCGTACGAACCTGAGTTTCCTGGATGTGGATCAACCACCGCGGATCATGGTGGTCACAAGCTCGATACAGGCAGAAGGCAAATCGACCGTCACCGCGAATTTGGCCGTAACCATGGCCGCCGCTGGTGAGAACGTTATTGTCGTCGACGGGGACCTCCGCAGGCCCACGCTGGTGGACGTTTTCAACCTTGTTCCAGGGGCGGGAGTCACAGACGTCCTCACCGGCAACGCCGAGCTCGGAGACGTTCTCCAGCCCTGGGGCGCGCTGCCCAACCTCTCGGTCCTTGGATCAGGTCGCATACCACCAAATCCCAGCGAGCTGCTGGGTTCGCGGGCCATGAAGAACATGCTGGAGACTTTGGCTAAGGACGCCATTGTCCTGATCGACGCACCACCACTCCTCCCTGTGACGGACGCTGCCGTGCTCTCAAGGGCTGCGGACGGTGCCATTGTGGTCATCCGAACGGGCAGAACCACGCAAGACCAGTTGACACAGTCTCTGGGCAACCTGGAGAAGGTCAAAGGTCGAATCCTGGGGGCGGTCCTCAACTACGTGCCCACCCGCGGGACAGACGCCTATTCGTACTACGGCACATACGCCTCCGACACCACGCCTGCGGCCGAGCAGAAATTTCTCAACGCTGATAATCTCCGAAATCTAGAGACAGCCCTTGAAGCCGCACCTTTCGGGCGCCGGGCTAGAGTCTAGACGCCCTGTGCCAGACATGGACGATAAAGCGCAGTTGGAGATGGCCGAAGGGGTTCTCCTAGGCCACGCCATGGTTCACAGGCTTGCCGAGGGCCTTGGTATTCGCGCCTTCTTCATAAAAGGGCCCGGCAGTGTCCTTCAGGGCCTGCGCGAGCCAAGGATCTCCGCAGACGTAGATGTCTTCGTTCCTCCCTCCGGTCTTGGGCCCTTGCTGCAAGCTCTTCAGGACCGGGGCTGGCGGGAACGCCCCGTAGACCCCGACACCAGGACGTTTCCTAGGCACTCAGTAACCGTTGACCATGCCATGTGGCCCTGCTGCATTGATATCCATTTCCGGTTTCCGGGCATGGAGAAGCCGGCCCTCGATTGTTTCGAGGCAATGTGGGTGAACACGAACAGTCTTGACCTGGCGGGACAGAAGGTGCGAGTCCCATCAAAAGCGCTCGGAATCCTGATCCTCGCGTTGCACTCCCTTCGGTCTCCGGAATCGCCCTCCTGTCGGCAGGAGCTTGAGTTTCTAAGCGGACTCATACGCCAGCGGTCGGCCGCTACTTCCCTCCTTGACGTCGCCGAGGAGACGGGCTCACTCGCCGCTCTACGCCCATTTTTGGCGGACACCCTGCCGAAGGGAACAATTCAGGAATGGCCTGAGCCCTCCAAGGAGTGGCGCAACCGCGTTGCTGCAAGGGAACCCGGTAGTGCCCGTCTTCTGGCTATTCTTCAGGCACCCCTAGGGGAGAAGCCGCTGCTGGTGTGGAGAGCCGTCTTCCCACGGAGGGAAGTTCTCCTAAGCAAGGACATCTATGCTGACATGACTTTTTTGGGACGAGTTGCGCAGCATCGGGCCAGATGGGCGCGGTTTCTGCAGGCGCTCCCGCGCGTCGTCAGCGACATCCGCCGGCGCTGATACGGTCCTGCGACGGGGCTGAGGAGCCCGAGAATTTCTTTTACGATTGCCGTTTCGCCGGTCAAATTTGTTAAGGTTCAGCTATGACTAAGGGGAAAGCTATTACCAAAGCCGTCATTCCTGCTGCCGGATTGGGAACACGCTTCCTGCCCGCCACCAAGGCAATGCCGAAGGAAATGCTGCCGGTGGTCGACCGCCCGGCCATCCAGTATGTCGTAGAGGAAGCGATCGACGCGGGCCTTTCGGACCTGCTGATGATTACCGGCCGCAACAAGCGCGCGCTGGAGGACCACTTCGACCGCGAGCCTGGACTGGAAGCCGCCCTTGAAGCCAAGGGGGACAAAGACAAGCTGGGTCTGGTGGAGTATGCCTCCAACTTGGGACCCATCCACTATGTCCGTCAGGGCGAGGCCAAGGGACTGGGCCACGCGGTGCTCTGTGCCCAGCAGCACGTGGGCGACGAGCCCTTCGCGGTGCTACTGGGTGATGACCTCATCGACGAGGCAGAGGATCTGCTGGGCACCATGATGAAAGTGCAGCAGAAGACTGGCGGTTCCGTGATCGCACTAATCGAGGTTGATCCGTCACAGATCAGCGCATATGGCTGTGCTGATGTCACAGCTGTGGACGGCGAGGACTACGTGCGGGTCAACAGTCTGGTGGAGAAGCCCGCTGCCGCTGATGCACCGTCCAACCTCGCGGTTATCGGCCGCTACGTGCTGCACCACAACGTGTTCAGCGTCCTGGAGAACACCGAGCCGGGCCGCGGCAACGAGATCCAGTTGACCGACGCCCTGCAGACGCTTGCCGCCGGCGAAGGCGAAGGCTCCGGCGTGTACGGTGTTGTCTTCAAGGGCCGCCGCTACGACACCGGTGACAAGCTGAGCTACCTCAAGGCCGTCATCACCCTCGCGTCCGAGCGCGTGGAGTTCGGTGAGGACCTAAAGACCTGGATGAAGAGCTTTGTAGGCTAACTCAGCCGACGACACTTCAGGCCCACCACTTAGTGGTGGGCCTGAAGTTCGTTAAGGAGGTCGTAAGAGCTTAGCGGGTTAGGAGTTTCATCTGCTCGGTGGAGGTCACCGTACCTACTTCAGCCAAAAGCTCAAGCAGATATTTGCCGTAACCGCTCTTCGCAAGCGGCTCAGCGCGCTCCCGCAGTTCGTCGTCAGTAAGGAAGCCCAGGCGCCAGGCTATCTCCTCGGGGCAGCCTATGGAGAGCCCTTGCCGGTGCTGCACAGTTCGCACGAATTCGGATGCGTCGTTGAGGTCATTAAAGGTCCCCGTATCCAACCACGCCGTGCCGCGGGGAAGGATCTCGACATGCAGCTGTCCTCGCTCTAGGTAGACGCGGTTGACGTCTGTAATTTCCAGCTCGCCTCGCGCCGATGGCTTTAGGTTGCGCGCTATGTCAACAACATGCTTGTCATAAAAATACAGGCCGGGCACCGCATAGTGGCTCTTAGGATTGGCAGGTTTCTCCTCGAGGGAAATGGCTGTTCCATCTTCGTTGAACTCCACTACACCGTAGGCGGAGGGGTCTGCCACGCGGTATCCGAAAACAGCTCCGCCGGTGATGTTCTCGAAGCGCCGGAGCTTGGTCCCCATGCCCTGGCCATAGAAAATGTTGTCGCCAAGGACAAGGGCCACTGGGCCGTTGCCAATATGCTCGGCACCGAGGACAAAGGCCTGGGCGAGGCCGTCTGGCGAAGGCTGCTGGGTGTAGCTGATGTTCACTCCGAAGCGGCTGCCGTCGCCCAAAAGCCGCTGAAACTGATCAGCGTCGTGTGGAGTGGTGATAATCAGGATGTCCCGGATGCCGGCCAGCATCAGGGTAGACAGCGGGTAGTAAATCATGGGTTTGTCGTACACCGGGACCAGCTGCTTGCTGATGCCCAGGGTGATTGGATGAAGACGTGAACCGGTTCCCCCGGCGAGGATAATTCCGCGCATTCTTGTATCTTCCTCGACAACGGGAAATGGAACCAAATTGGTCATTTCAGGGAAAGGTGGAGCGACCGTGCCGTTTACTGCGGGCAATCGACTTGCCCCTAAGCAAACTTGCGATAGCGGCACCCAACATTGCTCCCGTTGTATTCGTGGCCATGTCTGACAGTGCTGCAAAGCGATCGTGAAGAAACAGAAGCTGCCCCAGCTCGATGCAACCGGAAACAAGCAGACCAAAGGCGCCAATTTGCAGCCAGTGTTTCGATGGAAACGCGAGTGCTGCTGCAAAACCCACTGGGACAAACATGACCACGTTGGCGGACGATTCGACCGTTCCGTAGTCGAACCAGTTGGGAATGCCATGATGGTGAAGGAAAGTCAGGACCCACGAGATTTGTCTTGACACTGGCTTGTCCACGGGCGACGGCCAAAACGCAATCAAGGCCAGAGGTATGGCCATGGCCGCAAGAACTAGCTGCCAAAGCCGGTAATTGTCAAAGAGCCTCAAACGGGCCTCAGGACGTCCGTAGAAGCGCGAACGCGGCAGTCCCCAATGCCGCGACGGCCAGGAGCATAAGAATCGCGACACGCACGACGTGGGGCTGGGGGAGAGGGATGGAAAATTCGTACACCCGTGGTTCTTTCCGCCAATGTCTCCCCATAGATCATATAGATACCACATAAAGCGAAAAGGTGGATGCTCCTCCGTTTCCGGAGAAGCACCCACCTTGGTTGTGCTAGTAAGCGGTAAGCCTATGCGGCAGTCTCTGCCTTTGCGCGGCGGCGAACCACGACTACAGAGGTCGCGCCCGCAGCCAGTGCGCCTGCGCCGACCAGGGTCCAGAGGACCAGTCCGGAGTCTGCACCGGTGTTGGCCAGGCCCCCGGTGTTGGCCAGGGGAGCGCCACCCGTGGTGCCCGCAACGTTGCCGCCGGTGTTGGCAAGCGAAGCTGCGACGGTGACGGTGACAGGGCCAACCACGACGCCGGACGTGTCGCCCTTTGCGGTCAAGCTGTAGGTACCCGCTTCGTTGATGGCAACGGGCAGCGAGAATGCGCCCTGAGCATCAGCAGTGGTCTTCAGGGTCTGGGCCTCGGAAACCACGGCGATACGGGCTGGAACTGCGCGGGTACCAAGGGCCGCGCCGTTCGAAGCCGGAGCCTGGCCGGGCGTAACGGTGATGGTCAGCGACTCGCCGGCGAGGAAGCCCTGGCCGCGGAAGACAAAGGTCTCGCCCGGGCCAACGGTGCCGTCAGAAACGGCTGCCTGCGGCGGGAGTGCCGGGTACGTTGCGGCCATAGCGGGCGCGGAACCGATAAGTGCAATGGAGCCTGCAAGCGCGAGTGCAGCGAAAGTCTTCTTCATGTGTCCCCCCGGAGACGTTTGTGTTTTGATACCCGATTTGGGGAAATGTCCCCTCCGCACGAGACCATGTGCAGAACTACGGATAGTGTTATCCCAAGAAAGAAGGTATCACCTGAAGCGCGTTGCTACCAACTTCAATCGAGACGGTTTACAAAGTATTAACGCAGCGGACACTTATCAAGTCACCGGTCGCCGCAGGTGGCGTTTTCGTTCGGCAAAATAACATCCTTCACAGGCTGGACGGTTGGTGTGACAACAAGGTTAGGTTCCGTGTGTTGAACAATTTTTCCGAAGGTCAAGTCAACGGATCTGCTTTCTCCGGGGGTGAGTTGTTGGCTGACAACGCCTACGGGCCTGCTTGCATGTATATAGGGAGCGAAAGGCGTCCGCTGTCCATCGACTTTCGCTGACTCTACGGTTGCCTGCACCGGGCCGTACACCACGATATTGGTTTGCACGGTCCCTGGAGGTACTCCGAAGGCGCCTCCGCCGGTCACATACGCTGGCAATGATGTTGCTGCGTCACGCGGTGCTGTGTTGGTACTAGTCACACGGACGGTAGTTTGCTCATAGCCATCGGCGGGACATTCCTTAATCAGTTGGACTGTCCGTTTGACGTAGTAATCCATCTTCGCACCAGTACCGTCGTTGAAATACACGCCGAATTGGGCTGGGGAAACGCTTGGCCCGGAGACGGAACCGCTGATGCTGTATTTGCTCAGCACCGACTGTTGGTCGGCAGTTGCGGACCACAGTAGGATTCGTCCTTCCTCGGCTCCCCTGGTGATACCAGCAACTAGAGCTTTGCCTTCTCCTTTTCCTTTCGAAAGGGCGGAAAAGATTTCCTTCGCTACCCCTGAGAAGTACGCGTCCTGCAGTTTTGGCTGCTGGATTTTGGCGTAAACGTCGGAAAGTAACGTCTGCACAACGTTGCTGCCGGTTAGCTCATTGGGGAGGCCTGCAGATTTGACTACAGCCAGCTCCGGGCCGTTAATGGCGACGGGTCCTGTGGCCTGAAGTATGTAACTGAGGGCCACGGGATCGATTGATATGACTCCGTCCACGCGCTGACCCGTCTTCTTCTCCCACATCGCTTGGGCGGTACCAGCAGCCGTCGGGAAATCAGGTGTTAGGTTCACGTCCTGCATGTATTTGCCGAGCCGTGTGGAATAAATCTGCTGCTGTTGGAGGTCCACAGGAAAGCTGGGGGTAAAGGTGCCAACATCGCTTGCACTGCTCTGAGCGCCGAGGCTGAGCCGGCCGTCTTCGAGGGTCAAAACTGCCAGGGCTCCGGGGATGCCGCCAGACGCCCGCGCTTCAGCGTTGTTCTGAATCACGAGTAGGTAGTTCTTGGGACCCTCGGCGCCGAGCATTGCAGGCGCAATGCTCGCCGCGTCTGCTGCGGAACTAAGTGCTGAGCTGGCTTGTTTCAACTCATCTATGGCCTGGTTGAGCGGGCCCGCTACCTGCGGCAACAGGAGTGTGGTGTCTATTCTTTCAAGTCTGTCCGAGGAAGCACGGACAGCGTACGCAGAGGAGGCCACGCTGGGCGCCGCAATCTTCAGCGGTTCAATGTCCGCCCCTGACGGGCTAGGGACAAGAGCATCCCAGTTTAGGGATTCGTATACTTTCACCAGCGGGATGAGTCCGAGACTAGCCACGTCGTCCGCTGATCTTGATACCTCCGACACAGCACTCATGTTGGGGCCAATCCAAGGCACCACGGACGCCAGCGTCCATACGGGATCTTCCGTAGCCTGTCGGGCTGAAGAGGTGTATTCCCTGAGCTGCATAACCGTACTCGACGCCGACTGCGCGTCTGAGGCCACGATCTCTTGCTTCAGCTGAGGGACGAGGCCAGCCGCAGAGTCAAGTGCGCTCTTGATGGTGTTTGCCTTCACGCCTACCCACACAACGGCCGCGATCATGACAACCACAAAAAATACGATTGGAAACGCAATTTTCAGAAGCGACCGCGCATTTCTTTGTTTTCGCTTCGGGTATCGCACTTCCCGGGAATCAGTCGAACCGACTTGTTGTGGAGATGAATTACCCATCGTCAGGGGCGGCCGAGTCCGCGATATGTCCAGCCGGCGGCGCGCCACTTACTGGCGTCCAAGACATTTCTGCCATCTAAGATTCGAGGAGACGCAACCAGCCGCGCTACTTGGTACGGCTCCAAGTCTCGGTACTCCGACCATTCGGTCAGCAGGAGGAGGACATCGGCTCGCCTAACCGCCACGTCGGTCGCTTTCTCATAATGCAGCTCGGGGAACCGGCGTGAAGCGTTGTCGAGTGCCTCCGGGTCAGTCACCGTCACCACAGCACCTTGCAACTGCAGTTGAGCAGCGACGCTCAGAGCTGGCGAGTCTCTTACATCGTCACTGTTCGGTTTGAAGGCGGCGCCCAGGACTGTCACCCTCTTGCCTAGCAGCGAGCCGTCGAGTAGTTCCCGGGTTAGCTCGACAACGCGGCTACGTCGACGCATGTTGATCGCGTCGACTTCCCGAAGAAAAGTCAGGGCCTGATCAGCACCTAGTTCGCCCGCTCGTGCCATAAAGGCGCGAATGTCTTTCGGCAGGCAACCACCTCCAAAACCAATCCCGGCATTAAGGAATTTCCGCCCGATTCTGTCGTCCATGCCGATGGCGTCTGCCAACAAAGTCACGTCGGCACCTGCAGCATCACATAATTCAGCCATGGCGTTGATGAACGAAATCTTGGTGGCTAGAAACGAATTGGCAGCAGTTTTCACCAATTCGGCTGTGGGCAAGTCCGTTACAAGCCGGGGTGTTCCTGCTCCCAGAGGGACGGCGTAGACCTCATCGAGGACTTCCACGCCATAATGCTCCTCGGATCCTGTGTTGACGCCGTACACGAATCTATCTGGCTGAAGAGTGTCGGAAACGGCGTGTCCTTCACGAAGGAACTCCGGATTCCACATCAGATGGGCCTCGGGTTGTACCTCTTCGAGGAGCTGGGACAGGCGCGCTGCTGTTCCTACTGGAACAGTCGATTTACCTACGACGACATCTCCTGCAGAAAGGAACTCCATAGCGCTGGATAGGGCCGAGTCAACATAGGTGAGGTCTGCGCCGTTTTCCCCCTTCTTTTGCGGTGTTCCAACGCATATGAAGTGAACTACGCACCCTTGGATGGCAGACATGTCTGAGGTGAAAGACAGCCTGCCTGTTGCCTGGACTTCAGTCAGGAGTTCCTCCAAGCCGGGCTCAAAGAACGGAGCACGAGCAGCGGATAGCTCCGAAATCTTCCGATGGTCCAAGTCAATTCCAACTACTTCATGCCCGAGCTTTGCCATGCAAGCAGCATGGACTGCTCCCAAGTAGCCACAGCCGATGACCGAAATGCGCATTTACTGCCCTTCCCCGATGCCAAAAATGGCGAATTTGAGCGCGATCGTTCCTACCGAACGACTTAGACCGCGCCCGTGCTCTTAAAAACTGCCTTGAACGTCTTGAAGAGAATTATGATGTCACCCATCAGCGACCAGTTCTCTACGTAGTACAGATCTAGACGGATGCTTTCTTCCCACGTGAGATTCGATCGTCCACTCACTTGCCACAAACCGCTCATGCCGGGACTTACGTACAACCGACGATGAGCTGCATCATCATAAAGCGCTACTTCTCCTTCACGCTGAGGACGGGGACCGACAAGGCTCATACTGCCGCCCAACACGTTTAGCAGTTGAGGAAGCTCATCAAGCGAGTACTTTCGTAGAACCCGACCAAGAGGGGTGATACGCGGATCGTTCTCAATTTTGAATAGAGGAGTATCACTTGATCCTTGGGCAGCCAAAAGTGCCTGGAGCTCCGCGTCTGCGTTCACCTTCATCGACCGGAACTTCAGCATGGAGAAAGTTGTTCCGCGCAAGCCGATTCGCTCCTGTCTATAAAAGACGGGTCCTGGATCCGTCACACGAACCAGTAGAGCGAGAATCAGGAACACCGGAGAAAGCAAAGCAACGAGTAGACCCGCAACGGCAACGTCAAAAGCTCGCTTCGCCACCTTCTTACCGCCTGTTAGCTTTGGGGTAGAAACGTGGATGAGCGGCAACCCAGCAACTGGTTGTGTGTGTATGCGCGGTCCAGCGACATCCGTCAAGGCTGGAGCGAGAATCATCCCGATATCCCGTGCAGCTAGTTCCCACCCCAGCCGCCGAAGATCCTGCGGATGCAGGTTAACTCCAGCCGAGATGGCTACGGCGTCAACATTAGCTCTCAGGATGGTATCCAGTATCGAGTTGAAGTCTTTGCTCACTCCCGCAATCGGCACTCCGAGGCGTTCCAGGGAAGAGACAGGTTGGGTGGCTCCCGGCAAGTGAGCCGCAACGGGCACATATCCGGCGTTGGGGGCGCTACGCAAAGAAGTTACCAAATGCGCTGCGGAATACGGTCCACCGATGATCAGGACGCGGGAACTGCTCTTTCCGTGCCGCCTCTCGATACTCAAGTGCTGCCGGACCAGCCATCTTCCAGCCAACAGGCCCAGGACTCCAGCCGGGAATGCAAGACCGACGAACCCACGGGCGGTGTCTATACGCAGCGCGTACGACACGATAGCAACAAGACCGAATAGCCAAAGCGTGCTCGACAGGACGCGTTTGTATTCCTCAGAGCCTGAGCCAAGCACCCGAGGCTCCCGTGAGCCCCAAAAGTCCAGCATCAGCCACCAAGCAACGACCAAAATTACGGACAGGGTTGTGTAGTCCACATCGCGGGCGCCGGCCACGCCATCATCCGTGAGCCCGAACCGGACAGCGTAGGCCCCAGTCACGGCCCAAACGATGATGCCAGCATCGATGAATTTGAGACGACTGGCATACTTACGACGCCAGGACGCCTTTATAACCTTGGGCTGTCCCAACTTTCCCCCACCTTTTATTGTCGTGCTTTGAGGATCATACTGTGTCCGGGCCCTTTGCTTTGAAACCGGGAAGGCTGCTTGCAATCAGTACAGGCATTGGTGCTGACGGCCCGAAGGGAGTTGCTTCCCGTCAATGGGTTTGACGGGGACGTAGTTCTTCCACAGAGTCAATGACGAGTTGGGCACTTCTCGATAGCCGGGTCCGAATTGGGCTGGCGTGCGCCTCGTCCTGCAGTCTCGCCAGAAGACCAGGTTGTGCGAATACACGATGTAGTGCAGCGCCCATGTCATTTGGTGACGGCGCGGTAAGAATTCCGCCGCCGTATTCAAGTATTTCTGACGTACCACCCAATCCGTAGGCGATGACCGGTCGACCCGTCAGAACTGCTTCGGCGGTAACTTTGCCGAACCCTTCATTGCGGGAGCACACAACGGCGACGTCTGCTCCTTGGTACACGGACAGCATGTCGGATGTAGAGCCCCTCAGCTTCACAAAATCCCTAACCTTGAGATGGTCAATGAGAGATTCCAGCTGGTGAATGTCTTGGGCCCTACCATCCCCGTAGATATCAAGTTCTACATCAGTGCCGAGGCTACGGGCGATGCTAATAGCCCGCACCGCGTCCGCTTGTCCTTTCTCCGGGCTGAGGGTGCCACAAATGACCGCCCGAAACGGTGGAAGATCCTGAATTGGCGGTCTCTTGCTATTGGTGCCAAAAAACCGCCTGTCGACCTGCGGGTATACGATTTGACATGGATACGAATATTGGGCGGCAACGTACTGAGATATGCAAATCACAGAAGACGAGTAAGTATGGATAAGTCGCTTAACGATCGATTTAGGCAAAGCCGATTTTAACATCGGGTTGGTCAACAGGCTCTCCCGCACGATCTGGAGGACTGGAACCTTTGCAAGCCGGGCGGCGATGAGAGGGACTGGCGACACACTGCTATTGACCACTACGGCGGCATAGTTACCGGAACGCAGATGGGCCAGATAACGGGGAACGTCACTGATGGCCTGCATTAAACGAACGGCCCCAACAACAACATTGAACCGTCTTCCAATCCAGAGTCGATTCGGGAGGATCAGAACGTTAAAAGACTCCGAAACTTCCCTTAGTCTATCCGCAAGGGGGCCTGGTTCGGGTAGAACAACAGTACCGGTATGCCCCCGTTCCGTTGCTTCCCTAACGAGGTGAAGTAGGCTCTGCTCTGCTCCAGCGAGCGCTGCGCTGTGTGAGGCAAATAGTATCTTCACCTACCCCGACCTTTCGCATTCAAGTTGAACAGGGGGCCTGTTACTCCTCTGATTCCATGCGCAATTCCTCGGAGGATTGCCTTGGCATTGCGAGGATGCTGGGTCATCGAAAGCACAGCGTTTTTATATAGTCCGAGGCACGAAAAGACGACGAAGGGCCCGTAGTGCTTCTGCAGGAAAAGCATTTCGTTCCGGTACGAGTAGTACGAAGCAGAAGGCGAAGAGCCCGAGAGGGACCCACCTCGGCGATGGATAAGCGGTGTTCCACAGTGATACCGGACCCGATGACCGGCCGAGCTTACGCGATAGCAAAAGTCAAACTCTTCCTTGTAATGGAAGAATTGCTCATCGATGTAGCCAAGGGAATGTGCGACATCCAGTTCCACCATGATGCCCGCGCCGGAAACAATATCCACGTCGTGGCCACGACCGCAGGAAGTCGGGCACTGAAACGGAACTACCTTTTTTCCGCGTAGGGTTGCGGCGGACAGATAAGGCGTGTGATCTTCGGTTACTTGTGCCGTGCCCACGACGGCGCAGCCCTCAGCAGCCCGAAGCATGCCCTCGATCACATCTACCGATGGCGTTGTATCCGGGTTTAGCAGAAGCACGTGGCTGAAGCCCTCTCCCCGCGCCCAGCGCATGCCAAAATTCATACCGCCGGCGTACCCCAGGTTCTGCCCGGTTTCCAGCACGTGCAAACGGCGGGAACCGTCTCGAAGCGAAGTTACCGCGGATGAATCGTCAGAGCCGTTGTCGACAATGCAGACATCCCATGGGGAGCCGGACAGCAACTTGGCAGCCCGGATAGCGTCGTCGTGGGAGTTCCAGTTAAGGATCAAGATACACAGGTTTCTATTTTCCAACACTTCGGTCCTTGTCCTTGAGTTGGCGGAAAAGTCCGCTCGTGATTCCTGAGACTATGCCTTTCGCTCCAGCAGCATTGCCCTTACAATAAACCTTCAAAGCGTATACATAACGGCTTAATAGAAGCAGCGGAATCCGCAAAGGAAAAAACTTTCGGAAAAAAATAACTCGACTCTTGGTGGCTTCGGTAAAGGCAATCAAAGACTTCGTTTCAAGATTGGTTGTGCTCCCGGTAGTCAGGCCTTGATTATGATGGACAGAAACACATTGAAGGCTACCGATCTTCAGGCCCTGATGCAGTGACCTAAGTGTCAGGTCGGCCTCCTCCATGAAGAGAAAGTAGTCCTCATCGAAACCGCCCAATGATTCCCATGCCTCACGAGTAAAAACTATGGAGTGGCCAGAAGGGTAGGACATATTAAATTTACCAACAGCAGCCACTTCGCAATCGCGCTTGGTAGATTTGCCTGTCAAAGTATTTATAAAGCCAAACCCATGTGATGTTTTACCATCCTCGACAGTGCACGTGGACCACAGACTCGCGGTACTGCTGGCTATTTCTTCAAGGAAAAGGGAAGCGGAGCCGCTTACGACGGTATCTGGATTGAGTACCCAGAGGAGCTTCACACCTCGATCTATCAAGCAGCGCATGCCCATATTATTGCCGGCACCATACCCAAGGTTGCTCGCGGCCGGAAGAACCTCTACCCGAAAGGTCGCCGTTGTGGCCGCCTTAGCAGATTTCTTCAAGAGATCGGGTTCGCAGTTATTGTTGTCATTGCTGTTATCAACAATAACAACGAGCACTTTGTTAGCGCCAGCAAACAAGCGAAGAGAATCGAGAAGTCGACTTACACTTTCACTCGAAAAATAGTTGACGATGGAGATTCCTAAGAGCGGGGCTTCCGAGTCGGACTCCGAAGTCCAGGCCAGGTTGGCGAGTTGCCTGCTCATACCTTCATCCAATTTTGCAAGTTTCTGCTAAATGACTCCTCGGAAAAAATTTGAGCCCTTGACTTTGCTTTGTTCATATCCTTACCGCTTGCTGCATGTATAGCTTCCGCAATTTCCCTGCCGTGGAACCTCGCCACCGCGGCTCCACCTTCGAGGGCGCTGACGCTCTCAACGGCGCCGCCTACAGCGTTCACCACTACCGGGGTCCCCAGCGCCATCGACTCAACTGGCAGGATTCCGAAGTCCTCCACTGGAGGGAAGACGAACACCTGCGCTTGCTGTATGAGCGCATATAGGAGCGCATCGGAGGGCGAAATGACAAAATGCACTGGCACGGAGGCTTCCTGCGCCATCTTTCGAAGGAAGTCTTCAGCAGGACCTGCGCCTGCCAGGACAACCGGCAAGTTCGCCGATTCGCCGGCGGTAATCACGCTTTCCAACTGTTTGTACTCAACAAAACGTGAGGCGCCCAGAATGTACTCTTCAGGAAGGGCGGACAGAATGGTTGACTCCGAATCGCTCAGGACTGTACTCCAGTCATGATGTGATTGCAGTCTTGTAACAGCGACGGGCGGGTAGATGACGATCGCGTCCTGTTGCCATGTGTCTTGAATACGTTGCCTGATGAAATTGCTGTTTGCGGCGAAGACCGTGCCTTCTGAAGCGCGCTTTCGGTCCAACTTCTGAAACAAGGGTGAGATAAGACGCGTAGCCGCCGACTCACCTCGCTTATCCAGCTCTGGTACCCATATGTATCTGGCCGGCGTGTGGACATAGGCAAAAATCTTTGCATGACCACGGTTTTTGGCTTTTCCCACGTGATGCGCAAACAAGTGAGAACTAACAAGAGTCCAGTCGTATGACTCGAGCGACACACTGCGCCAGACGGCGGGCATGAAGGGCAATGCTGTCGCCTTGCTTTTCCGGAGCGGTGTCTTAGCAAGAAGTGATTCTCTTACGGGTCGCCCTGAAAATCGTTGCGGTGCATCATTCCACAAACAGTAGATGTCTGATGCTGGAAATGTTTCAGACATCGCTTGTAGTACGTTTTCGGATCCACCGGAACGGGCAATCCATTCATGGACAATCAAACCGCCCAATGTGATACCTGCTTTCATAGATTTGGACTTACCAGCACATTCCGCTCAACGCGGTGGCGCGCTATGTTTCCGTAGTGCCCTGAGTTGGATAAGCAAGACGATGACCTCCGCCAATACTTCTCCTATGAGCGCTCCTGGTACACCAAACGTACGAGCTCCCACGAGGATGCTCGGGACTCCAACAAGCGCACCGACAGCTGCACTGATTAGAATTGTCCTGACCTGTCCCACGGCAACTAGGGCGATAGAGCCTGAGGCGCGAGACGTGCAAACGACGAAGATCAAAACCCCCGATATCGCTGCGTATTCCATCGGAATTTGAATCGAAGCCGCAAAAACGATGGTGGACATGACTGGGGCAACGAGAGTGAAACCTGCCCCCGCAAGAAGGCCCAGCACAGCGTTGTATGTCACTGTCTTGGCTGCGCGTCGGTACTTTCTACGCAACCCTTTGGATTGGCCCACCCACTTCTGCATGACGTTCGGGGCCGCGGCCAGTACTTGGAGGTAAATCCTCTGGAGGCGTTCTATGGCGGAGAATATCGGCACGGCGGGAGGTGCGACCAAGCTGACCAAGGTAATAGGAAGCGACATGTATACAGCACTTAAGGCACGCCCTCCCAGAGCCGTGCCTTGAGCGGCTACGGTTTTGACAAGCCGTCCCATATTCAACCCGTGTAGTTGCCGAGTGCTAACGCGTTCTATGTAAATCACTACGACCGTGCTTATGACTATCGGCAGTATGACTCCCACAGCCGGGTAGACCAACAGAGCGCCGCCGGCGAAAATCAGAAAAGCCGAGGCGGCCACACAAAGAAGCCTCGGGACTGCGTCACAAAAAAGAAGTTTGATGGACGAACCGGTGCCGATGAAGTACCACGTGCTGTTCAGGCCGTAGGCCGTTGCTCCTACTGCAACTGCGGCCGCTTCCATTCGGAAGCTAGGGGAAAGGAAGAAGCTGGAGCAGGCTGCAATTACCACCAACGGTACTAGGACCAAAAGCTTGGTGCCTAGCGATATTGCGAGTGTTTGTTGTCGTGCTTTCCTGCTCTGCCTGGCTACTCTTTGTGGTCCGGTGAGTCCCCACCCAAGTTCCACGATGACGGCGAGAGACGCTCCCACCGATTGCCCGATGGCTACGGCCGACCAACCGGCTGCCCCATACCGGGAAGTTATTGCCGGGATGGCAAGCAAGGGACTCGCGATGCTCAACATTGGGACGATCACAAAGCCGAGGATCTGAAGCAGTCGAGTTCGCTGCACTACTCCCTTTCAACTACAACCTGGCGGCTAGTACTTCTATGGCTTTTTTCGCCTGTGTCTTGCAATCCGTCATGCTGCCCAACCACGCCCGGTTCAACGTCTAGGAGATCCTCAGGCTACCCACTGCAGCGCTTGCACATTCAGAAGTAGCGGGGAAGGCGAGGAACTCAGGAATAACAGGGTAATTATCCCCACACGCATGTTAGGCGGCAAAACGAACCTGTGTAGTTCTAGTCACAGGGTATCGCCTGCGGAGCAGACCGTCGTATAGCTGCGCAGTGGAGCGGGGTCGATAGCGCGGGAGGAAGGGTTCGCTGGCGAGGGGCGGAGCCGGGGGCGGATATCCTTAGAAGGGGGGCCAAGGTTTGCGCTGAACACGGAGCCTACCTCCGAGGCGTTGTTTTGTTGCATGGGCATGAATCGGAGAGGTTCAAACTTTGGAAATTGTTGACTACTTGAGACTTTTACGACGCAACTGGCTTGTAATTGCCACAGCCACCCTGGTCGGGCTGCTGTTGGCCGGGCTTGCTGCTATGTTTACGACGCCCACCTACACTGCACGCACTCAGCTATTCGTGGCCACACAGAACTCTGGCAGCGTCCTTGAGCTTCAGCAGGGAAATACTTTCAGCCAAGCTAGAGTCGCTTCCTACGTGGAGACTGCCAAAACTCCCGTCGTTCTTCAGCCAGTCATAGACTCACTGGGCTTGGATTTGGGCCCGTCAGCGCTGGCGAACAAGATTAGTGCCAACGTCGAGGGCTCGACCGTTCTTTT
Organism: Arthrobacter sedimenti; assembly: GCF_042652025.1. Classification (NCBI taxonomy): domain Bacteria; kingdom Bacillati; phylum Actinomycetota; class Actinomycetes; order Micrococcales; family Micrococcaceae; genus Arthrobacter; species Arthrobacter sedimenti. Next base: position 844,473 of record NZ_JBHSDQ010000001.1, on the reverse strand, counting down.
GAACATCTCAGTCACAGACTCATCTCCAGTGCGGTCAGCAGCTATAGCTGAAGCGGTCGCCAATAGTCTTATTTCTGCGGTTGACCGACTTGAAAGTCCCACCAAGGACGGGACGTCCCCTGTCAGGCTATCGATCGTTACTCCAGCCTCCGCCCCCACCTCGCCGGCTTCGCCTAATACGGCTCTCTACCTTGCTGCGGGTCTACTCCTTGGAGCCGCTATTGGGTTGGGGTTCGCCTTACTCCGCTCCGCTGTTGATACCCGTATCCGGGGCGAATTGGACCTCCGCAAGGTTACAGGGGCCAGCGTTCTAGGAGGGATTGCATACGATGCGGATGCCACGAAGAAGCCTCTCCTGACACAAGCGCCGACGCAAAGCCCCCGTGCAGAGTCATTCCGACAAATTCGTACCAATCTCCAGTTTGCACATGTGAGCCACAGTTCCAAGTCGCTTGTAGTCACATCCTCCCTCCCGGGTGAAGGAAAAAGCACCACCGCAGTTAATCTGGCCATTTCACTCGCTCAGACGGGGCAGCGGGTGGCTCTGGTTGACGCGGACCTCCGCCGTCCCATGGTCGGAGAGTACCTGGGGCTAGACCGCAGCGTCGGACTTACAACGTTTCTGGTTGGTCAGGGCAACCTTGAGGACATGATGCAGCCCTGGGGGACGGATACACTTCATGTCCTCACTTCCGGGCAAATTCCTCCTAACCCGAGTGAACTTCTGGGCTCCGCATCAATGACTAGCCTCATAGAAGCCCTGGAGCACCACTACGACGCGGTCGTGATAGACGCGCCACCCCTTCTTCCGGTGACCGATGCCGCTGTGCTCGCTCAGAGGGTTGGAGGTGTCGTGCTCGTGGTAGGAAGTCAAATTGTGAAAACAACTGATCTCCAAAAGTCTTTGACGTCTCTGGAGATGGTTGAAGCCGATGTCCTGGGCGTGGTGATGAACCGTCTGCCGGCAAAGGACCCCGACTCCTACACCTACTCTTACTACTCCAGCTCGAATACGAACCGTATGGCGGACCACGCCAGTGAGCGGCTGGCGCCGAGTACCGCTTCTCGAAAAGACGAGCGGAGTAAGGACTTCAATCAGATCGTGTTCGGAGAGGAAGATTCGGCGGCGTCCCCACACTACTTTGGCCCTCGAGGTCGTTCTTAAGCATCTGGTCGGCACATTTGTTTGGGCCGCAAGTCGTCTTGTTAGGGCACGTAGCCGAAACGTAGTTGTGGTCTCCTAGTTGTCTGACTACCCGTTGCCAGGCGGAGAACGAACTGTTCCAGACTGTTCCCCAGCGAGCCGTTTGCGTCTCCCCGCTCCTTCATGGCTCCCGCAGGTAGAATCAGTCACCAAGCACGAACGCTCAAATGCATTCCGGAGGTACAAGAGAACATGTCGAGATGGCGCGAAGTCGGCAAGGACAACTACGTACTGGTTACTGAAGGATCGCTTCTAAACACCGGTCTGGTCGTCGGCTCCGAACGCGCCATGGTCATCGACACCGGGGGTGGGCCGCGCCAGGGGCGCGAGATCCTGGAGGCTGTCCGGCAGAAGACAAACCTGCCACTCGTCATCGTCAATACTCACGCCCACTACGACCACTTTTTCGGTAACGCGGTGTTCGCCGCGGCCGACGTCACCGAATTCTGGGCACATCAGAACTGCGCCAAAGAAATTACTCAACGCGGCGACCTGCAGCGGCGTTACGTTGCAACGCTGGAGCCCGAGATGTCGGCGGGTGAGGGGAAGGACGTTGAACTCGTCGCGCCCAACGTTATCGTCAAGGACCAACCGGTTCTCGTCGACCTCGGCGACTTGACGGTAACCCTTTTTTATCTTGGCCGCGGTCATACCGACGGCGATCTCCTGGTGGGAACGCCAACCACTCTATATGTTGGCGATTTGGTAGAGCAGGGCAACCACCCGTCCTTCGAGGACTCCTACCCCGAGGAGTGGGCGGACGTGCTTCGGCATATCTCGGCGCTGCGTCACCGCTACGAGTTCCTGATTCCAGGTCACGGGGAGCCATGCAGCGACAAGTTTGTCAAAACCATGGCCAACACCATGACCACGGCTGTCCGGCAGGCCCGCCAGTCCATCCGTGACACGCCTAACGACGCCACCAAGGCCATTCCGGTCCTGCCTTACGGGCCGGAGCAGTCCCGCTGGTTCATCAAGCGACTACAGGAGAACTGGCGCGGCAGCCTGAATGCGCGGTAACAAATGTCCGCTTTGAGCAAACTTGAGGCCATTTGCCCAGCCTTTGGAGCATGGGCAACTACGGGGGGAACTCACGACTTTCGGTACGACGGCGGGACGGCCGCTTAAGGGGGTGCGGGTTCTGTTTTGTACCGCGCTGGCGGTGTTCGCCGCAGCCACCGCTGCCGTAGTACTGATGGCTAGCGGGGGCTGAACCGATTTTCCGGGCCGTTGTTATTTAACGCGGACGACATTGTGAGCAAACCGAAGCTGCCCCTATGCTCCCGTCCACCCTCCACGGATTGAAGCTTTAGCTTTCAAGCTTATTGACGTGACTTGTCAATCGTTCTGTCACATGCTTAGGTCATAAGCAGTAAGGATGCTTATAACAACGGAGATTGCTGTGGCCTTGACTGACTACGCCCTTGCGCTTAGTGCGCTGCTGGGCACCCTGCTGATTCCCTTCGCCGTTTCGTACCAGATGCTGCGGCTTAAGCGCCGTGCAGTACGAATCCCCCTCCATTCGACGCCCTCTCCCGGGCCTAGAGGTAACCGCCGCTGACCATGCCGTATGTCGATATCAATCCTCACAAAGGCCGTCCCAAGTGGATGGGCTACATCGTCCTAGCCGTTCTCCTGGTGCTCACTGCGGCCGTGGTATCCGCCGCACTCCTTCACCGCTGACCAGCGCAGATTGGGCGGCTGCTCCTGCCGGACCCCCTAGACTTACAGATTGAACCAGTGCCGCAGAACCGTTTGCCGAAACGTCCGGGGGGACAGACATGCCAGATCCGGCTGATCAGACTGCAGGCGCCCCAGCAGAAGATGCAGGGCAGCCGCAGCTGCGCCGACGCCGCGACCTTCGTCGTGCCGACGGCTCAGTTCACGATGCCTGGACAGGAACCATGCCCGACGTAACGCCCCCTTCCAACCCGAACGACGCCGGAAAGCCGGCCATGCGCCGCAGCTCCTGGGCGGAGGCAGCCGCGGCAGCGGACGCCACCAAGCCGTCACGCGCACCTTCGGCTGCCGCTGCGCCGGTATCTCCTTCCTCTTCTGCAACCACTGCTCCGGCGGGGCCTGCTGCTGCGCCGATCGCCGCAGTGCCCTCTGCCGCTTCCAGCTCAGGTGAGGTGGCTGCTGAAGCTGCCGTGCCGCCGCCGGCCGCTCCTGCTGAAACGCCGTCCTTCCGCCGCAGCCGACCCACCATGGCCGACACGATCGCGGAGGCACCCATGCCCGACTTCATCAGCTCGCCGGGGCTGTTCGTCAAGGAACAGAAGCCCAGGCCAGTCGGCGGTTTCCGCGGCGCCCTGTACAACCTGACCGGCGGTGCATGGAATCTTGGCCCCGGACCCAAGCAGCGCCAGGAAGACGAACTGGCCCGCCGCATTTCCCGGCAGCTCCAGGGGAGCTACAACACCGCGATCCTGAGCCTGAAAGGCGGTATTGGCAAGACCTCTACTACGGTGGGGGTAGGCCTGACCCTGGCCGAATACCGCGGGGACGCACCGTGCGCCATCGACGCCAATCCGGACTCCGGCGACCTCGTGGAACGCGCGCTGGGCGAGGGCATTTACCAGCAGTCCACGCCGCGGACCATTTCTGACCTGTTGGAGAATATCGACTCCATCGACTCCCTGACCTCGCTGTCCCGATACATGCACCACGCCGGCCGGCTGCACCTGATTGCGGGGGAGCAGGACCCGGAGGTCTCTGACTCGCTGACGGCGGAGGAGTACCGCCGGATCCGCAGGCTCATCTCAAGCTACTACTCAGTGGTGTTGACCGACTGTGGCACGGGCGTGACACACAACGCCATGAGCGGGATCCTGCAATCAGCCGACAACCTGGTGATCGCTGCCGGATACGCCGTGTCCGGCGCCAAGCGTGCCCGCAGCACCCTGCACTGGCTGGCCGGCCACGGGTACGAGGACCTGGCACGAAACGCCATTGTGGTGATCACGGACAAGGACGAGGTCTCCTCTCGTGTGGATAAGGACGCCATCGAGGAGCACCTTGCCGGGATCTGCCGTGAACTAATTGCGGTGCCACATGACCGCGGTGTGGCCGACGGCGACCTGGTGACTCTGGACGTTTTAAAGCCGGAGACGCGGCGGGCGTACAAGGAGATCGCTGCTGCGATCGTGGACGGGTACAGGTAGGTCTTCGATGGTCGCTTCCTGTGTCGAAAAGGATGTGTGAGCCGGGTAGAATCGAGGGCATTGCGAGCCATTGGGGGTCGCTCGGATTTGGGGGAAACGCGTCCGTGCACAAAGAAAACGTCGGACTCGATGTCGTTCGCGGCTTGGCTGCATTCTTGGTTGTATTGGGGCACACGAGAAACTTTGTCGGGGAAGGCCTACGGGCTGACCTGACCGCGAGCATATGGCAGAAGCTGCTGCTATTACCCACGTCATTTGCTCAGGAGTCGGTTGCCCTTTTTTTCGTTTTGAGTGGCTACCTTGTCGGTGGGCAAGTGTTACGAGAGTTACGTGAGGGCCGGTTCCTCTGGCGAATCTACCTATCTAAGCGACTCTCGCGGCTGTGGACAGTACTCATTCCCGGTATACTCGTGACGTTTGCTGTCGATTCTCTGAGCGTCCGACTATTCCCCTCTGTTTGGAGCAAAGTTGCGGGAGGTCCGGTAGATGCGGTTACAGCAGCATGCAATGTCGTTTTCCTCCAACGGACCCGTTGCTCGCCGTACGGTAGTAATGATTCCTTGTGGTCGTTGGCTTACGAGTTCTGGTTCTATATCCTGTTCGCTGCCGTCGCAGCCTTTGCGTGGGGCATTGTCCGCAGGCAGTGGGCTGCGCTTGCGCTGGGGCTTCTCGTGGCCGCAGGAGCCGTTGGCTTATTTGGTATAGGGCTACTCTCGTTGATGCCCGCTTGGCTGCTGGGTACTTGCCTCGCCGTGCTTCATGCCCGGTGGAAGGCAAAGCGCATACCGGCATGGTTCCTGTTATCTAGGATCCGCATGTTGTACCTCTTCACGGCCGTGACCGTGGCGGGAATGCTCCTTTCCAACCTGATCAGCCCACCAGAATGGCTCCGCTTTCTAATAGTGGGAGTCGCCTGCGCACCATTGATTTTACTTACGGCAGTTGCTCCTTGGGGCGGGGGGAGTCTTGTTGCTAAACGGATTGCAAGCCTTGGACTTATCTCCTTCTCGCTTTACGTCTTTCATCTCCCGCTAGTGAAGTTCATCGTTGGGCTGCTTAGCGGTACTGGAGGATTTGGAGCGTTAGGCAACATAGTTTCTGTCTATGCAGTTGCTGCGCTCGTCGCCGTGTGTTGCGTACCATTGTGGTCGGTCACGGAACGACACACTGGCCGTGTCCGCGATCGCCTCCTTGGTCTGATGGGGGCCAAGCCCAAACCACTGCATGCCGAATAGCCGACCGTGTACAGGATGATATTGCACGCGAGGTCCCCGGTGTATCACGACGGCTGATATGCATGGTCGTTGCAGTCGCGGCTGCCGTACTTGCTACAGGATGGTGGAAGTTGCTGGTTCTCCTTCCCATGGGGACGTCCTTAGATACGGCGCCTCGCGTCTGGGTAAGGGTAGATCAGTGGAGTTCTCGTTATGCTACTGCTGACGAGCTAGGGTAGACGGGTTTCGCCCAAAACCCGCTGGGCGGCAATCCGGCAGAGGGCTTGCTCATGGTGCCAGAAAAGGTCCCGTGCTTTCGTCGTATGCAGACCGCACCGTCCGGCACCTGCTGCCCATCACGAACCTAGTAGCCGACATCAGCCGCCGGGTTTTACATAGTGAGAAAGCCGTATTCCTGGCTGTTCGGCGCGGTGCAGTTCATCCTGGGAACACTTGGCCGCGGAGGCTGCGGCGAAGCCGACGGCGAGGAAAACAAAGGCATTCCACGGGTTTTGGTCCAGCATGTCCACGGACAATGACCGCCAAAGCAGGGCAGCGATCACTGCGCCCGAAGCGATTCCCCACAGGCGTCGGTCACTCTTGGATTTCCAGAGAGCACTGCACATCGGTGGGAGCATTGTCACGGCCATGCCGAGCACGCCGAGTACGCCTGATTCGAGCAGGATCTTGATCCAACTGTTGTCGACGGTGGCTTGGCGGGCGTTGGCGGGGTCTACGTCCAAGCCATGCTGGCCCGCGAAAAGCTCGGGTGCGTAGCCGCCGAACCCTGACCCGATGATTACGTTGCCGTTCTCGGTTGTTTGGAGTCGACTCACCCAGACTCCGCTTCGCTGCACCGCGCTGGCATCAGTTCCGGAAACGATCTCAACGAACGACTCCAGGAGGCGGTCAAGCTCTCGAGAGCCGGTAATCACGTAGGCGATCACGGCGAGGCTTACCACGCTCATTCCAATGGCTATTCCACGCTTTCCCGCGGCCAGGAAGAGGATGATTACGCCAAGAGCTACGGCAACGAGGCCACCACGCGAGCCAGTCAGAACGATGCCTACAGTGAAGAGTCCCATAAGCCCCAGCAGCCCGACTTTTGTTTTCCCCGGCAGTTGCGCCAATAGGCAGGCTGCCAAGACGATCACTGCGCAGGTGAGCACAAGCGCGAGGTTGTTGGGGTTCATGATGAAGCCTGTGTAGCGCTTGAGCCAAGCGCTGGTTTCCGGGTTGTAGGTCGCTCCTGAAGTGAGGAGGCCGCCCCAAGTTCCCTTCATGAGGCCAGCTAGCTGAAGGCCTACACCGATCATCTGGAAGATACTGGTCCCGACGAGCCCGAATCCGGCACCCCTTACGTCCGGCTTTCGGAACGCGAGCCAGAGCAGAGGAATGAACATCACCCAATTGAGTAGGCGGGCGAATCCATAGCCTGTCGATGCTGCGCCGATGGTGCTCATCGCGAGCGTCAATAGGAGTAGTGCAATCCCGAGCTTCACCGGCCCACGTAATCGTGGCGCTGGTGTACTGAAGCTGTGGACCAGAGCGAGGACGGCGACTCCGGCCAGCGCGAACCTGGCTATGGTTCCGACGATGCCAAGTGCTGGCGCCCAGCAGGTCACAAAGATGATGACAGCGTAGAGCCAGCCAACCGGACCTTGAGGAAGGAACCTGTGCAGTCCAATCCACCGAACTAACAGAAGGACAGCTAGGGCGGCGAACGCTCCGAACGAGTACCGGATGTCGATGAAGGCCATTGCCACCGCGGCGGCCGCGGTGATGAGCAATACAACGCCGGCTGTTCCAGTTTTCTTAACGCCGCCGACATCTCGTGTAGTTAGTTTCATGCGGCGTTTCCTCGCGTAATCGTCCCCCAACACGGTCTCGGTAAACGATACAGGAGCGCCGCCCTTATATTGGGCCTAAGGCCAACGGAGAAGCCCTTCGCAGATTCGTCTCAGGTTCCGGAGTGCAAGTAGACCTCCGGACGCCGGCACGTCCGCGGAACTGTCGCGGCATTGTTGAGACAACAGAAGCGCTTAGCCCAAGAATAATCGGGCCATAACTAGTGGTCCCGGTTCAAACTTACTCGCCCGCTATGCGCACTACGGTGATTAGGAGTCTTTCCACGAAAGATCCGCCCGACTTTCTTTGACAACGTATGACTCCGAGCCTCTATGAGGTGAAAGAAGGCCCAGGCCACAGCGAAGGCAATGGGAATGGCTACGATGGGGACCATCAAAGCATTTTTCGGTCCAAGGAAGAACGCCGAGGCGATAACGATGGGCTCGTGTGTCAGGTACAGACTGAATGAAATCTGGCCCAGCCACTGAACGACACGCGAACGCAAGAAGCCCTGGATATCCGGGCAAAACGCGGCTATGCCGACAATGAGCACACAACCGATAAATGCCGGGATGGTGGAGATATTCGCGGCAAAATCGCCAGGAACCACAAGCGGTAGAGTCCACCGGGCAGTAGCGAGGACGGACGCTATCCCACCGACAAGCCACCAGTGCGCGGTGTTCATTCTCGTGCAGGCATCCCTTAGGTCGTCGAGCTTTGTGGCCATCAGGCTACCCGCAGCGAACATCGGCATGTACGCAAGGGATTGGTTGTCCAACAAAACGCCAGCGCTAAGCGTCAGCAAGATCAACGCTGCCTTTACCCAAACCGTTCCTCGCCGCGTGGATACGAAAAGAACGTACGCCGGTAGGAGGAGCGAGAACAGCATCTCCCACTGAAGCGACCAGAGGGGGCTGATTAGACGTGACGGCCCAGTGACGAGAATGAGGTCTTTTACCACCCCGCTTACGCTGACATTCGTAGGTCTATCTTGCAGCCACTCGCCCATGCCGGTGGAGTCGTTCCTCGGTACCAGCAATACCATCAGAATGCCGAATAACACGGCCACCGCAACTGGCGCGTAGATACGCACGAGCCGCTTGGGATAATATTCTCGCCAGCTGTACCCGCCGCGCCTAATGACTGGAATGGTTAGGACCAATCCACTGAGCACGAAGAACACGAAGACTGCTTCATGGCCGGCCCATAGCAGGTGAAGCGGCGTGTATGTGGCGAGCCATCCCCATGTTCCGGCCTCGAGCCGCACATCGGAATTATAGATAGCAGCTGCGAAGGTTGGAAGCGTTAGAGCGATGTGGCTCACGAGTACAACAAGTGCTGCGACGCCTCTGAGACCATCGAGTGAATGAAGACGGACTGGCGTGGACGAAGTGTTCCCCATGGTCGGGATTCTATCCGAGCGGACTGGATCTCCACTCTAGGTTGAGCGCAGGTGAAGGGCGGGTATTTTCCATCCCCACCTGAGATAATCTCAATTCAAAAAGCCCGAGTAAGGACAGCTTCGAGAACCTCGCGCGAAAGTGGCGGCGCTGGCCGCCGTCGTGCTTCCAACGAGCAGGCTCGCCGGAGCTCAGAACTGGGCATGCCCGGCACAGATGCTGCTGTCCAGACCTGCCACCGGCGCTAACCCAAGAAGTCCATGGCGCCCGCCTGGAATTCTTCTTGGAGGATCCCGAAGGCCCGGTCAACCGCAAGCTCGCCGCGGGGGGTGAGCACGGAATCGAACGGGCGGCCGCCGAAGGATGCCTTGGCCGAGTGTGACTGGCTTGTGACGTCGTGGCCTCCTCCGATCCTGGTGGCGAGTTAAAACTAGGTGGGCCGCCCAGGGCTTCAACGATTGACGGCAGGACATCTTTGTTTGCGGTCGGGGGGTCACGGCCGGCCCCGAGGTTGGAGACTGTCTGGTCCGCGCCGTCGTCTACGGCACGGCTGCGCTCTCCGCGTCCACGATGCCTTGGATGGCCAGGTCGTTACAACGCAAGCGACTTCAGGCGGTAATTAACTGGGTTTATTCCCCCGGTACAATCGGGGGCAGGTCTCAATACTGGGGGAATCAATGTCTCATACCTGGCTCGACGTTCGGCCTGCCGAAAAACCTGTGAAGAAGCCGTCAGCGTTTCGGCCAGACGTGCAGGGCCTCCGCGCCGTGGCCGTCCTTGCGGTGATCACAGACCATCTGCTGGGCTATCCCGTGGGCGGATTTGTCGGAGTGGACATCTTCTTCGTAATTTCCGGGTTCCTGATCACTGGGCTGCTGCTCCGCGAGCAGGAGACAAAGGGGCGCATCTCATTCGCGAACTTCTACCGGCGTCGTGTCAGACGCATCATGCCCGTGGCCGTCATTGTCCTGGCTGCCACGGTTGGGGCGTCCTGGGCTGTCTACTCGGTTGGGCGGTCGCAGAGCATCACCATTGATGGCCTGTGGGCGCTGGTCTTCGGCGCGAACTGGCACCTCGCCTGGATCGGAACGGACTACATGGACGCCACGGCGTCCCCGTCGCCGCTCCAGCACTTTTGGTCGCTGGCAGTCGAAGAGCAGTTCTACATCGTTTGGCCATGGTTGATACTTGCTGTCGCGGCTCTCGGTAGCCGTTTAGGATGGATGACGGCGATGACTCGGCGCGTGCTTGGTTCGAGCATGGTAGCCGTAGTCGCGGCATCCTTCGTTTTCGCCATGTGGGAGACCGCCTCAGCGCCGACCGTAGCCTACTTCTCAACCTTCTCACGAGCCTGGGAACTTGGGATCGGCGCGGTATTTGCCCTATGGGCGCCCTTGCTCATGAAGATGCCGGCCTGGCTAAGGCCTCTTATCGCATACGCGGGACTGGCAGGTATCGCGTGGAGCGTGTTCTATATTGCTCCGGAGTCAGCGTTTCCTGCACCTTGGGCAGGCTTGCCAGTACTGGCAACTGCACTCGTGATCGGCGCCGGCACAGGGGGACAGCAGAAGTATCTTGGGCCCCTAACAAACCCTGTCGCACAGTACATCGGGAACATTTCATATTCCTTATACCTCTGGCACTTTCCAGTTATCGTTCTGGCCCGTGTCTTCTTTGCCAAGGTGGACTGGGTGTACCTGGCCACGGCCACCGTTATGATGGCTGTTCTATCGATTGCTTCTTACCACTTTGTTGAGGACCCAATTCGTAAGTCGACATGGTTAGAGCCGGGCCGGCAAGGGAACAAAACAAAGAGCAAGACAGCGTTCCCAGTAAAGGCCCAAATCGCCGGTCTTTGCGTCCTGGCGCTTGCGGCGGCTGGAACATCCGTGCTTGCACTCAGCAAGAACAGATCCGGAGAGGCTGAGCTCCAGACCCTTGCGTACGCCAATCCATCGTCTCCGGCTTCCGCCTCCGCAAAAGAGGCCCTTTCTGCGACGGACGCCCTGGCTGCCCATATCGGAACAGCGACAAGGGCTCCGGAGTGGCCTGATTTGCATCCCTCTGTGGACGAGTTGGGGCGGACTACCCTTGCTCCCGAATGGTCGCAGGATGGGTGTTTAGGTCTGGAGCAGAAAGCTCTTCCTGACCCCCAAGCCAATGCCCAACGGTGCATCTACGGTGCGCCTGATGCGCCAAAGACTGCCGTCATTCTTGGTGACTCAGTTGCAATCAGCTATGCCCCTGGCATCCGCGCAGCGCTTGAGCCTAAGGGATACAAGATTCTGATCTACACGATGCAGCAATGTCCCGCGGCCAACGTCGCAGTTTTGAAGCTAGACAAGTCGCCCCATCCTCAATGCGCTGCTTTTCGGCAGTGGTCGTGGGGCAAGATCGCAGAGCTGAAACCTGACCTCCTCTTCCTTACTAGCTCTCAAAGCCCAACGCTGGCCAGTGGCGCAGACGGACCAGCCTTCCTTAGTGAGTGGGGGACAGGATACGGGGAAACTTTCAAAGCGTTGTCTGGCGCAGCCAAGAGGACCGTAGTTCTCGATCCGCCGCCGGGTGGTGTCTCGCTCAAAGACTGCGCTACCCGTATTAGCAAACCTAAAGACTGTAAGACGAACGTCACGAATAACTACAAGAACTTGCAGTCAGTGGGTCGCAATAAGCTCCGGGAATTTGGAAACGACACCATGCAGTTCATCGACACAAAAAATTGGTTCTGTACCCAATCCGACGAGTGCCCTTCGTTCGTCGGACAGACTCCCGTTTACGCGGATGGACTTCATCTAACTTCGGCATACTCTGCATCGCTCGGTCCAGTGATTGTAACCGCGCTGAAACTTGAGTAATACGCGCCCGTTGACGCTTTGCAATTCTTGCGCCAAGGCGCATTGTGGAGACGGAAACCATCCTCGCACTGGAACTTCAACCGGCGCCGACTATCCACCTGATTGCCTTGTTGAACCCACCGGATCTGCAGCAGGCTTTCACCGCGCACCCTGCTCTGCCCGACGAGTCCGGCTCAGAGTATGCCGAGCGCACTGCCTAGGCTATGGGACTTCTTTTTGGTTGCGCGCCTTATCCGCACCGCGACGAAGTTTGCCGTGGTCGGTGCCGGAACTGCTTCACACTGCTGCTATCACGCTGGCGACGGGCCGATGCCGCCGCCCCGGTCCGCCACCACGTCCTGGACGGTGCCGAACGGGTGGCTGACCACGTCCACAGGAAGAACGCAGCCAGCGCCGGGGTGAACTCGAGCTAGCATCGGCCAAGACCGCGGACTGTTTTAGCAGCACCAGTGCAGCCAGAATTGGTACCGTGGCGCCGATCGCAATCCGCCGCGTGAGTCTCAGCCGGCTTACTAGAGTCATTGATTGAGGAGAAGAGAAGGCCGGTGGTTAGCTCGATGACGTCCTATGTTCCGAACGATTTGCTGTCGCGGCTGGTGGACCATCGGCTTTACTCGGTGGAGTTCGTCCTCAACGACTACGTGCAGTTCCGGTTCGACGGAGATCAAATCCCCGGGCATGTCACGCTCAACAGCTATGTGTGGCCAGTGGTCTGGCAGGATGGCCGCCAGTGGCGCGAGCAGGAGTTGGGGTACGCCGACGCCCTGCGCCGGCTGGCTCCCGGGACGGTGGTTTCAACGACAGAAGCGACCGGCTCAGGCATCTACATCGAGCTCGACACCGGGACGATCGTGATCCACCCTGCCAAGGAAGAGATCTTCGTCGAGATCGCCGAACTCAGCGGTTTCCCGGACGGGCGGTGGATGGCCTGGCGTCCCGGCGAGGACAGCTTCGAAGACCTGGCGTAGTGGAGCGTCCACCAGCACCGAGAAAGGCAGGGCCCAGCCCGGGCCCTGCCTTAAAGGTTTTGGTCTAACCCCCGTGCACCGGAACCTGGACAAACCGGGACAGGTATTCCATCAGGTCGCGGATCCCGAAGCTCCACGCAGGGAGGTCCTCGGCGGTGCCCGTGGTGTTGATCAAGGACCCCAGCTGGGCGCTGTGGATCGTGACGCGGTCTCCGTCCTTGTGCGTGAACCCCAGGCCCGGCGCATCCCGGTCCTGGCTGGGGGCAAAGAGCGTACCTGTGAACAGGGCAAAGCCGTCCGGGTACTGGTGGTGCCTGCCGTAGGCGGCTCCCACCAGTTCCTCGAAGGGCCTGCTGATCCGGGACAGGCTGTTCTGTCCGTCAAGCCGGTAGCCGTCGGTTCCCTCCACAGTCATGGTGATGTCCTCGCTCCGCAGCGACTCCAGGCTAAACCGCTCGTCGAAGAGGCGGATAAACGGGCCGATGGCGCAGGACGCGTTGTTGTCCTTGGCCATGCCCAGCAGAAGCGCGCTGCGGCCCTCCACATCGCGCAGGTTCACATCGTTGCCCACGGTGGCCCCACGCACCCGGCCCCTGGAATCCACGATCAGGACCAGTTCCGGCTCCGGGTTGTTCCAGCTCGAAAACGACGGGATGCCAATCCTGGCCCCAAACCCCACGCTCGAGAGCACCGGGGCCTTGGTGAAGACTTCCGGGTCGGCGCCAAGCCCCACTTCCAGGTACTGGGACCACATCCCCTTGCCCGTCAACACCTCCTTGACCTGCTGGGCCTCCTCGGAGCCCGGACGCACGCTGGCAAGGTCTGAGCCAAGGACAGCCAGGACGGACTCACGGACGGCCGCAGCCTGGTGGAAGTCCCCGCCGCACCGTTCCTCGATGACCCGCTCAATCATGCTGTCCACGAACGTCACGCCGCAGGCTTTGACCACCTGCAGATCCACCGGCGCCAGGAGGTGCGGGCATTCCGTGTCCTGCGCCAGGGAAGCATCGATCAGGGCCGCCAGGTCCCAGCTGGGCGACTCACGGGTGGCGGTAATGAGACCCGCCGGATCGTCCAGGTCCAGAAGTTCCGCAACGGTGTGTACGTGCGGGGTGTGGTCGAAGACGTCCTGTCCGCTGATGGAGACCACACGCGGCCCGCCCGTCTCCGGGTCCCAGACGCGCCCCACCAAAAGGGCCTTGTCCGCATCCGCGGGCAGGACCTGCTCTGCAGTAACAGTTGTCATCGTGCTTCAGCTTTCTGTCCGGCAGGCTGGTGGATTCCGTCCACCCGCCGCGTGATGTTCCAGGGGTTGTTGTCCCGGAGGGCAGGCGGAAGCTGCTCCGGGGCGAAGGAGTCGTAGGCAACCGGGCGCATGAACCGTCCGATGGCAGCCGTCCCCACAGAGGTGGTGGAGGCGGCGGTGGTGGCAGGGTAGGGCCCGCCGTGCTGCTGCGCGTAGGTGACGCTGACTCCCGTTGGCCAGGCGTTCCACACCAGCCGGCCGCTCCGTTCCCGCAGCACCGTCAGCAGGTCATCGAGCTTTTCCTCCGGCTCACCCTGGACCGTGGCCGTCAGCTGGCCCTCCAGCAGGCCGGCCAGCTCGGTGAGGTCGGTTCCGGGACGGTAGCGGATGAGCAGGGTGGCGGGGCCGAACATCTCCTGCTCCAGCAGCTCCGGCTGTGCCAGCACTGCCTCCGCGGTGGTTGCCAGCACGGTAGGCCGGGGAGCTTCGGCGTCGTCGCCCTTCACCAGCACGTCCACGCCCTCGGCGGACCGCACCTTGTCCAGGGCAGCGTCGAAACCCTCACGGAGCTTCGGGCTCAGGAGCGGTGCCAGGCTCTTGGACTCAAGCTCCTGCTGCAGCAGGGCGGCCACCTCGTCGGTATCCTCCACCGGCGCGAAGAGCAGCCCCGGCTTGGTGCAGAACTGCCCCATCCCGGCGGTGAACGATGCGGCATACCCCGAGAGGATGGCGTCCCGGCGCACGTCCCAGGCCTGCTCCGTGACGAACACGGGGTTGATGCTCCCCAGCTCGCCGTAGAAGGGGATGGGGGTGGGGCGGCGGCAGGCCCGGTCAAAAAGCGCCCGGCCGCCCGCGGTGGAACCCGTGAAGCCAATCGCCTTGGTCAGGGGATGGTCCACCAGTGCTTCCGCCGCCTGCCGACCCACCACGGCGGAAAACAGTCCCTGCGGCGCGCCTGCCGAGGCAAGGGCCTTCTCGACGAGGGCCGCCGTGCGCAGCGCCAGCTGCAGGTGCCCTTCATGGATCTTGTGCACCACGGCGCAGCCGGCCGCGAGGGCGGAGGCGGTGTCCCCGCCCATCACGCTGAAGGCAAAGGGGAAGTTGGAGGCACCGAAGACGCCCACGACGCCGAGGGGCACGTTGACCCTGCGGAGGTCCGGACGGGGGCCCATTCCCCAGTCCTGGTCGGCGTGGTCAATGATGGCGCCCAGGTGCTCACCGGCAAGGATTTCGCTGCGGAACAGGCGCAGCTGGAAGACCGAGCGCTTCAGTTCGAAACGCAGCCGACCCTGGTCCAGGTGGGTTTCCTGCTCTCCGAGGCCCACGAGCTCATCCGCGTTGGCTTCGAGGGCGGCGGCGATGGCCTCCAGCCAGGACCCGCGGACCTGCGGTTCCACGTCCCGGGCCTGCTCGTAGGCCGCGTGCGCGGCGACTATTTGGTTCTCGACCTGCTCTGGGGTGGTGTGCATGTTGTTTCCTCCTGGAATCATCTTTAGTTCCAAATCCATTCCTTGTCGAACAATGTGCGATATTTCGAACGGCGCGCGTAGACTGGAAGCCGCGCTAAGCCAAGGCGCCCCCAACGAAAGGACTCCACGTGCCCCGCTTGACCCCCGCCGTCGTCAGGAGCCTCGACGTCCTGGAGCTTTTCATGGACGCCCGCCACGGGCTCTCCGCACCCGAGGTGGTGCAACGGACCGGCCTTCCGCGGACCACCGTCCACGAACTGCTCACCACCCTGACGGAGCGCAAATACCTCCGCCGGGACGATGCCACTGCCACCTATCATCTGGGCCTGAGCGTCTTCCGGCTGGGCAACGCGTTCGCCGAACGGCTGGACCTGCACGCCGTCGGGCTGCGCATCGCCCAGTCCGTGGGCAGGGAGTGCGACGAGACCGTGAATGTGGGGATCCTCGACGGCGCGGACGTGGTGTACGTATGCAAGGTGGACAGCACCCAGTCCGTGCGCATGGTCTCGCGCATGGGCGGCCGGCTTCCGGCGAGCTGCACTGCCGTGGGCAAGGCCCTCCTGGCGTACCTGCCGGACGCCGAACGCAAGCGCATCTTCACAAAGGGCCTTGCCAAACTGACCCCCAAAAGCATCACTGAACCCCACGCACTCGCCAACGTCCTGGACGAGATCCGTGCCTCCGGGCTGGCCTTCGAGTCCGGGGAGTCCACCCCGGACGTTTCCTGCGTGGCCGCGCCGGTCCGCGACCACACCGGCGCCGTGGTGGCGGCCCTCAGTATCTCCGTTCCGGACATGCGCTGGAACCAGCGCCCGGTGGAGGAGTGGTCGGCGCTGGCGGCCGACGGCGCTGCCCGCCTGAGTGCCGAGCTCGGCTACCGCTGACGGCCGGGGGAGCGGGGCGCACCCCTGGCGGTCAGCCGGCCAGTGCCACATGATCGCCCGAAATGCCGGCCGTGGACTTGACGCCCAGCAGCTGCATGGACCGTACGTACTGGGAGCGCAGGATCTTCACGGCATGGGCCGCGCCGCGCTCGCCGCCGGCCATCAGGCCGTAGAGGTAGGCCCGACCCACCATCGCGGCGTCCGCGCCCAGGCCGACGGCGGCCAGGATGTCACTGCCGGACATGATGCCGCTGTCGATCAGCACCGTAGCGTCCGGGCCCAGGGCCTGGCGGACCTGGGGCAGGATCTTCAGGATGGTGGGCGAGCGGTCCAGCTGCCGGCCCCCGTGGTTGGACAGGACGACGCCGTCGCAGCCCAGCTCGACAACCCGTTCCGCATCCTGGACCGTCTGGATGCCCTTGACCAGCAACTTGTGCGGCCACACTTTACGCAGCCAGGCGATGTCCTCGAACGTCAGGGCGGGATCGAACACCTGGTCCGCCACCTCCGCGGAATTCCCGCCGAAGCCCTTGAGGGACGCGAACTCGATGGGCGGGGTGGTCAGCTTGTCGAACCACCAGGATGGGTGCAGGGCCATGTCCGCAAAAGTCTTCGGCGACAACGTGGGCGGAATGGTCAAGCCGTCACGCAGCTCCCTGACGCGGGCGCCGCCCACCTGGGTGTCCACAGTGACCATCAGGACGTCGTAGCCGCTGGTGAGCACCCGCTCCAGCAGGCCCTCCGTCTTGCTCCGGTCCTTGGCGATGTAGAGCTGGAACCAGTTGTTCCCTTCAGGCACCGCCTTGGCGAGGTCCTCCACGGTGGTGGTGCCCACCGTCGAGAGGGTGTACGGAATGTTGTTCCGGGCCGCTACCCGCGCAACTGCCTTCTCGCCGTCGTTGTGCATCATCCTCGTGTAGCCGGTGGGCGCCAGGACCAGGGGGAAGTCGATGGTGCCGCCAAAAAGCTTCGTGGACGGATCGGGATCCGAGACGTCCCGGAGGACTGCCGGTGAGAACTCCACGTCCCGGTAGGCCTGCCGGCACCGGGCGATGGTGATCTCTTCTTCGGCGGCGCCGTCCGTGTAGTTGAAGACAGCTTTCGGCGTGGTCTTCTGTGCCATTACGCGAAGGTCCGCGATGGTGAACGCCCGGGCAAGCCTTCGCTGCACGGGATCCAGCTCGAAGCTCCGGAACTGGACAAGTTCGCGGATCTCGGACCACTTGGGCAGTTGACGGTCCTCCATAGGGAGCAACCCCTTTCACGTTCGAAATTTAGTACAAAGGTCGGCAAGCTGACGATGGTAAGTCCGGCTGTTTGGTGGTTGGGGCCCACGGCCGCTGGCGGCTGCATCGCCGCTGGTGCAGGCTTTTCCGTCCAAATTCCGCTTCAGCGCTTGACGGTCCGGGGTGGCATCCCTAGACTCCTTTGTGTTCCCGATCACCCTACCCCAGCGAATGCTTGATCGCCACATCGACCACCGTTCGAAATATCGAACATAGAACTTGCCAAGTTGCGAGACCCACAAAGCAGTGGGCTTTCGAAAGGACCCCCAATGTCAGCAGTCCCCAACGCCGCTGCCTCCAGCGGCGGACGGATCGTCCTGCGCTCCGCCCAGGACGTCACCGACCTCATCAACAGCGGTACCCTCAAGACGGGTAAATCCTTCGCCATTACCCTCATCGCCCTGGGCGGCATCTTCTTGGACGCCTACGACTTCACCTCGGTGGCGTTCGGCCTGCCCTACATCTCCAAGGACTTCCACCTGACTCCCGAGATGCTGTCCGTGGTGTCCGCCTCCATCATGGTGGGCGCCCTCGTCGGATCCGTCTTCGGCGGGTACTTCGTGGACAAGCTCGGCCGGTTCAAAGTGTTCATGGCGGACATGGTCTTCTTCGTTGTCGCAGCGATCGCCTGCGCCGTGGCCCCGGACGTCTGGACCCTCATCATTGCCCGCTTCATCATGGGCGTGGGCATCGGCGTCGACTTCCCCGTCGCCTTCAGCTTCCTGGCCGAGTACGCCTCACGGAAGAAGAAGGGCGGCACCGTCTCCCTCTGGCAGCCCATGTGGTACGCCGCCGTCGCCTCCACCTTCGCCCTGCTGATCCCCGTGTACTTCCTCTTCCAGGGCATGCAGTGGCCGGAAAACCAGATGTGGCGCATCGTGGTGGGTTTCGGTGCCGTGCCCGCCATCCTGATCATGATCTTCCGCCAGAAGTACATGGCCGAATCCCCCTCCTGGGCGGCGCAGAACCTGGGCCTGCATGAAGCAGCCAAGATCCTCAAGCGGACCTACAACGTGGACGCCGAAGTTGCGGAAGACGCCGTGGACCCCCGCGCCGAGCGCAAGCAGTTCCAGATGACCCTGACCCAGGCCTGGGGCAAGCTCGTGGGCAAGAAGTACCGCGGCCGTACCGGCCTGGCCCTGGTCATCAACGCCAGCCAGTCCATGGAGTACTACGCCGTGGGCTTCTTCGTCGGGCAGATCGTGCTCGCCATGCTGCACACCCAGAACGTCATGACCAACATCGTGTCCTCGCTGATCCTCAACCTGGCCTTCGGCGTCACCGGCGGCTTCATCGGTGCCCGCCTCTCCGGCAAGATCGGCCCGCGCAAGCTGTCACTCCTCGGGTTCTGCGGCACCTTCACCTGCATGGTCATCGCCGGCAGCCTCAGCAACGTCGAAGGTGCCTGGTCCTTCATCGGCGCCCTGGTCATCGGCCTCCTGATCTTCTGCCACGCAGCAGGTCCCGGGGCCCAGGGCATGACCATGGCCACCATGTCGTATCCCACCTCCCTGCGCGGTGCCGGCACCGGCTTCACCCAGATCGGCATCCGCCTTGGAGCGATCGCCGGCCTGGTGTTCTGGCCCCTGGCCACCGCAGCCTGGGGAACCAAGGCGCTGCTGGTACTCGCCGTTGTGCCCGCCATCGCCATCGTGGTGATCCTGGTCAACAAGTGGGACCCGCACGGCCGCGACATCGACGCCGAAGACTACGAGGACGCGTCAGTGGCAGCCGTCAGCGCAAACCGCTGATCCCGGTGCCCGCAACCCCTACAAACCCTGAAGGACAACCATGAGTGCCATCACTGGCGTAATGCCGGTAGCGCCCACCATTTTCGCGGACAACGAGGAACTGGACCTTGACGGCCAGCGCAGGGTCCTGGATTACCTGGTGGACGGCAAGTCCGACGCCGTCTGCATCCTGGCCAACTACTCGGAGCAGTTCTCGCTGACCGACGAGGAACGCGAGCAGGTGCTCCGGACCACCATGGAGCACCTGGACGGACGGCTGCCGGTCTGCGTTACCACCAGCCACTTCAGCACGCGGATCGCCCGGGAACGCAGCCTGCGGGCCCAGGAGCTCGGCGCGGAAATGGTGATGCTCATGCCGCCGTTCTTCGGGGCCACCATGAAGGTGGACGACGACGCCGTGGTGGAGTACTTCAAGCGCGTTGCTGATGGCCTTGACATCGACATCATGATCCAGGACGCGCCGATGAGCACCACACCGCTGTCCGTCGGCCTCCTGGCCCGGATCGCCAGGGAGGTGCCGCAGGTGAACTACGCCAAGATCGAGATGCCCCAGGCGGCGGACAAGCTGCGCGCCCTCGGTGCGGCGGCCGGCCCGTCGCTGCCCGGGCTTTTCGACGGCGAGGAAGCCATCACGCTCATCCCGGACCTGGAAGCCGGGGCCCTGGGCACGATGAGCAGCTGCATGGTGCCGGACCAGCTGGGCCAAATCGTGCGGGATTTCCACGCGGGCGATCGGGACAAGGCGATCCACGCCTGGGAAGACCTGCTTCCGTTCATCCACTTCGAGAACCGGCAGTGCGGCCTGCGCGCCACTAAAGTCCTGATGAAGGAGGGCAACATCATTGCCAGCGACAGGACGCGCCATCCGGTAGGGGAGCTGAACCCCCACACCCGCGCGCAGCTGGTGGAGATGGCCAAGCGCAAAGACCCCCTGATCCTCCGCTGGGCGTGAGGACTTCAGGATGCAGGTAATCAAGGGAGGACGGGCATGCCCCGCATACTAATCACCGACTACGAATTCGAGTCGATCAGCCAGGAGCAGGCCGTGGCAGACGCCAACGGAGTTGAACTGGTACGGGCCAACTGCAGGACCGAGGACGATGTCCTTGAGGCTGCGGCCGAGGTGGACGGACTCATCGTCCAGTACGCCCCCATTACCGAACGGGTCCTCAAGGGCCTGCCGCGGCTTAAAGCCGTCAGCCGGTACGGGGTAGGCGTGGACACCGTTGACGTCCCAGCCGCAACGGAATGTGGTGTGATGGTGTCCAACGTGCCCGACTACGGTGTGGAGGACGTCAGCGACCACGCCATTGCGCTGGCCCTGACGCTGGCGCGCGGTATCCCGGACCTGGACAGGGGAGTCCGGGCCGGGGAGACCCGGCTCGACTCGGTCAAGCCGATCCGCCGCTTCTCCTCGCAGACCTTCGGCGTCATCGGACTGGGCCTGATCGGGGCGGCCACCGCGGCCAAGGCCAAGGCGCTGGGCTACCGTGCCCTGGGCTACGATCCCCTCCACGCCCCGGGGACCACCACCAAGGAGGGCATCGAGGTGGTGACCTTGGAGGAACTGCTGGCCGCGTCCGACGTCGTATCTTTGCACGTGCCGTTGAACAAGCACACCCACCACTTGATCAACGCAGGCACGCTGGGGCAGTTCAAGGCGGGGGCCACCATCATCAACACCTGCCGCGGCGGGGTGATTGACACCGCGGCCCTTGTTGACGCGCTGAAGAACGGAAAGCTCCATGCGGCAGGCCTGGACGTCTTTGAGGAAGAGCCCCTTCCCCTTAACAGTGCGTTGCTGGACCTTGAGCGCGTGGTGCTGACACCGCACACCGCCTGGTACACGGAGGAATCCAGCGATGAACTGAAGCGGCGCACCGCGGAGAACGTGGTGGATGCCGTCCTGGGCCGCCGGCCCCGCAACATCGTCAACCCTGAGGTCCTCAGCTAGCCACTCCCGGTGCCCGCCGGTGCGGGGCCAACAGTAAAGGCAGAAACATGAACACACCGATTGAACTGATCGCCAACCCGCGGCTCGCCGCGGACATGGGACTGCTGGTCCTGCATCCGGAGGACAACGTTGGCACCGCGCTGGGGGCTATTCGCGCCGGCACTTCCCTTTCCGTTAACGGCGGTGAGTTGCTGTGCGCGGATGAGATTCCCGGTGGACACAAGGTGGCTTTGCGGACCATCGAGGCCGATGAACCGGTCCGGAAATACGGCCAGATCATCGGTTTCGCGGGGCGCCTGATCAGCAAGGGCGAACATGTGCACGTCCACAACGTGGCATACCGGGAGTTCGACCGGGCCGGCCAGGCGGGCACCGCGCTGCGGGAGACCGATTTCGTGCCCGAGGATCAGCGGGCAACTTTCCAGGGGTACCGGCGGAGCAACGGCTCCGTCGGGACCCGGAACTACATCGGCATCCTCACGTCGGTCAACTGTTCCGCGACGGCGGCGAAACTCATCGCCTCCCGGATCGAGAACAGCGGGGTCCTGGACCAGTACCCCAACGTGGACGGCGTGGTGGCGCTGACTCATTCTTCGGGATGCGGCACCGGAGGGGACGGCAACTACGGCTTCGAGGTCCTGCGCCGGACCCTCCACGGGTACGCGAACCACCCCAACTTTGCCAGCATCCTGGTGCTGGGGCTGGGCTGCGAAGTCAACCAGATTGCCGGCCTCACCACCGGGTGGTCGTTGAGCCCGGACAAGTCGATTTCCAGCATGACCATCCAGGCGCAGGGCGGCACCAAGGCCACGGTGGCGGAAGGAGTTCGGCGCATCGAGGAACTGCTTCCCGAAATCAACAAGTCCCAGAGGACCACGGTGCCCGCCTCGGAACTGATCCTTGCCATGGAGTGTGGCGGCTCGGACGCCTTCTCCGGCGTGACTGCAAACCCGGCCCTGGGCGCAGCCGCGGACCTGCTCATCAGGCACGGCGGCACCGCGGTCTTCGGCGAAACCACGGAAATCTACGGCGCCGAGCACCTGCTCACGTCCCGTGCCGAGTCGCAGTACACGGCGGACAAGCTGATGGAACGCATCCGCTGGTGGGAACAGCACGTTACCCAGGACGGATCGTCGATCAACAACAACCCATCTCCGGGGAACAAGGCCGGCGGACTCACCACCATCCTGGAAAAGTCCCTGGGAGCCGTGGCGAAGGGCGGCACCACAAACCTGGTGGACGTCGTGGAGTACGCCGAACCCATTACCGCCCACGGCCTGGTCTTCATGGACACTCCCGGCTACGACCCCGTCAACGCCACGGGCATGGTTGCCGGCGGCGCCCAGGTCCTCGCCTTCACCACCGGCCGCGGTTCCGCCTTCGGCTGCAAGCCCACACCCAGCATCAAGCTGGCCACCAACACCCCGCTGTATGAACGCATGCGGGACGACATGGACGTGAACTGCGGGGCGGTGGCGGACGGGCAGCTGACCATCGAGGAGATGGGACAGCAGATCTTCGACCTCATCCTGGCGGTGGCATCGGGCCAGGAGACCAAGAGCGAGGAACTGGGTTACGGGGACAATGAGTTTGTCCCGTGGCAGCTGTCCACAGTTCTCTAGGTTTCCGTTGCCCTGAGGCGCTTTTACTATCTGTCCTGAAGTCAGCGTCTGGGGTAAGAAACGTGTCCCCAAGACAGGAAGTGCCCCTGGCGGTCATCGCCAGGGGCACTTCCGCTATGGTGAACCGGGCCCCTACTCCGCCAACTTGGCGACTGACTGAGCCCAGATGAAGAACTTGTTGGTGCCCAAATCCTTGACGGTCTTGATATTTAGGGCTTCTTTGAGTTTTTGGGCATCGCTTTCGGAAAGCCCCTTTAGTGCTTCAACGGGGGCTTTCGCCAAGTCGTCGATGCCTTTGTCCAGGTATTCCTTATCAAACTTTGCATTGATTCCCGCCATGCCGTCCTCCTGGTACTCGAACTGAAACCCGGCTGACCGCCGGGCTCATTCGTCATTGAACCATGGCGCTTGCCGATCCGCACGGGATAGACCGCGCTCTCTTCCCGTCCACTGATTCAAGAGGTCAGAGTGCCGTGCAGGGAAGTCGACGCCGGCACCACGGACAGGGGGACTTACACCGCTGCGTACCAGATCAGCAGCATGGTCACAAAGAACCCGGTGACGTAGTTCAGCCACAGGAAACGCTCCCAGCCGCGGTGGGCCCGCTCCGAGTCCGCGTCCGTGACGGAGGCGAAGGGGAGGATGCTCACCGCGTAGGGGAGTGCCAGCAGGGCGGCCAGCGGTCCGGGCCACGGCGTGAGCAGCAGCAGCGCGCCGGCCAACAGGTACGCAGCGATCGCAAAGCGTACGGTGACCTTGGCGCCGATCACCGTTGCAACCGACCCGATGCCGCCGGCCCGGTCCGCCACCACATCCTGCACCGCGCCGAACGCGTGGCTGGCCACGCCCCACAGGAAGAACGCCCCCAGCAGCGCCCACAGCGCGGGCGTAAACTGCGCCTGTGCCAGGACCAGCCCGTACACCGCCGGGCTCACGAAGTGCGTGCTGGACGTGGCCGAGTCCAGGAACGGCCGCTCCTTGAACCGCAGCCCGGGCGCGCTGTATGCCACCACCGCGAAGATGCTGACCGCCAGCACCAGCCAGGACAGCGGACTGCCCAGCAGGACCAGCGCCGCCAGGAACGGAACATTGGTGCCGATTGCCGCCCGGAGCGTGACCGCGTGCATGGTGCGGTCCAGCACGGCGCCCTCCACGCCGCCCTTGCGCGGGTTCCGGAGGTCCGATTCGTAGTCGAAAACGTCATTGATGCCGTACATCGCCAGGTTGTACGGCACCAGGAAATACAGCGTGCCCACCACCCAGGCCACATCGATCTCCCGTGCCGTCAGCAGGTACGCCGCGGCAAACGGGTAGGCCGTGTTCACCCAGGACAGCGGACGCGAGGACAGCAGGAGCATGCGCAGGGTCTTCATGGCCGCCTCCCCGCCTTAGGTGTGACGGACCGGCGGTCCAGCAGGATCCACAGCCCCGGCAGCAGGAGGACCGCGGCCACCGGATAAGCGAAATCCTCCAGCGGGGCCAGCCCCACCTTCGCCCCGGAAATCATGC
This sequence comes from Arthrobacter sedimenti, assembly GCF_042652025.1. Classification (NCBI taxonomy): domain Bacteria; kingdom Bacillati; phylum Actinomycetota; class Actinomycetes; order Micrococcales; family Micrococcaceae; genus Arthrobacter; species Arthrobacter sedimenti. The sequence goes on along the minus strand of NZ_JBHSDQ010000001.1, from coordinate 820,099 downwards.
CGGGCGCGTAGGTAAACAGTCCGAAGGCGATCATCAGGTTGTCGAACACCGCCGTCAGGACCAGTACGACGACGGCCGCGCCACCGGCCGCCGCCAGCGCCACCTTCCGCGAGCGGTACTTGAGCCGGACAGCCGCGGCGGTGCCCACGGCCAGGGCGGCGAGAAGGAACACCGCGTTGAGTGCCCAGTAGCTCATGACCGTTCCTCCACTTTCTCGGTGTGCGGCAGCCGGGTCGCGAGGAACCGCCGGAACAGCTGGAACAGGTTCATCACCAGGTAGCACAGGAACACCAGGAAGATGGGCTCCTCCAGCGGCAGCTCCGGGGCCAGCTCGATCCCGATCGTCTCGTTGTGTCCGCGGAAGAAGATGCCCAGCCCGATCCCGGAAAGGTCCCACGCCAGGAAGAACACCAGCCCCGCCGCCAGCACCACGGCCGCGCGCCGGGCGTCCTGCCAGAAGAACAGCCGGAGCCGCTGGTCCAGCAGCACCATGCAGCCCAGCGACACCAAAAGGAACGCCAGGTACGCAACCGCCGTCACGCCGTCGTACCCTTTGAAACTGTTCCTTCCGCAACGCCTGCCGGGCGCAGCGGTGCCGGCAGGGGACCGGTGCTGGTGTCGCCGCGCAGCCGCTTGACCACCAGCTCGGCGCTGATCAGGCACATGGGGATGCCGATCCCGGGAATGGTGGAGGCCCCCGCGTAGTACAGCCCCTCCACCTTGCGGCTGACGTTGCCGGCCCGGAAGAACGCGCTCTGCTTCAGCGTGTGCGCCGGCCCCAGCGACGTGCCCTTCCACGAGTGGTAGTCCCGCTCAAAGTCCGCAGGACCGTACATCCGCCGCACCACGATCCGCTCGGCCAGGTCCGGGATGCCGGCCCACTCACTGAGCTGCCCGATCACGGCGCGGGCCGCGCGTTCCAGCCGTTCGTCGCCGCTGCCGCCTAGCCCCGGGTCCGGCGGAATGGGCACCAGCACGAATACGTTCTCGTGCCCGTCGGGCGCCACTTCCGGATCGGTGGCGCTGGGCTTGCATACATACATCGACGCCGGCGACGGGATGAACGTGTCCTTGCCGAAGATCGCCTTGAAGTTCTCTTCCCAGTCCTTGGTGAAGAGGAGGGTGTGGTGCTGCAGCTGGGGCAGCCCGCCGCGGACGCCCAGGTACAGCAGCAGGGCGCTGGGCCCGGCGGTGCGCCGCTGCCAATACCGTTCGGGGTAGGTCTGCAGTTTCCGGGGGAGAAGCGCGGTTTCGGAGTGGTGCAGGTCGGCGGCGGAAACCACGACGTCGGCCGGCAGGGTTTCCTGCGTTCCGTCGCCATTGCGGAAGCGCACCCCGCGCACGGCCGCCGGGCGGCGCCGGGAGACGATGGGCGCCGTCTCGATTCCCAGGACCTCGGCGTTGGTCCGGATCTCCACGCCGGCGTCGCGGGCCTGCTTTTCGAGTGCCTCCACCAGCCTGGCGAAACCGCCCATGGGGTAGTGCACGCCTACCTCCAGGTCCAGGTGGCTCATCAGGTGGTACATGCTGGGCGCGGTGAACGGCGAGGCGCCCAGGAACACCGCGGGGTACTCCAGGATCTGCTGCAGGCTGGGGTTGCTGACGTACCGGCGGGCGTAGCTGTGCAGCGGCTCCAGCAGCAGGCGGGCCAGCCGGGGGAGCCGGGTGAGGATGTCCGGCACCAGCAGCGGGGCGAACGACTGGAACGTGGGATACAGGAAGCGGCGCTTGGCCATGGTGTAGGTCTCGGCGGCCGAGTCCAGGTACCTCTCCAGCCGTGCGCCGGCGCCGGGTTCCAGCCGGTCAAACAGCTCCACCACCCGTTGCCGGCCCGCAGGAACGTCCACCGGTTCGGCGGCGCCTTCGGAGATGAGCCGGTAGCCGGGGTCCAGCTTCACCAGGTCCAGCTGTTCGGCAGCGGAGGTGCCCAGAAGCTGGAAGTAGTGGTCGATGACCTCGGGCATCAGGTACCAGGAGGGCCCGGCGTCGAACCTGAAACCGTCCTCGCTGAACGTGTACGCCCTGCCGCCCAGGACCTCCTGCTTCTCCAGGATGGTGACGCGGTGCCCCTCGGTGGCGAGCAGGGCCGCCGTCGCCAATCCGCTGATGCCGCCGCCGATCACCACCACCGACTGCCCGGACGCCACCGGTTTCCTCCCGGTGCCGCTCACTGCGCCGCCACCCTGGCCGGACGTCGGCCGGCAGGTTCCAGGCCCCGCCTGCCCGTGAGCACGGCGGCGGCGATCTTCAGCTTCACGGGGGTGGGCACGCTGATCCGCGCCCGGATGAGGTCGGGTGCCGGGGTGACACGGATCCGCTCGGCGAGCTCGGCGAAGAGCTCCTGGGCCAGGGCCACGGCCAGGCGGCAGGACGTGGGCAGGCTGCGCAGGACGGCGCGGGATACCTGCAGGTCGTGGTCGATGTCCGCCAGGAGCCGGATCTTCTGGGCCTCATCGAAGTTGGCGGGGCTCACGCCGGGGAAATAGCTGCGGCCCAGGGACGTGAAGTCCTCGGCCAGGTCGCGCAGGAAGTTGATCTTCTGGAAGGCCGCGCCCAGGTGCCGGGCGCCGCGCTCCAGCCGGGCCCGCTCCTCCCCGCTGACCGGGTGCCGGTGCAGGAAGCACTTCAGGCACATCAGGCCCACCACTTCCGCGGACCCGTAGACATACTCTTCGAAGGACTCGGGCGTGTGCTCCGACTGGTCCAGGTCCGCGCGCATCGAGGCGAAGAACGGGCGGGTGAGGTCGGTGCCGATGCCGGTGCGGCGGGCGGTGTCCGCGAACGCGTGGATCACCAGGTTGGTGCTGTACCCGGTGGCCATGGCCTGTTCGGTTTCCTGCTCGAACGCGTCCAGCTGCCGCCGGCTCTCCTCAGGTGACAGGCCCGCCGCGGAGGTGACGCCGTCGACAATTTCATCCGCAACCCGCACCAGCGCGTACACGGAATCCACCTGGCGGCGGACTGCGTCGTCAAACAACTTTGAGGCCAGGCCGAAGGAACTCGAATAGGAGCGGAGCACCACGCCGGAGGACTTGAGCGCGGCTGCCGTGTAATCCGCCAGCGCGTCGCGGTCCCGCTTCATACGCCCATCCGATCGGTGACCAGGCGGGACAGGGGGGAGAGGCCGTCCCGCAGCGCCTGTGGCACGAACGGCTGGACCAGGACATCCAGGGCCCGCTCCGTGAGGTCCGCGGCCAGCTTCAGGGTCTTGTCCCGCGCCCCGGACGCCACCAGGAGTTCACGGATCTCCGCGGCATCGGCGGCCGTGAGGTCTTGGGCGAGCAGCTCTTTGATCCGGTTCCACTGGGGCTGCTCTGCCGCGTAGGAGATCAGGGCGGTGCGCTTGCCCTCGCGCAGGTCGCCCCAGCCTGTCTTGCCGGTCCGGGATTCGTCACCGAACGCGCCCACCAGGTCATCCGCCACCTGGTACGCGGTGCCGATGATGCGGCCGAACTCGCCCAGGGCCTCCACCAGCTCCTGGTCCGCGCCGGCCAGGACCGCTCCTGCGCGCAGCGGAGTGTCGAAGGAGTACACGGCGGTTTTCAGCTTGGACATCTCCAGGACCTGGTCCACAGTCTGCGGCATGGGGTCCAGCGGCGCCAGCACGTCCAGGAGTTCCCCGGCCGCGGAGGCCACGACGGCCTCATCCAGCAGGTCGCCCAAGCGCTGCCGCGTGGCCGGGTCCGCGTCCACTTCCGCCAGGAACCGGTAGGCGTTGGCCAGGGCCAGGTCCCCGGCGATCACAGCCGCGGACGCGCCGGTGTGCTCCGCCTTCTCCGGGCTGCTGCCCTGGTCCGTTGCGAGGCTGCGGTAGGCACCGGCGAGGTTGGGAACCCCGCGGCGGGTGAAATCCTGATCCACCACGTCGTCGTGGATGATCAGGGCTGTGTGCAGCAGCTCGTAGGACGCGGCCACGGTGGCTGCCGCCGTCGTGTTGGTGCCGCCCAGCAGGGAGTAGGTGGTCATCACCAGCCGGGGACGGAACCGCTTGCCGCCCACCGTGCAGGCCTCGAGGTGTTCCCACAGGCCGAGGTACTGCGGGTGCATGGCACCGGCCCTCACCTTGGCCCGGGTGAAGAACCCGTCCAGAACTTCATTGACCAGTTGGCCGTCATCTGTGTGTGCCAGCGTGGTCCCCATATCCATATGTAAAGTAAACACGGGCACCCATGGGAGGGCAATTGAAGGCGAATGCAGAGCAGGTGGTCCTGGCCGCCGACGACGGAACACCGGTCGGCGTCGAGGACAAGGCCACCGTCCACTCTTCCTCCACACCCCTGCACCTGGCCTTCTCGGCTCACGTGTACGATTCCGACGGCCGCATTCTCCTCACCCGCCGCGCCCTGTCCAAGCTGACCTGGCCCGGCGTCTGGACCAATTCCTTCTGCGGCCACCCCGCGCCTGGGGAGGAACTCGAGGACGCCGTGCGGCGCCGCGGGGAGTACGAACTTGGGCTGACGCTTACGGACATCGAACTGCGGGTTCCGGACTTCCGGTACCGGGCGGTGGATGCCTCCGGCGTGGTGGAAAACGAGATCTGCCCGGTGTTCACGGCACGCGCTGCGTCACCGCTTTCTCCCCGGGCCGACGAGGTCATGGAGTGGCAGTGGACCGATCCCGCGCTGATCACCGCCGCCGTGGCCGCGACCCCCTGGGCCTTCAGTCCGTGGGTAACCCTTCAGCTGCCGCTGCTGTACCCGGAGCGGTTCGGCGCCTAAGTTCTTTTGGTCACCGCATGTGTGACGGACGACGGCGGCGCTCGCCGCGGGCCTTCAGCGTCACCTTCCAGCGTTCCCACGGCGGGAGCTGCCGCCAGTGGATGCTCAGGGTGTGGAAGGCGCGCTTGAAGCGCACACGTGCGGCGGCACCGCCTGCCAAAGCCCGGGCCGAAATGCCCACCTTCAGTGAGGGATCGTAGGCCGTGCGGCGGGTGGGGTCGAGGGCAAAGCCGAGGTCGACGTCGTCGTGCACTCCCGTGTCCAGCCGGTTCACTCTGCTGCGTGCCTGCTCCCAGCCCTGGCGGCGGAAGGCGCAGTTGGAGCCGAAGGGCGGCCAGTGCCCCATCGCCGCGGCCATCAGGACGAAGTAGGCCTGGATGTACATGATGCCGGCGAGGCGGCTGCGGATTCTGCCGGTGCCGTAGAAGACGCCGGGCCCGGTGAGAAGGGCCAGGTCCGGTTCCTGCTCGAAGCGCCGGCAGATGCGTTCCAGCCAGTCCGGCGGGGGAATGCTGTCCGCGTCGCAGCGGGCGATGACGTCCCCGTGCGCGGCGTCGTAGCCGGCGGAAGCGGCCGCGGCGATCCCCGGCACGTGTTCGTGGAGGACCCGGGCGCCGTACTTTGCCGCGATTTCTCCCGTGTCGTCGCTGGAGTCGTTGTCCACCACGATGATCTCCAGTGGCGCCAAGGTTTGGGACTGCAGGGCCTGGAGGCAGCGTTCCAGGAAAGGGCCGTCATCTTTGCACGGGATGACCACGGAGAGGGACGGCATCCCCCGATGCTAGCCGGTTTGCCGCTTACCGCGTTGTTCCGGCCGGACGTAAGCTGATGTGGTCAGGAGCCAGGCGAGGCCGCAGAGGAGTTCCGGCATGCTGAATGGTTCGAACCTTGGGGCCAACGTCGGGACGTTGGTGGCAGTGGGCGTTGCCCTGTACATCGTGCTGGTGGTTCGCCGCCGGAAATGACCTCATCCCGCCACTCGCGCATCCCCCTTTTCGACGCGCATCCCCATTTTCGAGGCGCACATCCGTCCGTGACACGCATCCCTATTTTCGACGCGCAGATTCCTTTTCGCACTCCCAATTTGGGCCGCGAAAAGGATTCTGCGCCCCGCGATCTCACGTACGCGTCGAAATCTCCCTCTATCGCTGCACCTAGGATGGTCCCCATGAAGGCTGCCCGAGACGCGGACTCCGTTGCCCTGGTGATCAACGCTGGTGCCCGCCTGGCCGCGGCGGGACCCGAACCGGTGGTCGACAACCTGCAGAAGGCAGGCCTGCCAATTGCCGCCGTGCACCTTGTCCGGTCCGGCGCCGACCTGGCTTCCACACTCGACAGGGTTGCCGCCGACGGACATGACCTGGTGGTTGTGGGCGGCGGTGACGGCACCGTGTCCTTCGCCGCCGGCTTTTTCGCTAAGACCGGCACCGTCCTCGGCGTCCTTCCGCTGGGGACGGCCAACGACCTTGCCCGCACCCTGGAGATTCCCGCCAATCTGGACGCGGCGTGTGCTGCGCTCGCGGACGGGAAGGTGGTGGACATCGATCTTGGCCGGGCCAACGGCGAGCCCTTCCTCAACGTGGCCTCAGTGGGTCTCTCGGTGGGGCTGACCGAAAGCCTGAGCCCGCGGCTGAAGCGGCGGCTGGGGCCGCTGGCCTACGGCGTTGCCGCTGTGCGGGCGTACGCCCGGCACAAGCCTTTCCGCGCCCGGCTCGAGTTCCCGGAGGGGGACCATGAACCGCTGGAACTGGAGAACATGCTGCAGGTGGCGGTGGGCAACGGCCGGCATTACGGGGGCGGCAACGCGGTTTCACCCACCGCAGGGATCGACGACCACACCCTCGACATCTATGCCATTCCGGGGGCGCCGCTACGGGAGCATGTGCGGATCGCCCGCCTGCTCAAGGACGGCAGCTTCGTTGAGCGCGACGGCGTGTACCACCTGACCACGCAGCGCGTCCGGCTGGTCACGGAGCCATCAATGCCGGTGAACCTCGACGGCGAGATCGCCACGATCACGCCCGCGGACTTCACCGTCGACCGCAACGCCGTGCACGTCGTGGTGCCGCAGTACAGCACCGCGGCGCGACTCGACGGGTAGGGGACCTCCGGCGGCACGCCATTCTCGAGGCGCAAGTCCGTCCGCGACATGATTCCCCGTTTTCGAGGCGCAGATTCCTCTTCGCGCCCCAATTCCGGGCCGCGAAAAGGAATCTGCGCCTCGCATTCCCATTTGCGCGTCGAAAATCGAGGTGCGGGGCGCACTCCGATGCGTGCCGCCGTCGTACTTCTTCGAGGGATGTGGGGGCCGGCGGCTTTTTTCGGATCGACGCTGACCCGTTGCCTCCGCCGTCGGCCCCTGGCTTGTGTGGAATGGGGATTGGTTGCCTGGCGGCGCCGCTTCTTAGCGCCGCCAGGCTCTGAGACCATCGGTTTTTATCCGATGCAGGCGCGGGTTGACTGGGCCCCAGTACCCAGGTGCATCAAGGTTGCTTTCCCGTCCTTCACGCATCACTTTGGCGGGAGGACCTCAAGGACGTGCGGGTGTTCGGTCAAGATTGCATCAAGGTCGGCGCAAAATTCGCGGGCGGCATGTACGGCGCGCAGGTCCGAAACAGAAGCGCGGCGGGTCTCTGGCAAGAGACCTGCCGCGCTTCCGTTGTTCCGTGCGGATTCCTACCGCGAGGAGTAGTCCTCGGCTGCCTTCCGCAGGCGGCTGTGGGCACCGCCGTAGGCCTGGGCGCCCTGCAGCGTCCACTTGGGCAGCTTGGCGACCATCGTGTAGTTCGGATCGCAGACGTTGGCCGCGGGGGAGAGGCCCATCTGGCTGACCAGCTGGTACGAGTCCAGCATGTCCATGCCGGTCAGGTCCGAGGTCCAGGCGACGAGGTCCTTCTGACTGATCCGGTAGGCATCCTCGAGGGGGCGGGTGGAACCGGTGCTCATGATGTAGTCGTCGTTCTCCAGGCGGGGCCAGGCTGCGGCACCCTCCTTGATCAGGTCCACGGCGATCACCGAGTTCATGGCGGATTCCAGGCCGGTGCCGCAGACTTCACCTTCGCCTTGGCGTGCGTGGCCGTCGCCGAGGGAGAGCATGGCCCCGGCCACGTTAACCGGAAGATACAGCGTGGTCCCGGCCCGGGCTTCCGGGGTGTCCATGTTCCCGCCGTGCGTGGACGGCGTCATGACAAGCCGCACTTCGCCGCCGGCAGGGGCCACACCAACTGTGCCGTGCATGGGGTCCAGCGGCAGCTGCAGCCGGAAGTCCGAGTTCCGCGCCTTGAACGACGCGGTCCAGGTCTCCAGGTCGATGTCGTAGAACCAGACGCGTTCCTCCAGTGACTCATTGAGCATGGCCGTCTCGCGCGTTCCCGTCAGGGCGCCGAACTGCGGCAGCACGCAGGACACCGCGTATTTCCTGGCCGGCACGATGGACACAAAGTGGACGGCCAGCATGTCGCCGGGTTCCGCGCCTTCCACCTGGATGGGCCCCGATACCGGGTTCATCTCGTTGAAGGGCACCGCCTCGCTGGGCAGCTGGTCGGGGGAGGTGACCCGGCCGCCGAAGCAGTCCTCGGTACTGACCTCCACGATGTCGCCGGGCTTGATGCCGATCATCGGTTCCCGGCCGCCGAACACGTAGGAGTATTCGCCCGGCTGGGGCGCAAGTTTGTGGACAACCATCTTTACTGAACCTCCGCTGCTTCAGGTTCCCCTGCCGCCGTCGTAATTGGTACTTCCTTCTTACCCATCCGCCCGGTCTTGTACAGGACGACCGCAAGCAGCCACGACTCGCTTCCCCCTTTTCGCGGCGCACCTTCCTTTTCGCACCCCAGATTCGGGCCGCGAAAAGGAATCTGCGCGTCGAAATCGCATGTGTGCGTCGAAAGCCAAGGTGCGGGCCGGCGCGCTGGTGCGTGCCGTCGTCGTACTTCCGCTCGGCACATGCCCAAGAAATCTGGTGCCGTTTGCGCCGGGGACATGAATAATACGGAGTGCTGGGAACAGCGGAAGTGCAGCGGCTCCTGCCGGCTGCAACGACGGCGGCCGAAGGAACTGGACATGACGAGGTCACACCGGAGCGTACGGCACCAGCCTGAAACGAGCGTGGAGCTGAACCCGCTGTTCAGCCGGCCCGGGGAAGCCACCATCTTTCCGCGCTTCACCATCCCGGACGGGGAGTCCCTCCCCGCCACCGCCTACCAGGTGGTCCACGACGAGGTGATGCTGGATGGCAACTCCCGCCTGAACCTGGCCACGTTCGTGGGGACGTGGATGGAAAAGGAAGCCTCCCAGCTGTACGCGGAAACGTTCGACAAGAACATGATCGACAAGGACGAATACCCGCAGACGGCGCTGATCGAAACCCGGTGCTGGCGGATGCTCGCGGATCTGTGGAATGCGCCGGATCCTGCCGCGGCCATCGGCACCTCCACTGTTGGGTCCTCCGAAGCATGCATGCTGGGCGGACTGGCGCTCAAACGCCGGTGGCAGCACCGCCGTCGCGCCGAGAAGAAGCCCACGGACGCGCCCAACCTTGTCCTCAGTTCCGCGGTGCAGGTGTGCTGGGAGAAGTTCTGCAACTACTGGGACGTGGAAGCCCGCTACGTGCCCGTCTCCGCTGAACACCCCACGCTGGACGGCCATGGCCTGGAACGGTACGTGGATGAGAACACCATCGGCGTGGTGGCCATCATGGGCGTCACCTACACCGGCGCCTATGAACCCGTGGAGCTGATCGCCGCCGCACTGGACCGCATCCAGGCCGGCACCGGCCTGGACATCCCCATCCACGTTGACGGTGCGTCCGGGGCCATGGTGGCGCCGTTCCTGACTCCGGAGCTGGTGTGGGATTTCCGGCTTCCCAGGGTGGCCTCCATCAACACGTCCGGGCACAAGTACGGGCTGGTGTACCCGGGCCTGGGCTGGGTGGTGTGGCGGGATGAGCAGTCCCTGCCCGAAGACCTGGTGTTCCACGTCAGCTACCTGGGTGGGGACATGCCTACCTTCGCCCTGAACTTCTCCCGGCCCGGCGCGCAGGTTCTGCTGCAGTACTACCTGTTCCTCCGGCTGGGCTTCGCCGGGTACAAGTCCGTGCAGGCAAGCTCGCGGGATGTGGCGCTGTATCTCTCGCACGAGATCGGGGCCATGGACGCCTTCACCTTGTGGAGCGACGGGTCCGACATCCCGGTCTTCGCCTGGCAGCTCGCGGACGGCCACACGAAGAACTGGAACCTGCACCACCTCTCCGAACGCCTGCGCATGAACGGTTGGCTGGTTCCGGCCTACCCGCTGCCGGAAGGGCTCGCCGACATCACGGTGCAGCGGATCGTGGTCCGCAACGGGTTCACCCGCGACCTGGCGGCAAGCTTCCTGACCGACTTCAAGAAGGAAGTGGCTTACCTGGATTCCCTGACGGCGCCCATGCCCGACGGGCAGCAGAAGGAAGCGTTCCACCACTAGCGCGTTTTAACGCGTTTTAAAAGGAGTGCCACGTGTGCCGACTGTTCGGGCTGCATGCCGGGTCCCGGCCCGTCCGCGCCACCTTCTGGCTGCTGGACGCCCCGGACAGCCTGTCCGAGCAGAGCAGGAGGGAGCCCGACGGCGCGGGGATCGGGAGTTTTGATCTCGACGGCGGCGCGCGGGTCAGCAAGCGGCCGCTCGCCGCATGGGAGGACCACGCCTTTGCCCGCGAAGCGCGGCAGTTGCTGAGCACCACCTTCCTGGCCCACGTCCGCTATGCCAGCACCGGGGCGCACACCATGGTGAACACGCACCCGTTCGAACAGGACGGCCGGCTGTTTGCCCACAACGGCGCGTTCCACGGCCTGGACCGGCTGGATGCGCGCCTTGCAGAGCTTGGCGTGGCGGAGCTGGTGCAGGGCCAGACCGACAGTGAACGCCTCTTCGCCCTCATTACGGCCGAGAGCCGCAAAGCTGGCGGAAACGTGGCGGAAGGCATCGTGCGGGCGGTGGGGTGGGTCGCCGCGGAGCTGCCCGTCCTGGCCCTGAACATCATCATGACGACGTCGACCGACCTCTGGGCGCTCCGCTACCCGGCAACCCACCCGCTGTACATCCTGGAAAGGGACCCGGAAGCCGAGCCGGCTCCGGCAGCACCCCTGGACGCGCGAAGCCACCGGATCCATTCGCGAAGCACGGAACTGTCGGCTGTGCGTTCGGTTCTCTTTGCCACCGAACCGATGAACCACAACCCCGGCTGGCGTCCCCTGTCGCCGGGGGAGCTGGTGCACGTTGGCCCGGACCTGGCGGTGACCTGCGCCTTTCCCTTCCCGGACCAACCTGCCCACCCGCTCACGCTCGCCGACCTGGAACCGTCCGCGGCGGCGTCGCAAATGTCCTGAGGGGTTTAGGTGTGGGGGGTTGCAGCCTTCTTTGCCAGCGCCTCGGCCATCTTCTGGACCTTGGCGCCGTAGCCGCCGTTGACCGCGGTGTCCTTGATCTTGTTCGCCTGGGCGTCCAGGTCAGCAGGGGCAGCGTTCTTGAGTGCCGTCAGGTCCGTCTGCAGGTTCGCGGGGAGCTTGGCGAACAGCTTGGGGTGGCCGATGAGCTGGTCCGCCACCTGCTGGAGTCCGGCGCCGGGGTTGCCCGAGCTGAACGCGGTGCGCAGCTCCTGGCGCAGGCCGGCCAGGCTGGTGGCGGCCTTCTCCGCCGCGTCGGCACGCTTCTGGATCTCGGCGCCGTACCCGCCGGACAGGGCAGTGGTCTTGATCTTGTAGGCGTCCTTTACCCGATCGGCCGCAGGGGCGTCCTTAAGGGTGGTGACGTCCGCCTGGAGGGCGGAGGGAAGCTTTCCGAAAATCTGCTGGTGGTTCACCAGGGCAGCGGCTGCCTTTGCCGCGCGGTCCCCGGCTGCCTGCGGGCTGTCCGCCTTGAGGCTAAGGAACGCTTCCAGGCCGCCGGAGCCCTTTGGCGTGTGGGCCTTGGCGGTTGCAGCGGGGGAGGCTGTTGCCGCGGGGGTTGATGTGGGGGATGCGGAAGCGGCACCGACGCCGGCAACGGTCATGGCGCCGGCGGCCAGAACTGCTGCCGCTCCAACTCCGATGCGGGTTTTCATTGACGGAATTGATGGCTTCACCACGTTGTGTCCTTCCAAACTTGCGCGTGCACGCCGGACCCAGTGACCGGCACGGCTTCACTGTAGGAGCGAAGACTGGGGAAATGCTGAAAAACGCCTTGGTCTTTGTCCGCTTCCTTACCTCTGTCCGGGGTGCGGATTATGCTCGGACCATGGCGCATGTTTTTCTGACGAAGCCCCTTATGGGCGGCAAACAGGGGCTTTGGCAGCGGCGCGTGTGGATGTGGATCGCTGCCGCCGGACTGGACGTGTACATTCTTGGTTTCGTCATCGGACTGCAACCGGCGGGTCCACTCTGCGGCAGCCCGTTGGTTCCCAACAGCCGGGCAGCTGAACTGATGGACCAGCAGCGGGGCGGTGGCGGGGCTGCGGCCGCCTGCTACCGGAGCATCGATGCCGATTCCGTCCCGGTTTGGATCCTGATGGCGGTGGGGGTGGGCCTTGTCATCGCCGGAGTGGCGGCCCGTATTGTCATCATCCGGCGGTCTGCTGCTTAAGCCGGCGTTGATGGGGCGGGCCACCTGCAGCAGCGTGGGAGCATCTGCAAGGATGGGCTGGTGGCTCACCCGGGCACGCCCATCCTGCCGAAAGGTCCGTCATGGACATCGTTGAAGTGATTTTGAATGACCACCACGAGCAGCGGCGGCGCTTCGCCCTGCTCGACGAGATGCATCAGTGCGAACCCTCCGACCTGGAACCCGTGTGGAAACAGCTCCGCATCCTGCTGGAAGTACACGCGAAGGCGGAAGAGGAACTCTTCTACCCGGCCCTGATGGAATTGGGGACGGGGGCAGGCGGAAAGGATTCCGCCGGGGATGAAACCGAGGACGCGATCCATGATCACAACGAGATCCGGGACGCCATCAGCGATGTTTCCGCCCATCCGACAGGGTCACAGCAGTGGTGGGACGCGATGGCGAAGCTCAATGAAGCCAACGGCGACCACATGGCGGAGGAGGAACGCGAAGGCCTGACCGACTTCCGGCAGCACGCCTCGCTGGAACTGCGCCACCGGCTTGGACTGTCCTTCAGCATCTTCGAGTCGGCCCACGCCGGCGGCATCGAATCCCACGACATCGACCCCGATGAGTACGTCCACGAGCACGAATAGGGGCGGCCGCATCCAGTCGCACTGCGGTTAAAGCCGGTCACCCTGCAGCTGAACAGCTGCCAGGGTGACCGGCTTTGTCCGTCCGGGCGTCGAACCAGCCGAGGTGCGGCTTACTGTTCGGGGTCGGAACCTTGGAGCCGGCGCCTGACGAAGATACCCGTCACCACCAGCGCGAGGACCAAGATCGCGGCAATGCCGCCCACCAGTGCCCACGGCACCTGGCCGGACTGCGTGGCTGCCTGGGCGGGAGCCGCCGTCGTTGGCGCCGCACTGCTGGCGCCGGCACTGCCCGGACTGCCCCCGGCGTTCGCACTGTTCGCGGTGAAGCTGAAGGTTCCCTCGATGGGGTGCCCGTCCGAGGAGACCACCCGCCACACCACGGTGTACTTGCCGGCTGGCGCTCCTACCTTGACCGCCTGGCTGACGTGGTTGTCCACGATCTCCACCGCACCGTCCGCCTGATCCGTGCCTGTGGAATCTTCCACCCGTACGATCGAATTGATGGCAATCGGGGTGCGGTCGAAGGTCAGGCCGATCTTGGCCGGAACGCTCTGGACCGTGGCGCCGTCGGCCGGATCGCTGGATTCGAGGGCGTCGTGGGCCTGGGCCGCAGCCGCGGGAAGCACCAGGAACGCTGCCGTGGCGAGGGTGAGCAGGAGCCGCGCGGGCCAGCTCTGCCGGTTCTTATTTTGCGCTTCCATGGACCGCTCCTTTCGCGCGCCGCCCGGCAAGGACAAGCGCCAGGGCGGTGGCGCCAAGGACCAGTCCGGCCGAGCCCAGGACGATTCCCCAGACGGAAGCCGCGTCGCTGGACGCGGGGGAGACCTGCGCCGCTGGTTCCGCAGCCGGCGCTCCCAGTGCGGCAGCCGCCGTCGCGCCGTCCTCGGCGGTGGTGGTGAAGGACGGGGCCGGATGCTTGGGCTCGGGCTGTCCCTCGGTCTTTTCCTGGTCCCAATTCACTACGGAGCCGTCCGTGTAGGACTGCGCAGCCTTCAACGTGACGGTGGTCCCCTCCGCCGGGAGCCTTCCCACGGACAGGGAGAACGACTGGTACTGGTTCTGGGCCAACTGGTGCGCCTCATCTGCGGTCCACACCACGGAGCTCGGCGCCTTGGTCACGGTAGCGCCGGCCACGGTTACCGGCTTGGGCAGGTCGCTGGTGATGACCTGCGCGCTCCAGCCCTCCACCGGTTTGACCGACACAGAGGTGAACGGCGTGTCCGCGGGCAGCTTGACCTCGAGCTTGCTGGTCTTCGCGGTGGGGGATTCGTTGGGCACGTTGAACGTCAGGTGCGAGTAGCCGTTGGCGGCGGTGTCGTCCGGGTCCACGCTGACGTGGGCGGACGCGGCCGTGGCGCCCGCGGCGATGATTCCCGCGGCTGCGGTGGCGGCGGTAAGGGATTTCAGGGTACGGCGAAGTGTTGTTTTCATTGGATGCTTTCCAGAAAATGGGCGTGCTGGCAGGACCCGGCGCGGCAATGGCCCGGGTCAGGATGTCACGTGCCGCTCAGGGAGCGGTGGGGACCAGCGGCGGCCCACGCCTGGCCGGCAGCCTGAGGTTCCGCCAGCGGGAAAGGACGACGACGGCGGGCGGCGCCGGCTGGAGCGGCCAGTCAGGGATGACCACCGGCGTGAGGATCCGGATGATGGGACGCAGCCACGCGGCGAGGGCCCAGACAGCCTCTTCGCCGCGCGAAAGCACCAAAGCGGTGGCCAGGGTTGCCGCGGCGTGAAGGACCAGCATCAGTGTGCCGGGGACTGCGTAGTCCGGCGTGAGTGCGGTTGCGGGCAGCACCGGCCCGGAGCCGTGCAGGTGGCCGACTGCAACCTGCTGGAAGCTTGCGGGCACGGACAGGGCGTTGAAGGCCTCGTGAAGAATCAACTGGCTGGCCACCAGGAGCCCGGCCATGGCGGGCGCGGCCACTTTGAACCTGGCCAGGATCATGACTGGAGCCAGCACCAGCGCCACAAGCCCCAGGAAGATTACGGGCTGGGGCAGCGAACCGCCGGCCATGACGTGGGCGCCGGCAGCCAAGGTGATCATCGCCGCCGTAACAGCCATGGCGCGGGGGAAGCGCAACGGGGCACTCATGCCATTCGCCACCCTTCCACCTCGCTATTGCCGGTATCTACTTTAGGTTCGGCCCCGGCGTGCACGGTAATTGGCGGGCCCCTTTGCCGGGCAGTCCCGCCGGCAGTGACGCAAACTGTGCTCCCCGTGCGCCATTCAGGAGTGCCCCAGACTTGAAGAGTAGGGTGAAAGCCGGTTGCCACCACTGCAGCAATTCGATGCGAGAACCGGAGACACGCATGCCCAAGGGAGTTCCTTCCCAATCCACGTCCAATCCGTCCGAGCGCCGGAACCCCTTGCGCGTCGCCGGGATCACGCTGGGCTGGTTCGTGGGCTTCCTTGCCGTCAGCGCCGTTTGCGGTGCCCTTGTTGCCGGCCTGATGATGCCGGCAGCAGCCGTGACGGAGACGGTGGTGGCGGGCGGATCCCAGGCGCTGACCACCAACCTCCCCAACGACGTGTTCTCCGCGCCCCCGGCACAGATGACGCGTGTCCTTGCCGCGGACGGATCCCAGATTGCCACCCTTTTCAACGAGAACCGGACCCGGATTCCCCTGGACCAGATGTCACCCAACATCAAGAACGCGATCGTGGCGATCGAGGACTACCGGTTCTACCAGCACGGCGGCATTGATCCCGAAGGCATCTTCCGGGCACTGGCGGTGGACGCCGCCGGCGGGCACCAGGGCGCATCGACGCTGACCCAGCAGTACGTCACCAACATGCTCAACGAAAACCTGATCGCCCAGGGCAAGGACGCCCAGGTGGTGCTCAACGGGCAAAAAGGCGTGAACCAGAAGATCCAGGAGATGAAGCTCGCCATCGGCCTTGAGGAGAAGTACTCCAAGGACCAGATCCTGGCCGGATACCTGAACGTGGTGGGTTTCAACAGCAACGCGTACGGCATCCAGGCCGCCAGCCAGTACTTCTTCTCCGTTGACGCCAAGGACCTTACCCTGCCCCAGGCGGCACTGCTCGCCGGCCTGGTCAACGGCCCTTCACTGTTCGATCCCACCGTCCACCCCGAGGCCTCCAAGTCCCGGCGCGACCTGGTGCTGGACGCGATGCTGCAGCACGGCTACATCAACCAGCAGCAACACGACGACGCCGTCAACACGCCCATCCAGCTCAAGGTCAACCCACCGAAGCAGGGTTGCGCCTATGCTCCCCAGGCGCAGTACTTCTGCGACTACGTCATCCACCAGATCGAGAATGACCCGGCGTATGGCGCCACCCTGGACGACCGCGACCAGAAGATCATGGCCGGCGGCCTGACCATCAAGACCACCCTGGATCCCCGGCTGCAGGGGCCGGCCCAGGCCCAGGTGGACGCCACTGCCGGCGCGAACCCGGACAAGTGGGGCGCTTCGCTGGTAACGATCGAGCCGGGCACCGGAAAAGTCCTGTCCATGGCACAGAATTCACGAAAACTGCCCGGCCAAGGCGCCGGATTCGTCTCCGACTACAACTTCAACGTGGACGGCAGCGACGCGGCCGGAAACAGCCTGGGTGGTGTGGGCGGCATGCAGCCCGGTTCCACCATGAAGCCGGTGACCCTGGCGGCGTGGCTTGGCGAGGGTAAGTCAACCAACCAGATCGTTGACGCCTCCAAGCGGCGCTACGGCATCTACTACCCCTGGAAGACGACCTGCCATCCTGTGCAGGGCTGGTTCGACAGCACCGTGCGGGACTCTTCGGACCTGCAGAACGATGAGCCCAACTGGTACCGGCCCATGACGGTCCGGGAAGGCATCTACCAATCGATCAACACGGCCACGTTCGCCTCCCTCGCCGGGCTCAATGATTTCTGCGACGTCCAGCGCGCCGCAGACGCCATCGGCCTGCACCTGGGCAGCGGAAAAGACGAGAAGATCGACCTCTCAACCCTGGGAAACATCCTGGGCAGCCAGAACGTGGCACCCCTGACCATGGCAAACGCGTTCGCCACCTTCGCGGCCAACGGCACCTACTGCAGCCCCATTTCCATCACGGAAGTGGACGACGCCCAGGGCAAAAAGATCGGGGGACAAACATCCTCCTGCCAGGCCGGAGCGCTGAAACCCGATGTTGCCAAGGCTGTCACCAACGTCCTCCAGGACGTCCTCACCAAAGGCTCCGGGCTGCTGATTCCGCAGAAACTCGGGGTACCGGATGCTGCAAAGACCGGCACCAATGAATGGAACAACCAGACCTGGGTGGTGGGCTACACGAAAGGTCTGGCCACGGCATCCTTCTTCGGCGATCCCTTCAGTGGCGGCTCGGACCGGTTGGGCCGCAACATCACCGTCAACGGCAAGTTCTATCCGGCCGTGGACGGGGCATTCATCGCTGGTCCGCAATGGGCCCAGTACATGCAGGGCGTAGTGGGCCTTTACGACCACGGAAACTTCGACGCGCCGCCGCAGAACCTCATCAGCGACCCCGCAGGACAGCGGACCAAGAGCAACTGATGGAAAGGGCGCAGTCGGGGACAGCTCTGCTGGACAGGACCTTCCGCATCTCGCTGCTCCTCAAGGGCCTGGACGGGGTCCTGGAACTGATCGGCGGCGTTCTCCTTTTGCTGGTCACTCCAGCGCAGATCGGCGATGTGGCCCGGTTCCTTACCCAGCATGAACTCGCCCAGGATCCCCGGGACTTCGTGGCCAACAGCCTGCTGCACATGACCGCCAACCTTTCGGGGTCGGCGTCGTTGTTTGGCGCTGTCTACCTCCTTCTGCACGGCGTGGTGAAAATCGTCCTGGTGTGGGCCGTCCTGAAGGAAAAGCTGTGGGCCTATCCCTGGATGATCGCCTTCCTGCTGGTCTTCATCGCCTACCAGCTGTACCGGATCTCGGTGTCGTTCTCCTGGGGCATGGTGCTCCTCACCGCGTTCGACATCTTCATCGTGTGGATTACCTGGCGCGAGTACCGGATGCGGCGGTCCCAGGGCCGGACGCCTGAGGACGAAGCGGCAAGGCCGCGGTCGTCCCGCTGAGAGAGTGCGCTTTGCCGCAGGGCACGCCGGGAAAAACGGTCTCGCAGTCAGGACATGGTGGCCACGGCGAAAAGGCCGGCGACGCCAACGAGATAGAGGATCAGGACGACCAATGAGTCGGTTCCCATGCCGAGGTGTTTCTTTTTCGGGCGGAAGAGGAGGCCCAGCAGGTAGGCCAGGGTGAGCAGGATCGCCAGGGCGGTGAGGTAGATGTCGGTGGCCTGGGCCTGGGGCAGCACCGGTTTGCCGGTGATCAGGACTGCGACAAGGAAGAGGACGGGCAGGAACGCATTGCCGCCAAAGATGTCGCTGAAGGCCAGCTTGTAGTCGCCCTGCTTCACCGATGCCAGTCCGGTGGAAATTTCGGGCAGGGACGTGGCCAGGGCCAGGAAGGTGGCTCCGAAGAGGACGCCAGAAAGCCCGATGTGCCCGGCGATCGCATCGCCGCTGCGCTCCAGCACCACGCCTGCGCCCAGGGTGGCCAGTGCCGCGACGGCGAAGATCAGGGCAGACTTGCCCGTGCTGATGTGCCGGTTCTTGTCGTTGGCCTTCTTCTTGGAATGGCCCTGGGGCTCGTCCTGCCCGCCGGGCGCGTCTCCTTGCTGATGCCAGGGAAGGCCTTTCTGGGACCGTTGGACCAGGATCAATCCGAGGATCCAGATCACGGCGATCAGCACAGCGGCCGGCGTCAGGCGCAGTCCCACCAGCGAGTTCGGCATCTGGCTGCCGGCGATCACTACGCCCAGGACTGCGATGACGGTGACCGCTTCGATGACGAGCGTCAGGGATGCCGCCTTGTAGCTGAGGGGGTCAGTGCCTCTTGTTCCGAATACGTCGAGGATGACCAGCACGACAGTCTGGATGGCGATGCCGCCCAGAATGTTGCCCACGGCCACCCCGATGTTGTTGGAAGCGGCCGCGCTGACCGTAATGGCGATCTCCGGCAGGTTCGTGGCAACGGCAAGCAGGATGAGGCCTCCCAGCGCCGACCCCAGGTGCAGCCGGTCATCAAGAACATCCGTCTGTTTGGAAAGCTGGATTCCCGCCACCCAGATCACCGCTGCGGCACCGGCGAAAATCAGTAACAGAACTGCCAGGGGCAGCGACTCCATGCCTCTCCCTTCCCGGGCGGCGCCCTGCCTCCCAAGGAAACAGATACCCATGGACGGGAACAGGAACTGAATTTGCAGCTGGGAATGCTCTGGGAATTGCGGCTGAGGCAGGTAATGCGCCCTACTCAAATGCAGTATCAATTACTGATCAAATCTTCGGAGCGGATGCCTAGCCTTCATCCATGCTGAGAATCGTGAAGCAGATCCTGCGATCCAAGCCAAAGTGCCGGTACTGCGGGCTGGCCCTGCCGGAATCTCCTACTGCGGCATTTTGCTCCCGCAATTGCTACGACAGCTATCAGTACTGGGGCGGTGCCTCCGCCCGCAGAGAGTGACGTCGCCGTCGACATTTGCAGTGGCCGCAGTCCACACTACTTCGCAAAACTACTAACCATGCTTACTATTGTGGGGCGCGGCTGTCCGCTGGGGGCAGAGCACCCGCGCTGCACCGGAGGTTTTTCAAGCATGGACAACGAAATGCGTCCCCTCACCGATGAAGAACTGATGTCCGAACAGGCCACCGTCCTGCCGGACAAGGAAGTGGCGTCCGTCCTGGACCTGAACGCGGACCTGGACCTGGGCATCAACGCCGCAGCACCTATCGACCTGGCTGTCGCCGCCAACGCCAATGTGGCAGCACCCATTGATGCCGCCGCCTCGGCCAACATCCTCTCCTACGGTTCGGACGCGCAGGCGCTGTCAAGCCAGGACGCCGCCATCGACCAGGGCATCACCGCCGATGCCAACGCCGACTCCACCCAGGACAGCCTGATCGGCCAGGGCGACGGCGCCACCGATATGGGTAGCGCCGACGCCGGAACCACGGATGGAACGTCCGGCGCAATGACAGATCCCACCAGTAGTACCGGTGCTGCTGTTCAGCATGGTGATGATGGTGCTGTCCCTGCCACGGTTGCTGGCCACCGGCTGGGCCAGTGTGGGCAAGCAGCAGGAAGCGCTGGCGGCGAGCCTTTCTTCCGGCGACTTACTGGGCGTGGCCGTTCGGGCCCTCGCCATTGTTGTGGTGGCGGTCCCGGTGCTGGGCGTGCTGTACATCGTGGTGCGGCTGCTGCGGCAGCTTGTCACGGGCCTGTGGCAAAAAACCAGTGGCAAGGCGGTGCAGCGGACGGCCGCCATGACCGCCGTCGCAGTCCTGCTGGCGGGGCTCGCTTGGGCATGGTGGCCCGACGGCGGGACGTACCGCCCGGTGCAGGCGTACGAACGAGGGACGCTGGGTGATGCAACGCGGGCCATCCTTCCCCACCGTGAGCGCGAGGCGTTGCGGGAGGGTGCTTCCGGGCAGACTGTTGCGCTGTGGCCCGCGGATGCTGTGAAACCCACGCGGGACAATCCCCAGCTGAGCATGGTGCTGGTGCCTGCCGACGCATCGCCGGCCAGTGCCTCGCCAGGCGGCAGCACCACTTCTGCTGCTGCTCCCTCCTGGGTGTTTCCGTTCGACAGGCCAGCCGCCCCGGCCGCCGACGGAAACCAGGCGCTCGCCGTCAACACCACCGACGGCTCCGTAAAGTACAGCGTGGCCTTCGCCCTGGTCTGGGCAGACGGCGGGGAGCCGGTCACCACCACCAACGAGGCATACGCTTTCGCCAACTGCTCGGGCTGCGCGGCAGTGGCCGTGGGCTTCCAGGTGGTCCTGGTGGTAGGTCAGACCGACGTGATCGTGCCGCAGAACCTTTCGGCGGCTGCCAACTACAACTGCCTGGACTGCCTCACCTATGCCCTGGCCAGCCAGCTGGTCCTCACGCTCGACGGGCCGTTGGACGGCGACAGCAAGCAGCAGCTTGAGGCGTTGTGGGCCCAAATCGCGGAGTATGGGCGGAACCTACAAAACGTTCCGCTGTCCGAGATCCAGGCCACGCTCAACGGGTACAAGGAGCAGATCACGGCCATCGTCAAAGGCTCTTCTGTTTCCGGAGGGACCTCCGTGGCGACGTCCCCTGCTGCGGCTGGCCCCAGCGGTGGTCCGACCCCTGGCCCCACCTCGTCCGTTGCCCAGGATGGGCCGTCTGCACCTGCACCTGCACCTGTACCGGCTGCGACTGGGGTGGCCACGGCGCCGGCGGGGCCAGATCTGGGAGGCGGCCAACCGACGTCGTCCGTTGACTACGCAACGCCGGCACCCACTGTGGATTACGGGGGAGGGGAGACCCTGGAGCCCGCGCCTACGTCCAGCGCGGGGTAAAGGCCGGGGCACGCCGGCTTTGCCCCCGCCGACGGTCTCGCTCCTGGAATGGGTAGGCCGCTAGACCGAATGGGTGCGGGCAACCCTTATGGGAGGGTCCGCCGCGCGGGTAGGTTGGCTGCTGCCGGAGAGACGTGCCCTGCAGCTCATTTTTGGGATATCGGCCGGGAAGCCCCGGACCCGCCAGCCGTGTCTTGAAAACGGGCCACCCTGCAGTCGTCGGATGGCCTGCAGGGTGGCCTTTTCGCTGAAGCATGTGGTGGTGCGCCAGTTGTTCTCCGACCCGTAGCCGCCCACGGAGAGCTACCGCGTATCCACGTCTTCGAACACCAGGAACGTCTGCGTATCCAGCACGCCGGGCATGGTCTGCAGCTGGTCGAAGATAACCCGCCGAAGGTCGATGTTGTCCACGGCGCGGACCAGCAGGATCACATCGAAGTCCCCGCCCACCAGGGCGATGTGGTGCACCTCGGGGATGGCGCCCAGCTGGTCGCGGAGTTCGCGCCAGGAATCCTGCTTCAGCTTCAGCGTCACGTAGGCCGAGGACTTGAGCCCCGCCTTGATCGGATCCACAAGCGCCGTGAACCGGGTCAGCACGCCGTCGGACGTCAGCCGGGAAATCCGCGAGTACGCGTGCGCCCTGGAAATGTGGACGTTCTCGGCCACCTGCGTCACCGACATCCGCCCGTCGCGGGTCAGTTCGGCAATGATGCGCCGGTCAATGTCATCCAGCGGAACCTCGGCAGCGGCGTCCTTGCCCGGCATTTTGTCCACGGCCCCCATCGGTAATCCACGTCACAGTTACAAATCGTCTCCCATAATAGGCAGTTTGAAGCAGCTTCTCCACGATTTGCGCACCTTGTAGATACGAAACCTGCTGCAGGACCATACTGGGAGCGAATAGTGGCTACCGAAGGACGGACCAATGACGATCTCCGCAGACCACACCGCGCCGGACACCACCAGCCCGCAGGAAGCGCCGGACACCGCGCTGAATGAAGCTGTGAAGAAGTTCGGCATCACGGTGGAGGACTACATGCTCCCCGCCCGGCACCAGATCCAGATGGTGGACCCGGACGGCCGGCTCAAGCCCGAAGGCGAGCAGGGCACCCAGCCCGGCCACGAGTACCCCGTGCCCGGCGACAAGGAGCTGCTCGAAGCGTACGAACGCCTCGTCGTCGGCCGCCGCGTCAACGACCAGAACTCCGCGCTGGTCCGGCAGGGGCGCATGGCCGTCTACCCCTCCAGCCACGGCCAGGAAGCCTGCCAGGTGGCCGCCGCCCTGTGCCTGAACGAGGGCGACTGGATGTTCCCCACCTACCGCGATGCCGTCGCCGTGATGACCCGCGGAGTGGACCCCGTCCAGGTGATGACCATCTTCCGCGGCGACTGGCACGGCGGCTACGACCCCCTCAAATACAAGGTGGGCATCCAGTGCACGCCGCTGACAACCCAGCTGCTGCACGCCGTCGGGGTTGCGCACGCCGCCAAGCTCCGCGGCGAGGACACCGTTGTGCTGGCCATGTGCGGCGACGGCGCCACCAGCGAAGGCGACTTCCACGAAGCCCTGAACTTCGCCGCCGTCTTCCACCTGCCGGTCATCTTCTTCGTGCAGAACAACAAGTACGCCATCTCGGTGCCGCTGGCGCACCAGTCCGTGGCGCCGTCGCTGGCGCACAAGGCCGTGGGCTACGGCATGGCCGGCGAACGCGTGGATGGCAACGACGTCGTGGCGCTCCTTGCCGTGCTGGACCGCGCCGTGAAGCTGGCCCGCGAAGGTTCCGGCCCGCTGCTGGTCGAGGCCAACACCTACCGCATGCAGGCACACACCAACGCCGACGACGACACCCGCTACCGGGAAAGCGCCGAGGTTGCCGAGTGGCGGGCCAAGGATCCCGTCAACCGGATGCGCACCTACCTGACGGACCGTGGACTGCTGGACGACGACGGCGAGGCCCGGATCCGCGAGCATGCCGAGGCGGTTGCCGCCCAGTTGCGCGAAGGCCTCAGCGAGGACGTGCCGGTGGACCCGCAGGAGCTTTTCCGCCACGTGTTCGCGGTGCAGACCCCGCAGCTGAAAGAGCAGTCAGCCATGCTCGCCGACGAACTGGCCCGCGACGCAGCAGCCACTGATTCAAAGGAGGCCGGCAAGTGAGCCCCACCATCACCACCTCATCCGAGGCCAACGGCAACGTTTCCGCCGCCACTGCCCGCGCTGCGGCCTCGGCTGCAGCGTCCGCCGAGGCCGCCGGCCCGCAGCCGGTCACCATGGCCAAGGCCCTGAACACCGCCCTGGCGGACGCCATGCGGGCAGACTCCTCCGTCCTGGTCTTCGGCGAGGACGTAGGGCTCCTGGGCGGCGTCTTCCGCATCACCGACGGCCTCACCGCCACGTTCGGGGAGCAGCGCTGCTTCGACACCCCGCTGGCCGAATCCGGCATCGTGGGCATGGCCGTGGGAATGGCCATCAACGGCATGCGCCCGGTCATCGAGATGCAGTTCGACGCGTTCGCCTACCCGGCGTTCGAGCAGATCGTCAGCCATGTGGCCAAAATGCACAACCGCACCAAGGGTACGGTCAAGCTGCCCATGGTCATCCGCATTCCGTACGGCGGCGGCATTGGGGGAGTGGAGCACCACTGCGATTCATCCGAGGCCTACTACGCCCACACTGCCGGCCTGAAGGTCTACACCCCGGCCACCGTCGCGGACGGCTACCGGATGCTCCGCGAGGCCATCGACTCCGACGACCCGGTCGTCTTCATGGAACCCAAGAAGATGTACTGGACCAAGGACTCCGTGGACCTGGGCGAGCTGCGGCGCCTCCACGACTCCCCCGGGGAAGGCACGACGGCGGGACTTGGCTCTGAGGGCCGTGCCGCCGTCGCGCGTCCCGGCACAGACGCGACGCTGATTGCCTACGGTCCGTCCGTGCCCACCGCTTTGGCTGCCGCCGAGGCGGCGGCGCTGGAGGGGCGCTCTCTGGAAGTGATCGACGTGCGGACCATTGTCCCGTTCGACGATGAGACCGTGTCCGCGTCCGTCCGGAAGACCGGCCGGGCCGTGGTGATCGCGGAGGCGCACGGCTTCGCGTCCGTGTCCTCCGAGATCGTGGCCCGGGTGCAGGAACGCTGCTTCCACTACCTGGCCGCCCCGATCCGCCGCGTGACCGGGTTCGACGTCCCGTACCCGGCACCCAAACTCGAAAAGTACTACCTGCCCGGTGTGGACCGCATCCTCGACGCCGTTGACGACCTTCAGTGGGAGAACTGACCATGAGCGAACCACGCGTGTTTTTGCTGCCAGACCTGGGCGAGGGGCTCACCGAAGCGGAGCTCGTTTCCTGGCACGTTGCCGTTGGCGACGAGATTGCCGTTGACCAGCCCATCGCCGAGGTGGAGACTGCCAAGTCCGCCGTCGAGGTGCCGTCTCCCTACGCCGGGATCGTGGCCGAGCTGCACGGGAAGCCGGGGGAGACCCTGGACGTGGGGAAGCCGCTGATCTCGGTGACGCCGCTTGGTG
Organism: Arthrobacter sedimenti; assembly: GCF_042652025.1. NCBI lineage: Bacteria > Bacillati > Actinomycetota > Actinomycetes > Micrococcales > Micrococcaceae > Arthrobacter > Arthrobacter sedimenti. The sequence continues at coordinate 795,292 of NZ_JBHSDQ010000001.1, read as the reverse complement.
CCGACGCTCCGGTGGCCGCCGCGGACGATGCCGCCCCCGCCCCTTCGCCGGACAGCATTCGTCCTGCGGACGATGCTGCCGGCTCAGGAAGGCCCGATGCCACTCCCGGGGCGGCATCATCCGCGGCGGCTGACGCGGAAACGTACCGCGAGGAAGAGAAGGCTGGCTCCGGGAATGTGCTGATCGGGTATGGAACTCCAGGCGGTCACGGCCAGGCCCGGCGTACCCGGGCGCGGAAGTCTTCGGTGGCCGTGGCTGAGCCTGCGGAGACCACGCCGGTCAGCCTGTCCAAGGAGGACGAGCTCGCCCTCCTCCGCACCCGCGTGCCGGGCAAGCTCGGGGCCGTGATTTCACCGCTCGTGCGGCGCATGGCGCGGGAGCACGGCGTGGACCTGGACGGGATTTCCGGCTCGGGCGACAGCGGACTGATCATGCGCCGCGACGTCGAAGCGGCCCTGAAGACGGCGGCGCCCGCTGCTGAACCCGAGGCCAAGCCGGCTGAGGTGCCCGCGCCTGTGGTGGAGCCTACTGGGACTTCCGCCAGCTCAACCACGGACGCCCGCACCGGCCTTGCGGTTTCTACACGCACACCGGTCCGCGGCGTCCGGAAGGCAGTGGCCACCAACATGGTCCGCAGCCGCTCCGAAATTCCGGAAGCCACCGTGTGGGTGGACGTCGACGCCACCGCGCTGATGGAGCTGCGTGAGGGACTCAAGGCCAACGGCGCAGAGGTCCCCGGCCTGCTCGCGTTCATTGCCCGGTTCGTCACCGCGGGGCTGAAGAAGTACCCGGAACTGAACACGCGGATCGAAACCGCAAACGACGGGTCGCAGGAGATCGTGTCCTTCGACGGGATCAACCTGGGCTTCGCGGCCCAGACCGACCGCGGCCTGGTGGTGCCCTCCGTCCGCGGCGCAGAGAAGCTCAGCGCGCGCGAACTCGACGCCGAGATCCGCCGGCTCACCCAGGTGGCCCGCGACGGCAAGGCGACCCCCACGGAGCTCGGCAGCGGCACGTTCACGCTCAACAACTACGGCGTGTTCGGCGTGGACGGGTCCGCGGCAATCATCAACCACCCGGAGGTGGCCATCCTCGGTGTTGGCCGGATCATTGACAAGCCGTGGGTGGTCAATGGCGAGCTGGCTGTCCGCAAGGTCACTGAGCTCACCCTGACCTTCGACCACCGGGTCTGCGACGGCGGCACCGCCGGCGGCTTCCTCCGCTTCGTGGCTGACGCCATCGAAAACCCCACCTCGCTCCTGGCGGACATCTAACCCGCAGCCTTGTCGGTGGGGCCATCAGAAGGTGGCATGTACGACGGCGGCCCGTGCCGCCGTCGTACTTTTCCCTGATCCCCCCGGCCTGCCGTAATCTTGGAGTCCCCACCGGTCTCACATAAGGGTCAGAATCTTGGCTAATACTGCCCCGCAGGCACCCGCGCTCGGCGCGCTCGAAAACCTGGCCTGGACTGCCCTGTCCGTCGGGGCCGCCGCCGTGCTGCTGCCGGTGATCGGACTGAAGTCCCTGTCAAAGGCCGTGTTCCCTAAGGCATCCAAAGCACCCGTCGTCGAGGAACGCCATTACCTGATCCAGTAACGGGATCCGCGGGGGAGCCTGCTGTCTCAGCCGCCGAAACGGAGGGTGAGCACCAAAACGATCAGCGCAACCACCCCGGCCAGCAGCATCGCCGCCCGTGGGTCCCCGAAGTTCAGCGTCCATCCAATGCCGAACCTGCGGGGAACCAGCAGCGCCGGATCTTCGCGGTTGATGTAGATCAGGCCGGCGCGCCAGAACTTGTCATCGTCACGGTGCGTCAGCCCCGTGTCCTCCCCATCCCCGCCGCGGTCCGCGTTGTTCCTGGCCAAAACCGTCACCGCTGCCACAACGGAGGCCAGGACCGGGACCACGATGACCAGCGGCGCCCACCGGGTAACAGTCCCGGTCCACATCAACAGTGACGAGGCCATTAGGCCCAGGTCGATCATGGCCACCAGCCCCAGCAGGGCCTTGGCTCCCAGCGCCATGTAGTGCCGGGCCCATCGTGCGGAACCCTGGGGGCGGGCCGGGTCAAGATCTGCCCGGCTGTGGATGATGGCGGCCGCCAGGCCCGCCAGCAGCGCCGTGAGGCCCAGTTGCAGGAAGACCAGCGAAAAGGCCGAGCCGACCGATTTGGCCTCCAACCGGTCGGCGGTTCCATTGCCGGCATAGTGCACCACGAGGGTCTGGGGCATGGAGGGATACATCAGGATGCCGATGACCGCGGTCCCGGCACAGATGACGACGGCGGGCGCCAACCAGCGCCAGGGAAACCGCGGCGGGTTGGTCCTCAACTCGGTGTCCACGGCAACACCCTGGTGGACGCCCTCGAACCAGCCACCGTCGACCTTCGCCGCCCGGATTTCCTGGTGGGCCAGGAAGAAGCAGCCGTACCAGAGACCGACGAGCACCAGCACAGACAATGGGAGCAGCAGCGGCTGCCGTGTGAGTGCGAGGCTCCCCACGCCCACCACGGAAATGACACCCCCGCAGACCAGGACCCGCCGCCGGTAGCGGCGTGCCTGCTCCGCCACCACGGGGTGGGTTGAGTATTCGGCCGGGATCCGCACCCCGAAGGGCACTGTGCCACTGGTGACCGACGGCAGCACCAGCGCCAGCAGCAGCACCAGTCCCAGCAGGACGAAGCCCAGAATGATGGAGATGGTCATCGCTTGTCCTCCTGCTGTGCGGCAGAAAATGAATCGAGCAGCGTCCGGCAAGTCTGGAGAACGTGGTCGGCGGGTATTCCGCGTGCCACGGCCTCGGCCAGAAGTGTGCGGGCCCTTGCCGTCCAGTCGGAGGGGAGCAGTTGGTCCGCGGCACGTGCGGTCACCACCGCTCCGGTCTTGCGGCTGAGGCGGATCAGTCCTTCCTGCCGAAGGAGATCGTAGGCCTTGTTGACGGTATGGAAGTTGATGCCGAAGTCGGCAGCGAGCGTTCGGGTGGGCGGCAGCGTACTGCCTTCAATGAGGGCGCCGTGAGCGATCGCCTCCACTACCTGGTCCCGGATCTGCTGGTAGATGGGCACCTCAGCAGCCAGGTCTACGTTGAGGATCAACGCCTTCACTCCTCGCCTTTGTTCTATTAGTTATAGAACAAAGAACACAGGAGTGCCAGAGGCAATTTGACGACGGCGGCCGGGTCCGAAGTGCCTCGAATTTTTTCCGCATTAGGGTCTTTACGCACTGGCCACACTTTATTAAAGTGGAACGCGTCATAGTCCGGATGGGCGCCGGGGGCGTCCGGGAAGGGGGATTGCGCATCACCGCTGACCGATACCAAACGACAAATGACCACTACGTTGAAGGCCCCTCCTGAGGAGGGGCCTTCCCTTTTGCCTGCACCCGGGGCCTACGCCCTCAGCTCACTTATCCGGCCCCGGAGGAACCGCCGTTCCGCGTCGTTGTCGGTGAGGATCAGGGCCTCCCCAAACGCTACCCGTGCCTCCTCCAGGCGGCCAAGCCGGGCCAGGAAGTCGCCGCGGGCGGCCGCCAGGTAGGGGTAGCCTGCCAGTTGTGGCTCGGCGCCGAGCGCGTCAAGTTCCGCCAGGCCTGCCGCGGGGCCTGCGGCGAAACCGAGGGCAATGGCCCGGTTGAGCTGAACTACCGGGGAGGGCCATCTCTCCATGAGCAGGTCATACAGGCCCAGGATCTCGTGCCAGTCGGTGTCGGACCAGGTCCCGCTCTCGTCATGCACCGCGGCGATGGCCGCGATGAGGGCGAACCGGCCCGGAGGCCGTGCCGCCAGCGCCTCCTGTAGAAGCGCCACCCCTTCCTCGATGGCCTGCCGGTCCCACTTTGACCGGTCCTGGTCCTCGAGCAGAACGACGTCATGGTTTCCGTCGAGTCGTGCATCGGTACGGGCCTCGGTAAGCAGGATCAGGGCCAGGAGCCCGGCAACATCGGAATCATGTGGGAGCAGGACGCGCAGCATTTTCGCCAGCTCAAGCCCCCGCTCGGCAAGGTCCCGCCGCATCAGATCTGCTCCCGACGGAGCCGTGTGCCCCGTGGTGTAGACCAGGTAGACGACCGCCAGTACGCCGTCCACCCGCTCGTGAAGCTCCAACGCCGTCGGCACGCGGTACGGGATGCGGGCCGCCGCAATCTTCTTCTTCGCCCTGGTGATACGGGCCGCCATGGTGGCCTCCGGGACCAGGAACGCCCGCGCCACCTCGGCCGTCGAGAGCCCACACAGGAGCCGCAGGGTCAGGGCCACCCGGGCTTCGAACGCCAGGGCCGGATGGCAGCATGTGAAGATGAGCCGGAGCCGGTCATCGGGGATGTCCCCGCCTTCGGCGACCATGTCCTCGACAACCCTGTCCTCAAGGCCGGCCTCGCCGGGGCCCAGCAGCTTGGGCAGCGCGCGCTCCGCGGTGGCTGCCCGCCGGCGAAGGTCCAGGGCCCGCCGTCGAGCCGCTACCGTGAGCCAGGCCCCCGGGTTGCGGGGAATTCCGCTCCCGCCCCATGTGGACAGCGCAGTGGCGTACGCGTCCTGCACCGCTTCCTCGGCGGTGTCGATGTCACCCGCAACCCGCACCGTGGCCGCCAGCACGAACGCCCACTCCCGGCGGTGGGCGTCCGCCACCGCCGCAGCAACCTCTGCGCTGGCGGCCCGAGGCATCAGTTGGCCACCCGAACCGGCCACACCTCAACTCCGACGCCGGCCGGAACTTCCTTGGCGATCTCCAGCGCCTGATCGAGGTCGGCTGCCTCGATCATGTAGTAGCCGCCCAGGGTTTCCTTCGACTCCACGAACGGGCCATCCGTCACCGCGAAACCGCCGGCCCCGTCGCGGCGGATCGAGGTCGCCGTGGAGGACGGATGCAGGGCGGCCCCGCCGAGCAGGGAAGAGGCGCGCCGGCGCTGGAACTCCTGGTAGCTGGCGCTGATCGATTCACCCTCGGCCTGCCTGGCCACTGCCTCGTCCTGGTAGATCAGGATCAGGTACTTGGACATGTCGTGCTCCCTTCCGGTGTGGTTAAGGGCTCTCCGTTGGAGAAGCTCCTACCCATACGACGCACAGCGGAAGCGGAAATCGACAACGTCACGCAACTATTTTGCAAAGGACGGCTTCGGGCAGAGGCTGGGTGCCGCCGTCGTACCCATCGCGCAGCGCAACCCACGGCCGGCGCCGTCACCCCAGTGGCCAGGGCGGGACGGGCTCCTGGTACCTGGTGATGGCCGCCTTGGCCTGCTGGAAACGGGCCTCGCTGGACATCAGCAGGTCCTGCGACAGGAAGCTGAACCCGAAAAGGCCGTTCGCCTTGAGCTCGGCCATCTTGGAATCGGTAAAGAAACCTTTCATGTCGGCGTCGTATACCGCCAGCGAGTCGTTGTCCGGCTTGTAGTGCGCCAGTAGGGACAAACCGTTCCCGTAGCCGTGCAGCGCCTTCACCATCCAGGTGGTCTGCTCCACATTCTCGTGAACGCCCATCGCCTGGAACGACTGGAAGTCCGAATCATCCATCACGTCCTTGAAGAACGGCAGCATCGAGCGGCCGCCACCCCGGGCGGGGTCATCGAACGTGGCAGCCCAGCCGCCCCAGGTCAGGGCCACTTTGGAATTGGGTGCGTAGGTGTGGAAGGCATCCTTCGCCTCCAGGTATGCATCCTTCAGCGCACGGTAATAAGCCTGTCCCGTGTCCCAATAATTGCCGTCTTCGCGGCACGGATAGGTCTGGAACTCGGTGAACATGGACACATACAGCGGCGGCCCGGACGCGGGTCCGCCGGTGTTCTTCGCCAGCTGCACCATGTCCGCCTGGAACTCCCGGGACAAGGGATAGGCCTCACCGCAGACCGGCCCGTACTTGGTCTGCACAATGCCGTCAGGGCTTCCCCCGGGGGTTCCCGGCCTCGGGTATCCGTCCCAGATGACCAGGTGCATTGCCTTCCCTGCAGCGTAGATCTGGGGTGTCACGGCGGTCCGGTAGATGTCAAAGAAGCCCATGTCAGTCCGGAAGTTGTACCAGCTGGTGATCATGTTGACCGGAGCCTCGTTGACCAAACGGTACTCAAGCGCCCTGTAGGCCTGCGGCCCCAGCCCGAAGAGGAGCCCGCCCTGGTTCGCGGCCGCCTGGACCGCAGCCGCCCGGTCCGCGGCCGCACGATCAGCGCCGGGTTGCCTCACTCCGGGCACGGAAAGGCTGCCGGCCAGGAGGATGCACACGGCCAGCAGCACCGCCGGCAGTTGGTGGATCGTTGCCGGACGCCCATACCGGGCACGGAAGTAAGAGCGGATGGATGCCATGACACCTCCAGCGGATGGAAGGCCTGCTCAGGATGTCGGCGGCGGAACACGCGCCGGGTCAGGACTCCTTCCATTTCCAAAGTACCGCGCCCCAGGGGCCTTGCGGCAAGGCCCCTGGGGTACCGCATACTGGCCGTCGAAAAGGAAGGGGACGGTTGGGTATGCACGACGTAGTCATAGTGGGGAGCGGACCCACGGGGCTGATGCTGGCGGGTGAGCTGCGGCTGGCGGGGGTGGACGCGCTTGTCCTGGAGCGGCGCCCGTCCCAGGAGCTGGCCGGTTCGCGCGGCGGCGGAATTCATTCGCGCACCATTGAGCTGCTGGACCAGCGCGGCATCGCGGACCGGTTCCTCGCCGAGGGCAGGACGCTGCAGACCGCCACGTTCGGCAGCACGCAGCTGGACCTGGGCGGCCTGCCCACACGCCACCCCTACACCCTGGCGCTGTTCCAGAACCACGTCGAGCGGCTGCTCCTCGAGTGGGTGGAGGAGCTGGGCGTGCAGATCCGGCGCGGCGTGGAGGTCACCGGAGTTTCAGCGGACGACGGCGGCGCGCACGTGGAGCTCGCGGGGGAGGGCCCGGTGCCGGGCAGGTATGTCGTGGGTGCCGACGGCGGGCGCAGCGTGGTGCGGCGTTCGGCAGGCATCGCTCTTGTGGGCCCGGATGCGACCCGGAGCAGCCTCATCGCCGAGCTAAAGGTGGCGGGGGAGCCCGGCCAGCAGGGCAAGGTGGACGCCCGCGGCATCCATGGACTGTACCCGATGGGGGACGGCGTGGTCCGGGTGGTGGTCACCGAGGCTTCACTCGGCCCGGCTGCCGAGCCCACACTGGATGACCTGAAGCAGGCCCTGACCGATGTGTTCGGCACGGACTTCGGCGTGCACAGCCCCATCTGGCTCTCGCGCTTTACCGACGCCACCCGGCAGGCGGAGTCCTACCGGAAAGGCCGGGTGCTGCTGGCCGGCGACGCGGCGCACGTCCACTCGCCCACCGGCGGCGTTGGAATCGGGCTGGGGCTTCAGGACGCCGTCAACCTCGGCTGGAAGCTGGGGGAGGTGGTGTTGGGGGCCTCGGGCGAGGACCTGCTGGACACCTACCACGCGGAGCGCCATCCTGCCGGGGCCCGGTCGCTCAAATACACCATGGCGCAGTCCCTCTTCCAAAAGGCCGATCCGCGGCAGGAGGCCCTGCGCGACCTGCTGGACGAGGTGCTCCGGGTTGACGCTGCGGGCGCCCCGATCGCGGCCCTGCTCACCGGGCTGGACGTCGCCTACCACCTGGGGCCCGGCCACCCGCTGCTCGGCCGCCGCATGCCGGACCTGGACATCACGACAGCCCACGGCCCGTCCCGGGTGTACCAGCTCCTGCACCAGGGCCGCCCGGTACTCCTTGAGCTTGGTGCCCCTGGGTTGGATCCGGGGGCATGGGCGGCTCGCGTACAGCATGTCAGGGCAACGTACGACGGCGAGTGGCAGCTACCGGTGCTGGGCGCGGTGGATGCGCCCACGGCAGTCCTGGTCCGGCCCGACGGCTACGTCGCCTGGGTGGGCGAAGGGTCGGCGGATGGGCTCGGCGCGGCGCTAACAACCTGGTTTGGTGCGCGGCAGCGGTAGAACACCAGCCACCGGGCTGGGGGAGTGGCGAAAACTCATTTACTCCTTGGGGCCTGCGATGTTGACCAGCCACTGGATGCCGAACTTGTCGGTGCACATGCCAAAGGAGTCGCCCCAGATGGCCTTCTCCAGCGGCATTGTCACTGTGCCGCCGTCGGACAGCTTGTCCCAGTAGCCCCGCAGTTCGGCTTCATCGTCGCCGCTGAGGGAGACGCTGAACGTGTTCCCTGGGTTGTAGTCCATGCGCGCGGGAGTGTCCGATCCCATCAGGGTCAGCCCTGCCGGGCCGTCAAGTTGTGCATGCATCACCAGGTTGTCTTCTGATGGGTCCTGGCTTGCGTGGAAGTCGGCGAACGTGCTCATGTTCAGCTCGCCGCCGAAGACGTTTTTGTAAAACTCCATGGCTTCGCGTGCGTTGCTGCGGAAGCTCAGGTAGGGGTTGAGGCGCGTGGGCATGAGGGCTCCTTTTGGACGGACGTCGTTGTCTGCACGGTCATGTTAGCAGCGCTGGCCATTGCCGAGAAGGGGGTCCGCGGCGGGGTGGGAACGGTAGACCGGGAGTCCCGACAACACCAGCCAGATGGCCCATGACCGGAAGGTGAACGGCCGTTCATCTGCAAGTCGGCCGGGGTTAATTACACGCAAGTAACTTTGGCGGAGTCTCGGCTAATACAAATTTGAGAGGCTCCCCAATGAGCTCGTCCCACGGACAACGATTCAGCAGAAAGCGGATGGCCGCTGCCACGGGCGCGGTGGCGCTTACCGCCTGCACGCTTACCGCAGGCTTCGCCGGCCTGGGTGCCGGCCCTGCGGCCGCCGGTGATAACGGCAGCACAGCCACACCTATCAAGCACGTGGTGGTGATCTTCCAGGAGAACGTCTCCTTCGACCACTACTTCGCCACTTACCCCAAGGCGGCGAACATGGCAGGTGAAACCCAGCAAGGCAGCGGTACCCCGGCGTCCGCGTTCACCGCGGCCGAGGATACGCCCAAGGACATCAACACCTTGGCCAAGGCGGGCCTGCTGGCGCCGAACAATCCGAACTCTGTCCAACCTGCCCGGCTCTCGCCCATGCAGGCTGTCACCTGCGACCAGGACCACGGCTACGGCGCCGAGCAGAAGGCCTACAACGGCGGAGCCATGGACCAGTTCGTCCAGTTCACCAGCCGAGACGCCTGTGGCACCAACCAGTATGGCCGACCCGGTCTGACCATGGATTACTACGATGGCAACACGGTCACCGGCATCTGGAACTATGCCCAGAACTACGCCATGAGCGACAACCACTTCAGCACCGTTTTCGGTCCTTCCACCCCAGGCGCCCTCAACCTGGTCTCCGGCCAGACCCACGGCGCCAAGGAGTTCACGGCTGCCGGAGCGCCGGTGGCAACGCCCGCTGCCGGAAGCAGCGCGGTCCGCCAGCCTGACGCAAACGGCGTTGGCACCGTGATCAACGACCCCGACCCTGTCTACGACGACTGCTCCAACAACAGCCACGCCAAGAGCAACAACCTCGCGGGCATGACCGGCACCAACATCGGTGACCTGCTCAATGCCAAGGGCACCTCCTGGGGCTGGTTCCAGGGCGGGTTCACACCCACTACGCCGGCGACAGGGACCGCGCCGGCCTCCTGCCTGTCCAGCCACACCAATGCGGCCGGTGCCTCCGTGGTGGATTACTCCCCGCACCACCAGCCGTTCCAGTACTACGCCTCCACGGCCAACCCGCACCACCTGGCCCCCGCGTCGGATGACGAAATCGGCCACAACGGCCAGGCCAACCACCAGTACGACCTGACCGACTTCGACAAAGTGGTCAACACCGACAACATGCCCGCGGTGTCCTTCCTGAAGGCCGGGATGTTCCAGGACGGCCATGCCGCCTACTCGGACCCCGTCGATGAGCAGAACTTCATCACGAAGACCGTGAACCAGATCCAGCAGTCCAGGAACTGGGACGACACCGCCGTGGTGATCGCCTATGACGACTCCGACGGCTGGTATGACCACGTGGCCGCCCAGGTCAAGAACTCTTCCAACACAACGGACGACGCCGGGTGGTGCCAGAGTGCCGCGGCCGCGGGGGTGCCCATGGCTGGCGGCTACGCTGACCGCTGCGGCCCGGGCCCCCGGCAGCCGCTGGTTGTCATCTCCCCGTATGCGAAGAAGAACTTCGTTGACCACACGGAAACCGACCAGGCCTCGGTCCTGCGCTTCATCGAAGACAACTGGAACACCGGACAAATCGGTGACGCCTCAGCCGACGCCACGGCGGGATCGATCAGCAGCATGTTCAACTTCCACCACCTGCGGAACGACAAGGTGATGCTCGACGAGCAGACCGGAGCCGTTGCGTCCATTACCCATGCAGGCAATGACGCATCCGGCAAGGGCCGCGGTCCGCAGTAACCAGCAACGCTACCTCAGGTAAGAGACAAGCCCGGCGCCCTTTTGGGGCGTCGGGCTTTTCAGTGTCTCCCGTGGTGCCTGAGCCGACGGCTCTGCCCCAGTGGGACCTTCCGGTCGTGGTGGGGCGCCGCCTGCTCATGCTGCTCCACCCGCCGCCTGTACGCGCTTGAGGTGTGGTCCCTGATCGGTGCCGTCGCGGCCACCTCACGGAAGGAATTGATGCCGTCGATGGCGGCGCTGCTGCTGGTGAAGGGGACTGAGACGGCGATTTCTTCACCACGTCCGTCCACCAGCCTTACCAGGCAGTTGCCGTCGTGGTCGGTAACGAGTTCAAAATTACCAGCCATTGGAACGCCTCCCAAAGGACATAGGTAGAGCGAGCCGGCTGCTTGACCTCTTTCCGACGATACAAAGCGTTGGTGCCCAGTGGTCAAGGGGCTTCCAGCGACAAAATCACTAAGTGGGGAAAAATTGATTAAAGATTGGGGATTTAGTCCCTACTTCCCCGCAGCACGTAGGCGCTAGGCTGGTTCCTGGTCAGGCAGACGGCCTCTGTGTTGCCGTCGTGAAACCAACCATGACCGCTGCCCGCCATTCAGGCCGGGGTCCTTGTCCAGCAACCGCTTCTCGACGCAACCACCCGCAAAGCTGACGCGGGTGTGGCTCAGGGAAATCCAGTATCGGGGGTGGACCACATCCGCGTCGTAAACTCCGGGAGCCAGCAACGTCGCTGGCTCCCGGTCTGGTTTTCCTGGAACTTCAGTCCTCGAAGTGCGCCTTGGCCTCTTCCGGCGCCGCAAACCGGTTCACGAGCGATTCGGCCAGCTCATTGAGCTTCTGATTTCGGGTATTGGAGGCGCTGCGGAGAATCTCGAAGGCCCTGTCCTTGCTGCACTTGTTCTCGGCCATGATGATTCCGCAGGCGAGATCTATTGCGGTCCTGGTGTCCATGGCGGATTTCATGTTATCCGCACGCTGGTCCGCTGACGCGATCCGGACGGCCAGGCGCAGCGCCTTGCCTGCCATGTCGGCGAACCGCACTCCGTCTGCCACCGCCTGTTCATCGAATAGTCCACTGACGGGAGCGAAATAATCAAGCACCGCGCCGGCGTCGTTTTCCAAATTCATCGGGATGCCAAGTGATCCGCCGACGCCTGCCGAGGACAGCGCGCTGCAGTACTCGGGCCACCGTGGATCGGACGACACATCCCCGAGCAATATGGGCACGCCGCTCTGCAGGGCCTCGATGCAGGGCCCGTCGCCCAGGCTTTGCTCGATCCGGTCGAGCACCACGGCCCTCCCGCTGCTCCCACCGATGGTGGCCGTTCGTTTTCGCCGGTGCAGCGTCACGGCACATTCAGTGGGCACTCCAAGGGTGCTGCTCATGCTTGCGGCGGCAAGTGCGGTGAGGCCGTCCAGCACGGACTTGATGTCCTCCATGCCTGCAACAAGATCAACGAGCCCTTCGAGGTCATCTGCCATGTCCTGGTCAACCATGAGTTCACCCTAGAAGTGTCGGACGGCAGCCACAAGGTGCCTGTTTTCAGTTCTGTCGTCAGCGTTCTCCCAGCCGCCGTCCAGCGCAGTTATGGAAACGTTATATATGATTGCTTGGTGGTTTTGAGGTTAAGTAGCGGAAAGATGTCAGTGCCAGATTGCCCGGCGGCGCCCGAAACGGGCCTCATCGCCGGACGGAAGCATGCCCTGGACGGCCTCCGGACCGTCGCCGTGGCGGGCGTCTTCTTCTTCCATACCGCCACCGAGTCGATGCCCGGCGGTTCCATCGGCGTGGACGTGTTCTTCACCCTCAGCGGCTTCGTGATCACGCTGCTGATCATGAAGGAATGGCTCGCCACCGGCCGGCTCCACCTTGGCATCTTCTACGCCAAACGTCTGGCCCGGCTCTGGCCGGCACTGTTGGCGCTCTGCGCGGTAATCCTCGCCGCCGGCTTCCTGTTTCCTGCCTCAGGCTGGGGCGGGCAGGCGGGGTTTGTCCTGCCCGCAGCCGCCTACGTGATGAACCTGGCGCACTTTGGCATGTTCGGGGACTCCATCGCCGGCGAAACCCTCGGCCCCACGTGGACCCTGGCCGTTGAGGAACAGTTCTACCTGGTGTGGCCGCTTCTCCTGCTGGTGATGCTCCGGTTCTGGAAGGTCCGCATAACAGCCTTCGCCACCGTGGCCCTGGCCGCCGCCTTCGTGCTGAACCGGTTCCTGCTGGTGGACACCGGCGAACCACTGGACCGGATCTACAACGGGCCGGACACCCGCGCCGATGAGCTGCTGATCGGCTGCGCCCTCGCCCTGCTGTTCACCGCCGTCCGCCAGGGCTCGCGGCTGCACAATGCCTTGCTGTCGGTGTCCCGCTGGGCCGCGCCCCTGGCCGGCACCGCCCTCTTGGCCGCGCTGTTCCTGCTGAAGGAACCGGACGCCCCCGGCACTTGGTTCAACGTGTTCTGGACGGTTGGCCCCACCGCACTCGCACTGCTGTCCGCCGTGCTGGTCGGCTCCCTGGTCCTCCAGCCGGCCGGCTTCCTGTCACGCATCCTCAGCCACCCCTGGCTGGCCCGCCCCGGCCGCGACCTGTCCTATGGCATGTACCTCTGGCACCTGCCGGTCTACCTGCTGCTGATGCCGCTGATCCCGGCGTTGCCGCTCCGGATTGCCCTGACCGCAGCCCTCACCGTGCTGCTGGCCTACGCGTCCTTCCGCTGTGTTGAGCGCCCGCTGCGCCGCTGGGCGAACAAAAGGCTTGATCCCGCCGTCGTGCCCTCCACGGCCGAGGCGTCCAAGGCACCCGTGGCGGCGTCAGCGGGCTAAGCCGCGGTGCATGTGGTCATCCACAGTAAAAGCCTGATCTCCTTGTATGGCTTGAGGGCGGTGGCTAGCTTGGGAGTCCCCGGAAGGGGCGTCCGCCGCACCGCATGAAAGGCCATGACCGTTGGCTCCCTACACATTCCTGGCACTTGGCCCGGCCTCGGCAACGGCTGACGCCGCCTGGCTCAGCCACCCGATGATCAAGGCCATCTGCCAGTTCGAGGGTGCTGCGATCACCGGAAAGCGCTGGGGTTCAAGGGTCCTGGGCATTGGATTCGACGCGCTTGTGCTGGCACTGAAAACCCTCAACCCATCCGTCAAGGGGCCCTATTTCGCCACCAACCCCTGGATCGGGGCTGCGCTGCGGCTCACGGGCAGGAACGACTTCGTCGTCACCGGAATCTATGCAGAGCCCAGCAGCCTGAGCTGGAAAATCCTCCGCCGGCTCATTGGCAATGCACCTGTCATCAGCATGTCCGAGTCCGAGACCGGGCCCTGGAACGCGGACGGGGGCAACGCGTGGTGCGTGTTGTACGGCAACTCCCTGGGGTACCCGCCCAGGAAACACTCCGACGTCTTCCACATCTTTGTTGGCGGCTCATCAGACCGAGACCCGCAGGCCATCAGCGCGCTCGAGGAGGAAGTGCTGGCCAGCACCACGCCCGTCCAACTGACCATTGCCACTGGAGGGCCCGCCGGTGAAACCCGAAGGGGCGCAAATGTGGTCACGCATCCCGGCTACGTGAGCCAAAAGGAGTTCGGGGAGCTGCTCTGCAGTGCATCGGTGGTCTTCCTTCCGCTGGCTCGGGGAACCCGGGCGGCAGGGCACATGGTCCTGGTGGGGGCAGTGGAGAGCGGCATCGCCGTGGCAGTCACTCCGAATGAGGGCATGAAGGAATACGTCATGGAGCCCGGAGTGGTCCTCTGCGACCCGGACCTGCCCATCCTTCCCCAGCTCCGCGACCTTGCGGACGCCACACGGGACAGGGAAGCGGACATCCGCGCGCTGTGGGAAGAGCGGCTAAGCCTTGACAGCTATATCGGGCGGATCATGGCGTTGCTGGAGCCAGTCCGCGCCTGAGTAGGTGGCTAGCGCCGTCCCCTCCGCATCAGTGCGGGATGCTTTCCTGGTCCCGGTGGGCGGCGGGTTCGATCTGGAAGGTGGAGTGCTCCACGCTGACGTCGAAGTCCTGGGCCACACAGCGCTGCAGGTCTGCCAGGATTGTGGCCGAATGGCCGTCGCGCATGCACCCGTCCTGCACGGTGACGTGGGCGGACAGGACCGGCACGCCAGAGGCAACCAGCGAGGCATGCAGGTCGTGGACGTCGATGACATGCGGCAGCGCCAGTATGTGCCGGCGGACCTCGGCCAGGTCCAGGCCCGGGGGAGTACTCTCCATCAGCACGTTCACCGTGTCCCGCAGCAGCTTCAGCGTGCGGGGGATGATCAGCACACCGATGAGCAAGGATACGACGGCGTCTGCCCGGGTCCAGCCCGTCAGGGCAATGACCAACGCGGCCACAATCACTGCAATGGAGCCGAGGGCATCGTTGAGCACCTCAAGGAACGCGGCTTTCATGTTGAAGCTGTGGTGCCGGCCGGAGGCGAGCACCAGCAGTCCCACGGCATTGCCGGCGAGGCCGATCACGCCGAACCACAGCATCAGCGAGCCACCCACCTCCGGTGGTTCCAACAGGCGGCGGATTCCCTCGACGATGACAAACCCGCCCACCCCCAGCAGCAGGGCGGCCTGCCCGGCCGCTGCGAGGATTTCGGCGCGTTTGTAGCCCCAGGTGCGCTTGAAGGTGGGCGGCTTCAGGGCCAGCGACGCCGCAATTACGGCGATGAGCAGCCCGGCGGAGTCGGTGAACATGTGTCCGGCGTCGGCCAGCAGTGCCAGGCTGCCGGTGAGGACCGTTCCCACGATCTCAGCCACCATCACCGCGAACGTGATGCCGAAAACCAGCAGCAGCTTGCCGCGCTGGCTGTGGGGATCCATGGTCCCGCGGCCGTGGTCATGGCCCATGGTCAGCCCTTCCTGATGGTCGGCAGGCCCAGCGGCTGGGCGGAGGCTGAATCAGGGGTGGCGGTGGCACAGCCTGGGCAGCAGTCGTCCTGTTCTTCGCCGGCGTCCGCCCGGTGCGGGACAGCACAGCAGGCGTCCCCGCGCCATGCGTTGATGCCTTCACGGACGGCGATGCCCGCGATGACAAGTGCCGCGCCGGCATCGGCCCACCACCAGCCCAGGGTGCTGTTGAGGACCAGGCCCACCAGCAGCACAGCGGAGAGGTACGTGCACAGCAGCGTCTGCTTGGAGTCCGCCACGGCCGTCCTGGACCCGAGTTCGCGACCGGCCCGGCGCTGCGCCCAGGACAGGACGGGCATGATGACCAGGCTCAGCGCCGCGATCACGATGCCCGGCGCCGAGTGCTGCGCTTCCCCGCCACCGGCGAGGGACCGGATGGAATCCGCGGCCACGAACGCGGCCAGGGCGAAGAAGGAGACGGCAATAATCCGCAGCGTGAGGTGTTCACGCCGCTCCGGATCCTTGGCGGAGAACTGCCAGGACAGTGCCAGCGCGGACGCTACTTCGATTACGGAGTCCAGGCCGAAGCCGACCAGGGCGGCTGAATCGGCTGCGCCGCCGGCCCACAGCGCCGCGATGGCCTCGATGACGTTGTACGTGATGGTGGCGGCCGCGAACAGCCTGATCCGCCGGCTCAGTACCCGCCGACGCCCCGTGCCGGGCATGCTGGGGGCGGTCATGCCAGGCACCCTCCATCAGGCGCGCAGCAGGCAGGATCCACTGCAAGGACGACGCTCAGCAGGTCCCTGATGGCGTGTCCGATCCGCGCATCCGCCAGCTCATAGCGGCTCCGCCGCCCATCCGGTACAGCAACCACCAGGCCGCAGCCGCGCAGGCAGGTCAGGTGGTTGGACATGCTTTGCCGCGATACGGCAAGGCTGTCTGCCAGGTCCGACGGATAGGACGGCGCCTCCGCAAGAGCCAGCAGCACGCGGGCGCGGGTGGGGTCCGATACCGCGTAGCCGAAGCGGGCCAGCACCGGGGCGTGGGTAAGGGTCTGCATGCTTCCAAAGTACAGCTGCGACTGTATTCAGGCAAAGCTGGATCCTGCGAGATGACAGTTAAGGGCAGTCCCGGTCGTTGGGATTGCCCCTAACTGTCATCTCGCGTGCTGTTACCCCAGCGGGTTGGCCGACTGGCACTTTTGGTCGCTGCCGGTCTGTGCCACCACGCTTCCGGAAGAGTCGGCGGACGACGGCGGGGCAGCGGGTTTGCTGCCTGAGGCAAAGTCGGTGCCGGCGTACAGTTGCACGCCCTGGATGTTGGCAACCTGCTGGACGCTGCTGGCCGGCAGGCCGAACAGCGCGGCAACGTCAGCAGCGACATCCTCGAATCCGGCCGAGTAGTACACCATAGTCTGGCCCTGCGCCTGGGCCGGCAACTGGGTGAGTTTGGTGAACCCGGCGTCGGACAGCAGCCCGGCGATCGCCTTGCTGCGGCCCGTAACCCCGGTGCCGTTGGCGATGGAGACCGGCTGCAGCGACTTGTCATAGGCAGGCGCCGCGGGCGCCGCCGGCGTCTCGGGTGCTGCCGGGGCAGGCTGGCTCAGGTCCGGGCTGTTGCGCAGCGCCTTGAAGAAGTTGGACGCGGCGGGTTCATCCAGGGCCAGCCGGTTGGGGTCCTGCGGCGAGGGAACCGTAGGTGTGGTGATGAAATTGATGTTGGCCGGATCGATGTTCTTCAGCCGGTTGGCGATGGTCAGTAGGGAAGGGACCGAGGCCAGACCGGAATCCACCGTCAGGTTCTTGGTGATGGTGTCGGCGATGGTCAGCACTTTTTGCGGGTTGCCAAGGGTTCCCTCGGACTTGAGCTTGCGGCTGAGTGAGGCGAGGAAGCCCTGCTGCGCCTGGATGCGGCCCAGGTCCCCGCCGTTCGCGAACGCGTGCCGGGTCCGAAGGAAGGCCAGCGCCTGGTCGCCCTGCACCTGGGAGGTTCCGGCCGGCAGGTTCAGGTGCGAATCGGGATCGTTGACGGCTTCGGTCACGCAGACCTCCACGCCGCCTACCGCATTGGACAGCTCCTTGACGGCGTTGAAGTCCGCCATCATAAAGTGGTCCACCTCAAGGCCCGTCAGCTTGTTTACCGTATCCACGGCGCAGCCGATTCCGGCCTGGGCCATGGCGCTGTTGATCATGGCGCTCTTTTGCTCGGGATACGTCTGGTTGGTCTTGGAATCCGTGCACGCCGGAACATCGACCAGCAAGTCGCGCGGGAAGCTGACGACGTTGACGTGCTTGTTGTCCGCGGAGATGTCCAGCAGCATCATCACGTCAGACTGGCCGTAGCCGGAGGACTGGTCCGCGGTGCCGTACTGGCTGTTGCTGCCGCTCCGCGTGTCCGAGCCCAGCACCAGGATCTGCAGCCTGTCTGTGCTGTCATTCACGGCACCTTCGGTGCGCTCCCCGCCCGCGGACAGCTGCGAGGTGCTGATGTTGGACTGAAGGCGCCAGGCCCAGTAGCCGCCGAAGGCCAGGACGCCCAGAAGCAGGACAGACACCACTGCCGTGAGTGCCTTGACCCAGCGCGGGGCACGGCCAAGAGGCCGGCTGTGGCGCGAACTGGCGGCGTACAGCTCACCTTGCCCAGGGTAGGCAAGGGGGCTGGAGCTTTCCTGTTCCGGGCCGGGAGATTTTCTGGAACCGAACACGACAAAAGGACCTTCGGAAGGGGACAGGTTTCCGCTACCTTACAGGCCGAAGCTGGCAATTCGCCTAGAACCCTTGACTTGCCGGGTGTCCCCGCGGTCTCCAGTGCGGGGTGGGCGTACTCTTTCTTCTCGGCGGTACCCGCCCGGGCCATGGGCCCGGCCCTGTGGGAAAACCCCGGGTATGCAGGCTGAGGAACGGACAGATGAGTACAGGACAAAAGCAGCGTGTAATGCGTCCTCCTGCCCGGCGCAGGCTGGGCAAACTGGCGGTGTGGCTGGAGGATGACTCGCCGGGCCGCCTGCGGCCGCTGATCCTGGCGGTTGTACTCACGCTCTCTGCGATCGGACTCGTGGAGGTGGCATCGGCGTCGTCCGTGGAATCCGTGGCGGCAGGAAACAATCCGTACGATCTACCCCTGAAGCAGGCCATGTGGACCGTGGCCGGCGTGGTGCTCATGCTGGTGCTGGCGCGGATGCCCGTGCGGCGGATCCGGTGGCTGGGCTGGCCGATGCTGATCGGTTCCCTGTTTGCCCTGGTGCTGGTGTTCACGCCGCTGGGCATGACCGTGAACGGCAACCGGAACTGGATCAGCGTGGGTGGTTTCACCGCGCAGCCGTCCGAATTCGCCAAGCTCTCGCTGATTGTGTGGGGAGCCTGGATCCTGGACCGCAAGCAGGCCCTGCTGGGGCAGTGGAAGCACGCGGTCATGCCGCTGGCACCGGCCGGCGCACTGATTATGGGCATCGTGGCGCTGGGGCACGACCTGGGCACCACGTTGATCATCATGATGATCCTGGCCGCCACCATGTTTTACGGCGGCGTCCGGATGAAGGTGTTCTCCGTGGCCGGGCTCATCTGCGTGGCGGCAGCCCTGGTGCTTGCGGCCACCAGCGGCAACAGGATGGGCCGGATCTCCTCCTGGCTGGGCATGGGGTCCGACGAGGACGCGCAGGGCATGGGCTACCAGGCGCAGCACGGCGCCTACGCCCTGGCTTCGGGCAGCTGGTTCGGCGTGGGCCTGGGGCAGAGCCGGCAGAAGTGGAACTGGATCCCGGAAGCCCACAACGACTTCATCTTCTCCATCCTGGGGGAGGAACTCGGCCTTGCCGGAACGCTGCTGGTACTGGGCCTGTTCGCCACCCTGGCCATCGCCGTGTTCAAGACCATCGCCCGGACCACGGATACGTTCTCGCGGATCGTGGCCTGCAGCGTGATCACCTGGATCCTTGGGCAGGCGGTGATCAACATTTCCATGGTGAGCGGGCTGCTGCCCGTGATTGGTGTGCCGCTGCCGTTCATCTCCTACGGCGGGTCGGCGATGGTGTCCTCCCTGGCGGGAATCGGGGTGATCCTGGCGGTGACGCGTCCGGAAGGTACTGTTCCTCCCGCCGGCCGCGCCACCCGCCTGGGCCGGGCCCTCCGGCGCGGTGCCGGATCCAAGCGCGCTGCCCCTGAACGCTCCGGGTCAACCCGGGTTGGGTCTGACCGTGCCGGGTCGAATGGTTCGGTGAAGCAGGCCCGGGAGCATGCGCACCAACGGTAGCGCCGGGGGGACCCTTCCCGCAGCGCCCATGACCCCCATCCGCTTCATCGTGGCTTTCGGGATTGTCAGTGCGCTGATGGACATGGTGTACGAGGGCGCGCGCAGCGTCACCGGGCCGTTTCTTGGTGCGCTGGGGGCATCGGCGCTCCTGATCAGTGTGGTCACCGGCGCCGGCGAGGCGGCGGCCCTGGTCCTCCGCCTGGTGTTCGGGCGCCTGGCTGACCGGCCCGCGCTGCGGTGGGCGCTCGCCATCAGTGGTTATGCCCTGACCGCGGTCTCCGTGCCCCTGCTCGGAATCACCGACGCACTCTGGATTGCCTGCCTGCTGGTCCTGGCCGAGCGTCTGGGCAAGGCCGTGAGGAGCCCGGCGAAGGACACCATGCTCGCGGAGGCCGGTTCCGCGCTGGGCAGGGGAAAAGCGTTCGCGCTGCATGAGGCGCTGGACCAGGTGGGCGCGTTGGTGGGGCCGCTGCTGGTGGGGATGGCCCTGGCGCTTTCCGGCAACTACGGGCCCGGCTTCCTGCTGCTGGCTGTGCCCGGGCTTGCGGCCATGCTGGTCTTGTTCTGGCTGAAACGCAGGGTTCCCGATCCTGCCGTTTACGAGCTCGCCGCTCTGCAGCCTAAGACACTGCAGCCTAATGCCCTGGAGCCGGCCGGTATGGAACCGGCTGCGGCGGAACCTCTTGATCGGGCGCGCCTTGACGTGGAACCCGGGGAAGCCACCACAGTTCCGGGCGGCACTGCCGGAATGCCGCGCCAGTACTGGCTCTATGCCGCCTTCAGCAGCCTGACGATGTTCGGCTACGCCACGTTCGGGCTGCTCTCATTCCACGTGGTGGCCACCGGGCTCCTGCCGCCGGCGCTGGTCCCGGTGCTCTACGCCGCGGCCATGGCGGTGGACGCCGTGGCAGCCCTGATCTCTGGCTGGCTTTTTGACCGGGCGGGGCTGCGGGTCCTCCTGGTCCTGCCGGTGCTGGCCGCCGCAGTCCCGTGGCTGGGATTCAGCAACAACACAGCGCTCGCGGTGGCAGGGGTGCTGGTGTGGGGAGCTGCAATGGGCGTGCAGGAAAGCACAATGCGCGCCGGCGTGGCGGGGCTCGCTCCTGCAGCCCGGCGGGGGAGTGCCTACGGAATGTTCACCGCCTGCTACGGCCTGGCGTGGCTGGCCGGCAGCTTCCTGATCGGCCTGCTTTACGAACAGTCGATCTTCGCGCTTGCCGCCACCGTCACGGTGGTGCAGGCAGCCGCTTTGGTGATTTTCGCCGTCGTCCGTCCTTCCAGAACGGGGGAGTAGCTACTTAGGCGACCGCCCCCGCAGCTTCCGGGCACTCGGCGCAGCGGACGTCCGCAACCAGGGAGCCGGCGTCGTCCTTTTGGAAATGGGTGACGTGATTGGTGGTCCTGCCACACGTGGGGCAGAAGCTCTGGCTTTGTTTAGTCCACATGCATGAATAATACGGAACACTGTTATAAAGAGAAGATCACGGGTCAAAGTTTGTGGATCCCCGCAGATTTCCTTAACCGGATCTTGACCAAACCTGCTGGCGATCCTTCATGGAACGCTGAGTTTCGCCCCGTAGCTTGGGCCCATCAGGCATTTACAGGGAAGGAGCGCAGGACAATGACCATTACCGATTACTTCATGGCTCTTGGCGGCATGCTGGCTTCACTCGGGTGTGCAGGATTGGTGGCGGCAGGGGTTATCCGGGCACGGGCACGCCACTAGGGCCGCGGTCACCACGCCAAGCAACCAGGACCTTGTCGCAAGGGTTTGTACGCCAGGTTCTAGGCGATGGCCGGAGGCTCGAAGCGCGTGCCGGGCGCGCCGCTGGGCATGGCACGGAGGATGCTGTCCGCGACGCTGCGGACTTTGAGGTTGCGGTTCCGGGAGGTGCCGGCCAGCTTGCTGAAGGCCTCCGCGTAGGAGCAGCGGTTCTGCGCCATGAGTACGCCGCAGGCAACGTCGATGCTGGTCCTGCTCTCCAGGACCTGCTTCAGGTTATCGCCGGCACGGATGACTCCGTGGACGTCCAGTGCCAGCTTCAAGCTGTGCGATGCCACCTCGGCAAACCAGGCCGCCTCGTTGACAACCTTCGCGGTGAACCCGACGTTGGCCGGGGCCAGGAAAACCAAGGCGCCGGCTGAACCGGGCTTTAGATCCAGGGGAACGGCAAGGGCTGCACCGAAACCGCTGTCCGCCAAACGCCTGCGGTAGGCCTGCCAGCGCGCGCCGGCCTGGTTGATCACCGTTGGCGCAGCCAGTGCGGAACCTAACGCTGTGGGACCGTCCCCGTGCTCGTCCTCTGACGCTGCCAGGCCGGCCGCCACCGGTGAGCTTCCGGCGGAGGCAGGACAGGACCGCTGCCGGTGCAGCACTGCGGCGCACTCGATCGCCGCACCTGCCGCGGTACTGACCCAGTGGGCTGCGGCTTCGGCGAGGATCTGCAGGGACCTTTCCTCGCCGTCGGCACCTGTTACCAAGTCCAACAGGAACCCGTGCCGCCCGGGCCCCTTCTTGTTTGCCGGGCCAACTGCCACCGACGCACCCCCATTCGCTTACACCCACCAGCTACGGGTGCGGTGGGTTCATAGAAACCTATTGGGCTGGCGGGGCAGGGGCACGAGTAGCCGGTACTCTACTTTTCCGCCGGGGCTGCGAAGGTACTTGCCTGGCTTTTCATCGTTGGGAAGATGGAGCCCAACAAGTGGGCTACGATGTGTTTGTTAGACAGCCAAGCAAGTAGGATATCGAAGGAATTCGCATGAACCCGCATGGTGCAAGCGAAGGCCACTGGTACCCACTCGTGGAGGGCGCCCAGCCCAGAGCCGTTGACGTGATCAACGCCCTCCGGGAGTTCCGGACATCCGAAAGCGCAATGAGAAGGCGCACCCGTTCCTCCTTGGCAATGGGGGAGACCGACCTCCTGGCCCTGCGCTACCTGTTCGACGCGGAAGCTGCCGGCGTCGGAATCCGGCCCACAGAACTCGCCGCCCGCCTGGGGATCACCTCAGCGTCGATGACCAGCCTCGTCGACCGTTTGGTGGCCAGCGGCTACGTTACGCGCGAACCCCACCCCACCGACAGGCGCGCCGTGATTCTCCGGCCAACACCCGGAGCTGACGAAGAGGTGCGGCACAACCTCAACCAGATGCACAAGCGCATGCTGGAGGCCGCAGAATCACTGACTCCCGAGGAGATCAAGGCAGTAATGCACTTCCTGGAGCGCATGCGGGAAGCCGTGGACACCGTCAATGCCAAGCCTGGTGTTCCCAGGCGGTAGACAAGATTAGAATCCTAGTTAGACTAGCTACATACTTGTTTATCAATCGGATGGCGGATCAAATGACTGCAGTACTTGAACCACAGGCACCGGGACAATTGACCTTCACCGAGAATCGTGGCGAACGTCCGCAGGAGTCCGGGGTGCCCATCGTCCTGGACCACCCCACGGGACTGCCCGACTCTTCCTTTGCCCCGGCGCGCTCGGACCGTGGCCTGGATGACCCGGCCGCGCCGTTCCACTGCGGCGCCGCAATGAGGTCCACCCCGGTGCCCGTGCCGTCGTTGAGCTGGGCCTCCACGGAACTTGACTCCAGGGAGTGGACCTGCGCCTGCGGCTTCAGGATTGACGTAGGCATCACCGCCGATTCCATGGAGGCCGTGCGGCTGGAATCGGCCATGCTGGAAAGCCTGCAGTGGGAGATGGACGCAGCGCAGGAACGCTTCGAAAACGCGGTGCGGGCCGCTTCCCGTCTGGGCGCGGCCCCCGAGGCTCTTGGCAAAGCTGCCGGCCTCACCGCCGAGGAGCTGCAGGAAATCCTGGCCCGCGGCGTTCAACTGCTCTAAAGCCTGGCAAAAGATCGGTAAAAGCTCCGCGGGCCCCGAAGCGCAGCCATCCGTCTGTTCAGATGCAGCTGCGCTTCGGGTCGTTGGGAGCGGTGAAGCAAAATGGTGGCCGGCCGGCTCTGGCCCGAAAAGTGGGCGCGGCGAGCGGCCGGAGAGATTTATGCGGCCAGGCGAACTGCCCTGGGGCGCGGATGTCGGCGCTCGGCCAGCACGCTGATGGTGCACGGCGCCTGGTCCGGATCGATCTTCGCGGGCAGGTGCCGGGTTTCGGAGGCCGCATGGAGCATGTCCAACGCCTCCTCATCAACCAAGGCACTGGAGACGTCGAGCTCCAGGTCCAGGCCTCCCCTGAGGGAGTTGGCACGCTTTGCCACTACGTAGAGCGCGTTGACGCTGTGGATGGTGATATGCCCCTTTGCAATCACCTGGGCCTTGCTGTGGTCCAGATCCACCCGGACTACGATGTTCAGCTTAGAGTTCAAGTTGTAAAGCCTTCCCCGGCATTGGCTGCGACGCTGCAGCTTCTTGCATGGCCTGTTTGCTTAAGCCTCAACTAGATTAGGCAACCAATGTGACGAGCGCAACACAGTGACGTTTATTACACCGCAAGCAGTTTGCTATCACTTTGAGGAGCACCCATGGGTACCGACCCCGCCGGCAAGCCTTCCGTCCTCTTTGTCTGCGTCCACAACGCGGGCCGGTCCCAGATGGCGGCCGCTTTCCTGGCCTCCCTGTCCCGGGGAACGGTGGAGGTGCGTTCTGCGGGCTCCCAGCCCGCGGAGAAGGTGAACCCGGCCGCGGTGGAGGCCATGGCTGAGGTGGGAATCGACCTCTCCGCGGAGGTCCCGAAGATGCTTACCGCCGAGGCAGTGAAAGAATCGGACGTGGTGATCACCATGGGATGCGGTGACGAGTGTCCGGTTTTCCCGGGGAAGCGTTACGAGGACTGGGAGCTGGAGGATCCGGCCGGGAAGGGCGTTGACTCCGTTCGTCCGATCCGTGATGAGATCAAGGCACGCATCGAAAAACTGATCACCGAACTCCTGCCCGCGCAGCACGCGGACGCCCAGTAGTACAGCCACCGAAGGACAAGCAATGAGCAAAGAACAGCTGATCATCATCGGCTCCGGCCCCTCCGGCTACACCGCCGCCATCTACGCCGCCCGCGCCGGCCTGAACCCCCTGGTCCTGGCCGGATCCGTCACCGCCGGCGGCGCGCTGATGAACACCACTGAGGTGGAAAACTTCCCCGGCTTCCCCGGTGGCGTCCAGGGCCCGGAGCTGATGGACGGGCTGCAGCAGCAGGCGGAAAAATTCGGCGCGCGCATTGAGTACGACGACGCCACGTCCGTTGACCTCAAAGGTCCGGTCAAACGCGTGGTCACCGGCGGCGGGGAGACTTACGAGGCAAAGGCCGTCATCCTGGCCACCGGTTCCGCCTATAAGGAGCTCGGTCTGCCGGAGGAGAAGAAGTTCAGCGGCCACGGTGTTTCGTGGTGCGCCACCTGCGACGGGTTCTTCTTCCGTGAACAAGACATCATCGTGGTGGGCGGCGGCGACTCCGCCATGGAGGAAGCAACCTTCCTGACCCGCTTCGGCAAGTCCGTGACCGTCGTCGTGCGCAAGGGCGAACTCCGCGCCTCCCGCATCATGGCCCAGCGCGCCAAGGACAACCCCAAGATCAGCTTTGCCTGGAACTCAGCCGTCACGGCCATCCACGGCGACGGCAAGGTCACCGGCGTTACCCTTACGGACACCCGCACCGGGGAAACCCGGCAGCAGGACGCCACCGGCATCTTCGTGGCCATCGGCCACCTGCCGCGCACGGACCTCGTGGCCGGCCAGGTGGACCTGGACGAGGAAGGCTACATCAAGGTGGACTCGCCCACCACGTGCACCAACCTGCCCGGCGTCTTTGCCTGCGGTGACGCCGTGGACCACCGCTACCGCCAAGCCATCACCGCCGCCGGTACCGGCTGCGCCGCGGCCCTGGACGCGGAGCGCTTCCTCGCGGCGCTGGAGGACGCCGCCAGCATCGCCACCGCGCTGGTGGAGGAACCGACGCACAGCTAAGTTGTGGATTGGACGGGAAGGCTCCCTGGGTCAGACGACTTCGGGGAGCCTTCCCGTTAATACTGATACGGGAGCGGCCGACCAGCGCTCGCGTTCCGGCTCGTAGGAGACCACCATGGACACGTCGCTGCCGCGAGCCTCGTCGATGGCCAGCAGCAGGGCGTCCTCCATGTGCCTGGCGTATTCCAGCCGCTCGGGCAGGGAACCCTGCAGGCCGCCGTCGTCAATCAGCACGTGGCTCTTGCCGTCCACGATGACCTTCAATGAATACCCGCGGTCCTCCTGCCGGGACCCGCGGGTGGATGTAATCTCGGTGACTCGATCGGCCCGGACCAGCCCGTTGCCCAGCGTGCGGATCCACACTTCACCCATGAAATGACCTCCCCTTGGCTGTGGGCGCAGACCACCAGCGCCCCATACGGCGAACAGTACTCCGTCCCGGCATTTTTGTGACCCCTGCACTTTTCCGGGGTCTGCTGGGCGGAATATGACATGTCCTTTTCAGCTTCGTCAGTTATGGTGGGTGCCGCTCGCCCGCCGGTGCGCAGACCTGATATTGGGAGGAATGCATGTGGTCAAAGCTTGATACGTATCTTTATCCGCTGCAGCCCTCCGCGGAGTGTCCATCCGGGACCTTCAAAGTGCATGTCCCTTCCGGGAAAATGGAGTGGTCAGAGGGCATGTACGGCATCCACGGGCTCAAACAGGGTGAGGTGGTACCCACCTTCGAACTGTTCATGGCCCACAAGCACCCGCTGGACCGGGAGGCCGTGCTCGCACTCTGGGCGGATCTTTTGAAGGGCGGCGGCCAGGGGGCCCTGCTGCACCGGATCATTGACGTCCGCGGCAAGGAACGGCGCGTTTTTTCCGCCCTCCAGGCCGTTGCTGAGCCGTCCGGGCAGGTGGACTACGTCCGCGGCTTCATGGTGGACGTGACCCAGAGCCTGCGCATCGAATCCCAGCACGCGGCCGAGGACGCCATCGAGGGAGCCTACGGCCATAAGGCCCTGATCGAACAGGCCAAGGGCATTGTCATGGCGTTGCAGGGAGTGGACGGCCCTGCCGCATTCCAGGTCCTGGCCACCAGAAGCCAGCACGCCAACACCAAGCTGCACATCGTGGCCGAAGAACTGGTGAACGCGGCAGCGAATGGCAAGGCCGCCGAAGTCCTGGCCGGTTACTGACCTCCGCTGGCCCATCACCTGCTGGTTGACCCGCCGTTCCAGGGGCGGCTGGGACCTTCGGCACTTCCCGCTGCCTTCCCCAGGCGGGAACCTGATGTCACGTCCGCTCGCCCCCCAGCCCCATTTCCCGCATCGATTGCTGAGTAACTGCCGTTTTGGACGCTGAGAACGACAAGTACGGGGCAATCGATTCCAGGGCAGGAGTGGTCCGGGCAATGGAGCGGACGCGGGACCGGAGCACCAGGGAGGGGCGCGGCATGGCGGCTTGGACTACAACCAGCCGAAGCAGCAACGTTGGCTCCGCCGTGATCAACGCCCTGCTGCTCTGGGGGATCAACATCTGGCCGGGCTGGCAGGTGGTGCCTTTCCTCACCGGCGACATGACCCGTGTCCTTGGCCTTATCAACGCATCCCTGGTCGCGGGCATCATCGTGAACCTGGTCTGCGCGGTGATTCATGCCCGGGCACTCCTTTCGCTGGGGAACATCGTGGTCATGGGCATCGGGGTGGCGGCCATGCTGCGGATGTGGGAAGTCTTCCCCTTCGATTTCGGCACCAGCTGGTCCGGCTGGCCGGTGGTGGTGCGGGTGTTCCTGGTGCTGGGCATCGTGGGATCGATCATCGGCGCCATTGTCGAGGTGGTGAACTTCTTCCGGGCCCTGGCCGGGTTCGAGCCGCGCGCCCGTTGAACCCGCCCCCGGTGAAACCTCAGTCGAAGTGCGTAATGACGCTGGGATCTTTGCCCACCGACGCCACCAGCAGGGCCGCCACATCCCGAAGCTTGCGGTTGCGGGTGTTGGAGGCGCTCCGCAGGACCTTGATGGCGGTGTCCTGGTTGCAGTTGTTCTGGGCCATGATGATTCCCGTTGCCAGGTCGATGATGGTCCGCGACTCCAGTGCTGCGGCCAGGTTGTCCCGGTCCTCTGCCAGTTGGGCCAGGCGCACGGCCAGGCGAAGCGCCTTGGACGCCTGGCCTGCGTGCACCTCCGCCCTGCGGATCGATTCGTCGCTGAACGCGTGCGTTTGGGCCGCATAAAGGTTCAGCGCGGCACTCGCTTCCCCCTCCAGCGGCAGCGGAACGGAGAGGATGGAGCGGATGCCTTCGTCCCAGGCCGTGGCGCAGTAATGGGGCCACCGGGTCTCCTCATGCAGCGTGGGGATATAGACGGTGTCCAGGTCCCGCAGAGCGGTCAGGCACGGCCCATCGCCGTAGGCATACTGCAACTCATCCATGGCCTTGACCCGGGGATGGCTGGTGGCGACCGTGGCAGGTTTCTTCTTCCGCACCATGGTGACGCCGCAGAGCAGCCTGCTGTGGACGGAAAGCGCTGCGGCGGAGAGGGTCACGAGTTCATGGAGGAGCTCCGCCATGTCCGGCGTCTTCAGGACAAGGTCCTGCAGACGCTCCACGATCCCTTCATCACGCGGAGTTCCGTGCATTCCCGCCATGTGGCATCACCCCGATGTGCTGCTTAGGGAGATTCTAGGGTGCAGGGCGGCGGGGGAAGCCCCTGCCGGACCCCCCTTTCCAATGCAGGGGGAGCACAACGGACGGCCATAGGATAAATCTGATGACTTCCCCGGATGACCTTGAGCCCTTCAGCCTTCGCAGTATCGCGGTTGCCGCTTTCGGCCCCACGCTGCTTTTCGGGATCGGGCAAGGAGCCATCCTCCCGGTGGTGGCGTTGTCGGCCCGGGAACTGGGCGCATCGGTGGCCGTGGCGGCGCTGATCGTCACCCTGATCGGGTTGGGGTCCTGGTTCTTCAACCTTCCTGCGTCCCTGGTGACCCTCCGCTTCGGTGAACGCTGGTCGATTGTGGGCGCCGCCGTCGCCGCCGGCCTGGCGCTGGCAGCAGCCGCCGCCTCCTCCACCCTCGCCTCCAACGGGCTGTGGCTGCTCGCGGTGGCGATGGCCGTCGTCGGGATGTCCGGGGCGGTCTTTGGCCTGGCCCGGCAGAAGTACCTCACCGAGGCAGTGCCCGTGGGGTTTCGCGCCCGGGCGCTGTCCACGCTGGGCGGCGTGAACCGCATCGGCGTATTCATCGGCCCGTTCGCGGGCGCCGCGGTGATGCAGTTCCTCGGCCTCGCCGGTGCCTACTGGGTGGGCGTGGTGGCCATGGCGGCCGCCGCGCTGCTGTCGCTCACCATTCCGGACCTGACGACGCCGGAGGTCCACTCGGGCGATGACCCCGGCCCCCAGCCCACGCTCCGGAGCGTGGCGGTCTCGCACGCGGGCGTGTTCCTTTCGCTGGGCGTGGGCATCCTGCTGCTCAGCGCGCTGCGGTCCTCCCGCCAGGTGGTGATTCCGCTCTGGTCCGACCATTTGGGGATGGACGCCACCTCGGCGTCCCTTATCTACGGGCTGTCCGGCGCGATCGACATGCTGGTGTTCTATCCCGCCGGGAAACTGATGGACCGCAAGGGCCGGCAATGGGTGGCCGTCCCGTCCACGCTGCTCATGGGCACCGCGCTGCTGCTGATCCCGCTCACCGGCTCATTTGTGGGTCTGCTGCTGGCGGCGCTGCTGATCGGCTTCGGCAACGGCATCAGCTCCGGGCTGGTGATGACCCTTGGCGCCGACTTCTCGCCGGACCGCGGCCGGGGCCAGTTCCTGGGCCTCTGGCGGTTCATGGCCGACGCCGGATCCACCGGCGGTCCCGTCCTCCTCTCCGGGGTGACCGCGCTCGCCTCCCTGGGCCCGGGGATCTCAGCCACGGGCATTCTGGGGTTCGCGGCGGCGGCCGTGTTCGCCGTCGTGATTCCCCGCCTGAAGCACCGCCGCAACTACTGACCGTGTTTGCGGGCCTGTTTGGTGGGTAGCGCGGCCGGCGAGGCTATTCTCGACACATGAGTGATCCCGGCGCCGTTGCCCGCATCAGTCCACTGCAGAAGGCTGTGTGGTGGGCTCAGGACTATGTGTATGCCGCGGGCTGGCAGGTGCGCGGCTTCCTGTCGCGCGTGCAGCCGGCATCCTTCCGCAACGGGACCCGTGCGCCCGTGGTGATCATCCCCGGGGTGTACGAAAACTGGCAGTTCATGATGCCGGTCATCCAGGCCATCCACGATGCCGGTCATCCCGTCCACGTGGTCACTGTGCTTCAGCGGAACAAACTGAAGGTCCCGGAGGCCGCCAAGCTCGTGGCCCAGCACCTGGAGGAAGCCGGCCTGCGGGGCGCGATCCTGGTGGCGCACAGCAAGGGCGGGCTGATCGGCAAATACACCATGCTGTCCCTGGACCCCGAGCACCGGATCGACCGAATGATCTCCGTGTGCGCACCGTTTTCCGGCTCACGCTACGCCCGGTACATGCTGTTGCCCAGCCTTCGCATCTTTTCGCCGCGGAACGCCCTGACCCTCCAGATGTCCCGGGAGCTGGCCATCAACAGCCGGATCACTTCCATCTACGGGCCGTTCGATCCGCACATTCCGGAGGGGAGCGTCCTGCCCGGGGCAACCAACATCGAATTGCCGGTGGCCGGGCACTTCAAGATCCTGGGCGATCCCGGAACCGCCCGCATCATTGTGGAGCAGCTGAACCTTCGGGCCTGACGTTGTTGCGTGGCTGTGCTGCTGCTGCCTGTGGCGTGCTTGCAGCGATGTGCCGGCCGATGAAGGCGGCGTCCCGGCCCACCCCATGGACCATGGAGGACGCCAGCGACTGCTGGAAGATGGCGCCCAGGAAGTAGAGTCCCGCCTGCCCCTTGGCTACCCCGCGGTCCTGATCCGGTTCGCCGTCCGGGCCAAACACCGGGAGGTGGATCCACTCCAGATCAGGGCGGAAGCCGGTGCACCAGATGACGTTGGCCACCTCGAGTGCCCGGCCGTCCGCGAGCAGTGGCAGGCCTTCTTTGACGCCTTCCGTCCTGCGAACGCGTTCGACGCCGGCACGCAGCAGGTCGCGGTTCTTCACCCTGACCAGGGGTCCGCTGTGCGCAAGGATTTGCGGGCGGGCCTTCCGGCCGGCAGGCGTGTTGAGGTTCAGGACGTGGGAAAACGCGAAGAAGACGGCGAGGGTGAGGGGGCGGGTGGCCAAGGCGTGGATGGGCCAGGGGATTTCGCCGGGGTGCCTACCGGAGAGGTACGTCCTGCGGGTCGGGGCCAGCTCCAGGGCGATGTCCGCGCCGGAGTTGCCCGCGCCGACCACCAGGACCGGGCCTGGCGCGAGGTCCGCTGGGTTCTTGTAGCTACCCGCCGTGAGCTGCTTGATGTGCGGGCTGAGCTGCTGCGCGAAAGCCGGCACCTTGGGCTTCCGGTCCCAGCCCGGGGCGACCACTACGTTGTCGGCTTCGATGCGTTGGTTGTCCGTTTCGATGACGAAGCACTGTCCGGTGTGGCTGACGCCGGTGACCCGGATGTTGTTCCGGACCGGCAGTGCGAAGTGGTCCGCGTAGCCGCTGAGGTAGTCGGCGAACTCTTCCCGCGACGGGTAGGACCAGGGCGGGGCGGGGTAGCGGCTGCCGGGAAGGGCGTCGTACCGGGCGGGGGTGAACAGCCGGAGGGAGTCCCAGCGGGTGCGCCAGCTGTCACCGGTCCTGGGATTCTCGTCGAGGATGACGTAGGGACGCTTCAGGCAGGACAGGTGGTAGCCCATGGCCAATCCGGCCTGGCCGCCGCCGACCACGACAGTGTCGAAGTGCTCTGACATGATGGCCTGCCCTTCCACCCCTTTGCCGCTTCTTTGCGATGCACTCTTGGCGGCCCGGGGCTTCCTGCTAGAATTCATCCGAATGGTATTCGGATGAATTAAGGCTAGGCCCGGCGATGAGTGAAGTCAATGCCCCTGCGCGCCGCTACCACTCCCCGCGGCGGAAGGAGCAGGCGGCCGCAACCCGGGATGCCGTACTGGCCGCCGCTCGTGAATTGTTTGTGGGGGAGGGGTACAGTTCCACCACTGTGGCGGGCATTGCGCGGAGGGCGGGCGTCGCCGTCGACACTGTCTACGCCGCCATCGGGCGCAAGCCTGACCTGCTGCGGGAAGTGGTGGAGACGGCCATCTCGGGGACCGGGCAGGCCGTTCCCGCAGAGAGCCGCGACTACGTCATTCGCTTGCGGGAAGCGGAACGCGCGGCCGACAAGATCTCGATCTATGCCAACGCCCTGGCCGGCATCCAGCCCCGGCTCGCACCCGTCTACGTGGCCCTGCGAGATGCTGCCGGGACCGACCCCGACTGCGCTGCGCTCTGGCGGGAGATCTCCGACCGGCGCGCGGCGAACATGCTGAAGTTTGTTGAGGACCTTGCGGCTACCGGGGAGCTGCGGGCCGATCGCCCGGCCGCAGAGCTCGCCGACGCGGTGTGGAGCATGAACGGGCCCGAGTACTGGGTGCTGCTGGTGGACCAGCGCGGATGGAGCCCGGGACGGTTCGCCGACTGGCTGGCCGATGCCTGGTGCCGGCTGTTGCTGGCGGGGGACCAGGCTCGGGACCAGGCTACGGTGAGTGCCCGTTAGGAAGCGGCGGGACCCAGGCGGCCCGTTGGGGCAGACTGTAGATCCTGGCGTGGTTCCTTCAGTTCGATGAAGAGGCAGTGGGTAGGTGTGGTGCCGGTATTCGTGCCGGAGTGTTCCTGCGCGTCGAGCCAGCGGGCCTGCCCTTCCCGCAGCTCCACATCTACCTCCCGGCCTCCTGATTGGAGCCGGCGGGCAAAGGAACTGAGTGTGACCATCACACTGTCCGGGTGGGAATGGGTGCCGGTGCTGTCCCCGGGGCCGTCACTGTACTCAAGGACGCGGACCCGGTCGTTCTCGAAAACCAGCCGGTAATGCTGCGGATTCACTGCAATGGGATCGGCCATGGGAAACCCCTGATATTCATGGGACGTTCGTACCATTACGGTACGTAGGTATCATAAGTCCTGTGTCCGCACGCCACAATGAAAAATATTTGGAGACCGGCAGGACCCGGCAGAAGTCGCGCACGCGCGAAGAGCTGGTGTCCGTCCTCCGGGACCTGCTGAAGGACGGGCGCGACCCGTCTGTTGCAGAAGTCGCTGCCATTGCCGGCATCTCCCGGACTACCGCCTACAGGTACTTTCCGGACAAGGAAGCCCTGCTGCACGCGGCCCTCCCCGAGACGGGGCTGGGGTCGCTGCTGGGCGGGGACCCGCCGTCGGACGTCCGCGCCCGTTTGGAGCGCACCCTGGACGCGCACTTCGACTTCATCCGGGCCTGGGAACCGCAGCTGCGGGCATCGTTGCGGCTGTCCTTGACACCGGGGGCAGCCCGGCCCACTCTTCGCGGCGGCCGGGCTGTGGGCTGGTACCGCGATGCCTTGTCTCCATTGGAAACCGCAGGCTCCGGAATCGACACCGCCGCCCTGGCTGTCCGGCTTCGTGCGGTTGCCGGCATTGAACCGTACGTCTGGCTGCGGGACGTTGCGGGCCTCCGTACCGGCCAGGCATTTGACGTTATGCGCGCCAACGCCCTGGACATTCTTGACGCTGCGCTCGCCGGCGCGAAGTAAGCAGTGCAGTGCTTCAGGTGGCAATGCTCGGACTAAGGCATTTTTGATAGAAGTGCAGGTCAGACCCCTGTTGAACTTTCAAATAACTTGAGCTTTTGTTGACGCTATACCCCCTCACTTCCTGAGGTTGGCCCTGCAAAGTGGTCCTCAGTTAGACCACAGCACACCAACCAAGTCTGAGGGGACACATCATGAAGAACAGCACTCTGATCAAGGGAACCGCTGCTATCGCCGTCGGCGCCGCGCTGCTGCTGGGCGGTGGCGGAACCCTGGCCGCATGGAACCAGGATGCCAGCGCCAACGCAGGCCAAATAGTCGCCGGTGATTTGGGCGTCACCGCTGTACCTGGTGTTTGGACGGACGCCTCCAAGCAGGAGATCAAAGACATCACGAAGTACCGGGTGGTCCCAGGGGATAAGCTGACGTTCACGCAGACTCTTTCCGTGAAGCTTCGAGGCGACAAGATGGCAGCCCAGATCAAGCTGAATGACGCAACTACCAGCACCTTCAGCAGCGCAAACGTAGCGATTGCTCCACTTACGATCACTGATTCCAAGGGCGCCGTCGTCAGCAAAGACACCATCATCAAGCCTGTTGCCGATGATACTCAGACAGTCACCGTCTCTACGACGTTCAATTTCTTGAGCACCACGCCGGGGGTCGAGAACGTCAATGCCACGTACGACCTCAGCAAGGTGTCC
Organism: Arthrobacter sedimenti; assembly: GCF_042652025.1. NCBI lineage: Bacteria > Bacillati > Actinomycetota > Actinomycetes > Micrococcales > Micrococcaceae > Arthrobacter > Arthrobacter sedimenti. Next base: position 761,622 of record NZ_JBHSDQ010000001.1, on the reverse strand, counting down.
TACACGTTGCAGCAGGTCGTGACCGGAGTGAATGACGGACTGGTAGTTGCCCCGTAGCAGTAGGAATGGGCGGGTGGCCGATCCGCCACCCGCCTAAGTGACCAGGCGACAGGATCAAGACCAGGAGGGGACCATGCGCACCAAGCGCAGGCTGCAGGCGGCGGCGCTCACCGCCTTTGCAGTGGTCCTGGGACTGTTCACGGTGCAGGGATCGTACGCATTGTGGAGTGCAGCGGCATCCGCCTCCCCGGGATCCATCACCTCGGCGTCGTTTGATACGACGATGACCGCGGTCAACACAGGACAAACCACCACCATGACCCTCTCCAACGGGACGGCGGCCACCTTGACGCTGTCGCCCGCGGGGACACTTGGTCCGGGCACCTCGGTCTACGGGGGAGTGGTGGTCACCAACAACACCAACGCCGGTGGCCAGTTCAATACCGCCATCACAGCAGGCCAGCCGACAATCGCGAACGTCAGCGGTGGAACCCTTGCCAGCTATGTCCGCGTCAACGCCAAGACCGCCAGCTCCTCCACGGAGTGCAGCACCGCCATCGGCTTCGCGCCGATCAGCTCCGCCGGGCTGGTCTCGCCCACAGTGGCCAAAGGCGCCTCCACCGTCTTCTGCTTCCAGATCAGCCTGGATTCAAGCGCCCCAGCATCAGTGAAAGGACAAGCAGTGAACATCTCGCTCCTACTCACCGCACGTCAGCTATGCGGGGTGCCCAGTGGCTGCTGACCTGACCGAACGCCTGCTTGGCGGCCCTGCCGATCCTGTCGAGCCGCCTCCCGGAACTGTGGCGACCACCCGCATGCGTCGACGTGCTGGCCATGGTGCCTGGGCCGCCGTCGGACGCTTCCTGAGCATGGACGCCATGCTGGTGGCGCTGTTCGCAGCCCTGGTCCTTATCGTGGTGCCGGTGGCCACGGGCTCGCAGACCTACACCATCCTGACCAAGTCCATGGCGCAGAAGTACCCGCCCGGCACGTTCATGGTGATGAAGCCCGTACCGTTCGACGAGCTCAAGTACGGCGACGTCATCACGTTCCAGCTTTACTCGGGCCGCCCGGACGTGGAAACGCACCGGATTGTCGGTTTCGGATCCACCCAGCAGGGCGAGAAGACGCTGATCACCAAGGGCGACAACAACGGCGCCAATGATGAGAATCCCGTTCGTGCCATCCAGGTCAAGGGCAAGCTGTTCTACGCAGTCCCGTATGTGGGTTACATGGCAAACTTCCTGGGGAACTCCGACCGGGAAACCTGGACGGTGATCGCCGCCGTGGCCCTGATCGGCTACGGAGCCATCACCGTGTACAAGTCGGTGCGCAAAACCCGGAAACCTGAAGACCTCGTAGGCGCAGAGGCGGCATAAATGGCACGGTTTCCGGACGTACCTGGTGCGGCGCTCGCCGTCGGGGCCTTCGTGCTGACTGTGCTGTTGGGGATCGGCGGAGCCTCGGCGTCGGCCCTGTGGCAGCAAAGCGCGACGGCGACCATGACAGTCACAGCGTCCGGCACCTGGCCGGTTACTCCGTTTTCACAGTTCACCTGTACCAATGACAGCCCACAGAAAGTAGCAACCCTCGCGGCTGTCGGGTCAAGGACTCCTACGGCGCTGACTTACGCAGCCCTCCAAGCCAACGGCACGTATGGGCCTTCCTACACCGAGTCTGTCGCCTTGGGAACAACAAGCACGGTCACGCTCACCATCACGTCTCAGATCGTGCTGGCCAACCGGACAACCACTCCTCTGACAATTCGTGTGACCGCAACCTATGCGGACCAGACCCAGACCAGTGCCACGGCAAAGGTGGCGTTGGAACAAGGCAACAACAGCGACAAGGTCACCTGCATGTCCGCGACTCTGTGAGCAAATGCCAGCTCGGCGGAAGAAGGTGCCGCTGCAACACCCCCAACGCAGCGGCGCCGCCTCCCGCCGAGCTGGTTCTGTCATAAGTGCGGTTCCCCCGACACGCACATTCGTCCCCGACGCGCAGCTTCATTTGCGCTCCCGATATTTGGGCTGCGCTGGGGAAGGTGCGCCTCGAGGATGGAGAGGCATGTCGAGAAGGAATATGCGTGTCGGAGATGACTGAAAGCGTCGGCGGGAACACCGGGACGAAAGCCGTGAGCGCGGAAGGTGCGGTTTCGGCGGAAGGTGCGCTCCGTCGTCGTACGTTCCGTCCGTGTCAGCCGGCTGGCAGGTGAAGCCCGTCCGTACACTGGCACCATGTCATGCCGTATCAGTGAACTGGTTCTGAATTGCGCCGACCCCGAACTGCTCGCAAAGTTCTGGAGTGACGTGCTTGGTTATGTGGAGCTTGACCGGGAGGACGGTGGGATCGAGATCGGGCCGCTGGACGCCGGGTTCGGGGGAGCGCAGCCAACGATCTTCCTCAGTCCCAGCAGCAACCCCCGCGTGGGGAGGCTTCCACTGCACATAGACGTCAACCCGGTGGACCGGGACCAGGACGCCGAGCTGGAACGCCTGCTGGCGCTCGGTGCGCGGTCGGCGGATGTGGGGCAGACCGGCCAGGAGCAGTGGCACGTCCTGCAGGATCCTGAAGGAAACGAGTTCTGCCTGCTGCGCAAGCGGCTCAAGCCCTTGGACTAGAACCCAGGGGACGTCTGCGCCGGAAGGGTAGAGGGAGTGCCTGGCGGCGCCTACTTCAAAACGCCGCCCAGGCACCTGTAACTATTCACCGCACCGCTCAAGCTAAGGCCCTCGAAATCCTCAAGGTTTAGTCAAGAACTCCCCACAAAACCCTCTTTCGTGCTACCGCCATGCCCGGGCGTCAATCTTCCTTCCCCGAAGCCTTTCCTGCCGCACGAGTCCGGCATAGGGTTCTAGGACAGCCAGGTATCAAGCAGCAGGTGAACGGGCCGCACGATGTCCTGCACCTTGGGCAGGGGCTGGAAGAGGCACACCTTGAGCGAGTTGATAATGCTGGCCATGAGCGGGTTGGCGCGGGAAGTCCTCGCAGCGGTCCGGAGCAGCGGGGAGTACGACGTCCTGGGGATCCTGGATGACGACCCCGACCTGCTGGGCACCTCCATCGACGGCACCGTGGTGATGGGCGCAATCACCGATGCACCTGCGTTCAACCGGGCACTGTTCACCGTATGCCTTCCCGGCGGCCGTGAGCGGGAGGCGCTCGTCGAGAGGCTGTCCCTGCTCGGCGTGGACGAAGACCGGTACGCCACGGTGGTGGACCCCGGCGTCCGCGTGCCCCGGGATTCCCGGATTGGCCCCGGCAGCATCGTGATGCGCAATGCCACCATCGCGCCGCAGGCAAGCATTGGCGCCCACGCGCTCTTGAAGCCCCAAGTCAACGTGGGCTGCAGTGTCCGCGTAGGGGACTTCGCCACGCTGTCCCCACGAGCCTCGGTGGGGGAGGGCGCACGCATCGGCCGGGCGGCGGAGCTGGGCATGAGCGCAGGCGTTGGCGATGGGCTCAGTGTGGGGGATTATTCGCAGATTGAAATGGGCGCTGCAGTCCTGCAGCACGTGCCCGAGCGCGAAACCTGGAGCGGGGTCCCTGCACAAGGCACAAGGACCCGCACCTGACCGGAAACTACTGGGAACGCGAAACCCCTAAGCCCCGATCGGCACCCCCGGGTCTGGTCCCGCACGCCCCCAACCGAGACCTGCACCCCTTATGGCCTGGGCACAAAGAGGGCTAAATTGTAGCTACCGATGCCGGTTCTATCAGGACCCATCGCCGCGGGGGAACACATGGAACTTTTCAGCGACAAACCTGCGCTCGCTGCGGCGGCCCTTACCAGGCTGGTTGCTGCCGACGCCAAAGCCAGGGGGCGGCCCGCCGGCAGCCTTCGTGCCTACCTGAGCGATCTGGTGGTGCGCAACGGCCCCAGCATCGTCGAGGAACTGGCCATCGAGCTTGCCCGCCAGCACCTGGGCACGTTGGAGAAACTGGCTAAGGCAACCGGCCGCCCCGCGGCCCGCTACCTTGACGACATCGAACTCGCCGCCGCAATGGATGAGAGCATGGGTCGCGATGCCAAGGACCTTGGTGACACCAATAACACGTGATTTTGACCTGGACGGTGATTAGCGGCGCTCCCGCTCCTGGCCCGCCTCAGTGCCGGGGACTGACCTGAGCCCGCCCCTCCCAACTAGCTCGCAGTAGATGTCGTTTTGAGCCGTCAAAACGACAACAACTGCCAGCCAGATGGGCGAGTGCCACTCAGGGAGGGCTAGCGCCGTGGTGCGTCCCGCCGTCGTGCGGCAAACGCGAACAGGGACGTGGTGGCCACGGTGGCCAGGTACCCAGCGATGACAATCAGCGAGATGCCTGCCCAGAAGTAGTTGGTGGTGCTGGTCTCCTGCCAGGGGCTGGGGGCAATCCGGATCAGCGAATACACCGCAACGCCGGCTGAGGCCAGTCCGATCAGCACCGGCAGCGTCAGCCAGATCCGGGCCGAGCCGACGTGTTCGCCGAAGCCGTCCCACTCGTTCCAGGACCCGCGCCGGAGGATCAGCCAGCCTGCCGGAATCATGAACGCCCCCACCAGCAGGAACGCCGCCACCACGTCCGCGGGCCGGTGCCACTGATTAATCAGCGTGGACACGCCGGACGCGATGGCGAACGAACCGCCAATGAAACCCGCCATGGGCCGCCAGCGCGGGGACGCCATCAGGAACACTGCCGCTGCCGCTGAGGCGGCCAGGGTGGTGTGGCCGGACGGCAGCGAGTTCAGTTCCAGGGTCAGCACGCCCTTGTCCGGGCGCGGCGGCAGCAGGTCCTTCAAAACCTGGGTTGCCACGTTTGCGCTGATGCACGCGGCAACGGCGATCCCGGCCTCGGCCCAGTGCCGCCGGATCACCGTGACGAACAGGACCACGACGGCGGCCATCACCAGCGAGATGGTGGGCAGCCAGTCCAGGAACTTGGTGGCTGCCTTGCCGGCGGGGCCGTGGATTTCCACCGCTTCCACCAGCGCGGACTCGTCAATGAACTGGCCCGTTGTGGTCTGGACAAAGAAGTAATACGTGGCAATCAGCCCTGCGATGCACGCGGCAGTGGACAGCACGAACAGGAACGCCGCGCCGGGGGCAGGCCGGGTGGGAGTCCTGGTGGGCAGTTGCCGTGAAGAAGTCATCGCGGTTAAGGGTGACACAAAAAACTGTAAGACCGCTCAGTTGTTGGGCCCTGCGGGTTCGACGGGGCCCAACCGGGGGATGCTCGCCGCCGCCACCAACAGCGCCAGTGCGCCCAGCCCGAACGGCAGCGCCGTGGCAGTGGCGATGCCGCCCACCAGCAGGGGCCCACCGGCGTCGCCCAGTTCGCGCCCCAATTCGGCCGAGCCCATGGTCCGGCCCATCCGCTCGGGCGGTGTGGTGTCCGCCAGGTGCGCGAAGCCCAAGGGGGTCACAGCACCGATGCCTGTCCCAATGAAGGCCGCGGCGACGAAGATGGTGACCACTCCCGGGGCCGCCGCCACCAAACCGATGCCTGCGGCGATGAGCAGCAGGCCCGTCGTCGAGCCCCTGTTGTCGGTGACGGCGCTGCGGTCCCGCAGCCTCCCGACCCACGGCTGGGTGAGCACCGAGCCGAGCGCCACCACGCTGACCGCTACCGTGCCGGCTAAGGCGTCCATGCCGTGCCGGGTGGCCAGCGCGGGGAGGAAGCCGACGGCGGCACCCAGCGCGCCCGTAGCAGCGGCCAGCACCAGCGTGGGCACCAGGAAACGGCGTTCACCCACCTGGCGGGCAAGGTCCATCAGCGTGTACCGCTTCCGCGGCAGCGGCGCCAGGTGCGGCACGGATACCAGGACCCACACAGCGGTCACGGCCGCCAGCGCGGACAGCGTTCCAAACAGCAGCGGAAAGCCGCCGGCCAGGATCAGGCCCGCGCCCAGCGGCGGCCCGATGATGTAGCCCAGGCTCTTCCAGGATCCGTACCGGCCAAAGTAGGTGCCCGCCTTTCCGCCCCGGGCCATCCGTGCCACCATGGCGGACGACGACGGCGAGAAGGCAGACGCCGCAGCGCCTTGTCCCAGCCGGGCGAGGGCAAGGATCAGCGGGTCCGCGGCTCCCAGGCCGATCAGGGACAGCGCGGCGAAAGCGAAGAGTCCGCCGATGATGACGGGCTTGGCGCCGATGCGGTCGCTGAGCGCGCCGAAGACCGGCTTGAGGAACACCTCGGCCACGTCGTAGAGGGCCAGCAGGATGCCCAGGTTCAGCAGCGTCAGGCCGATGTTGCCGCTCTCCGCACCGAGTCCGGCCGCGATGCTGTGGGCGCCGAAAGCGGTAACGAACCCCGCCGCGTAGAGAGGTGCCGTTGCCGGGCGGGTGGCCTCCCCAGTGGACAGGGGCTTTTCGGGGGTCATGCTTGGGACTTTAGTGCCTTCACAAACTTGTGAAAACTTCGAAGACTTTGAGCATGAACACCGTTGTCAAGACAGCGAACCTGCACAAGCACTTCGGCCGGGTCAGGGCCCTGGACGGTCTCGACCTCGAAGTCCAGGGGGGTGAAATCCACGGGTTCCTCGGCCCCAACGGCGCCGGGAAATCCACCACCCTGCGGATCCTCCTTGGCCTGGCGAGGGCAACCTCCGGCACCGCCACGGTCCTGGGCCTCGAACCCTGGAACCAGGCTGCCGAGCTGCACCGGCGGCTGGCCTACGTTCCCGGCGATGTCCGGCTCTGGCCCAACCTCTCCGGCGGCGAAACCATCGACCTGCTGTCCCGGCTACGGGGCGGCGCCGCAGACGGGGACGCGTACCGCCGCCGGAAGGACCGGCTGTGCCAGGTGTTCGACTTCGATCCGGGCAGGAAGGGGCGCGCGTACTCCAAGGGCAACCGGCAAAAAGTCGCCCTGATCGCCGCCCTCGCCACCGAGGCCGAGCTCTACCTGCTGGACGAGCCCACCAGCGGCCTTGACCCGCTCATGGAGGAGGTCTTCCGCAGGGAGCTGCTGGCCGCCGTCGACCGCGGGGCAACGGTGCTGCTGTCCAGCCATATCCTCTCTGAGGTGGAGGTGCTGTGCCACCGCGTCAGCATCATTCGTGCCGGCAAAATTGTCGACGGCGGCACGCTTGACTCCCTGCGGCACCTCACCAGGACCGAGGTTTCCTTCGCCGCGGACGGGGTGGATCCAGAGGCCTTGGCCCGGCTGGGCGCGGTGCATGACCTGGCGGTCGACGCCGGACGGGTCCGGTTCAGCGCCGACTCGGACCGGATCGCCGAGGTGCTTCCGGCGCTGGGCGCCCTGGGGGTGCAGGGCCTGACGATTGTTCCGCCGTCCCTGGAGGAGCTGTTCCTGCGGCACTACGGGGACAGATCCGCTGCACCGGAGCCTGATGTTCCGGCTTCCGCGGGCAACGGTTCGCGGCGGCATCTGCTGGGCGCCAGAGGACGGAGCTGACATGGGAATCCTCCTGGTCCTCTGGCGCCAGCGGCTGCGCCGGGACCGCTGGCAGCTCCTCAGCTGGGCGGTGGCCATCGGTGCCTTCGCCTTGTTCGCGGCAGCCGCCGTCACCCAGACCTACGGCAACGTGGCCAGCCGCACCGAGATCATGCAGGTGGCCATCGCCACCCCCGCCATCCTGATGCTCCGCGGCCTGCCCCGGGGCGCGGACCAGGGAGCGTTTACGTTCTTCCTGATCTATGCCTTCCTTGCCCTTTTGGCAGGCCTGATGAGCACGTTCCTCGCGGTGCGCCATACCCGTGCCGATGAGGAAACGGGCACAGCCGAGCTGGTCGCCGCAACGCCGGCCGGACGCCTGCTGCCTGACACAGCCACGCTGCTGCACGGCGTCACCGCGAACATCCTCGTGGCGCTCACGGTCTTCGCAGGGTTCGCCTCCCAGGGCCTGGACCTGCAAGGTTCCCTGACCGCCGGAGCCGCAACGGGCGCTGTCGGCCTCGCCTTCCTGGGCGTGGGGCTGCTGGTGGCCCAGTTTATGGGAACCTCACGCGGCGCGAACGGCGTCTCGGCCGCGCTGGTAGTGCTGGCCTACGTGCTCCGCGGAATCGGCGACGCCACCGGAACCCCCGGTGCCAGCGGGACCACAATGACCGAGGGGCCGGCCAGCTGGTTCTCACCCATCGGCTGGGGCCAGCAGACATACGCCTACTCCGGAAACCGCACCTGGCCGCTGCTGCTGCCGGCGGGGCTCGGCGCCGCCTGCCTCATCGCAGCCTGGCTGATCCTCCGCTCGCGGGACAGCGGGGCCAGCGTGTGGGGAACGCGCCCCGGACGTGTCGCTGCCCGGCCGGGGCTGCGGAGCCCGGTGGCCCTGGCGCTGCGGCTGCAGTCCGGGTCAATCTTTGGCTGGGCGCTCAGCGGGCTGGCCTTGGGCCTGCTGGCGGGCTCGCTCGGAAAGGCGATTGCCGCCGTCGACACCCCTGACACCAACATCACCGCCACGCTGCGCGCCATGCTCCAGTCCCAGGGCACCTCGCTCACCCAGCTCATGGTGTCGGTGCTCTTCTCGATGGGCGGGGTCCTGGCGGCGGCGTGTGCGCTCCAGGCCGTGATCAGGCTGCGGCAGGAGGAAGCGGCCGGGACGGCCGAACTCCTGCTGTCCGCCCCGGTGGGCCGCGTCCGGTGGCTGGCCGGTTACCTGTTGCTGGGCGCGGCGGCCGTGGTGCTGGTGGTGGGCCTGGCGGGGGTTGGGGCGTGGGCGACGCTGGCCGGTTCCGGCGATACCTCCATGCCCGCCGATGCCCTCTGGCAAACCGCGCTGGCGCAGCTGCCGGCGGCCCTGATCTACCTTTCCGTCCCGGCGCTGGTTTTCGTCCTGTGGCCGGCAGCGACCATCGCCGCCAGCTGGGCGCTGCTGGCCCTGGGCGTGGTGCTCGGCATTCTTGGCGGCATGCTGGGCATCGACCAAAGCCTGCGCGACCTGTCGCCCTTCGCCCACACCCCGGTCCCGCACGGGGACGCCACGGACTGGAGCGGCGCATGGTGGATGCTGGCGGTCGCCGCGGCGGCGGCCATGCTGGCAGTTGCGGTGATGCGGCGGCGGGAGGTGGGCGCGGCATGAGCACTGACATCGGCGCATCGCTGCGGACCACTGAACTGACGGCCGCCGCTGCCGAGAGGACCGCAGCGGCCTTCGCTGCCGCCGGCTTCCCAAAGATGCCGGCCCGGACGTTGTTGGCGCTGGTGTCCTCGGAACAGGGAAGCCTCACCGCCGCAGAGCTGTCGGAGCGGCTGGGAGCCAGTGCCGCGGCAGTGTCGGGCGCGGTGCGGTACCTGCAAACCGTGGGCTTCGTGCACCGGGTCTCGCAGCCAGGAAGCCGCCGCGACCTCTACGCCCTCCATACGGATGAGTGGTACGTGGTGTCCATGCGGAACAGCCCGGTTTACGAGAAGCTGGCGGCCCTCACCGATGCCACGGCCGAAACCCTCCCCGAAGGATCGGCTGCACGGGCGCGGGTGGCGGAGATGGCCAGGTTCTACCGGTTCCTCAACTCGCGGATGCCGGGATTGCTGGATGACTGGGCGCGCGAGCGGGAGGCCGGCAGTGACCATCATTGACAACGCTGTTTACGTCAACGGATTCCGCACCGAGGACCCGGAGGACCTGGACGAAACCTACTTCCTGCTCCGGCAGCGCGAAGGCATGGCGTGGATCGGACTGTACCGGCCGGATGCGGAGGAACTGCAGTCGGTGGGGGAGGAATTCGACCTCAACGCGCTGGCCATTGAGGACGCGTTGGCAGGGCACCAGCGGGCCAAGCTGGAGCACTACGGCGAGTGCCTGTTCCTGGTGCTCCGGCCCGCCAGGTACCGCGACGATGTGGAAAAGGTGGACTTCGGCGAGATCCACGTTTTTGTCGGTGACGAGTACGTGGTCACGGTCAGGCATGCCGAGTCCCCGGACCTGGCAAAGGTACGCCGCCGCATGGAGTCCATGCCGGAGTTCCTTGCCCTCGGCCCGGACGCGGTGCTGTACGGAATCCTGGACCAGGTGGTGGACGAGTACGAGCCTGTGGCGGCCGGCTTGGAGAACGATATTGACGAAATCGAGGATGACCTTTTTGGTGCGGACCCAGAGGTCTCCCGCAGGATTTACGAGCTCTCCCGGCAGGTCATCACCTTCCAACGGGCCACCAGCCCGCTGGTGGGGATCCTCCAGCAGCTGATGGCCGGGACCACAAACCGTCCGCTTGGCGTGGAGCTTCAAGACCACCTGCGCGATGTCCTGGACCACGTGTTGCGGCTGAATGAGCGCGTGGCGTCTTTCCGGGCCCTGCTCCAGAACGCGCTCGCCGTCAATGCGGCCCTGGTGGCCCAACGGCAGAACGACGAGATGCAGCGGATGACCGAGTCCAGCTTTGAACAGAACGAGCAGGTCAAAAGGATTTCGTCCTGGGCGGCGATCCTGTTTGCCCCCACCCTGGTGGCGTCCATCTACGGCATGAACTTCGCCAATATGCCCGAGCTGGGCTGGACGTACGGCTACCCGTATGCGCTGGGCGTGATGGTGGCCATGGGACTGGTCCTCTACCTGGCGTTCAAACACAACAAGTGGATCTGAGCAGCCTTCCCTGAAAAGGTCCTTCCAGCTTCATGGCCTACCATGGCCTCAGAATCCTAAGCTTGCTTAGTAGTTGGCGGCTTAGTAGTCGATGGTGAGTGGAGAAGACAGGATGAGCAAGGCCGAAACAACCGGACGGCCCCAAACTGACGGCACGGCAACCGGCGCCAGGCGGCAGTCCCGCCTGCGCCGCTTCGGTTCGCTTCTGGGCCCCGGCCTGGTGACCGGTGCCGCGGACGATGATCCGTCAGGGATTGCCACCTATGCGAAGGCCGGTGCCACCTTTTCCAACGGCATGCTGTGGACCGCCCCCGTGGCGCTGCCCATGATGATGGCGGTCCAGGAGATCTGCGACCGGACCGCACTGGCTACCGGCGAGAGCCTCGGCTGGCTGGCCCGGCGCAAGTTCTCCCGCCGCCCGCGGGTGGTGATTGGAATACTGATCGTTGCCCTGCTGGTGGGCAACATCCTCAATGCGGCCGCGGACCTGATGGCGATCGGGCAGGGCATGCAGATGCTGGGCGCCGGCCCTGACCATCTCTGGAGCGCGCTGGCGGGAATCGGCATCGCGGTGGCGCTCATGAGCGGATCCTTCGCCGTCATTGCCAAGGTTTTCAAGTGGCTGTGCGTCACACTGCTGGCGTACGTCGCTGTCCTTTTCGTGGCCAACGTTGACTGGCCCGACGTCCTGGAGGGCATGCTGGGAATGAAGTTCAGCTTCGCCCCGCAGTACCTTGGCCTAATCGTGGCGGTGCTGGGCACCACCATCTCGCCGTACCTGTTCTTCTGGCAGAGCGCCCACAGGGTCGAGGAATTGCGCGCCGAGGACCGGGGCGGTGACCAGGCAGTAGGGCTCCGGGACCGCCCGGACACGGCTGCCGCCGCCCATACCCTCCGGAACGCGCGGGCGGACGTCTTCACCGGGATGGTCTTCTCCGTCCTGGTGATGTTCTCGATCATGGCGGCCACCGCGGCAACGCTGGGCAGGGACGGAACCGACGTCAACACCGCTGCCGACGTGGCCAAGGCCCTGGAGCCCGTCGTGGGACCGGCCGCCACCTTCCTGTTCGCTGCCGGGTTCATCGGCACCGGCATCCTGGGCGTGCCGGTCCTCGCTGCGTCAGGCGCCGCGGGACTGTCCGGCCTGCTCGGCAAGGACTGGGGCCTGGACCTCAGTCCACGACGCGCCCCATTGTTCTACGCACTGCTGGGGGTCGGCATCGTCGCTGGCGTACTCATCAGCTTCTTCTCCAACGACCCCATCGGGCTCCTGGTCTTCAGTGCCACCATCAACGGCATCGCCGCCGCACCATTCCTGGTGGTCACCATGCTGATCTCCCGCGACAAGGCCATCATGGGCGAGTACCGCAACGGCTGGCTTGCCGCCACGCTCGGCTGGTTCACGGCCGCGGTCATGCTGGTGGCCGGGGGCATCGGCGTCTGGACCACCCTGACCGGCGCCTGATCGAAGCGGCAGCCGCCTCCGCCGATGCCAAACCCAAGGGGAGCTGGCCACCCGACCGTACTGCCGCCGTCGTCCGCACCCTCAAAGCCTCCTGGCCATCCTGACCGCTCCAACGAAAGGAACAACAACGTGGACCACAACGAAGCTCCCTTGCTGGACGCCCTGGACCGCTACCACCGGCTTGACCGCTACGGTTTCACCCCTCCCGGCCACCGCCAGGGCCGCGGCGCGGATCCGCGCGTCCGGGAGGTCCTCGGCGGGGACACTTTCCGTTCTGACGTCCTGGCCTCGGGGGGCCTGGATGACCGATCGTCCTCGGGCGAGTACCTGAAAAAGGCCGAGCAGCTGATGGCGGATGCCGTGGGTGCGGAGCAGGCTTTCTTCTCCACCTGCGGAAGCTCCCTGTCGGTGAAGGCCGCCGTCCTGGCCGTTGCGGCGGGCAAGGGCGACCTGCTGGTGAGCCGCGACGCCCACAAGTCCATAACCGCCGGGCTGGTGTTTTCCGGGATCCAGCCGCGGTGGATCCGGCCCCGCTGGGACTCCAGGCTGCACCTGGCGCATCCGCCGTCAGCCGCGGATGTTGAGGAAATGTGGGAACGGTACCCGGACGCGGCAGGGGCACTGATCGTCAGTCCCACTCCCTACGGAACGTGCGCAGACATCGCCGCGATTGCCAAGGTCTGCCACGACCGGGGGAAGCCCCTGATCGTTGATGAGGCGTGGGGCGCGCACCTTCCCTTCCATGAGGGCCTTCCCACCTGGGCGATGAGTGCGGGCGCGGACGTCTGCGTGGTGTCCGTGCATAAGATGGGTGCCGGCTTTGAGCAGGGCTCGGTCTATCACATCCGGGGCGACCTGGTGGACCCCGCGCATCTCTCCGAATGCGCGGACCTGTTGATGACCACCAGCCCGAACGTCATCCTGTACTCGGCCATGGACGGCTGGCGCCGGCAGATGGTGCAGCACGGCGCCGAGCTCCTGGGCGACGCCCTGGACCTGGCCCGGCGGCTGCGGACAGAGATCGAGGCGCTGCCGGGAATCCGTGTGCTCGAGGACGAGCTCCTGGCCGCCGAATCCTCGCATGACCTGGACCGCATGCAGATCCTCATGGACGTGTCGGGGCTCGGCGTCAGCGGCTACCAGGCGGCCGACTGGCTGCGGGAGAACTGCCGGCTGGACATGGGGCTCAGCGACCACCGCCGCATCATGGCCACCCTGTCCATGGCCGACGACGATGCTTCCGCCCAGCGGCTCCTGGACGCGCTGCAGGCCCTCATTGAAGCAGCTCCAACGCTTCCTGCCCCTGCCCGGGTGGACCTGCCGTCGCCGTCGGGCCTGGAACTGGAGACGGTGCTGCTTCCGCGGGACGCCTTCTTTGGCCCCCGCGAGGACGTGCCCGCGCGCGAGGCCGTGGGACGGGTGGCGGCCGAGCAGATCACGCCGTATCCGCCGGGCATCCCGGTCATCGTGCCGGGTGAGCGCATCAACGAGGCCGTCGTGGAGTACTTGGAATCGGGGCTGAAGGCCGGCATGGTCCTGCCCGACCCCGCGGATCAGTCCCTTGGCACCATTCGGGTGGTGCGGGAATAGCCCTGGTGCCCTGCGTTTGCGGCGTACAGTGAACGGCATGCCCAACCCCGGCCTTCCGCCTGACTCTGCCCAGTTCCGCCTGGCCGTTCCGCCGCTTGAGGAGCTGCTGGCGGCCGCCCACGTGGTGAGCCTGCCCATGCGGGTGAAGTTCCGCGGCATCATGCAGCGCGAATCGCTCCTGCTCCGCGGGCCCGTGGGGTGGGGCGAGTTCTGCCCCTTCCCGGAGTACGGCGATGCCGAGGCCTCGCGCTGGCTGGCGGCCGCCATAGAGGCCGGATGGCAGGGGTTCCCGGCCCCCTTGCGCACCTCCATCCCGGTCAACGCCACGGTGCCCGCGGTTCCGGCGGACCGGGTGCCGGACGTGCTGGCCCGGTTTGGCCGGGTGGATGCAGTGAAGGTCAAGGTGGCTGAGCAGGGGCAGTCCTTGGACGACGACGTTGCCCGGCTTCAAGCCGTCCGCGCCGCCTTGCCGGACGCCGCCGTGCGCGTGGACGCCAACGGTGGGTGGGACGTGCCCGGCGCGTTGGAGGCACTGACCCGGCTGGCGCCCGTGGGGCTGGAGTACGCCGAGCAGCCGGTGCCGACCATCGATGGCCTGGCCGAGGTCCGGTCGCGGCTGCGGGATGCCGGCACGCCGGTGCTGATCGCGGCGGACGAGAGCGTCCGGAAGGAAACCGATCCCCTCCGCGTGGCCCGGGCCGGCGCGGCGGACCTGATCGTGGTCAAGGTGGCGCCGCTTGGGGGAGTGCGGCGGGCCCTGGACATCGTGGCACAGGCCGGGCTTCCCGCCGTCGTCAGTTCCGCGCTGGACACCTCCGTGGGCATCCGCGCCGGGCTGGCGCTCGCCGCCGCCCTGCCCGAGCTGCCCTACGCCTGTGGCCTGGGCACGGTGTCGCTTTTTGAATCGGACATCGCCCTGGATCCCTTGGTGGCCGACGACGGCGCCATCCGCCTCCGCGACGTGGCCGCCGACGCCGGGCTGCTTGAGCGGTTTGCGGCACCCGCGGAACGCCGGGACTGGTGGCTGGACCGGCTCCGCCGTGTCCACGCGCTCCTCACCCCATCGATTGCTCCGTAACTGCCGTTTTCAGGCCCCAAAACGACGATTACGGAGCAATGGATGAGGCGGTAGGGTGGCGTCGTGCGCGGGGTGAATCTAACGGTGCGGATCGGTTGGCTCTGCCTCGCTGCCGTCAGCCTGGGGATCCTGGTGTTCGGCATGGTGGTTGCCCTGTTTCCGCCGGACGGGGACGCCGGCCTGTACCGCGCGGACGGACTGGCCTCCGCGGGACTGGGCCTGTTCGGCATGGTGATCGTGCTGGTGCCGTACCGGCGGCGCGAACGGTGGGCCTGGTACGCGCTCTGGTTCTACCCCGTCTTTTGGATGCTGCATCTGGCCGGGAACCTTCCGCCGGGCAATGACCACATTCACCAAGTGGTTTTCATTGCTCTCTCGCTGATCGGGCTCCTGCTCCCGGTCCGCGCCTTCTTCCCGCTGCGGAGCACTCGATGAGGGATTCGGCAACGTTCCTGCAGGTCACGGGCGGTTAACCATAACTTCACCCAATTGATGGCTTCCGGTAGGAACCGGCTGGAAGGGTGATCGGGCACCCCAAAAGACATTCCTTGGAAGGTTCCCCATGTCTGAAACTGCCCGCAAGTTCACCCTGCTGCCTATGCTCGGCCATACCAAGGGCAAGCGCAGCCCCGTTACGTGCGCACTCAAGTGCGACAACGCCTGCGCCGGCGACGTCTGCAACACCAGCTCCAACAGCTACTTCCGGGACATCGCCTCCGCCACCCTGTCCCGCCGCGCCGCCCTGGGCCTGGGCGCCGCCGGTGCCCTCGCCGTCGCCCTCGGTTCAGCCGTGAGCTCCGCCGAACCTGCCTCTGCCGCGGGCCTGTCCAAGGCCGCCAAGGAAGGCTTCGGCAACTCCAAGCTGCAGTTCACCGCCATCAAGCCGGTCGATAAGGCAGTCGACGCGTTCACCGTGCCGGAGGGCTTCACCTGGCAGCCGATCATCCGCTGGGGCGACCCGCTGTTCAACGATTCCCCTGAGTTCGACCTGAACAACCAGACGGCCGCAGCCCAGGCCCGGCAGTTCGGCTACAACAACGACTACACGGACATCGTGGAGATTCCCGGCAGCAAGGGCCGCCGTGCGGTGCTGTTCACCAACCACGAGTACACCAACGAAAACATCATGGTGCCCGCCGGCTACGACCCGGTGGAAACCCGCGCCATCGGCCGCGCCGCCCACGGCCTGGCCGTGGTGGAACTCGAGCGCAAGAACACCACCAAGCCGTGGAGCTACGTGAAGGGCGCGCCGCTGAACCGCCGCTACCTCTCCGACACCACCTACGAACTGACCGGCCCGGTGGCCGGCTCGGCACTGGTCAAGACCGTGGCAGACCCGTCCGGCCGCGCCATCAAGGGCACGTTCGGCAACTGCTCCGGCGGCACCACCCCCTGGGGCACCATCCTCTCCGGCGAGGAGAACTTCAACGGCTACTTCGTCGCCGGGGGCACATCGGCCAGCGACAAGCGCTACGGCCTCACCGCCAAGCCCACCGCCCGCCACTGGGAACTGGACGACCCCCGCTTCGACACCCGCAACCCCGGCTACGAGAACGAGTCCAACCGCTTTGGCTGGATCGTCGAAGTTGACCCGTTCGACCCCACCTCCACCCCCAAGAAGCGCTCCGCCATGGGCCGTTTCAAGCACGAGGGCGCCAACGTGATTGTGGCCGAATCCGGCCACGTTGTGGCCTACATGGGCGACGACGAGAAGTTCGACTACCTCTACAAGTTCGTCTCCAAGGGCAAGTATGTTGAAGGCGACCGCCGCAACAACATGAACCTGCTCTCCGAGGGAGATCTCTACGTCGCCAGGTTCACCGGCAACTCGCCCGCCGCGGAAATCACCGGCACCGGCGCGCTTCCCTCCGACGGCGCGTTCGACGGCTCCGGCGAATGGCTGCCCCTGGTGGTGGATGGCAAGTCGGCTGTCCCCGGCATGTCCGTCGAAGAGGTCCTGGTGTACACGCGCCTGGCCGCAGACAAGGTGGGGCCCACCAAGATGGACCGCTGCGAGGACGTCCAGCCCAGCCTGCACACCGGCAAGGTGTACGTGGTCTGCACCAACAACTCGGACCGCGGCACCGGCACCAAGGAAGGTGCCACCGAGGTCAACCCGCGCACACAGAACCGTGACGGGCACATCGTTGAGATCACCGAAACCGGCGACCAGACGTCCACCAAGTTCAATTGGACCCTCCTCATGGTCTGTGGCGATCCCGCGCAGGGCGACGTCACCTACTTCTCCGGTTACCCGGCGGACAAGGTCTCGCCCATCTCCTGCCCGGACAACGTGGCCTTCGACTCCGTGGGCAACCTGTGGATCTCCACCGACGGCGCCCCCTCCGGCATCGGCTACAACGACGGCCTCTTCAAGGTCACCCTGGACGGTGCCGAGCGCGGCAAGGTGGAGCAGTTCCTGTCCGTTCCCCGCGACGCCGAAACCTGCGGCCCGGTCATCCACGACGACGAGCGAATGGTGTTTGTCTCCGTGCAGCACCCGGGTGAGGACGGCACCTTCGAGGCGCCCAACTCCTTCTTCCCGGACTACGTCCCGGCAGGCACGACGCCGGTACGCGGCAAGGTGCGCGCGCCCCGTCCCGCCGTGGTCCAGGTGTTCCGCGGCTAGTTCCCTTCGTTGCCCTATCACTTATGGTCCCCAAAACCCCGGTTTAGGGACCATAAGTGATAGGGCAACAGGGGTGAGGGCGGGCGTTGGAGGGTGGCAGACTGGTTGGGTGACTTCGTTGAACGAGCCTGCCCCCGACGCCGCTTCCAAAGAAATCCCCGCCGACTCCTCCGCGGGCGCGGATGGGTTGAGCGCGCTGGCTGCGGCGCGGATCGCCGTCGAGGTTTTGCTCGACGGCGGGGTGCGGCATGTGGTGGTGTCGCCGGGTTCGCGGTCGGCACCCATGGCGTACGCCCTGGCCGAGGCATCTGCGGCGGGCCGGGTGGACCTGCTGGTCCGGATCGATGAGCGGTCCGCCGGGTTCACGGCGCTGGGCCTGGCACTGTCCACCGGCTCGCCCGCAGCGGTCCTGACTACGTCCGGGACCGCCGTCGGAAACCTGATGCCGGCCGTGATGGAGGCCAACCATGCGGCCGTCCCGCTGATCGTTCTTTCAGCCGACCGGCCTGACGAGCTGCGTGGGACCGGCGCCAACCAGACCACGGTGCAGCCGGACCTCTTCGGGGAGCAGGTCCGGTTCGCCGCCGACGTTCCCGCCGGAAGCAACCCGCAGCGCGCCATCCAAACCGGGCTCTCCGCAGCAACCGGCGCGTTCCCGGAGCTGCCGCCCGGCCCGGTCCAGCTCAACCTCGCCTTCCGCGACCCCCTGGTTCCTGCTCCGGAAGAGGGGCTGCCCGAGGCAGTGGACCGGAAGCGCTACCGCGTGGGTACCGAACCCCTGGTTATGAACCTGCCCCCCGCTCCGGAGACCCTGTCCGAACAGCGCACGGTGGTGCTGGCAGGGCACGACGCCGGTCCGGTGGCAGAGGCGTTCGCCCGCGCCCACAACCTGCCGCTGCTGGCCGAGCCGTCCTCCAACTCACGGTTCGGCCCCAATGCGGTGGGCCCGTACCGGCTGCTGCTGGAGCACTACGGGCCCGGCTCGGCGCACCCCATCGAGCGCGTGGTGCTGTTCGGCCGCCCTACCCTTTCCCGCCCGGTGGCCGCTCTCCTGGCCCGGTCCGACGTCGAATCAGCCCTGTACCAGCCGGTTCCGGTTGCCTGGTACGAGCCCGGGCGCCGCACCGAGCTGCCGCTGGAAAACCTCGCGGACCTGTCTGATTTCGCGGGCCGCGGCGCACCTGAGTGGCTGGATACGTGGCTGCTCGCCGGCTCGGCCGCGCAGCACGCGCTGGACCAGGTGTTGTCCGCCGAGGCGGCCGCCACGGGTCCTTCCGTCGCCTCGCTGGTCTGGAAGAATGCCCGTGGCCAGCTGCTGCTCGGTTCCTCCAATGGCATCCGGGACGTGGACCTTGCGGGCCTGCCTGCCCCCGATCCCGCCGCCACCGTGTACGCCAACCGGGGCCTGGCCGGCATCGACGGCACCATTTCCACCGCCACCGGCATCGCGCTGGGCGGCCGGCAGGAAACCACTGCGCTGATGGGCGACGTCACGTTCCTGCACGACGCCGGCGGCCTCCTGCTCGGCGTGGGGGAAGAACAGCCGGACCTGCGCATTGTGGTCCTGAATGATTCCGGCGGCGCTATCTTCGGTCTGCTCGAACACGGGGGAGTGGAGGAAAGCGGCCGCTACGGAGACACCGTCGAACGGCTCTTCGGCACCCCGCACTCCGTGGACATCGCGGCTCTCGCTGCAGCGTACGGCGTCGGGCATTCACTGGTCAGTACGACGGCGGGACTCGCCGAAGCGCTTGACCGGCCTGTGCAGGGGCGCAGCATCGTGGAGGTCCGCACGGACCGCCGGCAGCTCCGGCAGCTCCACACCAGGATCAAGGACGCCGTGGCTGCCGCCGTCGAGGCAGTGCTGTCCGGGCAGTAGGCTTTCGACGCGCAAAGTACCCCAGGACGCGCAAATGCCCTGTCGCCGCCGGAATACCGGTAGTGACAGGGCATTTGCGCGTCGAAAATGAGCTCAGAGCACGCGGCCCAGGAACTCCTTGGTGCGCGCATGCTGCGGGTTGGCGATGATTTCACGGGGGTCGCCCGATTCCACCACCACGCCGCCGTCCATGAACGTCAGTGTGTCGCCCACCTCGCGGGCGAAGCCGATCTCGTGGGTCACCACGATCATGGTCATGCCCGACTTGGCCAGGTCCTTCATCACGTTCAGGACGTCGCCCACCAGCTCCGGATCGAGGGCCGACGTGGGCTCATCGAACAGCATGAGCTCCGGCTCCATGGCCAGTGCGCGGGCGATGGCAACGCGCTGCTGCTGGCCGCCGGAGAGCTGGGAGGGGTAGTGCCCGGCGCGGTCGCCCAGTCCCACCCGGTCCAGCAGCTCCAGTGCCCGCTTTTGGGCCTGCGCCTTGGACTGGCCCTTCACGTGGACCGGCGCTTCCATCACGTTCTGCAGCGCGGTCTTGTGCGGGAACAGGTTGAAGCGCTGGAACACCATGCCGATTTCGCGGCGCTGGGCGGCGATTTCCTTGGTCTTGAGGTCATGCAGCTTGCCGTTGACCTCGCGGTAGCCGATCAGCTGGCCGCCCACGGAAATCCGGCCTGCGCTGATGGATTCCAGGAGGTTCACGCAGCGGAGCATGGTGGATTTGCCGGAGCCCGAAGGCCCGATCACCACGGATACCTCGCCCTGGTTGACGGTCATGTCGATGCCCCGAAGCACATGGTGGTGGCCGTAGTACTTGTGCAGGCCTTCGATCTTGACCAGCGGCTTTTCTGCTGTGACGGTCATCGTGCACTCTCCTCAGGGAAGTCCGTCTTCATCGACCGCTGCGCGTCGGCGCCGGGACCCGCCGCTTTCGCAGCGGCAGGATTGACCGCCGCCGGGGCAGCGTTGTCCACACCCTTGCCGTAGTACGCCTCAAGGTAGTGCTGGCCCACCATGAGGATGCTGGTGACCAGGAGGTACCAGAACGCGGCAACGATCAGGAGCGGGATCGGGAGGTAGATGCGGTTGGCCAGGGCGTTGGTGGCAAACGTCAGGTCCAGGGTGAACGGAACAGCGAGGACCAGGGAGGTGGTCTTCAGCATGCCGATGGTTTCGTTGCCGGTAGGCGGCACGATGATCCGCATGGCCTGCGGCAGGATAATCCGCCACATGATCTTGCCCTTGGACATGCCCAGCGCCTCGGCGGCTTCCTGCTGGCCCTTGTCCACGGACTTGAGGCCGGCACGGAAGATCTCCGCCAGGTAGGCAGATTCGTTGAGGCCCAGGCCCAGGATCGCGGGGATCAGGCCCTTGCTGGGATCCGAGAGCGCGTAGCTGAAGAGCTCCGGCCCAAACGGGATACCCAGGGTGAAGGCCGGATAGAGAACCGTCACCAGACCCCAGAACACCAGCTGCGTGTAGACGGGGGTTCCACGGAAGAACCACACCCACACCCAGCTGGTCCAGCGGAACACCGGGTTGTCAGACTGCCGCATCACCGCGAGCAGGATGGCCAGGACGATGGCCAGAACCATCGACGCGACCGTCAGCAGGAGGGTCCAGCCCACACCTTGGACGACTTTCACGTCCAGGATGTAGGTGCCCACGATGTCCCAGCGGAAGTTGGGGTTGGTGAACAGGCTCTGCAGGAACGCCGCCACCAGGAGAAGGATGATGACGGCGCTGACCCACCGGCCGGGGTGGCGAACCGGCACTGACTTGTTCAGTACCGGTTCGTCCCGGTGTTGATGGTGTTCCATATGCACGCCTGACTTGTCGTCGGTAACGCGAAAACTCAAGACTTAACCGCCGGGTTGACCTCGGACTTCGTAATGGCACCCTCGGAGTTGCCCCAGCCGTCCAGGATCTTCTTGTAGGAGCCATCTTCCATCAGCTTGGTGACGGTCTTCTGGATGACCTCTGCCCAGGCGGTGTCGGCCTTGGCCACGGCGATGCCCTGCGGAGCGGAATCGTAGACGTCGCCCAGCTTCTCCAGCTGGCCGTTGGTCTGGGTCAGGGCGTAGCCGATGATGGGAGAGTCGGCGGCCATGGCGTCGATGCTGCCGTTGACCAGGCGCGTGGTGACGTCCGTCTGGTTCTTCAGGGTGACGATGTCGATGGGCTTCTTGCCGTCAGCCACGCACTTCTTGTTGCGGTCGGACAGGTCCGGGTCCTCCTGGACGGTGCCGGTCTGCACGCCGATGGACTTTCCGCACACATCATCCAGGGAGAACTTGTTGGGGTTGCCCTTCTTGACGGCCCACGCGGTGCCTGCGTTGAAGTAGCTGACCATGTTCACTGCGCCCAGTCGTTCCGGGTTGATGGTGAACGAGGAGATGCCCAGGTCGTACTTCGGGCCGAGGGCCGGAAGGATGCCGGTGAACTCCGCAGTCTGGACCTGCACCTTGAGGCCCAGGGTGGCGCCGATGGCCTTGGCGATGTCCACGTCGTACCCGACAGGAGTCTGGCCATCCGGACCAAGGAACTCGGCCGGAGCGTAGCTGGTGTCGGAGCCGACCGTGATGGTGCCCTTGGACTTGATGGCGTCCGGGACCATGGCGGCCAAGGCATCGTCCTTCTTGACCGTGCTGGGGTCGAAGCTGGTGCTGGCGCTGCCCGAAGAGGTGGCCGCGCTGGAGGGACCCGTTTCCGAGGCGTTCGTGCATGCTGAGAGGGCCAGGGCGCTGATGGCGATCATAGTGGCAGCGGTCAGCTTGGAGGTGCCCAGGAGGGTACGGGGAGTCTGCATTTCTTACCTTTTGTTGCAGGGGCTATGAGGTACTAACGCGGCTTATAGTGTAACGCTCAACAAGAGAGGTACGTCACACGCAACTAAGTTTCACTATTGGATAACTGTAGCGGGGGCAAAATCAAGCCTTCCAGAGCGGGAGCAGTCTGTCATTCCAGACTCCTACCCACGGCGTCAGTTGTTGATGCCCAACGACTCCAGCATCGGCCGGAATTTGGCCCACGTTTCGGCCAGTTCCGCCTGCGGCTGCGACCCGTCAACAATGCCGCAGCCGGCATACAGCCGCACCGTCTCGGGCGATTCAATGACGGCGCCGCGCAAGGCAATGCCCCATTCGCCGTTTCCGGCCGCATCAAGCCAGCCCACCGGTCCCGCATACGGGCCGCGGTCCAGGTGCTCGAGATTGCGGATCAGTTCACCCGCCACCAGGGTGGGGGTTCCGCAGACGGCGGCCGTGGGATGCAGGGCGTTGATCAGGGCCAGGCAGGTGGGAACATGGCCCTCCACCTCGGTGAGTTCCGCCTTGACGTCCGAGGCCAGGTGCCACACGTTGGGCAGCTCCAGGATGAACGGCTCATCGTGGGCATTCATGGCCTCGGAGAAGGGTGCCAGCTGCTTGGTCAGCGACTGGATGGCGATCTCATGTTCGTGCCGCTGCTTGTCGGAGCCGGCGAGCACCCGCGTCGCGTAGTCCATCGGGGAGCCGTCCTCGCCGTGCGCGTCGCGGCGGTCAAGGGTGCCGGCCAGCACGCGGGCCTGGGCGGTGCGGCCCTCCACCTGGATCAGCATCTCGGGCGTCGCCCCCACCAGCCCGTCCACCCCGTATGTCCAGCATTCGCGGTACCGGGCGGCGAGTTCGCGCAGGACGTCGGCGGCATGTACGCCGGAAGGAATAGTTGCCACCACGTCCCGTGCCAGCACCAGCTTCTCCAGGGCGCCCGTGCGGATTTCGGCAACCCCGGCGGCTACGGCATCCATCCAGGCTTCCTCGCTGAGCGAGCCGGTGTGCAGGGTTGCGCCAGCGGCGAGGGGGAGGGGGCGTACGACGGCGCCGCCCGCCGCGCCGGGCACGGCACCCAACGTTTCGTCCCCGTCGGAGTCCGCTGCCGCCGTCGTGCCTTCCGTGCCAGTGCGGGGAGCACTGCTGAGCCAGCGGTCCAGGGCGGCGAGGGCCGTCTCTTCGGTGAGCGGGCCGCCGTCGACCGTCAACTGGGTTAGCCACGCCTGGTTGTCCCGGACGCCCACCACGATTTCCGGCACGATCAGCCGGGACTCGTGGGCCGACGTCTTGGAGAAGGCGAAGGAGCCGAAAGCCACGGGGCCGGTGCCGGGCAACTCCACGGCGTCCGCGACCTCGGCCTCCAGGACCAGGTGCCGCCACCAGATGTCCGCCTCCAGGAAGCGGTCCGGGCCGGTCGCGGCGAAGCGCGCTATCTCGCCGAACCCCGCCAGGCCTGCTTCGCGGCGGGTCCAGCAGAGGACGTCGTCCCGTACCAGGAACGAAGGCAGCCCCCCGGGGAACGCTTTGCCATCCAGGGGGACTGTCAAGGTGCGGAACGTGCTCGTCATGATGAGACAACACTACTCCCGACGGTAATTCACAGTACTTCGCAGTAACTTTCCGCCCCTGACCGCGCCGAACCCGTGCTGGTCAGGACGGTCAGGAACATTTGAGACAATGTCATGGTGAACCGAGCATCCTTGGATAAGCGTCCGGACGAAGTAGCCACGATGTTTGACGACGTCGCACCGAAATACGACGTCGTCAACGATGTCCTGTCCATGGGGCAGACCCGCCGCTGGCGGAAGATCGTGGTGGACGCCATGGAAGTCTCCAAGGGCCAGCGGGTCCTGGACCTTGCGGCCGGAACCGGCACCTCCAGCGAGCCATATGCCGACGCCGGAATAGATGTAGTTGCCTGCGACTTCTCCCTCGGGATGCTGAAGGTGGGCAAGCGCCGCCGCCCTGACATCGACTTCGTGGCCGGCGACGCCACCAACCTGCCGTTCGCCGACAACACGTTTGACGCGAGCACAATCTCCTTCGGCCTCCGCAACGTGAACGAGCCCAAGAAGGCGCTGCAGGAGATGCTGCGCGTCACCAAGCCCGGCGGCCGCGTGGTCATCGCCGAGTTCTCGCAGCCTGTGGTTCCGCTGTGGCGCACTATGTACACCGAATACCTGATGCGCGCGCTGCCCGCGATCGCCACCAAGGTCGCCTCCAACCCGGATGCCTACGTCTACCTTGCCGAATCCATCCGCGCCTGGCCGGACCAGGACCACCTGGCCGCCTGGCTGCAGGAAAGCGGCTGGGAGAAAGTCACCTACCGCAACCTCACAGGCGGCATCGTTGCCGTGCACCGCGCGTTCAAGCCTGCCGACTCCTCGCCTGAGGGCGCTGCCGCCGCCATCGCCGCCCACAAGGGCCCGGTGGCCAAGCTGCGCCGCAACATCGTCCGCTGACCTGTGAAGGTACTGATAGTCGGCGCAGGGCCGGCCGGATCCACTGCCGCGTATTACTTGGCCAACGCCGGACTGGACGTTACGGTCCTGGAAAAGACTGCGTTTCCGCGTGAGAAGGTCTGCGGCGACGGCCTGACCCCCCGCGCGGTCCGCGAAATCCAGAAGCTCGGCCTGCCCCACCCCGAAGGTGAGGGCTGGCGCCGGAACAAGGGCCTGCGCCTGATTGCGGGCGGCCGCACCATCGAGCTGCCCTGGCCCGAGGTCTCCGACTTTCCGCAGTACGGGCTGATCCGCACCCGCCTTGGCTTCGACGAGGAACTGGCCCGGCATGCCGAGTCAGCAGGTGCCACCATCCTCGAGCGGCACAGCGTCACCGACGCCCTGGCCAACGACGGCGGCCGCGTCACCGGTGTCCGCGCAGCGCTCCTTGACGAGTCCGGACGCAAGACGGGGGAGACTCGCGACTTCAGCGCCGACGTCGTCCTCGCTGCCGACGGCAACTCAACCCGCACGTCCGTGTCCCTCGGAATCCAGAAGCGTGACGACCGTCCGCTCGGTGTCGCCGTCCGCACCTACTTCACCTCGCCGCGCACGGACGACGACTGGATGGAAGGCTGGCTGGAGCTTCCCGGCCGCGACGGCAAGCTGCTGCCCGGCTACGGCTGGGTGTTCGGCGTGGGCGACGGAACCTCCAACGTGGGCCTGGGCATCCTGAACTCATCCAAGGAGTTCGGCAAGCTGGACTACAAGCAGGTCCTGCGCGAGTGGACGGCCGGAATGCCCGCCGAGTGGGGCTTTACGCCGGAGAACCAGGTGGGGGAGATCCGCGGTGCGGCGCTGCCCATGGGCTTCAACCGTACCCCGCACTACTCGCCCGGCTTGTTGCTCCTGGGCGACGCCGGCGGCATGGTGTCCCCGTTCAATGGCGAAGGCATCTCCTACGCCATGGAGTCCGCCCGGTTTGCGGCGGAGTTCATCATCGACGCGTCCGCGCGCACGGCTGCTTCGGGCGGGACGTACGACGCCGATGCGCACCTTTCGCGGTACGCGGACTATGTGCGGGACCAGTGGGGCTCACACTTCACGCTTGGGCGGGCCTTCGCCGCCTTGATCGGCAAACCCGCCGTCATGAAGCTGGCGCTGCGGACCGGCATGCCAATTCCGGTGCTGATGCGGTTCGTGGTCCGGCTCCTTGCCAACCTCACAGACTCCTCCGCGAAGGGCTTCGAGGACCGGGTGATCCGCGTCCTGGAATCGCTGGTTCCGGCCACATCCAATACCCCACCAGCTTCGAACCAGCGGTATCCGCAACAAAAAGTTAGGGTTAACCCGTGACCAAATCCGCAGACCACAGCTGGACGCACGCCGGGCACGGCCTGCCGGACTCCGAACCCAGCCTCAACACCACCGCCATCGCCACCGGACTCCAGCTGCCGGCAGGCTTTGCAGCCATCGCGGGGGACGCCGAACTGGGCCCGGCCATCACCACCAACCTGGCCAAGGTGGAGAAGAAACTCCGTGAAGCCATCGCCAACTCGGACCCCCTCGCTGACGCAACGTCGCGCCACCTGGTGGAAGCCGGCGGCAAGCGTATCCGGCCGCTGCTGACCCTGCTCTGCGCCCACCTCGGGGACGCATCCCTGCCCGCTGTGGTGCAGGCCGCCGTCGTGGTTGAACTGACGCACTTGGCAACCCTGTACCACGACGACGTCATGGACTCCGCCCCGTTCCGGCGCGGGGCCCCCACGGCCCACGAGGTGTGGGGCAACTCCGTGGCCGTCCTCACCGGTGACCTGATCTTTGCCCGGGCCTCCATCCTGGTGTCCGAACTGGGCGGCCGGGCTCTCGGCATCCAGGCCCGGACTTTCGAGCGGCTGTGCCTTGGCCAGCTGCACGAGACCGTGGGCCCGCGGCCGGACGAGGACCCGATTGAGCATTACCTGTCCGTCATTGCGGACAAGACCGGTTCCCTGGTTGCCGCCTCCGGGCAGTTCGGTGCGATCTTCTCCGGGGCCGACGAGGCCTACGAAAACGTCCTGGTGGAGTACGGCGAGAAGGTGGGCGTGGCCTTCCAGCTGGCCGACGACGTCATCGATGTCACCGGGGTCAAGGTGAAGTCCGGCAAGTCCCCGGGAACGGACTTGCGCGAAGGGGTTCCCACCCTGCCCGTGCTGCTCCTGCGCAAGGCGGCCGCTGATGGCGACCAATCCGCCGTCGACCTCCTGAAACTGATTGACGGCGACCTGTCCTCTGACGAGGCCCTGGCCGCCGCTGTTGCCGGACTGCGGGAGCACCCCGTGACTGCCGAGTCCTGGGTGGTGGCGCGGCAATGGGCCAACGAGGCCATCGAAGCCCTGGCTCCGCTGCCTGAAGGCGTGGTCAAGGAATCGCTGTCCAACTTCGCGCTGGCCGTGGTGGACCGCGCCAGCTGATTTTCGTTCCTTGGGAGCCCGGTACCTCTGGTGATGCGCTGGAGGTGCCGGGCTTTTCCATGCCTCCAGCGTTAACGGGATAGCCCCGGTCCGCAGCAACCGAAGTTGCAGTGAACCGGGGCTATCTCTCCGTTCGCATCAGACCCGCCGGAGGCGTTTAGCGGATCCGTGAATAGCTTATGACAGGTTTGTCATAATGCGCAAGTCCTGTGTAACTGCACCTGTCAAAGACTTTTCCGAGCGCTCGCAGGTGTCCCTCGCGCAATTGCGTGACTTATGGCTGAACGGGCAGCCGTGCGCACCTCAAGGACGCGGGACTGCGTGCCTGCACGGCCCAAAAATCACGCAATTGCGCCAGCGGGCTTGGGGATGGTTATCCACATGAATGGAGTCCCCTGCTTTGTCGCAGGCTCCGCCTGGACACGATGAGGGATGGACATCTGTGACTACCTGGCCAGGCGCGCGGGAGCAGCCCGGTCACATGAACTACAAAAGGCTGGGTTTACGCGTGCCAGAGTGGGCCGCGCGGTGGCCTTGGGCCTGTTGGTGAGAGTCAGGCGGGGAGTCTACGCCCTGCCCGGCGACAATCGTGTTGCTGGGGTTTTGGCGGCGGGTGGTCGACTCACGTGTTTGTCCGCTGCTCCCGTCTACCGACTGTGGACCCTCAACGACCCGGCAGGCCTGCACCTAAGCCGGAGCCACCCCGTCCATACGTCCGGAGTCGTCGAGCACGGCCGGCCCAGGCATCCGCGGCATCCGTGGCTGCCAGTGCTGGGGCTGGCAGACGTGCTTCTGCATGCGCTGCACTGCCTGCCTGAGCTGGAGGCGCTCGTGATGGTGCAGTCGGCTGTGAGCGCCGGAGACGTCTCCCTCGATTTCCTCTACGGCCGCTGCCAGGGACGCCGCAATGGGCGTGCTCGGTCGGTTCTGGACCTGGTGATTCCCCGCGCGGACTCAGTGCTGGAGGTACTCGCAAATGTATATTTTGCCCGGGCCGGATTACGGGTTCGGCGGCATGTCTATATTCCCGGAGTTGGAGAGGTGGATTTCCTGGTCGAGGAGATCCTGGTAGTGGAGACGGATGGCTCAACCCACTTCGAGCCGAAATCCATCAAGCGGGACCAGCGGCGCAACAACCGAAGCATCATCGGGGGCTACTTGGTGTTGCGCTATTACTATGAGGACGTCATCCACCGGCCCGAGGCCATGGTCGCGGAGGTCCAGGCGGTGCTGCGGGCGTGGCGGAGGCCAACAGGCAGCGGGCGTGGCGACCAGTTTGCCTAATTTATGGGATGTTAACCGGCGAGTGCCCCTGCAAACGCAGGGGCACTCATCAAGGTCCGGTCCATAAGTGACGCATTTAGGTCAACGGAAGAAGCAGCTCCTACTCTTCCTCTTCGTCTTCCTCGAACGCCCACTCGAACATGTCGAAGACGAATTCTGAAAAGGTGCCTTCCTCGGACTTCCACTGGCCGCGGGCGTTGTTGCGGCGGTAGACGATGGGGTCTGGGACGCTGAGGTCGCCGATGCGGAAGCCCCAGGTGTACTCCTCGTCCTCGTCCTCAAGGAACATCAGGAAGCCCTCGTCATCGACTTCGAGCTCGTCCGGGTCCCAGAAGTAGTGGTAGGCCTCCATCAGGTCCTCGCAGCCGCCCAGGGCGAGGTAGAACTCGCGCAGGACCAGGGGGATCTGGAACTGGTGCTCGGCCAGGGCCTTGTCCAGCTCCTCGGGGGTCAGGCCGTCCTCTTCCTGCCATTCATCCTCGAGATACTTCGGAACAAGCGCTTTGAACTTCTCGAGGAACATGTCAGTCATGCTCATATCCTAGCCAATCCGGACCACCCCAAAATGACAGGCAGGAGAACTCTCACAGGCCCGAATCCGTCGTCCGCCGGTGCCACCCGCGCACGGCAAGGGGTGCCTGCCAGGAGCGCCGCCAGGCCAGGACGCGGAACGTGAAAACCAGCGCCGCAATGCCGGCTGCCGTCAGCACGTTGAACACGCCAAGCACCCACAGCACCGCGGTCAACGATGAACCCAGGAACGCCGGCAGCGCGTAGATGTCCTTCGGGTTAAAGAGCTCCGGCACCTCGTTGGCGGTGATGTCCCGCAGCAGGCCGCCGCCCACTGCCGTCGTCACCCCCAGCAGCACGGAAGCCACCGGGTTGAGGCCGGTGGCCAGTGCCTTGACCGTGCCGGTCATGCAGAAGAGGGCCAGGCCGGCGGCGTCGAACAGAATCAGCAGCGACGTGTATCGCTGGACACTGGAGAACAGGAAGAACACCAGCACCGTGGCCAGCAGCGGCGGCGCCAGGTAGGCCGGATTGGTGAAGGCCGCCGGAACGATGACAAGGATGACATCGCGGATCACGCCGCCGCCAAGTCCCACCAAGGAGGCCAACAGCAGCGACCCGACGATGTCGATCTGCTTCCGTGCCGCCAGCAGCGAGCCCGAGACGGCGAAGAAAAACACGCCCAGCAGATCCAGCCACACCGGGGAGTTGTCAAAGGCGAATGTCATGGGGCGTCCCGGTATTTCAAAGAGGGCGGACAGGGCGGCTCCAACGTTACGCTAGCCCCTATGAACAGCCCCATCATGATCGCCTGCGCCCATGGGACGTCCAACACACAGGGGGCCGCGGAGGTCAATGCCCTGCGCGCCGCCATCGCGGAACTGCGCCCCGGCCTTGATGTCCGCGAAGCTTACGTCGACGTCCAGCAGCCGGACCTGGTGGATGTGGTGGCGGGCCTGCCGCAAGGGGATCCGGCGGTGGTAGTTCCGCTGCTGCTGAGCGTCGGGTACCACGTCAAGGTGGACATCGCGCGGGCCGTGAAGAGCCGCCCGGGCAGTGCTGCGGCTGCCCCGCTGGGGCCCGATCCCCGTCTTGCCCAGTTGCTGGACCGGCGGCTGCGCGAGGCCGGAACCACGGACAACGACGTCATCGTCCTGGCCGCGGCAGGCTCGTCCAACCCCAACGCCGCCGTCAGCGTCGAAGAGTTGCTTGGCCAGTTGCAGCAGTTGCGGTCCAACCGGATGGTCGCCGCCTATGGTGCGTCCGCCCAGCCTTCCGTGCCCGACGCCGTCGCCATGCTTCGGGAGGAACTCGCCGGGGGTGCCGGGGCGGGGGAGTCCGCGGGAGCGGTCGACGTCGGCGGACGCGTGGTGATTGCCTCATACCTCCTGGCGCCGGGCTTCTTCCACGACCAGCTGGCCAAGGCGGGTGCCGACGTCGTCACCGAACCCCTGCTGCCGTCCCGCACGCTGGCGGAGATTGCGCTGGACAGGTACGACGCCGCCGTCGCGAAGATGCAGGAAGCCCCGGCGGAAGAGCCCGCGGCGCTCCCAACAGAAACCTCAAACCAAGCTCCCGCCGATGCACAGCAGGGTGGCCTGTTCAAGGCCGTTCGGCGTTTCGTGACGAAATATTTCCCTAGGTGACTCAGCGTTTCCGGGCCTTTGTGACGTAATTCGGGGGCGCCCTACAGTCGATGCATGACTGATACCGCTCTAGCCGGAGCGTCCGCGGACTCCGCTGCTGCCAAGCGCCCCGCCCGCCCGTCCCGCCCCGCTGCGAAGCCGCACGGACAGTGGAAGGTGGACGGCAAGACGCCGCTGAACGCCAACGAAACCTGGAAGCAGGAAGACGACGGCCTGAACGTCCGCGAGCGTATTGAGTCCATCTACGCCAAGGAAGGCTTCGACGCCATCCCCAGCCAGGACCTGCACGGCCGCTTCCGGTGGTGGGGCCTGTACACCCAGCGCAAGCAGGGGATCGACGGCGGCAAGACCGCCACGCTTGAGCCGCACGAGCTTGAGGACAAGTACTTCATGCTCCGGGTGCGGATCGACGGCGGTGCGCTCACCACCGAGCAGCTGCGCGTCATCGGCCAGATTTCGGTCGACTTTGCCCGCGATTCGGCTGACGTGACGGACCGCCAGAACATCCAGTTGCACTGGGTGGAGGTGGAGAACGTCCCCGAAATCTGGCGCCGCCTCGAAGCTGTTGGTCTGTCCACCACCGAGGCCTGCGGCGATGTGCCCCGCGTGATCCTGGGTTCGCCCGTGGCCGGCATCGCCAAGGACGAGATTATCGACCCCACCCCGCTCATCGCAGAGCTGGGGGAGCGGTTCATCGGCAACCCGATCGTGTCCAACCTGCCACGCAAGTACAAGACCGCCATCACCGGGCACCCCAGCCAGGACGTGGTCCACGAGATCAACGACATCGCACTGGTGGGTGTCCGCCACCCCGAGCTCGGTGCCGGCTATGACCTCTGGGTGGGCGGGGCGCTGTCCACCAACCCGATGCTCGGCACGCGCTTGGGCGCCTTCGTCCAGCCGGACCAGGCCGCTGATGTGTGGCTGGGTGTCACCAGCATCTTCCGCGACTACGGGTACCGCCGCATGCGCACCAAGGCCCGCCTGAAGTTCCTGCTGGCCGACTGGGGCACGGAGAAGTTCCGCCAGGTCCTGGAGGACGAATACCTGGGCTACAAGCTGGCCGACGGTCCGGCAGCGCCCAAGCCCGCCACCCCCGGCGACCACGTGGGCGTGCACGAACAGAAGGACGGCAAGTTCTTCATCGGTGCCACCCCGCTGGGCGGCCGGCTCTCCGGTTCCGGCCTGGTCAAGCTCGCCGACACCCTGGAGGCCCGCGGCTCCTACCGGCTGCGCACCACGCCGCACCAGAAGCTCGTGGTGCTGGACGTCGAGAAGGAGCAGGTGGAGCCGCTCATCGCCGAACTGGACGCCCTGGGCCTGTCCGCCCGCCCGTCCGTGTTCCGCCGCGGAACCATCGCCTGCACCGGCATCGAGTTCTGCAAGCTGGCCATCGTCGAAACCAAGATGACTGCGGCCAGCGCGGTCGCCGAGCTGGAACGCCGCCTGGCGGACCTCGCCGACTCGGGCCAGCTCCCCGCGGCACTGTCCCTGCACATCAACGGCTGCCCCAACTCCTGCGCCCGCATCCAGACGGCGGACATCGGCCTCAAGGGCATGATGCTGCCAACGCCCGACGGCGATCCCTCCCCGGGCTTCCAGGTCCACCTGGGCGGCGGGCTGGCCAACAACGACCGTGAGGAAGCCGGTCTGGGACGCACCGTCCGCGGCCTGAAGGTGTACGTCGACGACCTGCCCGATTACGTGGAGCGCGTGGTCCGCCGGTTCGTGGCCGACCGCGCCGAAGGCCAGACCTTCGCCGAATGGGCCCACGCAGCAGACGAGGAGGCACTGCAGTAATGGCAAAGCATCTCGCACCCGCGCCCGCCAAGCGCCCCACGGAAGAGCTCAAGGCCCTGGCCGAAGCCGGCGCCGCCGAGCTCGGCTGGGACGCCCCCGCCCGCGACGTGATCGCCTGGGTGGATCGGAACTTCGACCTGCCCGCGGTAGCCGTCGCCTGCTCCATGGCCGACGCCGTCCTGCCGGCCCTGGTGGCTGACCAGATGCCCGGCGTCGACGTCCTGTTCCTGGAGACCGGCTACCACTTCCCGGAAACCTACGCCACGCGCGACGAGGTGGCAGCAAACCTCCGCGTCAACGTGGTGGACGTGCTCCCGGAGACCACCGTGGAGCAGCAGGACCGGCTCCTTGGCAAGGACCTCTTCGCCCGCGACGCCGCCCAGTGCTGCGCCCTCCGCAAGGTGGCCCCGCTGCAGCGCACCCTGGCGGGCTACGAACTCTGGTTCACCGGCGTCCGCCGCGACGAGGCACCCACCCGCACCAACACCCCGCTGGTCACCTGGGACGAGAAGAACGGCCTGGTCAAGGTCAACCCCGTGGCCGCATGGACGTTCGACCAGCTGGTCCAGTACTCGGACGACAACCTTTTGCCCGTCAACCCGCTGCTTTCCCAGGGTTACCCCTCCATTGGCTGCCAGCCCTGCACCCGCAAGGTGGCGCCCGGCGAAGACCCCCGAGCCGGCCGCTGGGCAGGATCCGACAAGACAGAATGCGGACTTCACGTATGAGCACTTCACTTACCGAGGAGACCCAGGTGGCCGAGGCCGGCGTCTCAACCCGACTGTCCAGCCTGGACACCCTCGAATCCGAGGCCATCCACATCATCCGCGAGGTTGTCGCCGAGTTCGAGAAGCCGGCGCTGCTGTTCTCCGGCGGCAAGGACTCCGTGGTGATGCTGCACCTGGCCACCAAGGCGTTCTGGCCGGGAAAGGTTCCGTTCCCCGTGCTGCACGTGGACACCGGACACAACTTCCCCGAGGTCATCGACTTCCGCGACCGCACAGTTGAGCGGCTGGGCCTGAAGCTCGTTGTCGGTTCCGTGCAGGAGTTCATCGACCGCGGCGAACTCGCCGAGCGTGCCGACGGCACCCGCAACCCGCTGCAAACCGTCCCGCTGCTGGACGCCATCCAGCAGAACAAGTTCGACGCCGTGTTCGGCGGCGGCCGCCGCGATGAGGACAAGGCCCGCGCCAAGGAGCGCATCCTGAGCCTGCGCGACGAGTTCGGCCAGTGGGACCCGCGCAACCAGCGCCCCGAGCTGTGGAACCTGTACAACGGCCGCCACACCGTGGGCCAGCACGTCCGTGCGTTCCCCATCAGTAACTGGACGGAGCTGGACATCTGGCGCTACATCGAGCGCGAGAACATCGAGCTGCCCGGCCTGTACTACGCCCACGAGCGCGAGGTTTTCGCCCGCGACGGCATGTGGCGTGCGGTGGGCGAAGTGTCCCAGCCGCGTGAGGGCGAGGAAATCATCACCAAGACCGTCCGCTACCGCACCGTGGGGGACATGTCCTGCACCGGCGCCGTGGAGTCCAACGCCTTCACGGTGTCCGACGTGGTGGTTGAAGTTGCGGCCTCCACCCTGACCGAACGTGGCGCCACCCGCGCAGATGACCGCATCTCCGAGGCCGCCATGGAAGACCGCAAGAAGGACGGGTACTTCTAATGACCACCGAAACTGTTTTGTCCGGCTCCGCCGGTGGCCTGGAAACAGCCCTGCCCACCACGCTCTTCCGCTTTGCCACGGCAGGATCAGTCGACGACGGCAAGTCCACTTTGGTGGGCCGCCTCCTTCATGATTCCAAGGCGATCCTCGCGGACACCCTCGACGCCGTCGCCCGCACCTCCGCGGACCGGGGCTTCGGTGGCGAAAAGGGCGGGATCGACCTGGCGCTGCTGACCGACGGCCTGCGTGCCGAGCGGGAACAGGGCATCACCATCGACGTGGCCTACCGCTACTTTGCCACCGACCAGCGCAGCTTCATCCTGGCCGACTGCCCCGGGCACGTGCAGTACACCAAGAACACGGTGACGGGCGCGTCCACTGCGGATGCCGTCGTCGTCCTCATTGACGCCCGCAAGGGTGTCCTGGAGCAGACCCGCCGGCACCTGTCCGTGCTGCAGCTGCTGCGCGTGGCGCACGTGATCGTGGCCGTGAACAAGATCGACCTGGTGGACTTCAGCGAGTCCGTATTCCGCGACATCGAAGCCGACGTGCAGCAGGTGGGCCGCGAACTGGGCCTGGGCCGGGATGAATTCAACGCAGGCGGCATCACGGATCTCACGGTCATCCCGGTGTCCGCGCTCGACGGCGACAACGTAGTGGAGCGCTCCGAGCGCACCCCCTGGTACACGGGGCCCGCGCTGCTGGAGGTCCTCGAAACCCTGCCCGCCGCCGACGAACTCGAAAGCCATCTGGAAAGCTTCCGCTTCCCCGTGCAGCTGGTCATCCGGCCGCAGGGCGCCCTGGCACCCGACGCCGTCGCCGCCGGACTGGATGCCGAGGCCTACCGTGACTACCGCGCGTACGCCGGCCAGATCACCGAAGGCTCGGTGAAGGTGGGGGACCCGGTCTCCGTGCTGACGCCGGGCCAGTCGCCCCGCACCACCACCGTGGTGGGCATCGACTTCGCCGGTGCATCCCTGGAGGAAGCCGCCGCCCCGCAGTCGGTGGCCATCCGGCTGGCCGATGAGTTCGACGTCGCCCGCGGCGACACCATCGCTGCTGCCGGCACGGTTCGGGAAGCCTCAGCCGACCTCTACGCGGCGCTTTGCTGGCTCTCGCCCAAGCCGCTGCGCGAAGGCCAGAAGGTTCTGGTCAAGCACGGCACCCGCACCGTCCAGGCGATGGTCCGCAGCGTCTCCGGCAAGCTGGACCTGTCCACCTTCAAGCTTGAGGGCGCTTCCAGCCTGGAGCTCAACGACATCGGCCACGCGCAGCTCCGGCTCGCCGCGCCGCTGCCGCTGGAGAACTACCTGCACCACCGCCGCACCGGCGCGTTCCTGGTGATCGACCCGCTGGACGGCAACACTCTGGCCGCGGGCCTGGTCAAGGACCACCCGGGCGACCACGAGGACGAGCGCTACAGCATCTAGTCCTCACCCGAATCGCCGGAACAGTGCCGGACCGCCGTATCGTTACGGCTATTCCGCACCGTTCCGGCGATTACGCGCCTCTGCGGTAATCCGCACAATAAACCGCAGACGTTCCCACCCAACCTTTCGTGGCTGCGGGAGACATGGGAGGCTCAGGCATCGCTTCGCCGGTGCCGCGATTCCAGGCACCGGCCTGTTTTCGTTGAGGGGGCACGAATGCCAGCCATCCATCGGTGGTCCACCAAAGCCGCTATCCGCTCTGCACAGGACGCCCGCGAATGGGGAATCTCCCCGCGCCGCGCGCTGATCATCGCGCTGCTTCCACTGGGCATCGCACTCGCGGCCGCTGCCACTGCCCTGCACCCACCGCTGTTCATTTGGCTCCTCGACGAGGACTCCCTGATCGAGTGGTTCCAGTTCTTCTCCCTTGTGGCTGCCGGAGTCTTCCTGCCCCTCCTGGCGTACCGCCTGTACAAGACCGGGCACAAAGCCATGGCCTTGCTGTACGGCGTGGTCGCTGCCGGGGTTTGGTTCCTGGCAGGAGAGGAGATCTCCTGGGGCCAACGCATCTTTGGCTGGCAGACACCGGAGGCCATGGAAGCGATCAACCGGCAGGGGGAGACCACTGTGCACAACATCGGCGGCGTGCAGGAGCTTGTCCCCGCCGCCATGCTGCTCGCAAGCCTGTACGGGGCCTGCGCACCCCTGGTCTGGAATGCCGTCAGGGCCCGTTGGAAGAACCTTGGCTCCGCGCATCTGCTCATCCCGCCGCTCTGCCTGGCGCCGGCCTTCGGGCTGGCAGCGGCCTACCGGCTTTTCCGTTTGCTGGTTTGGCCGTCGCCTGACTACGGCATCTCCGAATACGGCGAAGTCATGGAACTCAGCCTGTACCTGGGGCTGGCCCTGTTCACCTGGTTCAACCTGCGCCGCCTGCTGCCCGCCAGGCCCGCCGCCCGCGCCCCACGCCACCGGCTCACCGCCGCCGCGTAGCCTCAGCGACAGGGGCTCAGCCTCTTCAGAACTTTCGGTTATGCCGTTTCCGGGTCGATTTCCGGGGCAGGCTTAAAGTATGGAGACCATCAGCCCGAAGCTCTTGAACTGGGCGTCGATCCTGGATGACAAGACCCGCGAACAGGCGGTGATGACGGCGGCCCTGCCATTCATCTACCCCCACCTGGCACTGATGCCGGACGCACATCTGGGCAAGGGCGCCACCGTGGGTTCGGTGATCCCCACGCTCCGCGCCATCATCCCGGCGGCCGTTGGCGTGGACATCGGATGCGGCATGATCGCGGTGCGGACCCAGTACTCGGTAAAAGACCTGCCGAGGGACCGGAAGAGCCTCCGCGAGGACATCGAGCGGGTCATCCCGTTGTCCGCCGGGAACAACAACCGGAAGATCCTCCCCACCGCGGAGCCGAGGATCGCCGTGCTGAAGCAGCGGGCCGCCAAAGCCGGCTTCAACCCCGCCCAGTACGTGGCCAAATGGGAGCTCCAGCTGGGCTCCCTGGGCTCGGGCAACCATTTCATCGAAGTGTCCGCGGATGAGTCCGACGGCGTGTGGCTGTTCCTGCATTCTGGCTCGCGGGGCATCGGCAACAGGATCGCCCAGCACCACATTGGTGTGGCCCAGCATGTCAGCCGGAAAAACCAGATCTACCTGCCCGATCCGGACCTGGCGTACCTGGACGAGGACACCCCGCAGTTCGAGCGGTACATCGCTGAACTGCGATGGGCCCAGCACTTCGCGCTGCTGAACCGGGAGGAAATGATGGACCGGGTGACGGCCCAGTTCAGCCGCTGGGTGGGCGGACCGGTGCAGGAACGCGAGCGGATCAACTGCCACCACAACTTCACCCAGCAGGAGACGCACTACGGCAAGCCGGTGTGGGTGTCCCGGAAGGGTGCCATCAAAGCCGGCCACGGCGATGCCGGGCTGATCCCGGGATCCATGGGGACGGCGTCGTATGTTGTGGAAGGCCGGGGCAACGCTGCCTCGCTCAACTCCTCCCCGCACGGGGCTGGTCGCGAATACTCCCGCAACGCAGCCCGGAAGACCTTCACACTGGAGGAACTGAAGCGCGCCATGCGGGGCATCGAGTTCCGCGCGTCGGAGGCCTTCATCGACGAAATTCCCGCCGCGTACAAGCCGATCGACCAGGTCATGCAGGACGCCGCGGACCTGGTCACCGTGCGGCACAAACTGCGGCAGCTGGTCAACGTCAAAGGCAATTGAAGCTGCGCATCAGGGCAACGGCACGGCAAAATGTGACGCCAGATGAACGTGCGTGACCCCCCGTTTCCGCTTCGTTGAACGGGTTTGGGCCACTCCCTATGGTGAAGCAATGACTAGTTCCAAGCCCGGGATGACCCGCATCGTGGCAGGCGAAAGCGCGCGCCCCACGCGCACGCGCGCCGTCGAGGCTGCGCTGGCCATCGGGCTGGTCCTGCTGATCGCCGTCGGAGCCGTCGTGGCCTCCAATATCTCCCGAGACACCGAGGCCCAGGCCGCCGAGCCCACGCCGGCCGCCGAGCTGAAGCTGGGTTACTTCGGGAACGTCACCCACGCTCCGGCGCTGGTGGGCGTCAAAAAGGGATTCCTGGCCGACGCCCTGGGCGGTACGAAGCTCAGCACCGAGACCTTCAACGCCGGTCCTGCCGCCATTGAGGCACTGAACGCCGGCGCCATCGATGCCGCGTACATCGGCCCCAACCCGGCCATCAACTCCTTTGCCAAAAGCCAAGGCCAGTCTGTGCGCGTGATCGCCGGAGCCGCGGCGGGCGGCGCCCAGCTGGTGGTCAAGCCCGGCATCGACTCCGCGGCTGACCTTCGGGGCAAGACCCTGGCAACGCCGCAGCTTGGCGGCACCCAGGACGTCGCCCTGCGCGCCTGGCTCTCCAAGCAGGGCTACAAGACCGGGGTGGACGGCAGCGGTGACGTGGCCATCAACCCCACGGACAACGCCCAGGCGCTCAAGCTGTTCCAGGACGGAAAGCTCGACGGCGCGTGGCTGCCCGAGCCGTGGGCCTCACGTTTGGTGCTCCAGGCCGGCGCCAAGGTGCTGGTGGATGAAAAGGACCTGTGGGATGGGGCCGACACCGGCAAGCCCGGCGAATTCCCCACCACCATCCTGATCGTGAACCAGAAGTTCGCCGCAGACCACCCGGACACCGTTAAGGCCCTGCTGAAGGGCAATGCGGACTCCGTGGCGTGGCTCAACTCGGCCCCGGCCGACGAGAAGGCCGCTCTTATCAACTCCGCCCTGCAGGAATCCGCCGGGGCCGCGCTGCCGGCGGATGTCCTGGCCCGGTCGCTGGCGAACATCAGCTTCACTCTTGACCCGCTGGCGGGCAGTTACCCCAAGCTGCTGCAGGACGGCATCGACGCCGGCACCACCAAAAAGGCCGACATCAACGGCCTCTTCGACCTCAGCGCCCTGAACCAGGTGACCGGCGGCGCGGACAAGATCTCAGCCGCCGGCCTCGGCCAGGACTGATCCACCACCACTTAAGGACGCCACCATGCCAGTAGTACTGGAACACCTGGGCAAGCGCTTCGGCGATGGCGCCCCGGTACTTGACGACGTCAACGCCAACATCAGGCAAGGCGAGTTCGTTGCCCTCCTCGGCGCCTCCGGCTGCGGCAAATCCACCCTCCTGAACATCATCGCGGGACTTGAAGCGCCGACGTCGGGCGCCCTGGAAGTGCCCAGCGACGGCGCCGCCTTCATGTTCCAGGACGCGGCGCTGTTTCCGTGGCTGACCGCACGGGAGAACATCGAACTGGCACTGAAGCTGCGCGGCGTGGGCAAAGCCGAACGCCGCACCAAGGCCCAGGAACTCCTCGAACTGGTGCACCTGGGATCCGCCGGGGACAAGCGCCCGCACGAACTGTCCGGCGGCATGCGGCAGCGCGTGTCCCTGGCCCGTTCGCTGGCCCAGGACCGGCAGCTGCTGCTTATGGATGAGCCCTTCGCCGCCCTCGACGCCATCACCCGCGACCTCCTGCACGATGAGCTGGAACGCATCTGGAAGGAAACCGGGCGGACCATCGTCTTCGTCACCCACAACGTCCGCGAGGCCGTCCGGCTGGGCCAGCGCGTCCTGCTGCTGTCCTCCCGCCCCGGCCGCGTGGTCCAGGAATGGGCAGTCACCGAGGAACACCGAACCGACGCCGGGCTCGCCGGCCAGCTGACCGGGGTCATCACCGCCCGGCTGCGGGAGGAGATTCGCCGCCATGCCAAGTAAGTTCCTGTCTGGCTCCGCGCCGGATGCCGCCCCCGCCCCTTCGCCGGACGGCTTTCGTCCTTCGGACGAAGCGTCCGGCTCCGACAGCGGCACCGGCCTTCCCACCACTCGCAAGCTCGCGGCGGGTCCCTCGGCCGATGCCTTAGATGCCACTCCCGCAGCCCGCGAGCACGTGCATGCCGCCCTGACCCGGACCTCCACCGGCAACGAGGACCTCCGCGAGCTTGAATCCGGCCTGGACTCGCTGCAGTCAGACGCAGACCGCAAGCACCGCGTCGACTGGAGCCGAATCCTCCTGCCGGTGGCCGCCCTGGTGGTCCTGGTGCTCATCTGGCAGTTCTATGTATCCCTCGGCGTGAAGCGGCGGGACCTGGTTCCGGGGCCGCTTGATGTGGTGGCCCAGATGGGTGTCCTGTGGAGCGACGGAAAGTTCCAGCAGTCCATCTGGACGTCGCTGCAGCGCGGTGTGGTGGGCTTCCTGATTTCGGTGGCCATCGCCACGCCCGTTGGCCTCCTGCTGGCCCAGGTTGCCCCGCTTCGACGCGCATTTGGACCGCTGATCTCCGGCCTCCAGGTGCTGCCGTCCGTGGCGTGGGTGCCTGCGGCGATCATCTGGTTCGGGCTGACCGACGCCACCGTGTACTTCGTGGTGTTCATGGGCGCCATCCCGTCCATCATCAACGGCCTGATTTCGGGCGTGGACCAGATCCCGCCGCAGTACCGCCGGGTGGGCACTGTCCTGGGCGCATCGCGGCTGCAGATGGCCCTGCAGGTGATCCTCCCGGCCGCACTGCCCGGCTACCTCAGCGGCCTCAAACAGGGATGGGCCTTCTCCTGGCGCTCACTCATGGCCGCGGAGATCATTGCCGTGGGCGGCACCATCGGCTTCGGCCTGGGCTCCCTGCTGGACCAGGGACGGGACCTGTCCGACATGACTATCGTCATGGCCGCCATCCTGCTGATCCTCGCCGTCGGCATCCTCATCGAGCTGCTGGTCTTCGGCCCCATCGAGAAGCGCCTCCTGCGCCGACGCGGCCTCCTGGCCGGCAGCACCCGCTAGCCCCAACACACCGCAAGCAAAGCCCGACGGCGACCTTCCGCCGTCGGGCTCTGCTGTTTCCTGCCGCATGGCAGACTGGCGCCATGACCGCCAGCTTCACGTGCCGCACTGAGTCCCAGCTCCCCGTGGAGCAGCTGTTCGACTTGGCCCGCAGCATCGACCTTCACGTGGACTCCCAGAAGGACTCGGGGGAGCGGGCGGTTGCCGGCGTCACCAGTGGGCTGATCGGGGAGGGCCAGGAGGTGACCTGGCGGGCGAAGCACTTCGGTATTCCGCTCACCATGACCAGCCGGGTCACCCACCTGGATTTCCCCCGCAGCTTCACCGATGAGCAGGTGAAGGGCCCTTTCAAGGCCTTCCGGCACGTCCATGAATTCGAGCCCACGGCCGCCGGAAGCATCATGACGGACCGGGTGGAGTTCACCGCCCCGCTGGGAGTCCTGGGCCGCGGCGTCGAGCGGCTCATCCTGCGCCGCTACCTGGAGCGGCTCATCCGGGACCGCGGCAGCTTCCTGGCCGCGCGAGCCTGAAAATCCTTTGTGACGCAGCGTTACCTTACGTGAACTGGTGTTGCTGGGCCTTTGTTGGCGAATGTGACGCCGCCCTACCGTTGATTCATGGCAATTCAGGACATATACCCCACGGCGCTGCGGCTGCTCGGCCGCCCCGTGCTGGTGGTGGGCGGCGGACCCGTCGCTGCCCGCCGCGCCAAGGGACTGCTCGACGCCGGTGCCCTGGTCACCGTCGTGGCCCCGGTTGCCTCGCCCGCGCTGCAGGAGTTGGTCGACGCCGGCCTGCTCATCTGGGAGGCGCGCCCCTACCTTTCAAGCGATGTCGACGGCGTCTGGTTTGTCCAGACTGCCACGGGCACCCCGGAAGTGGACGCCCGGGTATCGGCCGACGCCGAGGCGCAGCGGGTGTGGTGCGTCAACGCCTCCGACCATGAAGCCTCCGCCGCCTGGACCCCCGCCGTCGCCGTGGTGGACGACGTCAAGATCGCCGTCAACGCCGGGGGAGACCCGCGCCGGGCCATGGCCGTCCGCGACGCCGTGGCCACAGCCCTGGAGGCCGGCGACCTGCCCTTGCGCCGCCGCCGCGCGCACCGCGGGTCAGTCGCCCTCGTGGGTGGCGGCCCTGGCGACACCGGCCTCATCACCGTCCGCGGCCGCCGGCTCCTGGGCCAGGCCGACGTCGTTGTTGCGGACCGCCTCGGCCCCCGCGAACTGCTGAACGAACTCGCCCCGGATGTCCGCGTCATCGAAGTGGGCAAAACCCCCGGCCACCACCCCGTCCCGCAGGCAGACATCAACCGCCTCCTCGTGGAGGAAGCGCTCAAGGGCCACCGCGTTGTCCGGCTCAAGGGCGGCGACCCGTACGTGCTGGGACGCGGCGGCGAGGAAGCAGAGTACTGCCGGCAGAACGGCGTCGAGGTTGAGGTGGTCTCCGGCGTCACGTCCGCCATCTCCGTCCCGGCAGCCGCAGGTATTCCGGTCACGCACCGCGGCCTGGCCAAGGGCTTCAGCGTGGTCACCGGCCACGAGGAACTCTCCGAGATCCCGGCCCGCCCGGACCACACGATTGTCCTGCTCATGGGCGTCGGCCAGCTGCGGGAATCCGCGTCCGCGCTACGCGAAGCTGGACTGCCGCTGGACACACCTGTTGGTATCGTGGAAAACGGCTATTTGCCGGACCAGCGCGTCACCATTGGCACGCTCGGTTCCATCGCCGACCAGGCCAAGGCGGCCGGCGTCGCAAATCCTGCCGTGATTGTCATCGGTGACGTGGTGCGCGTGAGCCCGTTCGCGCCGTCGCACTTCAAAACCGTTGACTACAGCACCACCACCCCGAACAGCCCCCGCAAGACCGCCCTCACCACCTGAAACCCATCGATTGCTCCGTACTTGTCGTTATGAGCGTTCAAAACGACAAGTACTCAGCAGTCGATGCAGAAGAAAAGGAACACAGCCGTGTCATCCAGCACCACCGTAGGATCTGCTGAGCGTCCGCTGCGCGTCGCCGTCGTGGGCTCCGGCCCGGCCGGCGTCTACGCCGCCGACATCCTCACCAAGAGCGAAGCCGTCAAGAGCGGCGAGCTGACCGTCAGCATCGACCTCTTTGACCGCTACCCGGCACCCTACGGCCTGATCCGCTACGGCGTGGCCCCGGACCACCCCCGCATCAAGGGCATCGTGAACGCCCTGCACAAGGTGCTGGACCGCGGCGACATCCGCTTTTTCGGCAATGTCGACTACGGCACGGACCTCACCATCGAGGATCTCCGCAAGCACTACGACGCCGTCATCTTCGCCACCGGCGCCATCAAGGACGCGGACCTGAACATCCCCGGCGTCGAGCTGGAGGGCTCCTTCGGCGGCGCCGACTTCGTCTCCTGGTACGACGGCCACCCCGACGTGCCCCGGGAGTGGCCCCTGGAGGCCAAGGAAATCGCCGTGATCGGCAACGGCAACGTGGCCCTGGACGTGGCCCGCGTCCTGTCCAAGCACGCCGACGACCTGCTGGTCACCGAAATCCCGGACAACGTCTACGCGGGCCTGAAGGCGTCCCCGGTCACCGACGTCCACGTCTTCGGCCGCCGCGGCCCCGCCCAGGTCAAGTTCACCCCGCTGGAGCTGCGCGAGCTGTCCCACTCCAAGGACGTGGACATCATCCTGTACCCGGAGGACTTCGAGTTCGACGAGGAATCGGACCGCCAGATCCAGACGAACAACCAGACCAAGACCATGGTGGGCACGCTCACCAACTGGATCGCTGAGCAGCCCGAGGACCTCTCCGAGCTCAAGGCTTCGCGCCGCCTGCACCTGCACTTCCTGCACAGCCCGGTGGAGATCTACGACGACGCCGAGACCCCAGGCAAGGTGGCCGGCATCAAGTTTGAGCGCACCGAGCTGGACGGCACCGGCAACGCCCGTGGCACCGGCGAGTACGTGGACTACCCGGTCCAGGCTGTGTACCGCGCCATTGGCTACTTCGGTTCCGCCCTGCCGGACGTTGAGTTCGACCACAAGAAGGGCGTGGTGACGAACGACGGCGGCCGCGTCCTGGACGCGTCGGGCACCCACGTGCCGGGTCTCTACGCCACGGGCTGGATCAAGCGCGGACCTGTCGGGCTCATCGGTCACACCAAGGGCGACGCCCTGGAGACCGTCACGTACCTGCTGGAAGACCGCGAAAACCTTCCGGTCGCCGAGGCACCCGCAGAGGACGCGGTCACCGAACTCCTCGATGCCCGCGGCGTGA
Organism: Arthrobacter sedimenti; assembly: GCF_042652025.1. Classification (NCBI taxonomy): domain Bacteria; kingdom Bacillati; phylum Actinomycetota; class Actinomycetes; order Micrococcales; family Micrococcaceae; genus Arthrobacter; species Arthrobacter sedimenti. The sequence continues at coordinate 717,844 of NZ_JBHSDQ010000001.1, read as the reverse complement.
AGTTCACCAGCTGGGAAGGCTGGCTGGCCCTCGATGCCCACGAGCTCGCCCTCGGCGCAGCAGCCACGGAGGCCGGCGGCTCGCACGGCGTTGAAGTCAAGCGTGAGCGCATCAAGGTGGTGCCGCGCGGGGACATGGTGGACATCTCCCGCGACGGCGTAGCCGCCCAGGTCTAGAACCTAAATGCAGGAACCGCGGGGCCAATGGGCCCGCGGTTCCGGCATTTAAGCTGTGTTAACCGGGCTGCGCTACTTCCCCGCGCCGCCGATCGCCATCAGCTCCAGGCGCCGGAGGGTTTCGCGGTTCCGGGCAGAAATCAGCGGATCGCGCAGGAACTTGGGCATCAGCTTGCCCGGCCCGCGGATGGCGTCCTCGGCGATGGTCACCCGGCACTGGTTCCCGCGGTCCTCCAGCGTAATCTCCACCTTGGCCTCGCCCATGGGCCAGCCGCGTGCAACGAGTTCCAGGGAGCGGCCGGGCTCCACGGCGGCCACCTTGGTGCTGTCGTCAATGACCAGCGGCCAGGTCCCCACGGAGTGGTGCAGCTGGGCGCCGGCCTGCGGCCATTCGGCGTCCACGTCCCTGATCCGGGAGGCTCCCACCACCCAGCCCGAATAGAGCCAGCCGTCAGAGATGACCCGCCAGACGTCGGCGGAGGATGCGTTGAACAGCAGCGAGACGGTGGACATGGTGTTCCTTCCGGTTCCGGTGGTGCTTTGCTGAAGTGTTACGGGAGCGTTCTTTGGGCGCGCAGGTTGCTTGGCGCGTACGACGGCGGGAGGTGCGGGCCGCCGTGCGGCCCGGTAGGAGGGCTTCCGCAGGCGCCGGGTCCATCCGTAGGCCTCGGCGCCGGGCGGCTGGTTCTCCAGGGGATCGAACCGCAGGGGGATGTCAGCGGGGTTGCCGCCGGCGTGCAGCCGCAGCTCGCCGCACTCCCGCCAGGGTCCGCCCGGTGAGGCCCAGTGCAGCCCCAGCACCCATTCCCCGGACGCCAGCGAACCCGGCGGGAGGCTCCGCGTCCGCACGCCCAGCAGGACGGGACCGCGCTGGCCCCGGTATGGCATCAGCGTGGTCATGGTGGCTCCGGCGACGTCCAGCCGCGGCACAAGCAGGAACCGGCCCGGCATGCCCCACCCGGTGGAGGCAAACAGCACGTCAGCCGGACCGGCATCGGCGGCAGCAGCATCGCCGGACGGGGAAACCCGAAGGGCCAGGCCCAGGATGTCCGGCAGCGCCTGCGGCAGGCCCACGGACCGCGAGAAGCGGGCCACCACCTGGTCAGTGCCGGGGGAGTCCAGCCAGTCGATGCCGCTGGGGCCGGCCGGGTTGCCGGTCCTGGTGAGTACTCCGGCCAGGCCGAGGCCCTCCGGGTGGATGGGCCGGTCAGGCCGCGCGAGTTTCAGGAGCCGGAAGAGGGCGGCAAAGGCCTGCCCGGCACTCCCGGTGACGGCGGAAACTGCGCGCAGTTGTTGGGTCATACTTCCTTCCTACCCACAAACCCCGGGACTACATGCGGCCGAACCGGGCCCGGATCAGTGCGAAAATCCCGTAAGCGATAAACCCGGCACCGATCGCCACCAGCAGGGTGGGTCCGAAGGGGTGGTCCTGTAGGGCTTTGAGGCTGCCGTCCAGCCCCGTCGATTCCTCGGGCCGGTGCTTGGCCGCGGCAATGATGAACAGCAGTCCGGTGAGGTCCAGGGCGATGCCTTTGGCGACATGGCCGGTGACGCCCAGGCTGTCGATAAGCCTGCCGCGCCGGGTGCCCTCAAAATGGAACAGTTCTTCCTTGAAGCCGCGCCGCAACCCCTTGACGACGAAGTAGATGCCGATGCCCAGGATGGTCAGGCCCAGGGCCACCAGGAGCCATGGCCCCACCGGGTGGTCCATCAGGCTGGCGCTGAAGTCGCGCGTGTTGTCGCCCGAGTCGCTGCGCTGGCCCAGCGCGAATCCTGCAAAAGTCAGGCCCACGCTGCCGTACGCGACAGCAAGGAACCCTGAGGAAACCAGCTTGGCCAGCCGTTCCTTGCGCGGGAGGCTTCGAGCCCGCAGGGTCGCTTCACTGGCCTGCCACAGGGCAAGGCCGAGGCAGGCCACCACGCACCCCCACATGACGAACGGGCCCCACGGGTTGTCCGCCAGTTGGGCGATGGCGCCGGTGGGTTCGGCCTCGCCCGGATGCCCGAAAGCGATGGCAATGGCGATGGCACCGAGGATGACGTGGAGCAGGGCCATGACGGCAAACCCGGCGCGGGCCAGCACATCCAGGACCTTGTGGTTGGAGGCCTCCTCGACAGCGTCCGCTGCCTGCCTGAGCGTGGATTCGCCGTTGGACATCCGTCAGCCGTTCATGGGCCCTTCGGCCCGCAGCTTTTCTGCGCCCGGTCCCTCGACGTGCACGGTGCAGCGGACCACCAGCTGGCCGGGGGCGTTGTCCAGCTCCACCAGGGATTCGTCTGCGCTGAGGACGGTGAACACTTCAGAACCCGCCACAACGTCCACGCCCTTGGCCTTTGCCGTTTGTTTGGCATTCCGCAGCGCCTCGCGCTCCAGCCCGTCCACGTAGCCGCTGTCACTTTCGCGGGCGGGGTTCCCGAAGGCCCAGCCGAACAATGTCCCTGTGTTTCCCATGGCGACGATATTACGCGGTGCGCCCTGTCCGGGACGGGCTTTCGTAATATTAGTAAGTGTGCTTACGATGGGCCGACCATACCTCGATGGAACCAAGGCAAGTGAAGTCTGCCGCGCAGCGGCAACCCGGAACCAGTTCACAACGTTAGGAATGCACATCATGGCAGGAAATCTCATTGCCCGTTCAGTTCACGACCTGACGGCAGCAGCATGGTTTGGTGGATCCCTGATGGGTGCCATCGGGCTCAACGGGGCTGCGGCCCAGGCCAAGGACCCCTCCGAGCGCACCCGGCTTTCCAGCGCCGGCTGGATGAAGTGGGCTCCGTTCCAGACCGCTGCCTTCGCCTCCCACCTGGTGGCGGACCTCGCCATCGCCTGGGAGAACAAGGGCCGGATCGCCAAGCAGGAGGGCGTGGCCCGCGACACCGTCATCAAGACCGCCGTCACGGTGGTGGGCGCCGCGGTGACCCTGTACTCGGGCATCCTGGGCAAGAAGGTGGACAAGCTCGCCGGTGAAGGTGCAGAGGGCGCAACCGAGCCGCACGGCGCTGCCTCGGACGAACTGAAGACCGCCCAGCAGCAGCTCAAGCTCCTGCAGTGGGCCATTCCCGGCTTCGCTGCCCTGGTGATCATCCTTGGCGCCAAGCACGGCGAGATGCAGCGGCCCAAGAACGTCTTCGCGGGCCTGCGCGGCGACTAAGGCGAATAAGAAACACACGGCGTACGACGGCGGTCCGGCACCACAGTGCCGGGCCGCTGTTTGTGTGCCGGCTTATTCCGCCAGCCACTCCGCACAAGAGTTCAGGTTCCGGCTCACGGTGGCCACGGCGGCGTCCTCATCCCGCCGTTCGATGGCCTCGAGCAGGGTTTCGTGGCCGTCCCGGGGCAGCCCGTTGAAGCCCGGCCGGCGCTGCTGGGTCAGCAGGTCCTGGTGGAACACGGTCCCAAAGCTCGCGTAGAGCTCGTGCAGCAGGGGGTTGCCGGACGCCCGCGCAATGCCTTCGTGGAAGTGCCAGTCGGCGTCCGCCCAGGGTTCGAAGTCGCCGTTCTTCCAAGCCTGGTCCCGGGTGGCGAGGAGCGCGCGCAGGGCCGTGACGTCGTCGTCCGTTGCATTGCGTGCGGCCAGCCGGGCAGCCTGGGTGTCCAGGCCCAGCCGGACCTCCAGGATGTGCTGTTCGGTATGGTCCTGGTACATGCGGCGGGCCGCGCCGGACATCTCGCTGGTGGCGCGCACGTAGGTGCCATCCCCGCGCCGCACCTCCAGCATGCCGCCGTGGGCCAGGGCCTTGACCGCTTCGCGGAGGGTGCCGCGGGAAACGCCCAGCCTGGCCACGAGCTCGGGTTCGGGCGGGATGCGCTGGTTCAGCGGCCACTCGCCGGAGTGCACCATTTCCCGCAGCTTGGCCGTGACTTCGGCGGCGAGCGGCGGACGTACCGAAGGGCTCAGCGACATGATGCTATTTTCCTTCCGAACGGTTGGGTCGCCCGGCAATAGTGCCGGCAGCCTCAGCGGGTTTAACCGACATGGCCTTCCCGGTAAGCAGATGGGACACCACGATCTGCACCAGTGCGAGCCCCAGCAGCAGCGCAAGGGGCAGTGACCAGCCACCGGTGGCGCTGTGCAGCAGCCCCATGCCGAACGGGCCCACGGTGGCCAGCAGGTATCCCGAGGACTGGGCCAGGGTGGACAAAGCGGTGGTTTCGGCGGTGCTGGTTCCGCTGCGGCTGATCATCACCATCACCAGCGGGAAGATGCCCAGGCCAAAACCGAGCAGGACAGCGGGGATGGCTGCCAATCCCACGGGCAGGACCAGCAGTGCCGCGATGCCCACCACCATGGTGATGCTCACCAGGTAGAAGGCGGGGCGCAGCATGCCCGGCCGGGCTCCGATGGCAATCAGCACCATGCCTGCCGGGACGGAAACAAGCTGCATCAGCCCGAACATCAGCCCGCTCTCCGACGCGCCCAGTCCCATGGTGGTCAGCATGTACGGGAACCAGCTCAGCAGGGCATACGCCAGCAATGCCTGCAGGGTGAAGATGGCGGTAAGGAGCTGGCCCTTGCGGGTGCGCAGCAACGGCCACGGGGAAACGTGCCCGGCCGCGGTCCGGACGGTGTGGCGGTGGGCGTGCAGGGCCACGGGCAGGAATCCCAGGAAGGCTGCGACGGCGGCGATGCCCACAGCACCCACGGCGGCGGACGGGGATCCCAGGGCCTGCGCCAGCGGGACCACCAGGACCGAGGTCAGGGTGCCGCCGGTGGTCATGGTCACCGTGTAGACGGCGGTCATGAGGGAGGTCCGGGAGGCGAAGTGCTCGCGGATGAAGGAGGGCATGGCCACATTGCAGATGGCCAGCCCGGACATGCCCACCACGCTGCCGGCCACCAGCATTCCGGTGGCGGGGATGCCGCGCAGCAGCAGCCCGCCGGCCAGCAGCGCCAGCGACAGCAGGATGGCCTTCTCCACCCCCACCTTGCCGCTGAGCCATGATGTCGCTGCCCCGGCCACCGCGAAGCAGAGCGTGGGGATGGACGGGATGCTGGCCGCCACCAGCGCCCCATAACCCAGCACGGCCTGGAGGTCGTGCAGCAGCGCGGAGGCCCCGGTGATGCCTGCGCGCAGGTTCAGCCCGATCAGCACCAGCGCAATGACACCAAACACGACGGCGGAGCGCGGCTTCGCAGGAACAGTCCCGGGATCCGGTGCGGCGGGAGCGGCCTGAGCGGCCGTGGGGGCGTCGGCGGTGACGGGGGCGGGGGAAGGGGGAGTGGCGGGCATACCCTCCACCGTAAAGGTTAGACGTTTGATGTTTGCGTATTTGTGGCCAACCTCTCCCTCCAGCGGGCGCCTGCAATAGACTGCCAACGGACTGTCGGAGGGCCTGGCGATGACCAGGCGGCGCTGGAAGGACGGCTGTGGAGGCTTCCCGGGGACTTGAGATCGAGAAGAAGTACGACGTCGACACCGCCGCCGAAGTGCCGGCACTGGAGCAGGCTCCCGGGGTAGCCCGGACGGGCAAGCCGCACACGGACCTGCTGGAGGCGGTGTACTTCGACACTCCCAAACATGGCTTGGCCGCCCGCCGCATCACGCTTCGCCGCCGCACCGGAGGCAAGGACGCCGGGTGGCACCTGAAGCTGCCGCCGCAGGGCGCCGCAGCCGGGGAAGGCCCGCAGCACCGGACGGAGTTGCACGCACCGCTCGGCCGGCCCGACGTCGTCCCGGACAGCCTGCTCACCCACCTCCACGCCTACCTGCGGGGGACTGTCCCGGCTCCGGTGGTCCGGCTGGAAACCCGGCGCACTACCTACCCCCTCTATGGGGAAGACGGCGTGCACCTGGCCGACCTCGCCGACGACCACGTCACCGCCGCCCGGCTGGAGGACGGGCCGGACGCGCCCCGGCAGGAATGGCGTGATTGGGAGCTGGAACTGGTCCACGGTGACCCTGGCCTCTTCGTCCCCGTGGAGGAACTGCTCACCGCCGCCGGTGCCCGGCCCGCCGGCCACGCCTCCAAACTGGCGCGCGCCTTGGGCAGTGGCACCAAGGCGGGGAAGCGGGTTGCTGCCAGGGCTGGGACCGCCGCCGGCGAAGAGGCTCCCGGCGATGCCGGCGGGGCCGAAAGCAGCTCCGCCCTTCTGGCCGGAAAGCGTGCCCCGGCTGCCGCCGTCGTCACCGTCTATGTGGCCGCGCAGATCGACCAGATCCTCGCAAGGGACGCGGACGTCCGGAACGAGGAACCGGACGCCGTGCACGCCATGCGTTCGGCGACGCGCCGCATCCGCTCCGTTCTGGCCGCCTACGGCCGGCTCTACCGGGCGTCGCCGGTGCGCAAGCTGCGGAGCGAGCTGAAATGGCTGGGCCAGTTGCTGGGCCAGCCGCGCGACGCCGAGGTCCTGGGGAAACAGCTCCGCGAACAACTGGGCGCACTGCCGCCGGGGGAGGGCATCGCCGGCGCCACCTCCAGCGTGGAACAGCGTACCGGCAGCGATTATGACGCAGCCTACCGGCTCCTGCGGGAAGCCCTGGGATCGGCCCGCTACTTCCGGCTGCTGGACAAGCTCGAGGATTTCCGGGACAACCCGCCCGTGCGCGCCGAAGCAGTGACTCCCGGACGCCGGGCTGCCGCGAAGGCGGTGGACAAAGCCGCCAAACGCCTGCGCCGTTCGCATAAAGCCGTGAAGCGGGCCCGGCGCGGCAGGGAGGAGGAGCTTGCCCTCCACCGCGTCCGCAAAGACGCAAAGCGGCTGCGCCACGTGGCCGAATCGGCGGCCCTGGTGCACGGCAAGCGCGCCGGCAAGGTGGTCAAGGCCGCGCACCGGCAGCAAAAAATCCTGGGCCGCTTCCAGGACGCCGTCGTGGCCCGCGACCTGCTCGCCGCCATCGCCGCGGACTACAGCGATCCGGCCACGGCAGCCATCTACGCGGACCTGCTCAACCAGCAGGAAGAACGGATGCTGGCGGCAAAGGCCGGGTCCCGGAAGGCGTGGAAGAAGTCGCGCGACCTATTGGGTCACGGCGTGATCTGAGGTTGTGTACGGGGCTACTTGCCCTGCCGCGCCGACAACCGCGCCACCGCCAGCGCAAGCCACAGCTGCACCCGGTCCGCGGTGACCGCGGGATCGTAGCCGGTGAGCTCGGTGATCTGGGCCAGCCGGTAGCGGACCGTGTTGCGGTGCAGCGTGAGTTCCTCCGCCACCGCCGCCACGGAGCCGTTGTTGTTCAGGTAGCTTTCCAGCGTGGCCATGAGTTCGGAGCCGTGCGCGGCGTCGAAGGACCGCAGTGGGTTCAGCGACTCGTGCGCCATGTCCGCCAGCGGCACGTCCTCGCTGGCCAGCAGCAGGGACGTCAGGCTCAGCCGCTCCGGCTCGTTGACGGGCAGGCCATGGCTGGCGGCGTCGCGGGCCTCGAAATAGCTCCAGCGGAGCCCGTTGGGCTTGGTGTATGCCCCGCCGATGCCGATCGTGGCATGGATCCCGGCCTCGGCGAGGTGGTCGCTGAGCCTCCGGGCCAGCGACGGCGCCGTCCCGCCGTCGTCATTGACCACCAGCACCAGGTCCTTGCCCACGACGGCGGCGACTGCCTTCTCCAGTTCCTGCGGCACCGAGGTGCTCCCCAGGGCCTTGCCGTGGGCGGCGGATACAGCCAGCAGCACCACGTTCTTGCGGGTGCTGTTCACGCCAACGCCGGCCAGCCTGCGCTGAGCCTCGCTGGTCTCCAGCGCCCCGTGGATGACGTCCTCCAGCACCTGGCCGCAGAGGGCTCGCTGGGCCTGCCGCTGCTTGACCATGTTGTTCAGCTCCACGCTGATGAGGTTCTGCGCGTAGCCGATGATGCCGGTGTCCTCGAAGGGCTGGCGCACCCACAGGGTGCAGGCGTCACGCCGGCCGGTGGGCACGGGATAGCTGGACCAGCTGTCCGCCGAGGGGTGGGTGCTGCTGCTGTTGTAGAGCTGGGCCGTGAACTGGGTGAGCGCAATGTCCGTGCGCAGCATGCCACCAAGGTTCTTCAGCAGCTCCGCGAGCCCGCCGCCGGTCAGCAGCGCCCGGGCCAGCACCTGGTGCCCGGCGATCAGCCTCTCCAGCTTGGCGTAGTGGTCGGCGGACTGGGCGTCCGCCACCAGCTTGGTGATGGCGATGAACGGGGTCTCGTACGGGACCTCCACCACCGGGAGCCCCCACCGGTTGGCCTCCGCCAGCAGGGCCGGCGGCACCGCTTCGTGCGACAGTCCAACACCGAAGCCAATGCCCACCGCTCCGGCGCGCTGCACCTGGCGGACAAAGCGGCGCTGCTCGGGTGCCGAGCGCAGCCGCAGGCCCGTGGTGAGGACCAGTTCGCCGCCGTTGAGGAACCGCTGGGGATCCTCCAGTTCGGTCACCGCAACCCAGTTGATGTCCTGGTTCCAGGTAGTCTCCGCCACGCCCGCCTTGGACAGATTCAAGGACGTCACGCCCACCAGGGCAGCAAGGGAAATGGCCATGAAGCAAGGATAAACGTGAGCTGGGCAACCGCACTAAACCCCTTTGGCAAGGGTGTGCAGGTGGCTATTCACCCGGCTTGGGCGCTGGCATAGGCTCAATGCAGTTCCATCCATCCGTCCTGGTCTCCGCCCGGCAGCAGATGGCCCATACGAAAGAGGTTGCACACCGTGGTCCAAACCTTGCAGAACTTCATCAACGGGAAGTTCGTTACACCCGCCGGCACCACCCTGCTGGACGTGGTCAACCCCGCCAACGGCGAAGTGGTGGCACAGGCTCCCGTGTCGGTGCAGGCGGATGTGGACGCCGCCATGGCGGCCGCCAAGGACGCCTTTCGGACCTGGAAGCACGTCACCCCGGGCCAGCGCCAGCTGATGTTGCTCAAGCTCGCGGACGCCATCGAGGCCAACAGCGACGAACTGGTCGAAGCCCAGCACCGCAACACCGGCCAGGTCCGGTCGCTCATTGCCTCCGAGGAAGTGGCCGCCGGCGCCGACCAGCTGCGCTTCTTCGCCGGTGCTGCCCGCATCCTGGAGGGCAAGTCCGCCGGCGAGTACTTCGAGGGCCATACCTCCTACGTCCGCCGCGAGCCCATCGGCGTGGTGGCCCAGGTGGCCCCGTGGAACTACCCCTTCCTGATGGCCATCTGGAAGATCGGTCCCGCGCTCGCCGCCGGCAACACCGTGGTGCTCAAGCCTTCCGACACCACCCCCGAATCCACCCTGGTGCTGGCCCGCCTCGCCGGGGAGATCCTGCCCACCGGCGTGCTGAACGTGGTACTCGGCACCGGCGAAACCGGCGCCATGATGGTGGAGCACAAGGTCCCCGGCCTGGTGTCCATCACCGGTTCGGTCCGGGCCGGCATCGCCGTCGCCTCCGGCGCCGCGAAGGGCCTCAAGCGCGCCCACCTGGAACTGGGCGGCAAGGCACCGGCCATCGTCTTCAAGGACGCCGACATTAAGAAGAGCGCCGCGGCCATCGCCGAGTTCGCCTTCTTCAACGCCGGCCAGGACTGCACCGCCATCACCCGCGTGCTGGTGGAGGAGTCCGTCCACGACGACGTCGTGGCAGCCATGGTGGAGCACACCAGGACCCTGCACACCGGCTCGCAGAACGACGAAGACAACTACTTCGGGCCGCTGAACAACATCAACCACTTCAACGCCGTCACCTCCGTGGTGGAGAACCTGCCCGCCAACTGCCGGATCGAGACCGGCGGGCACCGCGCGGGGGAGAAGGGCTTCTTCTTCGAGCCCACCATCATCACCGGCGCCAACCAGACCGACGACGTGGTGCAGAAGGAAACATTCGGCCCTGTCATCACCGTCCAGAAGTTCAGCACCGAGGAAGAAGCCGTGGCCATGGCCAACGACGTCGACTACGCGCTGGCCTCAAGCGTCTGGACCACCAACCACGGCACCGCCATGCGGCTCAGCCGCGACCTGGACTTCGGCGCCGTCTGGATCAACACCCACATCCTCCTCACCGCCGAAATGCCGCACGGCGGCTTCAAGCAGTCCGGCTACGGCAAGGACCTCTCCATGTACGGCGTGGAGGACTACACCCGCATCAAGCACGTCATGTCCGCGCTCGATTCCTGACGCCAACCGCTTCCCTCCCCACCGTTAGCAAGAAAGAAAACCCATGACCACCACCGCAGCAGACCCCACCTACCGCCTGGAGCAGAAGCGCCGCGTCCAGGCCGACTTCCCGGGCCCCAAGTCCGTGGCCCTGACCGAGCGCCGCAAGTCCGTGGTGGCTGCCGGCGTCGCCTCCAGCGTTCCGGTCTACGTGGCCGACGCCGACGGCGGCATCATCCAGGACGTCGACGGCAACTCCTTCATCGACCTCGGCTCAGGCATCGCCGTGACCAGCGTGGGCGCCTCCGACCCCGCCGTGGTCGGGGCCGTCAAGGAAGCCGTGGAGCACTTCACCCACACCTGCTTCATGGTCACCCCGTACGAAGGCTACGTGGCCGTCGCCGAGCAGCTGAACCGCCTCACCCCGGGCGACCACGAAAAGCGCACCGTCCTCTTCAACTCCGGCGCTGAGGCAGTGGAAAACGCCGTCAAGGTGGCCCGCCTGGCAACCGGACGCGACGCCGTCGTCGCCTTTGACCACGCCTACCACGGCCGCACCAACCTGACCATGGCGCTCACTGCCAAGGCCATGCCGTACAAGACCAACTTCGGCCCGTTCGCGCCCGAGGTCTACCGGATGCCCATGAGCTACCCGTTCCGCGAGGAAAACCCCGCCATCACGGGTGCCGAGGCCGCCAAGCGCGCCATCACCATGATCGAGAAGCAGATCGGCGGCGACCAGGTTGCCGCGATCATCATCGAACCCATCCAGGGTGAGGGCGGCTTCATCGTCCCGGCCGAGGGCTTCCTGCCCGCGCTGGCCGCCTGGGCCAAGGAGAAGGGCATCGTCTTCATCGCCGACGAAGTCCAGTCCGGCTTCTGCCGCACCGGTGAATGGTTCGCCGTCAACCACGAGGGCGTCGTCCCGGACATCATCACCATGGCCAAGGGCATTGCCGGCGGCATGCCGCTGTCCGCCATCACCGGCCGAGCCGACCTCCTGGACGCCGTGCACCCGGGTGGCCTGGGCGGCACCTACGGCGGCAACCCGGTGGCGTGCGCCGCTGCGCTGGCCGCCATCGGGTCCATGGAGGAATACGACCTCAACGGCCGTGCCCGCCACATCGAATCCATCGCCACGGCGCGCCTGAGCGAGCTCCAGGCTGAACTGGCCGGCGCCGGAACCGACGTTATCGGTGACGTCCGTGGCCGCGGTGCCATGCTCGCCGTCGAACTTGTCCAGGCAGGCTCCAAGGAACCGAACCCGGAGCTGACCAAGGCTGTTGCCGCCGCCTGCCTGAATGAGGGCGTCATCATCCTCACCTGCGGCACCTACGGCAACGTCATCCGCCTGCTTCCCCCGCTGGTCATTACCGATGAACTGCTCGCAGACGGCCTGGAAGTCCTCGCCGGCGCCATCAAGGCCAACGCGTAGAGGACCAAAACCCGCACCAATAAAAGGGCAGCACCCCCCCGGGGGGGGTGCTGCCCTTTTGTGCTGCCGGGAAAGCCTTGCTTGGGGGGTACCGGGGGTACCTACGCCCCCTCGCCGCACGGCGTCAACTACCTAACAACAGGCCAGCGCCAGCGGCAAAGCAGCGGTGCCCCCAACGGCGGTGTCGGTAGGTAACCCTCAAATTGTTTATTGAGTACCCGTTACTCGTGTCCGTCCTCCGCAGGGATACGTAATTTTGAACCTATAAACGGGTTGGGCTGCGCGCGACGCCGGTTGCCTAAGGCGCCGCCCCCACACCCCAAAAAGCGGAGCCACTCACGCTCCAATCGTGTCAGCCGCAGGGTAATGACGCTGCCCTCCCTTGGCGCTAATGACAGGTACTTCAACCAACGCCTGGTGTTTGGGCACCCCAGGTGGTGATACCCCAAAGCCCAATGACGGACTTCTTGCTTGAGACAAGGGGAATGGCAGTGACGCATCCGGGAAGTTTCGCAATACCTGCAGCAGTGCCGGCACAGGCCACCTTCGGCCGGGACGGAGCGATGTTTGAAAGCCTGCTGGGTTTCGTGGCCCAGCTGAGCCTGGTGCTGTGGAGCGTGGTCACCCTCACCGTGGTCATCCGCTTCATCGGCATCCGCTTCTACCGGCGCGCCGCCCGCAGGGCCCTGGCCCGGATCGCGGCCGCCAATGCTTCGGCCCCCGGCCCTGCCGGCGCCGCAACGGGTTCCGGCACCGACGTTTTCGGACCGAAGGAGGCTGCCGCCAAACCTTCCGCGAAACCTGCAGTCCCACCGGTTGTCCTGCCTGCCATCGCCGTGGTTCCGGTGATCAGGGCCGGGCTGGACCTGCTCCAGCCGGCCAACGTTCCGCTGCCCGAGGCCGTGACGAACGTGCTGGCCAGCCAATCAGTGGACGGGTGAACTAATGGACATCGCGCTCCTGGTCTTCTGGCTGTTCGCGGGCGTCAGCATCCTCTACGTGGTGCACTTTGGCCTCTACCTGGCCGGTGCCAATTTCTATGACATCTGGCAGCAGCGGCGGAAAGGGATTAGGGGCGTCCGGCTCCCCACCGCTTTCCAGCCCGAGTGCGCGGCCACGGCCACCTGGACCCTCAGGGCGCTCCCCGAGGTACCCGGCCTGGTGTCCATCGTCATTGCCGCGCACAACGAGGAAGCAGTGATCGTCCGGACGCTCGACTCCATCCGGCGCAACAACTACCGCTCCTTCGAGGTCCTTGTGGCGGACGACGCATCCAGCGACCTTACCGGCCGCCTGGTCCGCGACTTCCAACTGCGCCATCCGGAAATGAACCTGCGCCTGGTGCGGATGCACAGGAACGTGGGGAAGGGCGCCGCACTCAACGCCGTGCTCCGGCGGTTTGCCCGCGGCCAGTACGTGATGACGCTCGACGCCGACTCGGTCATCCAGCCGGACGCCATCACCAATGCGCTGTCCTACTTCGACGACCCGTACGTGGCCGGTGTTGCGGCGAACGTCCAGATCATCGAGGAGACCACAGCCCTGGGCATCCTGCAGCGCTTCGAGCACATGATCGGTTACCGCTCCAAGAAGCTCTACTCGCTACTGAACTGCGAGTTCGTGGTGGGCGGTGTGGCCTCCACCTACCGGATGCGCGTGCTGCGCAAGGTGGACTTCTACGATACAGACACAGTGACTGAGGACATCGGGCTCAGTACGAAAATTACCCACCTGGGCAACCGGCGGTTCCGGATGGTCTACGGTGCGGACGTGGTGGCCAGGACCGAAGGTGTGCTCACGTTCCGGGCCCTGGCCAAACAGCGCTACCGCTGGAAGTACGGAAGCATCCAGAACCTCATCAAGTACCGCGGCATGGTGCTTAACCCCAGCCGCCGGTACAGCCGCACCCTGGCGTACTACCGGATGCCGATGGCCCTGCTGAGTGAGTTCACGCTGCTGGTCTCGCCCCTGGCCTGGACGTACGCCGTCTATTGGTCGCTGGCCACGTACACGCCGGCCCTGATCATCGGTTCGTATGCCACCATCACCGCGTACACGCTGCTGACGGTCCTGATGGATGAAAACCTCACGGCGGGGGAACGCACCAGGCTCTGCATGTATGCACCCACTGCCTACTTCCTCTTCTACATCATGGACTTGGTGCAGCTCGTGGCGGCCGTCCGCTGCATCACCCGATCGAGGGGCTTGGTCCGGCGTCCCGAGACCAACACCTGGAAGTCCCCGCAGCGGGCCGGCAGCGTGGGGGTGGTGACCAGTGCCGCCTAAGCGCCATAGGGTTCGCCGGGTACTTCTGAATCCCCTCGTCGTCATCACCGTCCTGGTCCTCCTGATCAGCGCCGGCTGGCTGGCGTACACGGGTAAGACGGGCAGCTTCGCCCAGCCCCGGCCGGGAGCCAACCTGCTGCCGGCACTCTTCCCCGCCCTGGCCGGACCGTCCGCCACACCCGGCCCGTCGCCGTCGGCCGGTTCCTCCCTGGATCCTGCCGGCGGCTGGACCGCCGGGCATAGCGGTGACGCCAAGACTTCTCTTGAGTTGGCGGCCGGGCAGATGGGCGGGCAGGCGCTTAAGCTCACGATCAGCCAGTACGCCTCAGGCGACGTCACCCTCAGCAGCCCGCGGGTGGACCTCGCCCCCGGCAAGAATTACTTCTTCAAGGCGTTCACCACCACCGACCCCGATTTCCGGTTGCTGGCCCGGAAGTACCACAAGGACGGCAGCACCACCCTGGAGCAGTTGCGGAATCCGCTGGAACGCCCGGGCACCTCGGCGTTTACGGTCAGCGACGCGTTCAACAGCGGGGACACGTCGACGGCGGTGCAGTACGTCTTCCGCTTCGCCTCAGCGGGCACATTCCAGGTGGAGGGCGTGTACCTGGAAGCAGCCGAGGACGTCCAGCTTCCCGCATCCGGAGCAGGTGGCCCCAACGTGATCCCCAACCCGGGGTTTGCCGGTACCGATCCGGCCCGGCCCGCCTTCTGGTCCCCGTACTCGTCCGGGACATCGACGGTTGAGTCCGGGCGCGGCGAGGACGGGCGCGGCAGCTTCCTGTGGACCCGCGTGGGCAACTACCAGAACGGGGAAGCGAAGTGGCAGTACGAGCCCATCCCGGTGGCCGCCGACCGCTATTTCACCTTCAGCGCGGCCTACAAGTCGGATTCCAAGGCGGATGTGGTGGCCGAGTTTGAGCTTGCCGGCGGCGGGCGGAAATTCCGGAACCTGGAGACGGTGCCCCCGGCGGGGGAGTGGACCACCATCAGGGAATCGTTCCAGGTCCCGGACGGGGCGGAGACCGCGATGGTCACCGTCATTTCCCACGGGAACGGCACCACCGCCGTCCGCGACTTCTCGCTGATGGATGTCACCAGGCCGGGAGCGCTGCGCTGGCAGCAGCCCATGGTCTCGATCACGTTCGACGACGGCTGGCAGTCGGTGTACGATCGCGCCCTGCCGCTGCTGGACAAGCACGGCTTCAAGTCCACCCAGTACGTCAATCCCAGTTCCATCGAGACGCCGAACTTCATCACCGCGGCTGAGGTCCAGCAGATGAACCAGGCAGGACACGAGATTGCCGCCCACAGCTTCCAGCACGTGGACCTCACCTCCGTGGGCACCGGGAGGCTGGACGACGAGCTGCGCAAGAGCGAGGACGCCCTGGCAGCAGCGGGCCTGCCCACCGATGACCTGGCACCCCCGTACGGACGTTCCGACGCGCAGGTGGACTGGTACGCCGCCAAGTACTTCAAGATGGTCCGCGGCACGGGCGACGGCATCAACACCAGGCAGAACATCAACCCGCGCGATCTGAAGGTCCTCTACGTGACGGACACAACCACGCCGGAGATCCTCAAGGAAGCGCTCGCCGAAACCTCCCGGTCCAATGGCTGGCTCATCCTCGTGTACCACCAGATCGCGGCCCCCGACTCGTCGGGTACCCAGAAAAACACTATTGCGGCGGACAGGAGCACCATCACCAGCACCGTCCTCGCAACCCAGCTGCAGCTCATCGACGAAAGCGGCATCCAGGTTAAACCGGTCGCCCAGGCGTTCGAGCAGTTGCAGGGCCCGTGACCACCACCAGGCGGTGAAACGCGGCGCCTTCGCCATCCGAAAGAAGGAGAAAGTCATGATCAGATCAAGATCCAGCCTGGCGCGGCACCGCGCCAAGCTATTGACCATTGGGGCGGCGGTGTGGGCCATAGCGGCCGCACTCCTGTCCCCTGCGGCCGCCAATGCCGCGGTGGACAATCCCGCCCCAACTCCGCTCGTGTCCTTCACCTTCGACGACGGCATGCAGAATGCCCTGACGCAGGCGGCCCCCACACTCAAGAAGTATGGACTCACCGGGACCAGCTACATCATTACCAACTGCGTGGGCATGACCACGGTGCCGAACAACTGCCGCGCCAACACGGACGTTCCGTACATGACGTGGGACCAGATCACCCAGCTGCAGAACACTTACGGCTGGGAGATCGGCTCGCACACCGTGGACCACCAGTGCCTTGTGAGCGTGGGCAATGACTGCCAGGCGACCAAACTGACGGCTGCCCAGGTGGATGCCGAACTGGCCAACAGCCGGGCAGCGCTGGCGGCGCATGGCTTTACCGCCACAGCCCTCGCCACGCCATACGGCGACTACGACATGTCGACACTTGCCCAGATCGCCAAGTACTACAGCTCCATGCGTGGCTTCGCCGACGTGGGCAACAACATCTGGCCGCTGGGCGACCTCCTGCTCCACAACACCCCCGTGCAGGAGGTGACCACCCCGGTGGCCACCCTGAAGGCCAAGGTGGACGAGGCGATCGCGAACAAGACCTGGGCGATCTTCACGTTCCATGACATCAGGCCTTCGCCGAGCAAGACCCCGGACGACTACCAGTACGGGACGGCGGAGCTGGACCAGCTGGCTGCTTATGTGCAAACCAAGGTGGCGGCCGGCCAGATCAGGAACGTCAATGTCAGCAAGGGCCTGGTGAACGGCAGCCCCAACCTGCTCCCGAACCCGACGTTCAATAACGGCATTGCCGACGGGTGGCGGACCGACGCCCCGGCAGCGGTCACCGCTGACTCCGGGAACCATGGCAGCTACCCCGACCCAGCCAAATCCGTGAAGCTGGTGTCCGGTTCCGCCGCAGGCCACCTGTTCTCGCCGAAGGTTCCGGTCTCGGCAGCCAACAGCTACCTGTACAAGGCCTACCTCAACGTCGCCTCAATCTCCTCCGGCGAAGTTGGCTTCTACGTGGACGAATACAATGCGGCCGGGCAGTGGATTTCCGGGCAGTTCCGCAAGCGGGAAAACAGCCGCTGGGTGGAGTCGATGAACTTCACCTACACTCCCAGCTCCACCTCTGTGGCGTCTGCCAGCCTGCAGGTCTACGTGACTGGCACAGGCATCACCGCCTACCTGGACAACATGCAGATGATGGCCCTTGGGGCGGCAGCCCCTCCCACGCAGTCCCCGAACCTGGTGGCCAACGGCACGTTTGACGCCGGCATCGGCTCGGGCTGGAGGACGGACTCGGCGTCCACCATACTGGCTGACGGAGGGAACCACGGGAGCCCGGCCAACCCGGTGAACTCGGTCAAGATGGCGGCCACCACGGCCAACAGGCACCTGTTCTCCCCGCAGGTGGCGGTGGCCGCCGGCAGCTACAGGATTGCCAGCTACCTCAACATCACGGCGCGGATCAGCGGCGAGATGGGCTTCTACATTGACGAATACAACTCCGCCGGGCAGTGGATCTCCGGGCAGTGGAAACTCGGTGTCTCGGCCGGCGGCGTGACCAATGTGGACCTGACGTACTCGCCGAGCAGCACCGCGGTGGCCAAGGCGAGTCTGCAGGTCATCGTCCAGGGCAATTCAGGGCTGCAGGCGTATTTCGACGACGTCCGCTGGACCAAGTCGTAGCCGCACCAAGTCCTGGTTACAGGGAAGAAGACGAAGGATGGCCGGACGCCTGCACGCAGTGACGGTGGTGCTGGCGTCCGCCCTCCTCGTCATCCTCGCTTCCTGCTCCCCGCCCAAACCGGACGTGACGCTGGACCTGCTGCATGTGGACTGGCAGGACGTTCCGGGCGTCCGGGCCGGCAGCAGCGGCCTGCAGGTGACGCCCACTGCCAGGCGGATCGTGGAGCAAAGCGGGCAAGGGGGCCAGCCGAACCCTCCGCTCAACCTGGCCGGCACCCACCTTGTGGTGGGCGGGGATTTTTCGCTGAGCGCCACGTTCGCGGATGTCACCGCGGACGCATCCTGGGCCATATACAACCAGCCGCCAGTCATTGCGGATGAGTTCCGCGTGGAGCCGGCCGGCGTGCGGCTTACGCTCCAGGGCAACGGGTTGAGGATCGCAGTCTTTGACGGGGCGCAGAAGAAGGACGTGACCCAGCCGGTGCCCGTCCATGACGAGCACGTAACGGTGAAAGACGCGGCCGCTCCGCTCACGGTTCGCCGGTCCGGCGACACACTGGCCGTCGCCAGCGGCAGTGACACGCTCTCCTCGCTGCCCCTGGGCAAGGTCTTCTCATCAGGGCAACTGTGGCTGGGGTTCTCCAGCGACTCCGGGGACTTTGACATCACCTCGTTGACGGCCGTGGCCCCGGGAAGTACCGGACTGCGCACGTCGGGGGCCGCGGCGGCAGACGCACAGCGGTCGGCCGACGGGCTCCAGGCCCTGGCCGCCAAGATCCGTCCCGACTTCCTGGTCGGCGCAGCCGTGGCCCTTGGACCCCTCACCGGCGACGAGGACTACGCGCGGGAGTTCGTGGGAAACTTCGGGGCGCTCACCCCGGAAAACGCCATGAAGCCGCAGTTCCTCTCCCCGCAGCAGGGCGTCTACACCTTCGAAGAGGCCGATGCCATCCTGGCCATTGCCCAAAGCAAGGGCATGGCGGTGCACGGCCACACCATCGCCTTCACGGAGGCCATGCCCCGCTGGATGCAGGAGCTGCCCACCGGCTCCGAGGCGGAACGACAGGCCACCGGCGCCGCACTGCTGGACTACGTCAGCACCGTGGTGGCGCACTTCAAGGGCAGGCTGGCTTCCCTGGACGTGGTGAACGAGCCGTTCGACGTCAACCAGGGGACCAGCATGCAGCAGAACATCTGGTACCGCGCCTTCGGGCCCGGGTATCCCGCGGTGGTCTCCAAGGCTGTGTACGCCGCCGACCCGCAGGTCAAGCAGTACATCAACGAGAACGGCGCCGACGTGCCGGGACGGCGCCAGGACGCCCTGCTCAAGCTCATCCTCGACACCAATGCGCAGGGCGGCCACATCTATGGTGCAGGCCTGCAGGCGCACGTCTACGACCTCAAGACCGACGCCATCTCCGCCGATGACCTCAGTCGAACGCTCAAAACCTTTGGGGACGCCGGGCTGCACGTCCGCATTTCCGAAAACGACGTCACGGACGATCAGGGGACGGACGCCCAGGCTAAGCAGTACGCCACGGTCCTGGCCACCTGCCTGCGCTCGCGGACCTGCGTCTCCTACACCACCTGGGGCGTTGACGACCGTTACGACTGGTGGATTGACGACGACGGGAGCCTCCGCCAAGGCCACGACCACCTGTTCAACGACGGGAAGCCTACGCCCGCGTACGACGCCGCGAAGCGGGCCTTGGGCGGCTGATCAGGCGGCCTTGCGGAGCGCCCTCCGGGCCAGCGAGTTCCTTCGCGCCGCCCGAAGCATGTCCAGGGTCAGCAGCACCAGGGCAAGCCACACCACCCCGAACCCGATCCAGCGCTCAATGGTCATCGCTTCACGGAACACGAACAGGGCCACCAGGAACTGCAGGACGGGGGCGAAGTACTGGAGCAGCCCGATGGTTGTCATGGGCAGCCGGCGTGCGGAGGCGCCGAAGAAGAGCAGCGGCACGGCAGTGATCACGCCGGAGGCCAGCAGCAACCAGAAGTGTCCCGCACCCTGGGATGTCAGGGTCGAACCGCCGCCGGCTGCCAGGACCACCATGGCCACCGCGGCCAGCGGGGCGAGCACCATGGTCTCGACGCTGAGGCTGGTGATGGCATCCACTTTCGAGCCCACCCGGTTCTTCACGAAGCCGTACAGGCCAAAGCTGAACGCCAGCGTCAGGGCGATCCAGGGCAGCTTCCCGTAGGAGTAGGTGAGGACACCCACCGCCACGAAGCCGACAACCACCGCAGCCCACTGCAGCGGCCGCAGCTTTTCCTTCAGGACCAGCACGCCCAGCAGGACCGAGACCAGCGGGTTGATGAAGTAGCCCAGGGACGTTTCCACGGCCTGCCCCGTGGTTACGCCGTACGTGTAGGTCAGCCAGTTGATGGCGATCAGGAACGCTGCCAGCGCCAGGGAGCCGAAAACCCGCCGGTCCTTCAAGGCCGCGGCAAGCACCCGCCACGTCCTGGTGACGGTGATCAGGAGTGCGCAGAACAGCAGCGACCAGACCACGCGGTTGGCGACAATTTCGACGGCGCCCGCCGGCATGAGGATGAAGAAGTACAGGGGGAGCAACCCCCACAAAACGTAGGCGCCGATGCCGAACAGCATTCCCGCCGTCGTGTCCTTGCCAACAGGCCCGGGGCCTGCCGGTGCACCTGCGGTGGATTTCGCCACCGGGGGAGCGGCGGCTGGGGTGGCGACGGGCGTGGCTGGAGAGGTTCCTTCTGGCGTGGGCACGCTCTCAATAACAGCATCCAGACGGCAGGTATTCCAGCAGGCAGGCGGCAATCCGGAAAATAGTCAGTAGGCTTGCTTTCATGACACGTGCGCCTCTGCCGAAGCCCGCCCCATGAGGCTCCGGCGCAGCAATGCCTCGGGCCGCGGCTACCGCAGGGTGGCCGCCGGCAAGGGCTTCAGTTACCGGGACCTGGACGGCTCCACGCTTCCGCCCGGTCCCATCCGCGACCGGCTGGAAAGCATCGGCATCCCACCGGCATGGACCGACGTTTGGATCGCACCGTTCGAGAACGGGCACATCCAGGCCACCGGCGTGGACGGGGTAGGCCGCCGCCAGTACATCTACCATCCGGAGTGGCGCGAGCGTAAGGACCGGGTGAAGTTCGACCGCTCGCTCCAGCTTGCGGAGTCGCTGCCGGCAGCCCGGCGGCGGGTTACCATGGACCTGCGCAGCGACGGCTTTACCCGCGACCGCGTCCTGGCAGCAGCCTTCCGGATGCTGGACAGCGGATCGCTCCGGGTGGGTTCCGAGCGGTACACCAATGAGAACGGCAGCCGAGGCCTGGCCACGCTCCTGTGCGCCCACGTCCAGGTGCGCAAGGACCGGATCGTGCTGCGTTTCCCGGCCAAGAGCGGCAAGGACTGGGAGTCCGAAATGCGCGACCCCGATCTCGCTGTCCTGCTGCGCCTGCTGAAGCGCCGCGGCTCCAACGCCAGGCTCCTGGCCTACAAGGAGGGCAGGACCTGGCGCCCGGTCACCAGCGCGGACATCAATGCCTACGTGAAGGAGCGCACCGGGGACGATTTCACGGCCAAGGACTTCCGGACGCTGCGCGGGACGGTAGCGGCCGCCGAAAGTTTGGCCCGCACCGGCCCGCAGCGCACCGCCGCCAAACGCAAGCGAGCCATCAGCCGGGCCATGTACGACGCCGCGCAGACGCTGGGCAACACCCCTTCCATCGCCCGGAAGAGCTATGTGGATCCGCGGGTGGTGGACCACTACCACGACGGCGAAACCATCGACCCGAAACGGCCGGACTCTGCGGAAGCCGAACTGCGCGCGCTACTGTATCGCGAAGGCAAGGTTGTGCCCCTGGCCGCCAACTAGAATGGGGGACTGTGCGCTGCACCATGCCGCGCACCCTCATGGATCATGAGCAGGACCAGTCAGAAGGGCTCCCGGTGTCCAACCACAGCGAAACCCCAGCCAACCGTCCCCTCCGCGTTGCCATCGTCGGCGCGGGACCGGCAGGAGTCTATGCTGCGGACATCCTCACCAAGTCCAGCGGCGTGAAGGACGGGGACTTCCAGGTCAGCATCGACCTTTTCGAGGCCTACCCTGCGCCCTACGGCCTGATCAGGTACGGGGTGGCCCCTGACCACCCGCGCATCAAGGGCATCGTCAACGCCCTGCACAAGGTCCTGGACCGCGGGGACATCCGCTTCCTGGGCAACGTGACCTACGGCCGGGACCTCACGCTGCACGATTTCCGCGCCTTCTACGACGCCGTCATCTTCTCCACGGGTGCCGTCAAGGACGCTGACCTGGACATCCCGGGCATCAACCTGCAGGGCTCCTTTGGCGGCGCCGACTTCGTCTCCTGGTATGACGGCCACCCGGACGTCCCCCGCGAGTGGCACCTTGAAGCCAGGGAAATCGCTGTCATCGGCAACGGCAACGTGGCCCTGGACGTGGCCCGCATGCTGGTCAAGCACCCCGAGGAACTACTTACCACCGAGATCCCGGACAACGTTTACGGCGGCCTCAAGTCCTCACCCGTCACCGACGTGCACGTCTTCGGCCGCCGCGGGCCGGCCCAGGTCAAGTTCACGCCGCTGGAGCTGCGCGAGCTCAGCCACATGGACGACGTGGACATCGTCCTGTACCCCGAGGACTTCGAATTCGACGATGCCTCGGACGAGGCCATCCGCACCAACAACCAGGTTAAGACCATGGTGAACACCCTCACCAACTGGCTGGTGGAGGAGCACACGGAATCCGAAAACCCCTCCTCCCGCAGGCTGCACCTGCACTTCCTGCACAACCCCGTTGAAGTGCTCGACGACGGCACAGGCAAGGTGGGCGGCATCAAGTTTGAGCGCATGCAGCTGGACGGGACAGGCAACGCCAAGGGGACGGGGGAGTATGTCGAGTACCCGGTCCAGGCCGTCTACCGGGCCATTGGCTACCACGGCTCGGCCCTGGACGAACTGGAATACGACGCCAAGCGCGGCGTCATCCCCAATGAGGGCGGCCGCGTTTTGGACGCCGAGGGCAACCCGGTCCCCGGTGTCTACACCACGGGTTGGATCAAGCGCGGTCCCGTCGGGTTGATCGGGCACACCAAGGGTGACGCGTTGGAGACCATCGGCTTCCTGCTGGAGGACCGGCTGAACCTGCCGGCGGCCAGCAACCCGGATCCGCAGGCCATCATCGATCTCCTTGAGGAACGCGGCATCGAATACACCACCTGGGAAGGGTGGAACAAGCTCGATGCGCACGAGGCAGGCCTGGGCGCGGCCTGGACCGGCCCTGAAGAACTGGACCACGTGGTGCGCGAACGCATCAAGGTGGTGCCGCGCGAGGACATGATCCGCATCTCGCGCAGCTGACCCTATCCCGGGACTTTGGGCCCTGTCCCGCGGGCCGTATTCGAGTTAATCTGATTAACATGAATACGGCGGCGGCCAGGAGCCGGGCCTACGATTCGCCCAAGCGGACTTCCGCCGCCGCCCAAACGGGGCGCCGCATCCTGCAGGCTACCGAGGACCTCTTCATGGAGGGCCCGCTCGCCGACGTCACGCTGAGCGCCGTTGCAGCGCGGGCCGGGGTGACGGTCCAGACCGTCATCCGCAGGTTCGGAGACCGGGCAAGCCTCATCGGGGCCTGCAGCGCGGCCGCCATGGACCGCGTGGGCAGCGAGCGCAACGCTGCTCCTCCCGGCGACGTGCCGGCCGCCGTCGACAATCTCCTGCAGCACTACGAAACCACCGGCAGCCTGGCCCTGAAGCTGCTCGCGGAGGAACACTCCTCGCCTGAACTGGGCCGGATCACCGAAGGGGGCCGCCGCCTGCACCGCCAGTGGTGCGCCATGGTCTTCGCCCCGTTCCTGGAACCCCTGGAGGACAGCCCCGAGCACGACCGCCGGCTGGCCCAGTTCGTCGCGCTTTGCGACGTCTACACCTGGAAGCTGCTCCGCCTCGACGCTGGGCTCAGCCGGAACCAGGTGGCACATTCCCTGCTCGAAATGCTGGAACCCTTCACGCGGAGGTCCTGATGTCCACTGTCCTTGCCTACACTTCACCCGCCATCGGCCACCTCTTCCCGATGGTCCCGCTGCTTCAGGAGTTGAAGGCCCGCGGGCACGAGGTCCATGTCCGCACTCTCCGCCGGCAGGTTCCCGTGCTCCTTGCGGAAGGACTCCAGGCCCGGCCGCTGGATGACAGGATCCTCGCGGTGGAGGCCGCGGATTATCAGGCCGGCAGCGCGAAAGCGGCCCTGGCTTCCAGCGTGGAGACCTTCACTGCCCGCGCCCGCTTCGACGCCCCTGACCTCCAGAAAGCCATCGATGATGTGGACCCCGACCTGCTGCTCATCGACATCAACGCGTGGGGGGCGCGCATCCAGGCGGAGGCATCGGGACTGCCGTGGGCCACATTCAGCCCCTACACCCCGCCGCTGCAGTCGAAGGGCACGCCTCCGTTTGGTCCCGGACTCGCACCCATGCCCGGGCCGCTGGGGAGGGCCCGGGACGCGCTGGCCCGGCGGCTGGTGATCGGCGCCGTCGAAAAGTTGATGCTGCCGAACATCAACTCCCTGCGGGCTGAACTGTCCGGCGGCAAGCTTTCGCCGGTCAGCGGTGCCGACGAGATGTTCCGGACCTCGCCGCTGATGCTCGTGGCCACGTCGCAGCCGTTCGAGTACCCGCATCCGGACTGGGGCCCGGATGTGCGGATGATCGGCGCACTCGCATGGGAGCCGCCGGCCGAACCTCCCGCCTGGCTCGTCGAGGCCACCCACCCCGTGGTCCTGGTGACCACGTCCTCCGAGTACCAGGCGGACGAAGCCATTGTCCGGACCGCCATGGCCGGACTTGCCGGGGAGCCCTTCACCGTCGTCGCTACCCTCCCTGCAGCCCAGGCGGGCTCGGCGGGCGCCGCCAAAGCCGCCGGCACGGACCAGTTCGGGCCGCCGCCTGCCAATGCGCGGCTGGAGCATTTCGTCCCGCACGGGCCTGTCCTCGAGCGGGCGGCGGTCGCCATCACCCACGGCGGCATGGGGGCCACACAGAAGGCGCTGGCACAAGGAGTGCCCGTGGTGGTGGTTCCGTTCGGCCGCGACCAGCACGAGGTGGCAGCCCGGGTGGCAGCAGCCGACGCCGGGGTGCGGCTGAGCCGGAAAAACCTCACCCCGGAGCGGCTCCGGGCAGCCGTCCACCGGGCCCTGGGCAAGGCGCCGGGCGCGCGGCGGGTGGCCGCCGGCTACGCCGCTGCCGGGGGAGCGGCGGCAGGGGCGGATGCACTGGAGGAACTGATCCGGGTGTGCCTGTGACACGGGGGTGCTGTCCGGCTATGCTGGCTGGGCCACCCTCCAGCCCTGCCTCGCCGGACAAGACTCCGGAACGGGAGTTCGATGACGAACCTGCTCCACCCAGAACCGCGCCAGCGTGCCGCGCTGGCCGGCCACGAGCGCCTGGGATCGGACCCGGGCGCGCCGGCCCCCGAGATCCCCGGGCTGCGCAACCTCATCAGGGAGTCCTGGCAGCGCTCGGCGGGCTTCAAGGCCAACCCTGACAATGCGGCGGCTCCGCTGGCCCTCGACTGGGACGAGCTGGAGGACTACCGCCGCCAGCACCCACTGGCAGCGATCATGCCGGTCATCAACAAACTGCTGGTCCAGCCCAGCCATGACAGCGGGCTCCTGGTTGCGGTGGGCGACGAGGTGGGCCGGCTGCTGTGGGTGGATGGCGACCCCACCCTGCAGCGCCGCGCCGAAGGCATGATGTTCGTTCCCGGCGCGGACTGGTCCGAGGCCAGCGTGGGCACCAGCGCACCCGGCACCGCCCTTGCCCTGGGCCGGGGGATCCAGATCGCCGGCGCCGAGCACTACCAGCGGACAGTCCATCCTTGGAGCTGCACCGCCGTCCCCTTCCACGACCCCGACTCCGGTGCCGTGCTCGGCGTCGTGGACATTACCGGAACGGCCACCGCGGTGGCTCCCCACACGTTGTCGCTGGTGGAGGCCACCGTGGCCGCCGCCCAGGCGCAGCTGCGGGTGGAGCGGCTGCAGCTTGCGGCGGAGCTTGCTAGGAAACCTGTCCGGCGACGGTCTACGGATGCCGCCGGACGCAGCGGCGGTGCCACGGAAGGCAGCCTCTACCGCAACAGCCTCCAGCTGCTGGGGCGCGACCAGGCCCTGCTCAGCCTGGGTGGCAGGACCGTTTCCCTGTCCGCCCGGCACAGCGAGATCCTGGCCCTGCTGAGCGCGCATCCGGAAGGGCTCAGCGCCGAGGAACTCTGTTCGCTGCTGTACCCGGGGGAGGGCTCCACCATCACGCTGCGGGCGGAGATGGTCCGGCTCCGCAAGGTCGTCCAGCAGCTGAGTCCCGACGCCGTCCCAGGCTCCCGCCCGTACCGGCTCCCGCTGGACCTGGTGCCGGACACCGGCCAGGTGCTCAGCTGCCTGCAGCGCGGTGCGCATCGGATAGCCCTGGAGATCTACCGCGGCGCGGTCCTGCCGCGCTCGGAGGCCCCGGGCATCCTCGACCTTCGGAACAGGGTGTCCTCCCTGCTCCGGGAAGCGGTCCTCACGGACGGCAACGCGGAGTCCCTGCTCAAGTACGCTGCGCTTCCGGAGGCGAGGGACGACGTCGTCATCCGCCGTGCCGCGCTCCGCCTCCTGCCGCCGCGCTCACCCAAGCGGGCCGCCGTCGTGGCCGACCTGGAACGGCTGGAAGCCGAACTCCGCGCCTGAAAGCCGGCTCACCGGCACCTGTTGTGACCTGCGTCGCATCGTTGCAACCTTGCTGCAACCTCCCCGCTCCTACGCTGGCTTCATCGGCGAGCGCCCTTATGGGCCAGCCTTCTGCACAGCAAAGGAGCTAAGCACATGACCGTTTACGCACAGCCGGGAACCGACGGTTCGAAGGTCACCTTCAAGGACCGGTACGAGAATTGGATTGGGGGCGAATGGGTGGCCCCCGTGAAGGGCCAGTACTTCGAGAACATCACCCCGGTGACCGGCAAGGCGTTCTGCGAGGTGGCCCGCGGCACCGCCGAGGACATCGAACTGGCCCTGGACGCGGCACACAAGGCCGCACCTTCGTGGGGCAAGACGTCCGTGGCAGAACGGGCCGCCATCCTGAATAAGATCGCCGACCGCATCGACGAGAACCTCGAGATGCTCGCCGTCGCCGAAACCTGGGACAACGGCAAGCCGGTCCGGGAAACCCTCAACGCCGACCTGCCCCTTGCCTCGGACCACTTCCGCTACTTCGCCTCCGCAGTCCGGGCACAGGAGGGCAGCCTCTCCCAGCTCGATGACAACACCACCGCCTACCACTTCCACGAACCCCTCGGCGTGGTGGGCCAGATCATCCCCTGGAACTTCCCGATCCTCATGGCGGTCTGGAAGCTCGCGCCAGCGCTCGCTGCCGGCAACACCGTGGTGCTCAAGCCCGCGGAGCAGACGCCGTCGTCCATCCTGGTGCTGATGGAGCTCATCGCGGACCTGCTGCCCGCCGGTGTGGTCAACGTGGTCAATGGCTTCGGTGTGGAGGCCGGCAAGCCGCTGGCGTCCAGTTCCCGGATCCGGAAGATCGCCTTCACCGGCGAGACCACCACGGGCCGGCTCATCAGCCAGTACGCCAGCCAGAACCTCATCCCCGTCACCCTGGAACTTGGCGGCAAGAGCCCGAACATCTTCTTTAACGATGTCGCCCAGGAAAACGACGCCTTCTACGACAAAGCACAGGAAGGCTTCGCACTGTTCGCCTTCAACCAGGGTGAAGTCTGCACGTGCCCGTCACGGGCGCTGGTCCAGGAGGACATTTACGAATCCTTCATGGCGGACGCGGTGGCCCGGGTGGAAAAGATGATCCAGGGCAACCCGCTGGACACGGAAACGCAGGTGGGCGCCCAGGCTTCCAACGACCAGCTGGAGAAGATCCTGTCCTACATCGACATCGGAAAGCAGGAAGGTGCCAAGATACTCACCGGCGGTGCCCGTGCCGAGCTTCCGGGCGACCTAGCCGGGGGCTTCTACGTCCAGCCCACCGTGTTCGAGGGCCACAACCGGATGCGCATTTTCCAGGAGGAGATCTTCGGACCCGTCGTGGCCGTGACCCGGTTCAGCGACTACAACGACGCCATGGGCATTGCCAACGACACGCTCTACGGACTTGGCGCGGGGGTCTGGTCCCGCAGCGGCAACGTTGCCTACCGGGCGGGCCGCGAAATCCAGGCCGGCCGCGTCTGGATCAACAACTACCACGCCTACCCGGCAGGTGCCGCCTTCGGCGGCTACAAGTCCTCGGGCATCGGGCGTGAGAACCACGCCATGATGCTGGACCACTACCAGCAGACCAAGAACCTGCTGGTCAGCTACGACGAAAACAAGCTGGGCTTCTTCTAGGCCAGCCCGTACCACTACAACGACGCAAGGATTTCGCCAATGACGACGACAATGCAAGCAGCAGTAGTAACCGAATTCGGCACCGACCTGAAGGTCAAGGACATCGCCATTCCCCAGCCGGGGCCCGGACAGGCGCTGGTCAAGGTCCTGACCACCGGCGTCTGCCACACCGACCTCCACGCCGCGGAAGGCGACTGGCCGGTCAAACCATCCCCTCCATTTGTTCCCGGCCATGAGGGCGTGGGCGAAGTGGTGGCCCTCGGCGAGGGTGTCACCGACCTCGCCATCGGTGACCTGGTGGGCAACGCCTGGCTGTGGTCAGCCTGCGGCGACTGCCAGTACTGCCGCACCGGGTGGGAAACACTGTGCGAGGCGCAGCAGAACGGCGGCTACAGCGTGGACGGCTCCTTCGGCGAATACATGTTGGTGGACTCGCGGTTCGCGGCCCGGATACCGGCGGGATCCGACCCCGTCGAGGTGGCGCCGGTGCTGTGCGCCGGCGTCACCGTCTACAAGGGCCTGAAGATGACCGAGACCCGGCCGGGGCAGTGGGTCACCATATCGGGCATCGGCGGCTTGGGGCACATAGCCGTGCAGTATGCCGTGGCAATGGGGCTTCGTGTCGCCGCCGTGGACATCGCCGACGACAAACTGGCCCTGGCCAAGGCCCATGGCGCCGAACTCACGGTCAACGCGCTGCACGAGGACCCGGCCGAAGTGATCCAGCGGGAAACGGGAGGCTGCCACGGAGTGCTGGTTACGGCGGTGCACCCGTCGGCGTTCGGACAGGCCATCGGCATGGCCCGGCGCGGCGGAACCATCGTGTTCAACGGGCTGCCCCCGGGGGACTTTCCGGCTCCGATCTTCGAGATAGTGCTCAAGGGACTGACCGTCCGCGGTTCCATCGTGGGCACCCGGCAGGATCTTGAAGAAGCCCTGGACTTCTATGCCCGCGGAAAGATCCATCCCACGGTGTCCGTGCGGGAGCTGTCCGAGGTCAACGCGGTTTTCGATGAGATGAAGCACGCCAAGATCGACGGCCGCGTGGTGCTGAGGTTCTGATGCCCGCTGAAGGGTTGGCTGCCGCCGTGACGCTGCCCGGGGAAGACTTTTCCCGGGTGGCGCTCACGCCGGCTGCCGTGGACCTGCTCCGGATGCTGTGGGACAGGCACGGACCGCTTATGTTCCACCAGTCCGGCGGCTGCTGCGACGGGTCGTCGCCCATGTGCTATCCGGCAGGGGACTTCATCACGGGTGACTCGGACGTGCTGCTGGGGCTGTTCGACCTGGCGGACGGGCTGCAGCCCCGGCCACTGGAATTCTGGATGTCCCGGGAGCAGTTCAACTACTGGAGCCACACCCACCTGACCGTCGATGTCGTACCGGGCCGGGGCAGCGGATTTTCCGTTGAAGCGCCTGAGGGTAAACGCTTCCTGATTCGGTCAATGCTGATGGATTGGCCGTCCTAGGAAGTTCGACCAACAACGCCTCGGGGCTCTCCAATCGGAGGGCCCCGAGGTCGTTCACAGAAGAATGTTCGGCCGTAAGGGCGTCTCACTATTCGGGACAATTGGGACCGTCCAGTGGATGGACAGTATCGTTGATAGGTCTGTTTCCCTCACAAACCAGGATTGTGACCCCCAAATGAACCTTCTGCGGACAAAATCCATCGAGCAGTCGATCGCCGACGCCGATGAGCCCGGACGCAAACTTAAGCGTTCCCTCAGCACCTGGGACCTCATGATCATGGGCGTCGCCGTTGCTGTCGGCGCCGGCATCTTCTCGGTCGGTGCCAAGGCCGCGGCCAACTTTGCCGGTCCCGCCGTGACGCTCTCCTTCGCCATCGCCGCCGTCACGTGCGCGCTGGCCATCATGTGCTACGCCGAGTTCGCCACCGCCATCCCCGTGGCGGGATCGGCCTACGTCTTCACCTACGCCACCATGGGCGAACTCCTTGCCTGGATCATCGGCTGGAACCTGATCCTTGAACTCTTCACGGCAGCGGCCGTGATCGCCAAATACTGGGGCATCTACCTCAGCAAGGTGTTTGCCCTGACGGGCCTGGACATCCCGCCGGCCATCTCGCTGGGCGGCGTGGACCTCTACTGGGGCGCGTTCCTGATCGTGGCCATCTTCACCGTGCTGCTGGTGCTCGGCACCAAGCTCTCCGCCCGCGTGGGCAACATCTTCACGCTGATCAAGATCGCCGTGGTGCTGTTCGTGATCGTGGTGGGCTTCACCTACGTGAAGTTCGAAAACTACACCCCCTTCGTTCCCGCAGCCGAGCCCACGTCGGGCACCGGTGCCGCGGACGTCCTGAAGCAGTCCTTCTTCGGCTTCCTGACCGGCGCTGCTCCCGCCCAGTACGGCACCATGGGCATCTTTGCCGGTGCGGCCCTGGTGTTCTTCGCCTTCATCGGCTTCGACGTGGTGGCCACTTCGGCTGAAGAAGTGAAGAATCCGCAGAAGACCCTGCCCCGCGGAATCTTCGGCGGCCTGGCCCTGGTGACGCTGCTCTACATCCTGGTTTCCCTGGCCCTGACCGGCATGGTGTCCTACACGCAGCTGGCCGAGGCCAAGAGCCCCACCCTCACCACCGCCTTCGAAGCCGTGGGCGACACGTCCGCCGCCAAGGTCATTGCCTTTGGTTCCCTGGTGGGCCTGACCACCGTGATCATGGTGCTCCTCATGGGCCTGTCCCGCGTGGTGCTGGCCATGAGCCGTGACGGCCTGCTGCCGCGCGCGCTGTCCAAGACCAGCGACAAACGTTCCACTCCGGTCCGACTCCAGATCATCTGCGGCACCGCGGTTGCCCTGGTGGCAGGCCTCACCAACGTGGACCTGCTCGAGGAGATGATCAACATCGGCACGCTGTCCGCGTTCGTGGTGGTCAGCCTGGGCATCCTGGTGCTCCGCAAGAAGCGCCCGGACCTGAAGCCTGCCTTCCGCGTCCCGTTCGGCAAGGTGGTGCCGGTGGTCTCTGCCGTGCTGTGCCTGTACCTGATGACCAACCTGGCCGTGGAGACCTGGATCTTTTTCGCGTTCTGGCTGGTCCTGGGCCTGGCGATCTACTTCGCCTACGGCCAGCGCCACTCGCGGCTCAACGAGCGCTTCGCCGAGGCCAACGCCACGGTCAACGGCACCGCCGGCAAGGCTTCGCACACGGCAGCTGAGCCCGATGACGAGGACGAGCTGAGCCGCACCTGACGGCCCGCCTCCCCAGCTGTTGAACTGCCCGCCCGGCCTCTGCCGGGCGGGCAGTCGCGTTTCCGCCGGCAGATCCGATCCTGTTCACGGTGCCGCGTACCTCCCCACCCACTCGACGAGCGGGCGCAGCTGCCGCCACCTGCCGGCGATCTCCTCCGCGGCAGCCTCCGTGGCCGTCCACTCCGGCTGGCCCAGGTCCACTCCCGTATACAGGGTCTTGTGCTTGAGGAGCTCAGCCCGCGGATGGTCCCGGTCGAAGCCGCGGGGGACTGTCTTGAGCTTCTCGCCTTCGGTGAGGAAGCCGGCCGCCGCAATTGCATCCACGATCTCCTGCAGGGCAGTGCCGCTCCCCGAGGCGTCTGCTGCCGCCCGGAACCTGGCCAGCTGCGCAGGCGTATGGGAACGGTAACCGCCTCCCACCAGCAGCCCGTCGGCGCTGACCTGGAGGTAGTAGCCCACCCCTTCCTGCCGGGTGGCAAAGACACCCTGGGCGGTCTTGTAGGGAGACTTGTCCTGCGAAAAGCGGACGTCCCGGTATGGGCGGAACAGCCTGGCGGGACCAAACTCCGGCTCCAGCCCAGCCAGAAGTGCCCCCAGCGGCTCCTTGACTGCGGCGTCATACACGTCCTTGTGGCCAAGCCACCACTCGCGGTTGTTGTTCTCTTCCAGCTCCGCATAAAACCGGAAGGCTTCCGGGGGAATGCCTGCAAATGTGTCCATGAACGGAGCCTAGGAGGGCCCACGGGGAGCACGCCAGGGGACCAGGACCGTATGTGCAAAAAGACCACCCCTCCACGAAAAGCCCGTGGAGGGGTGGTCTTTCAGTTCAGCCTGCAGGAAGCCTGGCTAGCCGATCTTGTTGGCGGACTCTGCATCGGAGGCCGGAGCCGACGGGGCAGCGCCGGCGCCGAGGTTGGCGCGCAGCTTGGCGCCGAGTTCGGCATCCACATTGGTCCAGTACTGGATGGCGCGTTCCTTGATGTCGGAGCGCTTCACGCCGCCCACGGCGCCGGTGATGGTCTCCAGGAAGCGGGCCTTTTCACCTTCGTTGTAGACCTCGCGGTACAGCGCGCCGGCCTGGACGAAGTCGCCGTCCTCGGCGTGGAGGGAGTGCGCGGCGAGCGTCAGCTCGCCGTCGTTCTCCCAGCCGCCTGCCGCGTTCTGCGGCTCAACCGCGGCCGGGCCGCCGAAGGTGTTGGGGGCGTAGACCGGAACGGACGGCGCGTTGAACAGGAAGCGTCCCTGGCCGTCCTGGCTGTAGTTGTTGACCTGGTTCTTGGGCTGGTTCACCGGGATCTGGGCGTGGTTGGTGCCCACGCGGTAGCGGTGCGCATCCGCGTAGGAGAAGATGCGGGCCTGCAGCATCTTGTCCGGGGAAGCGGCGATGCCCGGGACGAAGTTCGACGGCGCGAAGGTGGCCTGCTCGATCTGCGCGAAGTAGTTCTCCGGGTTCTTGTTCAGCTCCATGGTGCCCACCTTGATCAGCGGGTAGTCCGCGTGCGGCCAGACCTTGGTCAGGTCGAACGGGTTGAAGCGGTAGGTCTTGGCATCCTCGTACGGCATGACCTGCACGTGCAGGTCCCAGGACGGGAAGTTGCCGGCCTCGATGTTCTCGGACAGGTCGCGGATGTAGAAGTCCGCGTCGGAGCCGGCAAGCTGCTCGGCCTGCTCGGAGGTCATGGAGTTCACGCCCTGGTTGGACTTGAAGTGGTATTTGACCCAGAAACGCTCACCCTCGGCGTTGATCCACTGGTAGGTGTGCGAGCCGTAGCCCTGCATTTCGCGCCAGGAGGCGGGCAGGCCGCGGTCACCCATCAGCCAGGTGACCTGGTGGGCGGACTCGGGGGACAGGGTCCAGAAGTCCCACTGCATGTCGGCGTCACGCAGGTGCGTGCCCGGGAGGCGCTTCTGCGAGTGGATGAAGTCCGGGAACTTGATGCCGTCGCGGATGAAGAAGACGGGGGTGTTGTTGCCCACCAGGTCGTAGTTGCCCTCGCTGGTGTAGAACTTCACCGCAAAACCGCGCGGGTCGCGCCAGGTGTCCGGGGAGCCGTTCTCGCCGGCCACGGAGGAGAAGCGGATCAGCATCTCGGTCTCGACGCCCGGCTGCAGGAATGCGGCCTTGGTGTACTTGGAAACATCCTCGGTGGTCTTGAACGTGCCGAATGCACCGCCGCCCTTGGCGTGCACTACGCGCTCCGGAACCCGCTCACGGTTGAACTGGGCGAGCTTCTCCACCAGGTAGTGGTCAGTCAGGATGATGGCACCATCGGCACCAACTGACTTCGAGTGTGCGTCGGATGTAACCGGCGCACCTGACTGGGTTGTGGAAACGGCAGTCATTGTTCTCCTATTTCTCTTTTTCTTGCGAGGGACTGTGGGGAGGAAGTTGCTGGGCCTGCTGGCATTCCTGGCAGATGCCCTGGTACATGACATCGGCGATCTGGATGGTCATGGGCTTGGCGTCCGGATTCCAGTGCGGTGTGAGGCAGGGGGCGTGGCCGACGGCGCAGTCCACGTCTTCCACGCGGCCGCAGCTGATGCAGATGGCGTGGTGGTGGTTGTCGCCTACGCGCGTTTCATACAGGGCGGGGGAGTGCGGCGGCTCGAAGCGGCGCAGCATGTGCAGGTCCGTCAGGTCGCCGAGGACGACGTACACGGACTGGGCCGTCAGTTCGGGAAGCTCGGCGCGGGCTGCGGCAAGGATGCTTTCGGCAGGGGAATGCGGGTGGCGTTCGACGGCGGCGAGGACAGCGAGCCGCTGCTTGGTCACCCTGCGGCCGTGGGCGCGCAGGGCTGCAGCCCATGCTTCCTGGCCGTCAAAGTGCTCCGTCATGGCTCCATTGAAACACTTATTTTGAGCAACTCACAATAAGGCTTGGCTAACCTCTCCACGTGTCCCGCTAGTGTTACGGAGTGGGGAAATTA
This sequence comes from Arthrobacter sedimenti, assembly GCF_042652025.1. Lineage (NCBI taxonomy): Bacteria > Bacillati > Actinomycetota > Actinomycetes > Micrococcales > Micrococcaceae > Arthrobacter > Arthrobacter sedimenti. The sequence goes on along the minus strand of NZ_JBHSDQ010000001.1, from coordinate 683,774 downwards.
CTTGCCGATGTCACGCCGCTCAAGGAAAGCCCCGCATTCCGCCGGCTCTGGCTCGGATCCGCCGTGTCCGCCGTCGGCAGCCAGCTGACTTTGGTGGCGGTGAGCCTGGAGGTGTACCGGCTAACCTCGGACAGCTTCTACGTGGGCCTGCTGGGCATCTTCGCATTGGTTCCGCTGGTGATAAGCGGCCTGATGGGCGGGTCCATCGCCGACGCCCATGACCGCCGCCGCATCGCCCTGCTCGCTTCCGCGGTGCTGTGGCTGACCACCGGCCTGATCGCGCTGCAGGCCTGGCTGCACCTGGGCAACGTCTGGCTGCTGTACCTGCTTGTGGCACTGCAGAGCGGGGCGCAGGCCATCAACCAGCCGGCCCGCAGCGCCATCATCCCCATGCTCATCCGCAAGGAACTCCTGCCCGCGGCCAACGCGCTCAGCATGCTGTCCATGGGCCTGGCCATGACCGCAGGGCCCCTGCTGGCCGGCGTGCTCGTGGCCTGCCTCGGGTTCGGCTGGACCTACACCATCGACTTCGTCAGCTTTGCCTTCGTTCTCTGGGCTGTGTACCAGCTTCCGCCGATGCCTCCTGCCGGAACCCGCAGCAAAGTGGGGATTCGTTCCGTGATCGAGGGTTTCCGGTTCCTGGGTACCCGTCCCAACCTCCGCATGACCTTCATCATCGACCTGTTGGCCATGGTCCTTGCCCAGCCGCGGGCGCTGCTCCCGGCCGTCGCGGCGCTGATGATCGGCGGCGGCGAGGCAACCGTGGGCATCCTGCTGGCGTGCACCGCCGTCGGGGCTTTCCTGGCCGGCCTGTTCTCCGGACCTCTGGGCAGCGTCCGCCGCCAGGGGACCGCCGTCGTCGTATCCGTCATGGGCTGGGGTGCATCCATCGGGGCGTTCGGCCTGGTGGTGCTGCTCGCCGGCCCGGCACCGGATGGCGCGGTGACCGTGTGGCTGCTGCCCGCCGCCGTGTGCTGCGCCCTCGCCGGCATCGCGGACTCCATCAGCAGCGTCTTCCGGAACACCATCCTCCAGGCCGCAGCCCCCGACCACCTGCGCGGACGGCTGCAGGGCGTGTTCATCGTGGTGGTGGCCGGCGGTCCGCGGATCGGGGACCTACTGGCGGGCGGCGCGACTAAAATTTTGAGTGAGGGCTGGGTCCTGCTGTTCGGCGGTGTGCTGTGCATCGCGGTGGCGTGGCTGGCGGCGAAACTGCAGCCGGGCTTCGGGAAGTACGATGCGCGGAACCCGGTGCCCTAGCAAGCCGTTCCCTTAGTAAGGAGGAAACGTGCACAACCATCACAACGGCCTGAAGACCGCGGCACTGTTCGGCGTGCTGTGGGCCGTGCTGCTCGGCCTTGGCGGCCTGATCGGCGTCGGTACCCGCAGCTCGGCGCCCATTTGGATCATGGCGCTGATCGGCGTCGGGACCACGTTCTACGGCTACTGGAACAGCGACAAGATCGCCATCAGGTCCATGCAGGCCTTCCCGGTGACCGAAGCCCAGGCCCCGCAGCTCTACCAGATCGTCCGCGAGCTCTCCATGCGCGCCAACCAGCCCATGCCGCGCATCTACGTCTCGCCCACGATGAACCCCAACGCCTTCGCCACCGGCCGCAACCCGCAAAATGCCGCCGTCTGCTGCACGGAGGGCATCCTTCAGCTGCTGGACCCGCGAGAACTCCGCGGCGTCCTGGGACACGAGCTCATGCACGTCTACAACCGCGACATCCTCACCTCGTCTGTGGCGGCCGCCGTTGCCGGCGTGATCACCTCGGTGGGCCAGATGCTGCTGTTCTTCGGCGGCGGCGACCGGCGCAACGCCAACCCGCTGGCCATGATCGCCATGGCTTTGCTGGCACCCTTCGCGGCGTCGCTCATCCAGATGGCCATCTCCCGCACCAGGGAGTACGACGCCGACGAGGACGGTTCGCAGCTTACGGGAGATCCGCTGGCGCTCGCCTCAGCCCTGGGCAAGATCGAGCGCGGCGTCAGCCTTGCGCCGCTGCCGCAGGACCAGCGGCTGGTGAACGCCTCGCACCTGATGATCGCCAACCCGTTCCGCGGCGGGGCGATGAACAAGCTCTTCGCCACGCACCCGCCCATGCGGGACCGGATCGTCCGGCTGGAGCGGATGGCTGGCCGGCAGCTGTAGCCGGGACCCCGCCGTCGGACGCGTCCCCTGCCGCCTGCGACGCGCCCCTGTTCTGCCGACGCGCGAATTCGCCTGTGACGCGCAAAAAGGCCGGCGTACCCCAAATCCCGGGTGCGCCGGCCTTTTTGCGCAGCGAGGATCCTCTCGCGCGTCGAAAAAGACGCCGGAGGGCTAGCTGCGGAAGTTCACGAACTGCAGGTCGGCTTCCTCGAAGTCCTTCAGCAAGGCCATGGTAGCCTGCAGATCGTCACGGGACTTGGACGAGACACGGAGTTCGTCGCCCTGGATCTGGGACTTGACGGACTTGGGGCCTTCGTCGCGGATCAGCTTGTTGATCTTCTTGGCCAGGTCCTGGGCAATGCCCTCCTTGATGGAGGCCTCCAGGCGGTACTCCTTGCCGGAGGCGTAGGGCTCGCCCTCGTCCAGGGACTTCAGCGAGATGCCGCGCTTGATCAGCTTGGACTGGAAGACGTCCAGGACGGCCTTGACGCGTTCCTCCGAGTTGGCCTTCATGAGGATTTTTTCGCCGCTGAAGTCGATCTCGGCGCCAACGCCCTTGAAGTCATAGCGCTGGGCGATTTCCTTCTGGGACTGGTTGAGCGCGTTGGCCACTTCCTGCTTGTCCACTTTGCTTACGACGTCGAACGTTGACTCGCCTGCCATGACTCTCCTTTTGCTGATGGGAGCCCTGCGCGAAGGACAGGGCCTGGATTCCTGCGTTCCAGCCTAATACGGATGCCCCGCCCGGTGGGATGCGCATTTCACAGTTCCCTCTCAGCGGAAGCACCGGCGGAACGAAGGAGGGGTGGCCAGAGTTGGACCAGATGTACAGCAGTTGAAGGGAACACCACGATGCACCGCAAAGCCGCCCGTTACGTCACCCGCACCACCACGGCAGCAGCCGGGGCGGTGGCAACAGCCGCAACGTCAGTGGCCGCGGCAGCGGTGGCGGCCTCCATTGTCCTCAGCCCGGCGGCAGACGCCTCATCCCGGATGGACGGCGTGCGCGCAGACCTCCAGCGCGCAGTCCAGTTGAACCAGATCACCGAAGAACAGGCGCTCAGCTTCGAGGCCAAGCTGGCGGGGCGCATCCTGGGCCAGGCCTAGGTTCGGGTTTTGGCGTATTTTCGGGGCTTTTGAGGTGCCGTAGGGCCCGATTCGATTCTTCGCCCGAAGTTCTGTAAAGTTGTCTTGCCCGCGGTTACTGAAGCGGAACGGACCGGAAACGGCCCTTCCGAACACTGCATCGGCGGGTACTTCTTTTGAAGTTCGGCAGATTACCCGAGCGGCCAAAGGGGGCTGACTGTAAATCAGCTGGCAACGCCTACGGGGGTTCGAATCCCTCATCTGCCACCCAAGGAAAACCTCCGGAACCATCAGGTTCCGGAGGTTTTTTCGTGCTTCGGCACCACCCTCGGGTTGCACCCCGGTCCGGACGACGCACCCGCGGGTGCGGGGGTGCATCGTCCGGGCGCCGGTGCACACCCGTCGGGCCCCGGGAGGTGATACCGCGCCGTCGACACGATGTTGGGGCGGGCGTAATCTGGCAGCATCGGCGCATGTGCTCCGATGCCCTGCGTCGATATCCAATATCGATGAAGGAGGATTCAATGAGTGCCGTACGCGAATTCATGACTACTGATGCGCGATGTGTCGGGGAAAATGAGTCCCTTCTTGAGGCTGCCCGGATGATGCGGGACCTCGATTGCGGAGCTCTTCCCATCTGCGGTGACGACGGCAAGTTGAAGGGCATGATCACCGATCGTGACATTGTGCTCAAGTGCGTCGCCGCCGGCCGGGACCCGGGCCAAATGATGGCCCGTGACCTTGCCTCCGGCAAGCCGTACTGCATTGAGGCCGACGCCAACGTTGATGCAGCCATCGACATGATGGAACAGCACCAGGTCCGCAGGCTCCCGGTGATCTCGGACCACAAGCTGGTGGGCATCATCAGCCAGGGCGACATTGCGCGCAACTACTCCGAACAGCGCGTGGGCGAACTGGTGGAACACATCTCAGAACGCCACGGCATCTAGCGCAGGCAATCATGGCCTTGTCCGCGGATCCAGCCCCTGAAGGCCAGGACCCGCGGACAAGCTTAGGAAGACCTGCCGTGGGACAGGTTCAGTTCAGCGCGATCAGGAGCATCGTGCTGGTCCCCGGGATGCAGGTCTGCAGGATGGCCCGGGGGAAGCCGCCGAACACCGCGATGACGTCATTGGTGGTTCCCGGGTTGGGAACCGTGCCGCGACCCGTCACCGTGTAGGTGCCGTAGCCCGGAATGCTCACCGTCTCGCCCACCCCGATCCCGGAGAACCGGGCCCACCCGCCGCAGAAGTCGTGCTCGGTGATGAACAGCGAGTAGCCGTCGTTCGGGGTGTAGTGGATGGGCCCGATGCAGGCGTCCACCATCGATTGGCCGCCGGAGCCCGCAACGTAGATGGTGCGGACGGCAGGCGCTGCCGGCACGGCCGCGGGTGCGGGAGCAGGAGCGGGTGCGGCGGCTGGTGCCGGTGCCGCGGCAGGCTCAGGTGCGGCAGCTGGTGCCGGTGCAGGGGCGGCTACCGCTACCGGCGGCCCGGTCAGCAGCAGCGTTTCGCCCGGGTAGATGATGCTGTAGGCGCTCAGTCCGTTGGCTGCCAGCATCACATTCATGTCCACGCCATGGCCCGCGGCGATCGCGCCCACGGTGTCGCCGGGTACCACGGTGTAGAGGTTGGGATCACCGGCAGGTTCGGGGGCTGGTGCGGGCGCGGGCTCAGCAGGGGGCACGGGTTCGGCCGCCGGCACAGGTTCCGTGGGAGGGGCAGGCTGCGCCTCCGCAGCCGGGGCGGCTGCCTGGGCCGCCACCGCGGCAACGGCGCCTTGGTCCCCCTGCCCGGACGCGGCGCCGGAAGACGCTTCGGCGGGCGTGCCGGGCGACGGCGGTGAGGCGGCTTCCGCGACCTGGGCGGCCGCCGTCGTACTTCCATTGAGGGAGGCGGGCGGTGCCGCCAGGGCGCCGACGCCCACGGCCGCTACCACTGCCGCCGTGGCCATGCCGGCCCACAGCTTGTTGCTGATGACCGGATGGCCGGTGCTGAGGTCCGTGCGGGGTTCGTCGGTGGCGAAGCTTCGGCTGGTGCCGTCGGGGGAGGTGAGGGAAGGCTTGTTCATGGGTTGCCCATCAGGTGCGGTCCCGTCCGGGCATGCGGTGCAGGCCAGGACTGGACGGAGCGAGATGTCATTGCACCGCCGGCCCCGGCGAACGACGGGGCGGTTGGCGGTACAGGTTGGAGGCATCCGCACACCCAGAAAATGCAGAGCTCCGCATGAAGGCAAAACTCCCGGAAGCCACCCGGGGGACCTGCCAGTGCGTGTTGGTCCTAGGAATCCCGAGTCTAGAAATCACGCCAAGGGGCACGCACCAGTAGGAATTACCCGACTTTTCCGGCCCGGTACTCGCCCGCGCGGGACCCGCTACTCAACCCCCGAAGGCCCGATACTTGCCGTTACAGCGGGCGGTGTTCCCGCAGTTCAGCGATTTCCCGCCGCAGCAGGGCGATCTCCGCCACCAGTTCCGCCACCTCAACCCGGACCGGTTCCTCCACTGCCTCAGCCACAGATTCAGCGGTGTCCTCCACGCGTTGGACCAGCCACGACGCGATGGAGGCGGTGACCACACCCAGCACAGCGATCCCGCTCATCATCAGCGCCGTGGCCACCAAGCGGCCGATCGGATACATGTCCCCGTAACCCACCGTGGTGATGGTGGCGGTGGCCCACCACAGGGCGTCGCCGAACGTGGTGATCTTGGCATCAGGCGCCCACTGCTCCACATCCAGGACCGCCAGCGCCCCCACAAAGACCAGCAGCGCCGCGGACGCCGCGACATAGGTGACCACCCGGCCGCGCAGTGTTTCGCCCACGGTCCGGTGCAGCACGGACAACAGCGTCACCAGGCGCAGCAGGCGCAGGGGCCGGAAGAACGGCAGCGCCACGATCACCAGCTCGTGCAGGTTCCGGACGAACCATTGCCGGCGGTTCTCTGCCAGCCACAGGTTCGCCGCATAATCCAGGACGAAGATGCACCAGGTCACCCACATGATGGCCTCAAGCCAGTCGGCGCCGGTGCCCTCAACCCGGCCGATCACCTGCCACGCATAGGCGGCCAGGAACACCAGCGCCGTAGCCATCAGGGGCCACTCCGCCAGGGCCCGGTAGCGTTGCTGCGTCATGCAGAAAATCCTACGGCGGATGGCCCCGGCCGGCAGGCCGCAAGATGTTACTGGCGGGTAACATTGGTACATGCACTTGCTCCTGAGAACCCTTCTTCTGCTCTTCCGTTCGTCCCGGCGCCCGCCGCTCGCTGTCTGGGAAGCGTCGTCGCTGCCGCTGCGGGTCCTGCCAACGGACATCGATATCGCCATGCACGTCAACAACGGCATGTACCTGTCCCTGATGGACCTGGGCAGGTTCGACCTGATGGTGCGCAGCGGCGTCTGGAAGCGGATGCGCCGGCGCGGGTGGAGCCCGGTGGTGTCCGCGGAAACCATCTCCTTCCGCAAGTCACTCCAGCTATGGCAGGAGTACACCATCGAGACCCGCATCATCGGGCTGGACACCAAGGCGATCTTCTTCGAGCAGCGCATGGTGGCCGACGGCGAGATTTACGCACGTGCCTACATCGCCACCCGGCTGGTCACCAAGGCCGGCCCGGTGGGCCAGGAGGACATCCTCGCCGAATTCGGCACCCCGCCTGCGGACCTCATGCTCCCCGAATGGATCCACGAATGGCGCGCCTCCAGCGCTCTCCCCGGCAGCCGCACACCCGCGCCGCACCTATGGAAGACGGGCGCCTAAAGGCCGGGTGCCGGCGTCGTACTCCCTGTTGTTCCCAATGACGCGGGGAGCGAACAGGCGCGACAGGGACGGGCCGGGCGCGTACCGTGGACACATGGCTACCCTTGACATCACAGGTGAAAAGTTCGCATCCACGATCGAAGGCAACGACATTGTCCTGGTCGATTTCTGGGCAGAATGGTGCGGTCCCTGCAAGCAGTTCGGCCCCACGTACTCCGCGGTTTCGGAGAAGCACCCCGACGTCCTCTTCACCAAGGTGGACACCGAAGCCGAGCAGCAGCTTGCGGCGGAGGCAGGCATTACCTCAATCCCCACGCTGATGGCCTTCCGCGAAAAGGTGCTGGTGTTCTCCCAGCCCGGCGCGCTGAACGCCCAGCAGTTGGAACAGGTGGTGGACGCCGTGAAGGCGCTGGACATGGAAGAGGTCCACGCCCACGTCGCCAAGCAGCGGGAGGAAGCAGAAGCGGCAGCAAGCAAGCCCGCCGGATCCCAGGGCGGCACGCAGGACGGCACGCAGATCCCCGACTTCTAAGACTCGTCTTAAAGCAAATGCGGGACCTCCCATGGGAGGTCCCGCATTCTGCGTTTAAGAGTCAGCGCTAGACGCGTTCCACCTTAACCGGCTCGGCCAGCAGCGCGCTGAGCGACTCGTTCAGGTCCTGCACTGCGGTGCCCTTGGAATGCTTGTCCAGCTCCTCCTGGGACGCCCACTGCTCGGTCAGGACCAGCTTTTCCTCGGTGGCCTCGGTCAGCTCGTAACGGATGCAGCCGGGCTCCTTCACCACCTCATCGATCGCGATATCCAGGGCCAATTTCACGCGGTGGAACTCGCCCTCGTTGGGGATGAACGTTGCTATCAGGTCAATGGGTGCACTCATGGTTTTCACAATACCGGGCGCCTCCGGCCTGCCGGTTCTGTTGCGTCCGTTTCCCCGCCTGTCGTCCTTCTCCTGCCGTGATCCTGTTGGTAGCGTGCCTTCATGCGTGCTTACACAGCCGGGGACACTGACGTCCCGCTCCTGGGGGAAACCATCGGCGCCAACTTTGAGCGGGTGGTGGCGCAGTTTCCGCTGCATGACGCCCTGATCGAGGCCGCCCCGGTGCCAGGCGGTGACGCCCGCCGCTGGAGCTACACCAAGATGAACGACGACGTCGACCGGCTGGCACGCGCGCTCCTCGCCTTGGGCGTCGACAAGGGGGAGAGGGTGGGCATCTGGAGCCCTAACTGTGCCGAATGGACGCTGTTGCAGTACGCCACCGCGAAAGTGGGCGCCATCCTGGTCAACGTCAACCCTGCCTACCGCAGCCATGAACTCGAATTCGTGGTCAAGCAGAACGGCATGCGCATGCTGGTCACCGCGCCGTCTGACAGCAACAGCGCCTACGTGGACATGGCCCGCCAGGCGCTCCTTACCTGCCCGGACCTGCGGGAGCTCGTCTTCCTCCCGGACCACGGACTGGACTCCCTCAAGGTCGGCAGCCCCCAAAGTGACGCGGAACTTACGTATGGCGAATTGCTCACCCGGGCGGACGGCGTCGGGCATTCGGTTCTGAAAGCCCGCATGGCCGAACTTTCGCCGCACGACCCCATCAACCTGCAGTACACCTCCGGCACCACCGGATTCCCCAAAGGTGCCACGCTGACGCACCACAACATCCTGAACAACGGCTTCGCGATCGGCGAGCTGCTGGGCTACACGGAACGGGACCGGGTAGTCATCACCGTGCCGTTCTACCACTGCTTCGGCATGGTGATCGGCAACCTCAACGCGCTCAGCCACGGTGCCGCCACGATCATCCCGGGACGCGGCTTTTCACCCTCTGCCGCACTTGAGGCTGTCCAGGACTTTGAGGGGACGTCGCTGTACGGCGTGCCCACCATGTTCATTGCCGAGTTGGCCCTGCCCGACTTCGGCAGCTATGACCTGTCCACGCTCCGCACCGGAGTGATGGCGGGTTCGCTGTGCCCCATCGAGGTGATGAACCGGGTGATTTCGGAGATGAACATGGTGGATGTGGCCATCTGCTACGGCATGACCGAGACCTCGCCGGTGTCCACCATGACCCGCAAGGGGGACACGCTCCAGCAGCGCACCGAGACAGTGGGCCGCACCATGCCGCAGCTGGAGAGCCGGATCGTGGACCCTGCCACCGGCGAGGAGCTGGAGCGCGGGCAGATCGGCGAACTCTGCACCCGCGGCTATGCCGTGATGGCCGGGTACTGGAACCAGCCGGACAAGACGGCCGAAGCCATCGACGCCGACGGGTGGATGCACACCGGAGACCTTGCCCGCATGGACGACGACGGGTACGTGGTGGTGGAAGGCCGGATCAAGGACATGGTCATTAGGGGCGGCGAGAACATCTACCCACGCGAGATCGAGGAGTTCCTGTACACCCACCCCGACATCCAGGACGTGCAGGTGATCGGCGTCCCGGATCCGCGGTACGGCGAGGAACTGATGGCCTGCGTCATCCTCAAGCCAGGGGCCGGGCCGCTGACTGCTGAATCCCTCACCGAGTTCTGCCGCGGGCAGCTGGCCCACTACAAGATCCCCCGCTATGTGGAAGTCAGGGAGAGCTTCCCCATGACGGTTTCGGGGAAGATCCGGAAGGTCCAGATGCGCGAGGAAGCCGTGGCCCGGCTGGGCCTCTAGGCGTTGACGCGGCGCCGGCGGCGGGTTCCCGCCCGGACAGCCACGACGGCGGCAACGGCAACCGCTGCCAGTGCCGCCAGGGCCAGGACCGCCCCGCTTTCCCACTGCGGCAGCGACAGCGTGCGGGTGCTGCCGCCGGTCGTCCCGCTGCCGGGGATGTTCCAGTCTTCCTGGGATGGGAAGATGCCGGCCGGGAGCTTCTCCTGCTGGAGCTCACGCTGGGCGGCCAGCCGGTCCCGGACCTCCTGATTCGGGGCGGGCACGATCGTATCTGCGACCACGGCAGCAGGAAGGTTCACAATATATGGCTCACCGTAAAAGGCTGAGGATGCCACCGATTCCAGCCAGGTGCCTGGGGGTGTCTCGACGCCGTGCCGCGCGAAGGCAGCGCGCAGCATCTCCTGGATGTCGCCGAGGCTCCTGCCGTCGGCGTCCCGGGTGACCTCGAAGATGGCCAGCTGAAGCCGCACCTTCTCGTCCCCCATCGGGTCTGCGACGGTGGGATCATCAGCGGCCGGGTCATTGGCGGTGGGGTCCTGCGCCTCGGGGTCCAAGGCGGCGGGATTCGCGGCCTGCCGCTCGCTGCTGGCCCGGTTCATGCTGACTGGGTTGGTGCTCATGGGGTCCCTTCCGTCCTGTTGCAGCCCTCCGCCTCTCGGGCGGCTTTCACCCATGGCCGTACCCATTGCCCGGCGGATCAAGCGCCCTGATGGAAAAGAAGGACCCCGTGGTGCGGGCTCGGATAACGGTCCGCAGGTCAGTGCCCGCGGTGGTCCTGGATGGTCATGCGCGGGCCGAAGGTGGGCTTGCGGAAGCCGGTGCTCTGGATCATCCGGACCACGCGCTGCCGGTGCCCGCGCCATGGTTCCAGCAGCCGGAGCATGCCGGCGTCGTCCGTCCGGCGTCCGGTCAGTGCCGCCCCCACGTAGGCCGCCAGGTGGTAGTCGCCCACCGAAATCGAGTCCGGGCAGCCATGGGTGCGCTGCACCACCTCCGCCGCGGTCCACACCCCGATGCCGGGGATTACCTGCATCTTTTGGGCTGCCTGCCCGGCCGGCAGGGCGGCGAGGCGTTCGAGCGCGACGGCGGAACGCAACGCCCGCATGACCGTGGCCGAACGCTGGGGTCCTACGCCGGCCTTGTGCCACTGCCAGCTGGGAACCTGCAGCCACTGCGCCGCGGTCGGCGGCACGACGAGGCCAGCCGGTGTGGACGTTCCGGCCGGGGGAGCCGGCGTTCCATAGCGGTGCACCAGGTAGCGGTAGGCGCGCCGTGCCTCGATCACCGTTACCTTCTGCTCCAGGATGATCGGCACCAGTTGGTCCACCATGCGGCCGCTGGACGGCAGCCGCACCGCCAGGCAGCGCCGCCGCGCCTCCCGCACCATGCGGGGGAGGGTGGCGTGGAAGGAGGGGTCGTCAAAACCGCCCCAGTCGTCTTCCGCACCCAGCAGCCGGGGTGCCGCCTGCACGGCGGCCGCAGCCCCGGGGCCCCACGCCTGGATGTCCACCAGCGGCCCGCCTGCTTCGCCGCCGCCCGCCGGGGCGAGCCGCAGGGTTGCCGGGCCGGCCGGCGTCGTAAATGCGTTCCAGATGACGTCCCCCTGGACGCTGAACGAAGGATCGCTGTTGCCGCGCAGGAGCGGTGCAAGAGTGCGGGAAAGGCTGTAGGGAGCCTCCGGATACCACCGCAGGGACATGTCCGCCGCGGCTGCCAGCCGGGGAGGTGCCTCTGCGATCGTCATGCCTTCCATCGTCCCATGGACCACCGACACCGGCGGGACCATCGGCCCTTCTGCGCCTTCCGGGCCCGGATTACGATCGCCGCGTGGCACTCGGGCAAGCAGCACAGGAACCCGGGACCGGGCAAGCCAATAGACCGCGCATCACAAGATTCGGAGGGCCCCATGGGCGGAGTAGTGCATTTCGAGATCCCCGCGGACGACCAGAAGCGGGCAAGGAAGTTCTACCAGGAGGCACTGGGCTGGCGGATCGAAGCAGTGCCGGGGATGGACTACAGCATGGTCATCACCACGGACATGGACGACGACGGCCGGCCGGCGGCCGCGGGCGCCATCAACGGGGGAATGATGGCCAGGGACGGCCGGATCACCGCCCCGGTCATCACCGTCGACGTTCCGGACATTAACGCCACCCTCAAGAGCGTCGAGGAGCTGGGCGGCTCGGTGGTCATGCCGAAGAACGAGATACCCGGAATGGGCTACACGGCGTACTTCAAGGATCCCGAGGGCAACGTCATGGGTCTTTGGCAGAACCTTCCCGGCGAGGGGCCGGGCGCAGGCAGCTGATCGGGAGCCGGGAGCCGGGCGCCGGCCGCCGCAACGCAAGGCACCCCAAAACTCAGGGCATCCCGGCAGCCGCCCACAGCGCCAGGACGGCCAGCGGGACGGTCAGCGCAACGGCCACCAGGCCCGCGGCGGCAAACCCGCCCCACCTGATGGGCACGTTCAGGACGCGCAGCCGCTCGTGCCACAGCAGCGTGGCCAGCGAGGCCCACGGGGTCACCAGCGGGCCCAGGTTCACTCCGATCAGCAGGGCGGCCAGTCTGGCCGGCGATCCCGCCACCGGTTCCAGTGCCAGGTAGGCGGGAAGGTTGTTGGCTGCGTTGGCCGCGGCCGCCCCGACGCCGGCCAGTTGCAGCAGTGCGGGCAGGGTGTCCCCGGACCCGGACCCGGCCACGCCCGCCAGCAGGGTGGTGAGCCCGTGCGCGTGCAGGGCCTCCATCAGCATGAACAGGCCCACCGTCAGCATCAGCGGCCGCCAGGGGACCATGGACCACCGCAGCACGGAGGGCCTGCGGCGGAGGAAGACCGCCAGCAGGACGGCGGCCGCGGCGAGCGCCGGGTACTGGACGGGTATCCCGGACACCAGCGCGGGCAGCAGGACCAGGAGCGTGACGGCCGCGGCCTTCAACAGAGTGTTGTCCCGGACGGGATGCGCCGTGCGCGGCCCGTAGGTGCCGCGCAGGTCCCGGCGGAACGCGAGCCAGAGCAGGGCAAGCGGGACCAGCAGGCCAACCAGGGCAGGGGCCCAGACCAGACCCGCAAAGCGCCAGGGGGTCAGGCCCAGCCGGTCCTGGGCCAGGAGGTTGGTCAGGTTGGAGACCGGCAGCAGCAGGGAAGCGGTGTTGGCCAGCCAGATGCTGGTCAGCGCAAACGGCAGCGGCGGGATCCGGGCGTGGACCGCCAGGAGGACCACCACGGGTGTCACCAGCACGGCGGTGGTATCCAGGGACAGAAAGACGGTGGATATCGTCGCGACCGCCACCACCAGGAGCCACAGGAGAAAGACGCGGCCCCGGCCCAGGGCAGCAAGCCGGTCCGTCACCACCCGGAACAGCCCAGCCTCGTCCACCAGTTCGGTGACCAGGGACATGGCCAGCACGAAGGCAAGGATGGGAATGGTGCGGGTGGCCAGCTCCCCGAACGCGGGAAGGGGGAGTACGCCCCATGCAAGGGTGGCCACGCCTGCTGCCAGGATGGCGCCGGGCAGCAGGTAACTCCGGGCGGCTTCGAGCCATGCGAACTGCTTCACCGGGCTATCCTCGCACCCCCGGCAGGGAAGGGCTCACAGGAAGCGGTAGTTTTGTACCTATGAAGTACGCCCAGTCCATCCTGGACCTCATCGGCAATACCCCGCTCATCAAACTCAACCACGTGACCGAAGGCATCAAAGCCACCGTCCTGGTCAAGCTGGAGTACCTGAATCCCGGCGGCTCCATCAAGGACCGCATCGCGGCGCAGATGATCGAGGACGCCGAACGCGAGGGCAAGCTGAAGCCCGGCGGCACCATTGTGGAGCCCACGTCCGGCAACACCGGGGTGGGCCTGGCGCTGGTGGCGCAGCAGAAGGGCTACAAGTGCGTCTTCGTGGTCCCGGACAAGGTGGGCGAGGACAAGCGTGCCGTGCTCCAGGCCTACGGCGCCGAAGTGGTGGTGACGCCAACTTCCGTCCCGCCGGACAGCCCGCAAAGCTACTACGGTGTGTCCGACCGGATCACGCGCGAGACTCCTGGCGCCTTCAAGCCGGACCAGTTCTCCAATCCTGCGGCACCGGGCAGCCACTACAAGACCACGGGCCCCGAAATCTGGCGGGACACCGACGGCAAGGTTACCCACGTCGTCATCGGCGCCGGTACAGGCGGCACCATCACCGGCACCGGGCGGTACCTCAAGGAGGTTTCGGCTGACAGGCCGGAGTCCGACGGCGGGGTGGTCCGGATCATCGGCGCGGACCCCGCGGGTTCGGTCTACTCAGGCGGCACCGGCCGCCCGTACTTTGTCGAGGGCGTCGGCGAGGACATGTGGCCGGCGAACTACGACAAGACCATCCCCGACGACGTCATCGCGGTCACCGACGCCGATTCCTTCGCCATGACCCGCCGCCTGGCCCGGGAAGAGGGGCTGCTGGTGGGCGGCTCTTCCGGCATGGCCGTAGTAGCCGCGCTCCAGGCGGCCAGGGACCTGCCGGAAAGTGCCGTCGTCGTGGTCATCCTTCCCGACTCGGGCCGCGGCTACCTGGCCAAGATCTTCAACGACCAGTGGATGCGTTCCTACGGGTTCCTCTCCGGTGGCGAGGAAACGTCCGTGGGGGAGGTCATCAAATCCAAGAACGGCGAGCTGCCGGACCTGGTGCACATCCACCCCAACGAGTCCGTCCGCGACGTCATCAACATCATGAACGAGTTCGGCGTCAGCCACATCCCGGTCCTGTCACAGGAACCGCCCGTGGTCATGGGCGAGGTCCTGGGCGCCGTGGACGAACGCACCCTCACCGCCAAGCTGTTCCGCGGCGAAGCCAAGCTCACGGACAAGATCTCCGAGCACATGGGACCCAAACTTCCCGTCATCGGGTCACTGGAAACCATTTCCGCGGCCAGGGAACTGCTCTCGGACTCGGACACCCTGATGGTCACCTTCGTGGGCGCGCCCGTGGGCATCCTCACCCGGCACGACCTGCTGGCCTATCTCAGCAACTGAACTGCCTGACCCCGATCAGCCAACCCCGATAAGGAGCATCATGCCTGCCTCTGAAAACCAGGGTTTCAACACCCGTGCCGTGCACGCCGGCCAGGACTTCGAGCCCCGCACCGGTGCCGTGGTGCCGCCGCTGCACTTCAGCTCCACGTATGCGCAGGACGGCATCGGCGGCCTGCGCAGCGGCTACGAGTACGGCCGCGGCGGCAACCCCACCAGGGATGCGCTGCAGGAACAGCTCGCCGCGCTGGAACTGGGCACCCACGCCTACAGCTTCAGCTCGGGCCTTGCTGCGGAGGACGCGCTCATCCGCGCGCTGACCCGGCCCGGGGACCACATTGTGCTGGGCAACGACGCGTACGGCGGCACGTACCGGTTGATCAGCCGGGTTCTGGGGGACTGGGGGATCGGCAACACCCCGGTGGACATGGCCAACCTGGACCGGGTCCGCCACGCGGTGGAAGCCCACAAGACCCGGTTCGTGTGGGTGGAGACGCCGTCCAACCCGCTGATGAAGATCACCGACATCGTGGCGCTCGCCGACATTGCGCACGACGCCGGGGCCCTCCTTGTCGTCGACAACACCTTCGCGTCCCCGTACCTGCAGAACCCGCTCGCCCTGGGTGCCGACGTGGTGGTCCACTCCACCACCAAGTACATCGGCGGCCACTCCGACGTGGTGGGCGGCGCCGTCGTGGTGAAGGACGCAGAGCTGGCCGAGAAGATCGGCTTCGTGCAGTTCGCCGTGGGCGCCGTGTCCGGGCCGATGGATGCGTTCCTGACCACCCGCGGCCTGAAGACGCTGGGCGTCCGGATGGACCGGCACAGCGAGAACGGGCAGGCCGTGGCCGAATGGCTGCTGGAACGCCCCGAGGTGGAGGCCGTCCTCTACCCGGGCCTGCCAAACCACCCGGGCCACGAGCTGGCCAAGCGCCAGATGCGCAAGTTCGGCGGCATGGTGTCCGTCCAGTTCAAGGGCGGTGAAGCTGCTGCCAGGAAGGTGGCCGAGTCCACGTCCGTGTTCACGCTGGCGGAGTCCCTGGGCGGGATCGAGTCGCTCATGAACTACCCCTCCGAGATGACCCACGCTTCGGTTAAGGGCACCGAGCTGGCCGTCCCCGTGAACCTGCTGCGCCTCTCTTGCGGCATCGAGGACGCGGAGGACCTGATCGCGGACCTGGACCGGGCGTTCTCCAACATCTCTTAACATCCCTCCGGAAACCCTGGCTTTCTTAAAGAAAGTCAGCTAGCTTTTTCCGTATGCCTCTTCGATCCGACTGGTCCCAACGCAACTGCAGCATGGCCCGCGGCCTGGACATCCTGGGCGACCCCTGGAGCATCCTGGTGCTGCGCGAGGTCTTCTTCGGAAACGGCCGCTTTGATGCCATGAAGGACCGGCTGGAGGTGGCGGACTCGGTCCTCACCAAGCGCCTGGCAGGCCTTGTTGAGTCGGGGCTGCTGGGGAAAAAGGCATATGACGACGGCGGCCGCTCCCGCCAGGAGTACGTCCTCACTCCCATGGGTGAGGACGCGCTCCCGGTCCTGAACGCGGTGACCATCTGGGCGGAGAAGCACCTGCCGGCGCCCTCGGACAAGGCGCACCTCTACGTCATCCACGCCGGGTGCGGGAATCCCACCACCTCGGCGGACACCTGCACGGAATGCGGGGAAAGGCTGACCGCGGCTAACACCAGCTGGCACAGCCGGGCCAGGTCTGAGCAGCCCATTCCGTTGTCCACTGCTTCCGCGAAGGGATCAGCCGCATGAGCATCCTGCCTGAAGAGGCCTCCCAAATTCCCGCGGACTCTGTTGCCCTCGCCTCGCCGCCCCGTAAGCGCAGGCACCTGCACCCCGCCTGGACGGTGGCCGCCGTCGCGTTCCTGGCCCTCGTCGGGGCAGCCGGGTTCCGGGCCGCCCCGGGTGTCCTCATGGTCCCGCTCCAGCAGGAGTTCGGCTGGTCCACCACCGTGCTGTCCGCGGCCGTGAGCATCAACCTGGTGCTCTTCGGCCTGACCGCCCCGTTCGCCGCCGCCCTGATGGAACGGTTCGGCGTCCGGGCCGTCACCGCAACGGCACTGGTCCTGATCGGCATGGGCAGCGCCTTGACCGTGCTGGTGAACCAGTCCTGGCAGATCCTGCTAACGTGGGGGCTGCTGATTGGGCTGGGTACCGGTTCCATGGCCCTGGTCTTTGCCGCCACCATCGCCAACACCTGGTTCACCAGGAGCCGCGGCCTGGTGATCGGCATCCTCACCGCCGGCAGCGCGGCCGGACAGCTGGTGTTCCTGCCCTTCATCGCCATGCTGGCCCAGGACCCGGGCTGGCGGCAGGCCTCCCTGCTGATTGCCGCCGGCGCGCTCGCCGTTGTCCCGCTGGTGTTGAAGTTCCTCAAGAACTCGCCTGCCGACGTCGGGGTCCTGCCGTACGGGGCGGAGCCAGCGGCCCTGGAAGCCCCGGAACCGGAAACCGCCACGGTTCCGGACAATGGCCCCCGGACCAACGCCGCCATCCGTGCCCTGCAGGTGCTCCGACGCGCCAGCAAGGTCCGGACCTTCTGGGCTCTCGCATCCGGATTCGCCATCTGCGGCGCCACCACCAATGGCCTGATCGGCACCCACTTCATCCCCTCCGCCCATGACCACGGCATGCCGGAAACCACCGCGGCGGGGCTGCCCGCCGTCGTCGGGATTTTCGACATCATCGGCACCATCGCCTCCGGCTGGCTGACGGACCGCTTCAACCCCCGCATCCTGCTGGCCGTCTACTACCAGTTCCGCGGCATCGGCCTGCTGGTGCTCCCGCTGCTGCTCAACGCCGAGGTGCAGCCCAGCATGATCGTGTTCGTTGTGATCTACGGCCTCGACTGGGTAGCCACCGTCCCGCCCACGGCCGCCATTTGCCGGGAGACGTTCGGGGCTGACGGCAGCGTGGTTTTCGGGTGGGTCTTCGCCGCCCACCAGCTCGGGGCTGCCGCGGCCGCCATCGCTGCCGGCGCCCTCCGCGACGCCACCGGTCACTACACCTACGCGTGGCTGGGGGCCGCGGCTATGTGCACCATTGCCGCCGTCATCAGCGCCACCATCCGCCGGCACAAAGGCTCAGCGGGGACGACGGCAGGGGCAGAGCCGGCAGCGGCCTGAACAGCGCGGGCACCAGCCGCCGCTAGGCTGGTCGGATGGAATCCGTCGCACCCGTCCCCACCCGCCCCGTTGCCCTGGTCACCGGAGTGGGGCGCCTGGCCGCCATCGGCGCCGGCATCGCCCGGCAGCTCGCTGCGGACGGCTGGGACCTGGTCCTGTCCTACTGGGCAGACTACGACGCCCGCATGCCCTGGGGAAGCGAACCGGAGGACGTGGTCCGGCTCACCGCCGAGCTGGAAGCCATCGGCGCCAAGGTCCACGTCCTGTCGGCCGATCTCCAGGACCCCGGCGTCCCGGACCGGCTGGTTGCAGAGTCCGCGCAGCTGGCCGGACCATTGCAGGGCCTGGTGCTCAGCCACGCGGAGTCGGTGGATTCGGGCGTGCTGGACACCACCATCGAATCCTTTGACCGGCACTTCGCGGTGAACACCCGCGCCAGCTGGCAGCTGATTGCCGCGTTCGCACGGCAGGCAACGGACGACGGCGGCGCGATCGTTGCGCTGACCAGCGACCACACAGCGTTCAACCTTCCTTACGGCGCCTCGAAGGGGGCGCTGGACAGGATTGTGATTGCCGCCGCCCGCGAACTGGGCCCGCAGGGGATCTCGGCGAACGTGCTGAACCCGGGCCCGGTGGATACGGGCTGGATGACCACGGACGTCCGCGAGGAGCTCACCGCGCAGCAGCCTACCGGCCGCCTGGGCACCCCGGCCGACGTCGCCGGAACCGTTGCCTTCCTGCTCTCGCCGGCCGGCCGCTGGGTGTCGGGACAGCTGATCAAGGCCGACGGCGGCTTCTCGGCCTGACCAGCCGGGCCAACCCGCGCTTAGTGGAAAGCGCCCAGTCCGGTGATGTGCCTGCCGAGGATCAGGGTGTGCACCTCGTCGGTGCCCTCATAGGTCCGCACTGATTCGAGATTAGCGGCGTGCCGCAGCGGGGAGTAGTCGGTGGTGATGCCGTTGCCGCCCAGAACGGAGCGGGCCTCCCGCGCCACGGCGATGGCCTCCCGCACGTTGTTGAGCTTGCCCATAGAAATTTGCTCCGGCCTGATGGTCCCCGCGTCCTTGAGCCGGCCCAGGTGCAGTGCCAGCAGCGTGCCCTTCTGGATCTCCACCAGCATGTTCACCAGCTTCTCCTGCGTGAGCTGGTAGCCGGCCAGCGGCTTGCCGAACTGCAGCCGGTCCTGCGAGTACGCCAGTGCCGCCTCATAGGAATCGCGGGCCGCGCCCATGGCGCCCCACGCGATGCCGTACCGGGCCTCGTTCAGGCAGGTGAACGGGCCGCGCAGCCCCCGCGCTCCCGGCAAGAGGGCCTCGGGACCCAGCCGGACGTCGTCGAACACCACGTCGCACTGGATGGACGCACGCATGGACAGCTTCTGTGTGATGGGTGTGGCGGTCACGCCGGGGGTTCCGGCCGGCACCAGGAAGCCGTGGACGCCGTCATCCGTCATGGCCCACACCACCATTACGCCCGCCACCGACGCCAGGCCGATCCAGCGCTTTGCCCCGTTCAGGACCCAGCCGGCGTCGTCCCCGGTGCCGTCGCGCTGGGCAAAGGTGGCCATGGACGCCGGGTCCGAACCCGCGGTGGGCTCGGTCAGGGCAAAGCACCCAATGACTTCGCCCGCCGCCATCCGCGGCAGCCATTCCTGCTTCTGCTCCTCCGAGCCCCAAGTGTGGATGGCGGTCATGGCCAGCGAACCCTGGACGGATACAAACGTGCGGATGCCGGAGTCGCCGGCTTCCAGTTCCATCGCGGCAAGGCCGTATTCGACGGCGGACCGGCCCGGGCAGCCGTAGCCCTCCAGGTGCATGCCCAGGACGCCCAGCTCGCCCAGTTCCGGCGCCAGCTCCAGGGGAAAGACGGCGTCCTCGTACCAGCGGGCTATGTCCGGCTTGATGCGCTGCCGGGTGAAGTCGCCGACCTTCTGCCGGAGTTCCCGCTCCTCCGCTGATAACAGGGCATCGAGGTCCAGGATGTCGGATGGGTTGGTGCTCAACGCTTAACCTCGAAGTAGCCGTGGGTGGCGGGCAGGAACCGGCATACGGCAGCCAGCACAACTCCGAGTGCCAGCAGCACCACACCGCTCACAAACGCCCCACCGACGCCGAAGATCTGCGTATCGCCGTACGCCGGGTCCCACATCTGCACGGCGGAAATGAAGAACGCGGCGGTCAACAGCAGCGCGCCCACCAGGGGGAGAATCCCGCGGAACCAGAGGTTGCGGGCGGATTCCCGAAGTGTTCCCCGGAAGTACCAGAAGCAGGCGAAGCCGGTGAGGGCGTAGTAGAAGGCGATGAACAGGCTGATGGCACTGATGGAGTCTGCCAGCAGGTTTTCGCTCAGGAAGCTCATGGCCACGTAGTAGGCTGCCGCAGCCCCGCCCATCACCTGTGTGGAGAACCCGGGAGTCTGGTTGCGCGGGTGTACCTCTGCGAACCTGGATGGCAGGGCGCCGTGGACCCCCATGGACAGGGTGCCGCGGGCGGTGGGGAGGATGGTGGTCTGCGTGGAGGACAAGACAGAGGCCAGAACCGCGACGACGATCAGCCAGCCCCAGGGTCCCAGCACCACGTCCTTCATGGCCAGGAACACGTCGTCCTTGTTTGCCTCGTTGCCCAGGCCGATGCCCTCCGAGCCCACCGTGGCGTACATCATCACCAGGAGCGCCACGGAAACATAGATCGCCACCAGGACGAAGGCCGAGATCACGGCACCGCGGCCGGGGGTCTTTGACGGCTCCTCGGTTTCCTCGTTCACAGCCAGGCAGGTGTCCCAGCCCCAGTAGATGAACAGCGCCAGCAGGGCTCCGTGCACCACGGCGCCGGGGTCGGTGAAGGCACCTACCGGGTTGAACCACTCAAAGTCGAAGGCCTGGCCCTCCGGGGCACCACCAACAATCCGCACCACGATGGCCAGCGCGAAAATGCCCAGCGCAATGTACTGGACGTACGTGAGCACCCGCTGGACATGCTCGCCCAGCCGGATCCCGCGGTAGTTCACCACGGTCATCAGCACGATGAACAGCAGGCCCGTCCCGGTGACCAGAACCTTGTTCTGCGCCAGTGACCCGTCGCCCACCAGCAGCCACAGGTACTGCCCGGCCACCTGTGCCAGGTTGGCCAGGACCACGATTCCGGCAAGCGCCACGCCCCACCCGCCCAGCCAGCCCGCCCAGGGGCCGAAGGCCTGGCGGGACCAGGTGAACGTGGTGCCGCAGTCAGGGATGGCGCTGTTGAGCTCGCGGAAGGCGTACGCGATGAAAAGGACCGGGATGAAGCCCAGCAGGAGGATCAGGGGAGTGTAGTTGCCGTTGACAGCAACGATCAGGCCCAGGGTGGCGGCCAGCGAGTACACCGGCGCGGTGGAGGCCAGCCCCAGCATCACCGAGTCGCCCAGGTCCAGGATCCCGGCCCGCAGCCCCTTGGCCGGCACCGGGGTGCCCGGTCCGCCTCCGGAGGCGCCCGTCGTCGTCATGTCCGTACTCATAGGGTGATACCTGCCTTGGTGGAGTCGGCCACCGCTGAAAGCGGCGCCGGTGCATCAATCGTGTTGGGGACGAAGCGGCAGAAGTAGTCCGTGACCGGTCCGTCGGATTCCCGGATGCCGCAGCCCACGGACTCGCCGTCCACCACCCAGAGCCCCAGGACGGGACGGTTGCCGTCGAAATCCGGCAGCGGGTGGTATTGCTGGTAGCACCAACCCTCGCGGCCGTACCCGCCGGGCTGCTCCAGGTTGATGCCGTCCGCGTGGATGCGGATGTTGTCGCCTTCGCGGCCGTGCAGCGGCTTGGCCACCCATTCCTTCAACGGTCCCGGATCGGTGAGGTAGGCCGGCAGCAGGTTGGGGTGGTTGGGGTAGAGGTGCCAGAGGGCGGCCAGCAGGGCTTTGTTGGAGAGCAGCATCTTCCAGGCAGGTTCCACCCAACGCGGGTTGTGGGCACGCTGCAGCAGCCGCGGGCCGAACTCCTCCTTCACCATCAGCTCCCAGGGATAGAGCTTGAAGATGGTGCTGATCATGAAATTGTCCAGGTCCACGAAGCGGTTCAGGTTGGGGTCCCACCCAATATCGGACATATTGATGCCGATGGTGGTCCACCCGGCCTGGCTGGCCACGTCCCGCATATAGGCGGCGGTCATCCAGTCCTCGCCGGACTCCTCCACCTCCGAATGGGCGACGTGCAAAGTGCTCATTCCCGTGCGGTACTGGAATTTCTTCCACTGCCGGATCAGGGCCTCGTGGATGCCGTTCCACTGGTCCTTCTCCGGGTGGACGTCCTGCAGCCAAAACCACTGGGCCACCGCGGCCTCGATGAGCCCGGTGGGGGTGTCGGCGTTGTATTCCAGCATTTTGGCCGGCCCGCCCTGGCCGTCATAGATGAAGTCGAACCTGCCGTAGACATCCACGTCGCCCGCCTGCAGGGATTCTGCCGCCAGCTCCAGGGCCTGCGGACCGATGCCGATGCTGCCCATGGCGCCGGTGGCCAGGAACTTCGCGGCCTCCAGGCACATCCGGTGCATGTCCTCGGCCACCACCTCGAGGGTCTCCACCTCGTCCATGGTGAACTCGTAGTACGCCGACTCGTTCCAGTACTCGATGCGGCGCCCGTCATCCATCGTGGTGGTGGAGAAGACCAGGCCCTGCTCTTCAATCTTTTGCTTCCAGTCCGCCCTTGGCTCAGACAACATTCTCTTCATCCGTCAGCCCCCCGAAACCTTTCCGCCGCCGCTCGAGCCGCTCTTGGCGCTTGACCCAAAACCTCCACGGCTCACCGTGCCGCCCTTGCTGCTGTACCCCGTGGAGGCCTTGGCCCCGCTGGGAACAGTCCGCGTGTAGTTGGGTGCGGTGGACCGGTTCTGGCCAATCGAGGGGACGCTGGCTCCGCGGGAGTAGAAGTACCAGGCGTAGATGCCGCCGCCGCGGCCGGCCGAGCTGTCGCAGTTCCTGTCCTCAACGCGCTCGCCGGTTTCATCGTTGAAGCACACCTGGGCATACTCGGGATCATCCTCGTTGCTGGCCACCACGGCGGTAATGGTGCCGGCGAGGAGGGCAGTCACGCCGAGGCCCACCACCACCGCGCGGCGCTGGGAGCGCTTCTTCCGCGCCGCAGCATTGTTGAGCTGCTTTTCCCGCTCGCGCGCAAACGGGTCAACGGGAGTGACGGGTTCGTTGAGGAGGTCGGGGCGCAGTTCAGGCTTGGGCACCTGCCAGGGCGGCGGCTTGGCACTGCTGCCCGCACCACTGCTGCCCCCGGCGCTGTCCGCCCCATTCGGCGGCCCGTCCTCCGATTCCCCTTGTGGGTTTTTCTGGTTCGAGTCCACGGCGTCCCCCTCAGTTGTCCGCACGATTTGGGCGCAGCACTGCCCCCCAATGCAAGTCTCGAATCAGCGTAGTCCCTGCCGGTGCCGCCTGCGAGTAGGAACGCAGTGCGGCAGCAGGGGAGAACTGCCCATGGCCGGCGGTCGGGGACGGCGTCCCGGGGAACCCTAGACTGATGCCATGGAATCAGGTTCTGTCCTTGCCGTCTGCTGCGTCCACCAGCTCGTGGGGGACCAGGGAAGCATCGGCGTCACCGCCATCGACAAGCGTCCGGCAAGTGGTGCCGTCAAGGTCCACAAGCTGGGCCTGCGCGGGGACATCCAGGCCAACCGGGCACACCACGGCGGGGAGGACCAGGCCGTCTACGCCTATTCCCAGGCCGACGCCGATTACTGGGCCGGCACCTTGGGCCGGGAGCTGCCGCCGGGCATCTTCGGCGAGAACCTGCGGGTGACCGGCATCGAAGCCACGCACGCCGTGATCGGGGAGCGCTGGAAGGTGGGGTCCGGCGTCGAACTCGAAGTCACCTCCCCGCGCACCCCCTGCGCCACCTTCCAGCGCCGGATGAAGGAGCCGCAGTGGGTCAAGCGGTTCACGGACGAGGGACGCGTGGGGACGTACCTGCGCGTCATCCGCACCGGCAGCATCCGGGCCGGCGACACCATCGAGCGGACCTTTGTCCCGCGCCACGGCATCACCATAGGCAGGTGGTTCAGTGCGCCCGACGCAGAGGCCATCGAGGCCCTCCGCTGTGCAGAGGCCGACGGCGAGATCCGGCTCCAGGACGAGTACCACGCCAGGTTTGAGGTGCTGCTGCGGCGGCTGGCACGGTAGCCCGGCTACCCCGGGTGCCGCCCAGGGTGAGCTGTGTGCGCAAGCTCACCGCCGCCGTCGCCCGTTCGATTAACGCCGCGGCGCCTGCGTGCCCTACACTTGAAACATCCCCCACTCCGGAAATCCCTTATTCCTGCCCAATTTTTGAGGCAGGACTGGCAAGTGTTGGGGCCCGCGCAAGCGATGCGGGCATTTTCATAGGGAGAGCCGGCTAAAGAGAAACGCTGTACAGACTGCTGGGATAGCAGCCAAGAGATGCAGCGCGAAGTCCTGCCATGGGATTGCGAAAGCGCCGGACTTCTGTGACCGGCCGGTCAACGTTTGCCCGGCACCATCGGCACGTGTACTGCGGCTCCGCTCACCTTGGGTAGTGCCGCCTGGCCCCCTATGGATGAGGAATCTCCCTATGCCCGAAAACCAGAACGAAACCACCGCCGTTATCGAGGACGCCCCCGTGGCCGCCGCAGAGGCTCCCGCAGCTGAGGCACCTGCCGCGGACGCTGACGAGAACACCGTGAAGTTCACCGACCTCGGCATCGACGCCCGCGTCCTTGCCGCCCTCCAGGATGTCGGCTACGAAAAGCCGTCCCCCATCCAGGCAGCCACCATCCCGCTGCTGCTCGAAGGCCGCGACGTCGTGGGCCTGGCACAGACCGGTACCGGCAAGACTGCAGCATTCGCAGTGCCGGCGCTGTCCCGCCTGGCCGAACTCCACGACCTCAACGGACCGTCCCGCAAGACCCAGGCCCTGGTCCTGGCCCCCACCCGCGAGCTGGCCCTCCAGGTCGCCGAGGCCTTCACCTCCTACGCCAAGCACATCGATGACTTCACCGTGCTGCCCGTCTACGGCGGCTCCGCCTACGGTCCCCAGCTGGCCGGCCTGCGCCGCGGCGCCCAGGTGGTCGTCGGTACCCCCGGCCGCGTGATCGACCACATCTCCAAGGGCTCCCTGGACCTGTCCGAACTCCAGTACCTGGTGCTGGACGAGGCTGACGAGATGCTGCGCATGGGCTTCGCCGAAGACGTGGAGCAGATCTTCCAGCAGACCCCCGAGGACCGCCAGGTGGCGCTGTTCTCGGCCACCATGCCGGGCCAGATCCGCCGGATGTCCAAGCAGTACCTGAACGATCCCGCCGAGGTCCAGGTCAAGTCCAAGACCACCACCGGTGCCAACACCCGCCAGCGCTACCTGCAGATCATGGGCCCGCAGAAGCTGGACGCCATGACCCGCATCCTCGAGGTGGAAGAGTTCGACGGTGTCATCGCGTTCGTGCGCACCAAGATGGCAACCGAGGACCTGGCTGACAAGCTGAAGTCCCGTGGTTTCCAGGCTGCCGCCATCAACGGCGACATCCCGCAGCAGCAGCGTGAGCGTACCGTTGACGCGCTGAAGGAAGGCCGCATCGACATCCTGGTAGCCACCGACGTTGCCGCCCGCGGCCTGGACGTGGAGCGCATCAGCCACGTCATCAACTACGACATCCCGCACGACACCGAGTCCTACGTGCACCGCATCGGCCGCACTGGCCGTGCCGGCCGCTCCGGCGAAGCAATCCTGTTCATGACTCCGCGCGAGAAGTACCTGCTGCGTTCCATCGAGAAGGCCACCCGCCAGCCGGTGGAGCAGATGCACCTGCCCACCGCGGAGACCGTGAATACCCTGCGCCTGGGCAAGTTCGCTGACAAGATCACCGAGACCCTCGCCTCCGAGGACGTTGCCGCTTTCCGCGACCTCATCGCTTCCTACGAGGAAGAGCACAAGGTGCCGGCAGCAGAAATCGCTGCGGCACTGGCCGTCATGGCCCAGGGCGGGCAGCCGCTGCTGGTCAAGGAACTGCCTGCTGCTCCCGAGTTCCAGAAGCGCGAGCGCTCCAAGGACGGCTTCGGCTCACGCGGCCCCAGCCGCACGCTGACCGAAGGCAACGCCACCTACCGCATCGCGGTGGGACGCCGCCAGCGGGTCATGCCCGGCTCGATCGTGGGCGCCATCGCCAACGAGGGCGGCATCTCTTCCGCGCAGATCGGCGGCATCGACATCCGTTCGGACCACTCCCTGGTGGAGCTGCCCGCGGACCTGAGCCAGGACCAGCTGCGCGCACTGTCCCGCACCCGGATCGGCGGCGAGCTGATCCACCTGGAACTGGACAACGGCCGCCGTCCCTCCGGCGACCGCCCCAGCTACCAGGGCAACCGCGGCGGCAACTTCAAGGGTAACGGCGGCTTCAAGAAGGAATTCCGGAAGAACGACGGCGAGCGGTCCTCGGCTGACCGTGGCGGCCGTTCGTACAGCGAGCGTTCCGAGCGTTCCTTCAGCGGCCACGGCGACGGCTCCCGCAAGCCCCGCCAGGGCGACTTCAACCGCAAGGGCAAGTGGTAAACCTTTCGCAGGTTTGAATGATTGACGACGGCGATGGGCCGGCTTTCGAGCCGGCCCATCGGCTTTTAAGCAATCGAGTGTGGGGATGGACACATTCCGCTCCCGGCATGGAGCCGTGGGTCGTCCGAAGGGTGCCTCCCGCCGTCGTAAGCCCTGTTGTCGATGGCCCCTCCAGCCCCGGAAATCCGCGGAAAACGGGCCTTCCGGGCCCCGGAACTGGGGGCACTTCCCGGCTCCGCGAGCCCGCCGGATGCCGATTTGTTGGTGCGGAAATCTTCCGGTAGAGTATTTACTCGTTGCCCCCCTAGCTCAGTGGTAGAGCGCGTTCTTGGTAAGAACGAGGTCACCGGATCGATTCCGGTGGGGGGCTCTGAATGAGGGCCTGCGTCAAGGCGGTTTGACCGGCTTGACGCAGGTTCTTCTCATTCGTGGCGGTGTAGCTCAGTTGGTTAGAGCGCACGACTCATAATCGTGAGGTCGGGAGATCGAGCCTCCCCACCGCTACAGGCTAAGCCCCCGGAATCCGTGAGATTCCGGGGGCTTTCCTGTTTCCCTGATGCCCGGTAGCTTTGCAGCAACTGGCGGATGGGGGATTCGGTGGACTTTTTCACGGCCGTGATGGAGCCGTTCCGGTGGCTGGTGTCCGTCATCCTGGTGGCTTTCCATGATGGCCTGGCTGCGGCGGGCATGCCGGCAGCGGGTGGCTGGACGTGGACGCTGGCCATCGTCGGACTGGTCCTGGTTATCCGCGCCGCGCTGATCCCCGTTTTCCTGGCGCAGGTCCGCACCCAGCGCCGGATGCGCCTCCTGCAGCCGGAGCTGAAGGAGGTCCAGGACAGGTACAAGGGAAGGACGGACCAGGCATCCCGGCAGGCCATGGCGCAGGAGCAGATGGCCCTGTACAAAAAGCACGGCACCAATCCGTTCTCCGCCTGCCTGCCGCTGCTGATCCAGGCGCCGTTCTTCCTGGCCCTGTTCCAGGTACTGTCCGGAATTTCCAGCGCCGCGCCGCAGGGCCAAGGTATCGGCGCGCTGGGCCGGGACCAGGTGGTCCAGTTCGATTCCGCCAGTATTTTTGGCGCTCCGCTGTCCGCCTCGGTGCTGCACGGCGGCGGTGACAGCACCGCGGTGGCCGTCCTTGCCTTCGTCATGATCCTGGTGTTGATCGCCGCGCAGCTGCTGACCCAGAAACTGGTGGCGGCACGGAGCCTAGCCGGGCAGGACAGCGAAAGCCCCCTGATGCGCCAGCAGAGGGTCCTCCTCTACGTCCTGCCGGTGGTTTTCGGTGTTGGCGGGATCTTTTTCCCCATCGGTGTCCTGGTCTATTGGACGGTCTCCAACCTTTGGACCCTGGGGCAGCAGTTCCTGGTGTCCCGAAAACCTATCCAGAACTGATGCCCACCGGCAGAATGGGCCCATGGCGCAGCTGATCTACTCCGCAATCATGTCCCTGGACGGCTATACGGCAGACACAGACGGCAACTTCGCCTGGTCGGCGCCGGACGAGGAAATCCACGCCTTCATCAACGACCTGGAGCGGGACGTGGGCACCTACCTCATGGGCCGCCGGATTTACGGGGTGATGTCGGTCTGGGAAACCATGGGCACACCCGAAGACCCGCCGGTGATCCAGGACTACGCCCGCTTGTGGGCGGCGGCGGACAAGGTGGTGTACTCGGCGTCCCTGGACACCGTCGCAACGCCAAGGACGAGGCTGGAGCGGCAGTTCGTCCCGGAAGCCGTGCAGGACCTGAAGGCCGCCAGCGACAGGAACATCAGCATAGGCGGCCCCACCCTCGCCGCACACGCCTTTAGGGCCGGGCTCGTGGACGAGTGCCAGCTGTTCATCAATCCGGTAGCCATAGGGGATGGCCTGCGTTTCCTGCCCGACGGCTTGGACCTGAAGCTGGAACTGCTGGAGGAGCGCCGGTTCGGCAACGGCGTGGTGTACCTGCGCTACCAATGTCTGCCATAGCGGGCAGAATGGGTGCATGACACGCATCGCCATCTTTGGCGGCCACGGGAAAGTGGCCCTCCTCCTGTCCGAACTGCTCACCGGCGAGGGACACTCCGTGACCTCGTTCATCCGAAACCCGGATCATGCCGGCGACGTCACTGCCACCGGCGCCACGCCGTCCGTCCTGGACGTGGAAAATTCCACGACGGCGGCCATCGCCGAGGCGCTCGCCGGGCACGACGCCGTGGTCTGGTCGGCAGGCGCCGGCGGCGGCAACCCGGACCGCACCTACGCCGTGGATAAGGATGCTGCCATCCGGTCCATGGATGCCGCTGCCCAGGCCGGGGTGAACCGTTACGTCATGGTGTCCTACTTCGGCGCCGGCAAGGACCACGGCGTGCCGGAGGACAGCAGCTTCTTTGCCTACGCCGAAGCCAAGGCAGCTGCGGACGAGTACCTGCGCGGCACCGGGCTGGCGTGGACCATCCTGGGGCCCGGCGCGCTGACGGACAACCCTGGAACGGGACGGATCGACGTCGACCCCTCGCCGGAAGGGGAAAGGGAAACCTCCCGGGCCAATGTGGCGATCGTGGCGGCGGCGGTGCTGGACCTGCCGCAGACCGCAGGCCGGACCATCGAGTTCCGCGACGGCACCCTGCCGGTGGCCGCTGCCCTGGAACCGCGCCCGTAGACGCCGGCAGGAAAGAGGCTTATGGATCAGCTCGCACTAATAGTCGGACTGCTGCTGGCCACGGTGGTGGCCGTGGGCCTGGGGGACAGGTTGCGGTTGCCGTACCCGGTCCTGATGCTCCTCCTGGCGGTGGCCCTCACGTTCATACCGGGTTTCCCGGACCTGGAGATTGAACCCGAGCTGATCCTGCCCATCTTCCTGCCGCCGCTGCTGTTCGCCACCGCCCAGCGAAGCTCGTGGGCCGTGTTCCGCGTCCGGTGGCGGACCCTGATTATGCTGGCCGTTGCCCTGGTGGTGATCAGCACCGCCGTGGTGGCCGGCGCCGCCTGGCTGATGATCCCCGGCATCGGAATACCCGCCGCCATCGCCCTCGGAGCCATGGTGGCCCCGCCGGATCCGGTGGCCGTGGAATCCGTGGCGGGCCGGGTGCACATGCCGCGCCGCCTGATCACCGTCCTGCAGAGTGAGGGCCTGTTCAACGACGCTGCCGCCATCGTCATTTTCCAGGCAGCTGTGGCCGCTGCCGTGGGCGGCACCAAGATAGGGCCCGACGTCGTCCTGCAGTTCCTGGTGGGAGCGGCGCTTGCCGTCGTGGTCGGCGTCGCCATGGGCTGGCTGATCGCGCTCATCACCCGGCTGGTCACGTCCATGGTGGCCCGGAGTGCCGTGACCCTGGTGGTGCCGTTCGCCGCCTACATCCTGGCGGAGGAGGTGCATGCCTCCGGCGTCATCGCCGTGGTGGTCACCGCCCTGGAAATGCAGCGCCACGCCCGCCCGCAGGATGCCGCCGAGCGGGTCACCCGGAACGCCTTCTGGGATGTGGTGGAGCTGCTGGCCACCGGGCTGGCGTTCGGTTTGGTGGGGCTTGAAATCCGCCATGTCATCCGGGACGAGGGAACGGAAATTTTCGGCATGATCGGGGCTTCCCTTGTGGTCTGTGTCCTGGTCTTCGCGGTCCGGTTCCTGTGGCTTGGCGTCCTGGCCCTGGGCGCCAGGAAACGCAGGAACCTGCTGCAGCCCACATCCCTGAAGGAAGTCCTCATCCTGACGTGGTGCGGCATGCGCGGCCTGGCCACCCTGGCGCTGGCCCTGGCGCTGCCGCTGACCCTGGCCGATGGCACGCCGTTCCCCGGCAGGGACTATCTGCTGGTCATCGCCTGCGCGGTGCTCCTTGCCACGCTGGTCCTACCGGGCCTGACGCTGCCATGGCTCATGCGGGTCCTCAACGCCTCCGAGGACGGAACGGCCGAGCGCGACGCCGTCCGGCTGCTGGCCACCAGGGCCCAGGCGGCCGCGGTGGCGGCCCTGAAACAGCACGACCTGATGACGGACCTGCCGCCGGAGAAAGTGGCGCTGGTCAAGGACAGGATGCGGCGCCTGCACGCGGAACTGACGGACGGCAGCCTGCGGAACGAGCCCTTGGCCGAGAAGCGCCAGCGCGGACGCGAACTGGCCATCGCCGTGCAGACCATCGCACTGGACGCAGCCCGGCAGGAAGTGGTGGCGGCGCGGAACGAACCGGACATGGATCCCGAGGTGGCGGACAGGGTGCTGCGGCAGCTGGACCTGCGCACCATGGTTATGCCGGAGTAGCCGGCCCTGGACTGGAGCAGCGAATGCTAGGCCGGAGCAGCGGGCGCCGCCAGCTCCAAGTCCAGGGAGTTCTTCTCCACGTAGTCCAGCGCGCACCGTACCGCGCCCACCGTCACGATGGAGTCACCCAGCGGCGACACCGCCACGCGTGCGGGGGTGGCAGTGAACTCCTTCAGGCGCTCGCTGATCGGCGCCAGGAGGACGTCCGCTGAATCGGCCACACCGCCGCCGATCACCACCAGTTCGGGGTTGAGCAGGGTTGCCACAGTGCCCACCACCCGTGCCATCCTGTCCGCCAGCCGGTCCAGGATGCCCAGGGCCACAGAATCACCTCGGGCCGCTGCGGCGAAGACCTGCTCGGCCTCCACCCGCCCTGGCCGGAAGTCGCGGAGGGCAGTGGGCCTGTCCGTGGCCAGTGCCTCGGCTGCCCACGTCCGGGCCAGGTGGGCGATGCCGTAGGTGTCACCTACGCCTTCCACCAGGTCCAGGTAGGCGAGCTCCCCGGCGCTGCCGCGGCTTCCGTGCACCAGCCGGCCGCCCTCCACGATGCCTGACCCCAGCCGTTCGCTGGCCAGGATCACCACAACGTCGTCCACGCCGGCAGCCGCCCCCTGCCACCGATCGCCAAGGGCGGCAAGGTTGGCATCGTTCTCCAGCAGCACTGTCCACCCGCGGGTCTCCTTGAGGGCCGGCGCCAACCCCAGGTCGAATAATCCCCAGAACTTTTGCGTGGCCACCACATCACCGTGCCGGTCCACGGGCGCCGCCACCCCGGCGCAGACGGCCAGCACCTGTTCAGACCCGGTCTCCGCGGAGCGCAGCGCCGCCATGGCCACGCCGTCAATATAGGCGATGCGTTCCTTCGAGCCCACGTCGCCGGCCTGGAACGGTTGGCTGGAACGGCCAAGGGTCCTGCCCCGTAGATCGGAGACCACCACGGTGACCTTGGAGTAGCCGATGTCCATTCCCAGGACCACGCCCGCCTGCCCGTTGAGCTCGAACCGCCTGGCGGGGCGGCCCTTCTGGTACCCGCCAAACTCGCGTTGGTTCTCCAGCTCCAGGAGCCAGCCGCGCCGCACCAGGTCCTCGCAGACGGCGATGGTGGTAGCGCGGGTCAGCCCGGTGGCAGCCATGACGTCCGTGACCGTCACCGCAGCCGCGGTGCGCATGAATTCCAGTACCGCGCCGGCACTTACGCGCCGCAGCAACTGGGGAGTTGCCGGAACCGGTTCGGGCATGGTGTTGACCTTCCTGTACAAAGCACCAGATAATACTTGAGGAAGTAAATTTAGGCTCAATATAAATATAACCGCACTGAAGAAGAGGGTTAGTCCTTGTCCACCACTGCCACGCTGGCAACCCTGTCCGACTCTGACCGTCTGGCCGACCCCAACTGGTGGCGCCAGGCCTCCGTCTACCAGATCTACCCCCGCAGTTTCGCCGACTCCAACGGCGATGGCATCGGCGACCTCAAGGGCATCACCGCCAAGGTCCCGTACCTGAAGTCGCTGGGAATCGACGCCGTCTGGCTGAGCCCGTTCTACCCGTCAGCGCTCGCCGACGGCGGTTATGACGTTGACGACTACCGCGACGTCGACCCCAAGCTGGGCACGTTGGCCGACTTCGACGAGATGGCCAAGACCCTGCACGGCGCCGGCATCAAGCTGATTGCCGACATCGTCCCCAACCACTCCTCGGACCGGCACCAGTGGTTCCAGGAAGCGCTGGCCTCGCCGAAGGGCTCCGCCGCCCGCGACCGCTACATCTTCCGGGACGGCAAAGGCCCCAACGGCGAGTTCCCGCCGTCGGACTGGGACTCCGTCTTCGGGGGGCCGGCGTGGGAGCGCATCACCGAACCGGACGGCACCCCCGGCCAGTGGTACATGCACATCTTCGCGAAGGAGCAGCCGGACCTGAACTGGTCCAACCGCGAAATCCGCGACGACTTCCTCAAGACCCTCCGCTTCTGGTCCGACCGGGGCGTTGACGGTTTCCGCGTGGACGTGGCACACGCCCTCACCAAGGACCTCACCGAACCGCTGCTGTCCAAGCTGGAACTGAGCGCCGCCAACACCGGCGTGGACGGCTTCGATGACGGCACGCACCCTTTCTGGGACCGCGACGAAGTGCACGAGATCTACGCCGAATGGCGCGAGGTGTTCAACGAGTACAACCCGCCCCGCACTGCCGTGGCCGAGGCCTGGGTGCACGCCACCCGCCGCGCCCGCTACGCCAGCCCCCAGGGACTGGGCCAGGCCTTCAACTTCGACCTGCTGCAGGCCGACTTCGATGCCGCCGAATACAAGGAGATCATCACCCGCAACCTTGCCGAGGCAGCTGCCACCGGCGCCTCCTCCACCTGGGTGTTCTCCAACCACGACGTGGTGCGGCACGCCACCCGCTACGGCCTGCCCCAGGTGGCCAAGGAAAAGGCCGGCGCCAAGGGCCAGGATGGCAAGGACTGGCTCCTCGCCGGCGGCCCCAAGGACCAGCTGGACGTTGCACTCGGCGAACGCCGTGCCCGCGCAGCCACCCTGCTGATGCTTGCCGTGCCCGGATCCGCCTACCTGTACCAGGGCGAGGAACTGGGGCTGCAGGAAGTGGCCGAGATTCCGGAATCGGAGCGGCAGGACCCGTCCTTCTTCCGCAATAAGGGCGTCGAGATCGGCCGCGACGGCTGCCGCGTGCCGCTGCCCTGGAAGCTGGAAGGCACCTCCTTCGGCTTTGGCGACGGCGGCTCCCACCTGCCGCAGCCGGATTGGTTCAGCAAGTACGCCGTCGAGGCCCAGGACGGCACCGACGGTTCCACGCTGGAGCTCTACCGCAAAGCCCTGAAGCTCCGCCGGGAACTGCTGACGGACGAGGACCTCGAATGGGTTGAAAACGGCAACGCGGACGTCCTGCACTTCAAGCGCCCCAACGGCTGGCACTCCGTGACCAACTTCGGCACCACCACCGTGGACCTTCCCGCGGGCCAGGTGCTGGTCAGCAGCGCTCCGCTGGAGGACGGCAAGCTGCCGGCCAACACCACCGCCTGGCTGCGGGACTGATGCAGGAAGTCATTTACGGCTGCATGGGCCTGGGCGGCAGCTGGTCTGATGAGCCGCATGGCACGCACCATGTGGACCAGGCTGCTGCTGCCGTCCAGGCAGCCCTGGATGCCGGCATCACGCTGTTCGACCACGCGGATATTTACCGCAGCGGCAAGTCCGAGGCGGTGTTCGGCGAGGTGCTGGCCGGCACGCCCGGCCTGCGGGAGCGGATCCGGCTGCAGACCAAATGTGGCATCCGGCTGAACGAACGCGGCCTGCAGACCCACTACGACCTGAGCCGGGACGCCATCCTGGAGCGGGTCAACGGCAGCCTTCAACGGCTCCGGACCGACTACGTGGACGTCCTCCTGCTGCACCGCCCGGACCCCTTGGCGGACCCTGCGGAGGTGGCATCCGCCGTCGGTCAGCTCATAGCCGAAGGGAAGGTCCGGCAACTGGGCGTGTCCAACATGTCCGCGGCGCAAATCGAGGTGCTGCAGGACAAGCTGGAGACGCCCGTCGTGGCCAACCAGCTGGAGATGAGCCTGCTCAAGCGGGCGTGGCTGGAAAGCCAGGTCCTGGTCAACCACCCGGAACACCTGGACTACAGCTTCCCCCACGGCACCGTGGAGTACTGCACCCGCAACAACATCACTTTGCAGGCCTACGGCTCGCTGGCCAAGGGCGTTTTCACCGGCGCCGAGCAGGAGAGCCCCACGTCTGCGGAGGCAGCCACCGCCGAACTCGTGGCCCAGCTGGCCGGGGAGTATGGCACCTCCGGCGAGGCCGTCCTCCTGGGGTGGCTGATGAAGCATCCGGCCGGGATCGCGCCGGTGATCGGCACGGTGAACCCGGACCGGATCCGGGCCTGCGGCGATGCCGCCCGCGTGGCCGGTGCCCTCACCCGCCCAGACTGGTACAAACTCTGGGTCACCGCGCGGGGCAGCAACATCCCCTGACCCTCCCAACTGACTGGCAGTAGTTGTCGTTTTGAAGCTCCAAAACGGCAACAACTGCCAGCTGGTTTCCCCACCAAGCCAGTCACATCGCGTTTAGTTCGTATTGAACCTCACAAGCTGGCCGTTTTCTTCGCCGTGCCGCTTCCGGGCCGGATACTGTAGAAAGCATGACGTCTACCATCGCCGCCGAAACTGTTAGGCCGGAACGCAATATCCCCGCAGAGATCGCCCGCTCTTGGCTGCTGGTCAATGCCATGAAGCCGGAACTCTTCGACCAGTCGGCCGTGTCCCGCGCCGACTCGATCATCCTGGATATTGAAGACGCCGTGGACCCGTCCCAGAAAGACCAGGCCCGGGACAACGTCATCAACTGGCTGACCGCCGGCGGCAAGGCCTGGGTCCGGATCAACGACGCCACCAGCCCCTTCTGGGCCGATGACCTTGCCGGCCTTCGCGGCACCCCCGGCCTGCTGGGCGTCATGCTCGCCAAGACCGAATCCGCGGACCAGGTCACCGAAAGCTTCCACCGCATGGACGGCAAGACCCCCGTCATCCCACTGGTGGAATCCGCCCTCGGCATCGAGGAAGCCAACCACATCGCCAAGGCCCAGGGCGCGTTCCGCCTGGCCTTCGGCTCCGGCGACTTCCGCCGCGACACCGGCATGGCCGCCACCCCTGAAGCCATGGCCTATCCCCGCGCCAAGCTAGTGGTCGCCAGCCGCGTTGGCAACCTGCCGGGCCCCATCGACGGCCCCACGGTGGGCACCAACCACCCCATCCTGCGCGAGCAGACCGGCATCACCGTGATGATGGGCATGACCGGCAAGCTCTGCCTGGCCATCGACCAGACCCCGGTGATCAACGAGGTCATCAGCCCCACGCCGTCCGACGTCGCCTGGGCCACGGACTTCATGAACGACTTCGAGGCCAACGGCCGCGTCATCCGTGACGGCTCCGACCTGCCGCGCCTGGGCCGCGCCGAGAAGATCATGAAGCTCGCGGTAGCCTTTGGGGTGCAGCCGGCGCTGTAGCGCCACCCACCACGTCAGGAGACCCCGTTGACCGATACACGCTATCTGGTCCACGGGGTCTTTTGGGATGGGCGGCCGGACGACGGCGGACGCCCGGTTCTGCGCCTCCAGTCACCGGAGGGGGAGTTCCGGGAGATCGCCCTCAGCCGGGGCCAACGGCTCGGCTTCGAGGTGGTGGAGCCAGGCAGGTTCTGCCTGGGGCATGTACAGATGCAGCAGGCCGGCTCGCGTAGCCACGTCCTCTGTGCCTCCGGGGCTCCCGCCATACGGGGAAAGCAGTGCGAGCGGTGCTTCGTGCTGGACGAGTCGCGGCTGATGCATGACTTCCATCGCGGCGGCCGCACCACTCCCGGCCTGCGGGACTACCTGATGCAGGAGCACTGGCTCTATGTGGCGACCTTCGCCGGCGGCGCCACCAAGGTGGGAACGGCGTCCGGCCCGCGGAAGTGGAACCGGCTCGCGGAGCAGGGGGCCGCGGTGGCCCGTTATGTTGCCCGGGCTCAGGACGGCCGGGTGGTGCGGATCCTTGAGGACCTGGTGACGGCCGACGTCGGGCTGACTCAGCAGGTGCGCTCGGCGGCCAAGGCGGACGCGCTGCTGCAGCCGCGCCTGGCCACGGCGTTGGACACCGTCAATGCCTGCGCCGCCGCTAACGTTCGCGGGCTCCTGGCGCGCACCGCCGTCGACGGTTTCGAAACTGTGGAGGAGCAGTGGGCCAGACCGGCCCATGCTGACGCCCTGTACGGGAATGCCCTTTACGGCAACAAGCCCCGCCACGCGTACCCGCACGCCCTCGAGGCGGGTCGGCACGGGTTCGGCATTGCCGCGATGAGCGGCGCGAACGCCCTGGCCCGGCTGGACGGCTCGGATACCGATTTCGTGGTCAACCTGTCCCAACTGGCCGCCCGGACGATTGTCCTGGGCGACTTCGCCTCCGACGTCCCCGCCGTGCAGGAAGCCCTGTTCTGACCCTCCCAGGGGCCAAGCCGGCCGCGGCCGGTAGACTTGGATCGTGCTGAACGAATTCTGGGCCACCGCGCCAACCCGCTACAAAGTCCTGGTTTTCAGCGCGATGGGCCTCATCGCCGTCGGCATCATCCTCACCCTCATCGGCAACACCAGCGGCAACCAGGGACTGGCCATGGCCTCCCTGCCGCTGATCGGACTCGGCCTGGTCCTGCACGTCGTCGGCCTCGTGGTCCGCGGCCAGGCCATCCGCAGGAACCTCCGCCGGTAGCGGGAGACAGCAAACGCGGCGGGCCTTTTCTCCCCGCCAACAAGCGGGCGATAGGCTGGAATCCATGACTATCAATCCGGATCTGCAGGGCCGAAGCTACCCTGCCGCAGAGGTGTATGACGTTGGCCGCGAGAAAATCCGCGAATTCGCCCGCGCCGTGAAGGCCACCCACCCTGCACACTTCGACATCGAGGCCGCCAGGGCCCTGGGTCACAGTGACCTGGTGGCGCCCCCCACCTTCGCCATCATCATCGCCCAGCGCGCCGACGCCCAGCTCATCCAGGATCCGGAAGCGGGCATCGACTTCTCCCGCGTGGTCCACGCCGACCAGCGCTTCACCCACCACCGGCCCATCGTTGCCGGCGACCGCCTCGTGGCGGAACTGCACGTGGACGGCGTCCGGGCCATGGGCGGCGGTGCCATGATCACCACCCGTTCGGAGATCTTCGCCTTTGGCACCGGCGACTCCCGGGAACCCGTCACCACCACCACGTCATCCATCCTGGTCCGCGGAGAGGGACAGTAGCCATGAGCCTCAGCATCCATGAACTCAGCCCCGGCCAGGAGATCGGCAGCCGCACCATCGAGGTGACCCGGACAGACCTGGTGAAGTATGCCGGCGCTTCCGGAGACTTTAACCCCATCCACTGGAACGAAGCCTTCGCCACCAGCGTGGAACTGCCCGGCGTGATCGCCCACGGCATGTTCACCATGGGCTCAGCCGTCCAATTGGTGACCGACTGGGCAGGCGACCCCGCCGCCGTTGTCGATTTCCAGACCCGCTTCACCAAGCCCGTCCTGGTCACCGACACCACCGGCACGGACCAGCCTGGAGCCAGCATCGAGGTCAGCGGCATTATTGGAAAGCTCGACGCCGAAGCCAACACGGCGCGCATCGACCTCACGGTGGTTTCCGCCGGGCAGAAGGTCCTGATGAAGGCCCAGGCACTCGTCAAGCTGTCCTGAGTGTTCCTGACGACGAGCTGCACCCCTTGACCACTCCTGCAGGAACCACCGCCTCGGCTGCCCAGGTCACTGCCTGGCGCAACGCCGTCGTCGTTGCCTACGGCGCCAGCGGACTTGCCTTTGCCTCCTGGGTCTCCCGGTTGCCGGCCATCCGGGACGCGCTGGATCTTACCCCGGGCAGCGTGGGCGTCATCCTGCTGTGCATGACGCTGGGTTCGTTCGCGTCCGTTTCCATGTCAGGACTGATCGTGCTGCGGCTGGGCTCCAAGCGGACCATCCGCACCGGCAGCATCATGGTGGGTGCCGGGCTGCTGACCACGGGTTTTGGCACGACTGTGCTGGCAAACCCCGTAGCAACAGCCATAGGTCTGGCCATCATCGGCCTGGGCACCGGGAGTTGGAACACTGCCTCCAATGTGGAGGGCGCGGCGGTGGAACGGGCCGTTGGCCGGCACATCATGCCCCGGCTCCACGGCGCGTTCAGCCTTGGAACCGTGGCCGGTGCCGGACTGGGTGCCCTTGCTGCGGCCGTGTCCCTGCCCGTGTTCTGGCACCTGGCAGCAGCAGGGGCGGTGGTTGCTGTTTCGGTGGCGACGGCGGCGTCCTGGTTCCGTGCCGATGCCATCCCGGTGCCGGGGGAGCGCAGCTACTCCCCGGACAACTTCGAGGACCCCACCACAGGGCCCATTCCCGTGATCCCTGCCGTGGGCGCGGCGGAGGCGCCGCTGGACAACAAGCGAAGGATCGCCCAGGCCTGGCGGGAGCGGCGGACCCTGCTGCTGGGCATCCTGGTGCTGGGGCTCGCCCTGGCGGAGGGTGCCGCGGGGGACTGGGTGGCCCTGGCCCTGGCGGACGGCCACGGGCAAAGCGACGCCGCAGGTGCTGCCGGGTATGGCCTCTTTGTCACGTTCATGACCATCGGGCGGTTCGCCGGAACGCCGCTGCTGGACCGGTTCGGACGGGTGCCGGTCATGCGCTGGTGCGCTGCCGCCGCCGTCCTGGGCCTGGCCGTGTTTGTCTTCGCTCCGGTGCCGTGGCTCGCGTACGTTGGGCTGGCGGCATGGGGCCTGGGCGCCTCCCTGGGCTTCCCGGTGGGCATGTCCGCTGCGGCCGACGACCCCGCCAAGGCCGCGGCCCGGGTATCGGTGGTGTCCACCATCGGGTACGGCGCATTCCTGTGCGGGCCGCCGCTGCTTGGCCTGCTCGCCGAACACGTGGGCATCCTGCACTCACTCCTGGCCGTGATGGTGATGCTGGCCGTGAGCTTCGTGCTGTCGCCGGTGGCCCGGAAGGCCGCATAGGTTTCCCTAGTATTGTTGACGGGTGACTCCCACCCTGCTTTCCTCCCTGACCACCTCCGCCGTCGGCGGCCCCGCCGGAACGTTCATCGAGGCGCGGACCGAGGCGGAGATCATCGAGGCCGTCCGTTCCGCGGACGCGGCCGGTGAACAGGTCCTGATCATCAGCGGCGGATCCAACCTCCTGGTGTCCGACGACGGGTTCCCCGGCACCGTCATCAAGATCGCTTCCGAGGGGTTCACGGTCAACGCGGAGGATTCCTGCGGGGGAGTGGCCGTGGTGGTGCAGGCCGGCCATAACTGGGACAAGTTGGTGGAGCACACCGTCCGTCATGCCTGGTCCGGCATCGAAGCGCTCTCCGGCATCCCAGGCTCAACCGGCGCCACTCCCGTCCAGAACGTGGGCGCCTACGGTGCGGAAGTTTCCCAGACCATTGCCGCCGTCCGCACCTGGGACCGGCAGCGGAATGCCGTGCAGACCTTCACCAACTCGGAGCTGAAGTTCGGCTACCGGGACTCCATCCTCAAGCAGACCACCGTCAACGGCTCGCCCCGGTACGTGGTCCTCACTGTGGAATTCCAGCTGCCGCTGGGGCGGATGAGCGCCCCCATCCGCTACGCCGAACTGGCCCGCGCCCTCGGCGTGGAGGTAGGCAAGCGTGCCTACGCCAACGATGTCCGCCGTGAAGTGCTCCGGCTGCGGGGCTCCAAGGGCATGGTGTGGGACTCCGGGGACAGGGACACCTACTCCACCGGCTCGTTCTTTACCAACCCCATCGTTCCGGCTGAGGTTGCGGACACGCTCCCTGAGACGGCGCCCCGCTACCCCGCCGGGCAGGACGGGCTGGTGAAACTGTCGGCAGCTTGGCTGATCGACCAGGCAGGGTTCGGCAAGGGCTTTGGTTTGGGTCAGGAAGGCGTGGCCGGTGGCCGCGCCTCGCTCTCCACTAAGCACACCCTGGCCATTACCAACCGCGGCTCCGCCAGCGCCGCTGACATGGTGGCCGTTGCGCGGGAGGTGCGGGCCGGCGTCGAACGCCGCTTTGCCATTTCGCTCCATCCGGAGCCGCTGCTGATCGGCCTGGAGCTCTAACCACTCAGCGTGTTCCCACCGCCGTCAGCGGGCCTAGGATGGGCGCATGGCTGCACAGGGTGTTCTCCGCGACCGCAGGGTGGTGGGGCGGCTGAGGCTCGCGTCCCAACGACTTGGCGATAATGGTGCCACGTCCGCTGCGGAGCTGGTCCGGTGGATGACTGCCATGCAGGCGCAGGACCTGCAAGCAGCACTGTGGGCGGTAGGTGTCCGGGTGCCCGGGGCGGGGATCGCAGACGTCAGGGGTGCGATCAACAATGGTGAGGTGGTCCGCTCCTGGCCCATGCGCGGAACGCTGCATCTGGTGGCTCCCGAGGACCTGCGCTGGATGCTGGAGCTCACGGCCGAGCGGCTGGCCAGGAGCATCGCGGCCCGGCACCGGCAGCTGGACATCGCATGGACCGACGTGGAGAAGGCACGCGACCTGGCGCTGGACCGCATCCTGGCTGACGGTCCCATCAGCCGCTCCGAGCTGTTCAAGGTGTTCGACGCAGGCAGCCAGCCGACGCAGGGCCAGCGGGGGATCCATCTCCTGGGTTCGCTGTGCCGGCACGGGTGGCTGGTGCTGGGGCCCCTCGCCGGCAACCAGCAACTGATCGTGGCCCTCGATCAATGGATCCCGGCGTCCCGCACCCCGGCACGCGAGGAGGCTCTGGCCGGGTTCCTCCTCCGCTACTTCCGTAGCCACGGGCCGGCCACGCTCCGCGACTTCGCCTGGTGGACGCAGTTGCCGCTGACCGAGGTCCGGAGCGCGTTCGAGCACGTCCGCCACGAGTTGGTGGAGCTGGAGTTCGAGGGCACCTCCTACTGGCTCTCACCGGATGTGG
This sequence comes from Arthrobacter sedimenti, assembly GCF_042652025.1. Lineage (NCBI taxonomy): Bacteria > Bacillati > Actinomycetota > Actinomycetes > Micrococcales > Micrococcaceae > Arthrobacter > Arthrobacter sedimenti. The sequence goes on along the minus strand of NZ_JBHSDQ010000001.1, from coordinate 642,767 downwards.
CCGCCCTCCTGGACACGGGCCTTCCAGGGGCGCGGTCCCTGTACCTGCTGCCGGGTTTCGACGAGTTCGTCCTGGGCTACACAGACCGGATCCACGTCCTGGACCCCGCGCATGCCGACCTGATCGTGCCCGGCGGAAACGGCGTTTTCAAGAGGACAGTGGTTGCCGCGGGGGAGGTGGTTGGCACCTGGGTGCTGCAGGGCACGGGGCCGCGTGCCGTCGTCGTACCCGAACTCTTCAATGGAAACCAGCCAATGGGCCCCGCAGCGCAGGCCGCCCTCGCCCGTGCTGCCAGACGCTACCTTGCCTTCCTGGGCAACTGACACAGGGGCCAAGGGCCTCCTGTTCGCCATTCCGCCGAGGTTGGGTTTGGTTTATGGGGGCGGCCACGTCCAATTCGCGTAGTGGCAACCCTATCCGTGCGGGTCAGACGGGTTTACCGTGTCTCCACTGACACTGCAGGGCGGGGACACGATGGACATCAGGAATCGAATTCGGGTGATGGGGGCCGCATTACTGCACAGCGGGCGCGCGCTCAAATGGTTGGCTGCCTCCTTCTCGGTCACCTTGGTACTGTGCGCCGCTTCGCTTGGGGGTGCCCCGGCCGCCCATGCCGCAGGCGCAACGGTGAGCGTGACGTTCGACGACGGTTGGGCCAGCCAGTACGACAATGCACTGCCCGTCCTGGAGAAGTACGGAGTTCCGGCCACGATGTACGTCCTCCCGGGATCCATCAACACCCCGGATTACATGTCGCAGGCCCAAATCCAGGCCTTCGCGGGCCGGGGTGACGAGATCGCGTCCCACACGGTAACCCACCCGGACCTGACCAACCTGTCCGCCGCCCAGCTCGAAAATGAGCTTGCGCAGAGCAAAGCCACGCTGCAACAGATGTTCGGTCCCTCCGCGGCAGTGGATTTCGCCTCACCCTACGGGGCGTACAACCCGACCACCACTGCGGCCGTCCACAAGCACTACGCCACCCAGCGCAACACCGATGACGGTTTCAATGCCCAACCCGGGTTCAACCCGTACAACATCCTCGTCCAGAACGTCGATTCCAGCACCTCCACCGCCACGGTTCAGCGCTGGATCAATACCGCCAAAGCAAGCAACACATGGCTGGTATTGGTTTACCACGAGGTCGGAGCGAGCGTAGGCCAGGACATTTACCATACGGGCACTGCCGTACTTGATTCCCATATGGCGGCAGTGAAGAACAGCGGGTTGCCAATGGTTACTGTCCGCCAGGGTGCCAGCGCCCAGACCTCGCCGAATGCAGCACCGCCGGCCAGCACCGCCGCCCTTCAGCAGTGAATGCCAAAAGGGGCCCGGCCCGCACAAGCATGCTTTGTGCAGGCCGGGCCCCTTCTTCTGCTGTAACGGTTACAGGTTGCCGGTGGCGATGTTGAGCATGCGGCGCAGTGGCTCGGCAGCGCCCCAGAGGAGCTGGTCACCAACGGTGAACGCGCTGATGTACTGCGGGCCCATCTCCATCTTGCGGATGCGGCCCACCGGAATGTCCAGGGTGCCGGAGGCAGCCACCGGGGTCAGCTCGGCCATGGAGGATTCCTTGTTGTTGGGAACCACTTTGGCCCACTGGTTGTCCTCGTCCAGCAGCTTCTCGATCTCGGCGATGGACAGGTCATCGCGGAGCTTCAGGGTCAGGGCCTGGGAGTGGGAGCGCATGGCACCGATCCGGACGCAGAGGCCGTCCATGATCACGCGGTTTTCCTCGGAGGTGCCCAGGATCTTGTTGGTCTCAACCCCGGCCTTCCACTCTTCCTTGGACTGCCCGTTGCCCAGGTCCGCATCGATCCAGGGGATCAGGGAGCCGGCCAGGGGGACGCCGAACTGGGTGGCGTCGATGTCGGTGCGCTGGTGTGCCAGGACCTTGCGGTCGATGTCCAGGATGGCCGATGCCGGGTCATCCAGTTCCGTGCTGACCTCGGCGTTGAGCGTGCCGAACTGGCTGAGGAGCTCGCGCATGTGTCGGGCGCCGCCGCCGGAGGCTGCCTGGTAGGTCATGGAGGTTCCCCATTCGACCAGCCCGTTCTTGAACAGGCCGCCGAGGCCCATGAGCATGCAGGAGACGGTGCAGTTGCCGCCGATGAAGTCCTTGGTGCCGTTGACCAAGCCTTTGTCGATGACGTCCCGGTTGATGGGGTCCAGCACGATGATCGAGTCATCGTTCATGCGCAGGGTGGAGGCGGCGTCGATCCAGAGGCCGTCCCAGCCGCGGCTGCGCAGTTCGCCATGGACCTGCTTTGTGTAGTCGCCGCCCTGCGCGGTGACGATAATGGGCAGCTTTGCCAGGGTGTCGAGGTCGAACGCGCTCTCGAGCTTGCCGGCGCCGTCAGCGAAGGACGGCGCGGCACCTCCCGCGTTGGAGGTGGAGAAGAACACCGGGTTGATGTTGGCGAAGTCGCCCTCGTCCTGCATGCGCTGCATCAGGACGGAACCGACCATGCCGCGCCATCCGACCAGGCCGACGGAAGGGGTAGCTGCTGTAGTCATTGGTCCAGTTTAGACTTCGCATCCGGAAGGTCGCAGTCGGTTACGTCACGCCCCGCGCCGGGGTTCGGTCATAAAGTACGACGGCGTTAGGCGGGTTTGCGCTGTCAGCTGCCGTTACCAGTCCGGCCGGCTTGAGCGGCGGGTAGGAGGTTCAAGGGTCTTCCCGGCCGCCTTCCGGAGGCGTGCAGCCTTGCGCTCCTTGAAGTGGTAAGCCCATGAGGCGGGCACCAGGACGATGACAATGGCGCAGCCGACGACGAATTGCACCCAGTTGGTGACCCCTTCGCCAGTGAGCAGAATGATGGCCGCTCCACAGACAACAGCCGAAAACACTGAGATCAAAATAGCAAGAAACAGTAGGCCGCCAGCTGAATTGATGGGCCTGATGGCGCTGCCGGTTGAGCCCTTGTAGACCCCATATTCCTCGGGCGTCAGCCCCTGCCTCTCGGCTTCCACCTCCACCTGCTGCCGGTAGTAGCCGTTTCGGGAGCGCGGCCCTGTCGGTCCAGAAACGGAGTTGTCCATCAATTTCCGCGCTTCATCGGGAAGCCGCAGGCGGTCGGAGCCTGTGCGGAGAATCACTGGTTGACATGTCCTGCTCCAGGTTCCGGTGCATTTCGTTCCTTGCGCAGCTTCTTGGCTCGGTACTCGTCCCTTGCCAAGCCAAAGGTGAACCAAGCCCCGAAGCCACCCAGGCCGATTGCGAACAGCGCGCCCCACTCGGGGCTCGTGCCCTGCCTGAACGAGGCGAGGAACAGCACCATGGAGCCAACGAACATGAGCCCCAGAAAGGCGGACACAATACCCATGCCCCACCAGCTCCGGACCTGTGCCTGGCCACGGCCCGGAGAAAAACCGATCTCGTCCCCGGGATAGCTGTGCAGTTCACCCGTATTTGTCCTGCGCAGAACGCGCTTCTCGCCCCGTGCCAGCGCTGCCTTGTGTTCGGCATACACTTCGTCGTTGCGGCGTTCACGGTCTCGGTCGAAGGTCACAGTCAGTCCTGACGGATGGCGCGGATCTGGTCAAGAAGGAAAGCCTCATTGACGTCCTTGGTTTCAGCAATGTTCTCTTGCCGGGAGTCGGCCGTGCCGGTTGTCCATGTTCCGTGTCCACCCTTCTTCACGTAAAGGGTCTGTCCGGTGGGATCCTCGCGGCGGCGAAGAGTGGCGCCGCCCCCGGGGTTGCTGTCCAGGTGCTGCTTGATAACCATGAGGTTGGCCTCGGGTGCGGTAACGTCCGGTCGCTGAGCCATTGCCCACCACGTGAAGTAGGCTCGGGGCTGAAACAGCAGATGGATGTCATCATTTTCCATGAAGACTACGCTGTCGCCCCCTTCGGCCGTCAGCAGCGAGATCTCAATGCGACGGATGGCGGAGGAGAGCAGGGCAGCCACGGCGGCAGTGGGACCTGATACGGAAAGGAGCCCGTCGTTTTCGGCTTTGGCCAGGCCTCGGGCCACCAGAGACGACGCGCCTGCGCTCACCATGTCCGTGTTGTCCAGATAGCCGTCCACCCTCAGTGCTTCAGCGCTGAGGACCGCGGCTTCCCCACCCTCAAGGCTTGCGAGAGTAACCATCTCGGCAAAGCCGTATCCGATTGCATCGGGGATGGTGGCGGCTTCCGTCGTTATCTCAGTCATCGTCGATACCTCTCGTTTTGGGCTCAGAATCCAAAGAAGTCGCCGACTTTTTCGGCGGCGTCCCCAGCGCCTTCCCAGACTTCCTTGGCGCCGTCAGCTATGGACCCCCCAATGGCATTGACGGTTTCCTTAACTATCGGCACGTTGTCATAGATGGCCAACGCTCCGGATGCAACCATGGCAACGGTCCCAACTGGTGGTGGGATGAAGCCGGCCGCGCCCAGGCCTGCCTTGACCACCGAATACCAGGCTTGGCCGTTGTCGTCGGGGTTTCCATTGGCGAAGTTGTTTATAGCGTCGAGGGCATCGAGGCCAGCCCCTATTCCGCCCAAGGCTTTACCGCCGAACTCGAAGAACTTGGCCGCCTTGCCGCCCTCGGCAAGGTTCAAGGCCGTGTCCCACCTGCCGTCGAACAGCTCAGAAGAGGTGTTGAAATACTGGCTCAGGATGTTCGAGTCCTGGAACGCCTTCGCCACGCTCCGGAAGTCCCTGGAGAAGAGGAACTCGCCGAGGTTGTCTGCCTTGCTGATGAAATGGGGAAGATCGAACAACCCTGCACGCAGGTTCGGCAGGGCTTTGGTCAAACCATAAATGTCCCAGCCGTCCCGGAACGGCGAATCCGGATCAGCGAGCCAGTCCGGGCCCCAGGGATCGTTGCTGCCCTGCCCCGGGCTTGGCGGGAGCGGACCGTTGTTGCCGGCGGGCGAACCGGCGCCCGGGCCCGTGGTACTGGCCTTCTCCTGCTCATCTGCGTTCTTGAGCAACACCTTTGATTCCTGCTTCAGCCGCGAGACGGTCTGCTGGAGAAGGGTGCGGTGGCTGGCGTTCCAGTCAGAGCGGAACCGCTGGGCATCTGCGCCCTTCCAGGCCGGATTGTTGTTGATCTGGCTGCTCAGCTGCGTCGACTGCTGCTGCAGCAGATCCGCCGTCTTGTTGAACTGCTGCGCGAGGGCCCGCAGTTGCTCGACGTCGGCGCCCCACAAAGTTCCTGCCACCAGGATTCCCCCCAATATTCATTCAACAGCCCCCAGAGTGCTGCGTGCCCCAGCCTAGGCCAGGACACAGCCAGCCGCGATGGGGTGGCCTCCCCATGCAACCTACACACCGGCCGCAGCTAGCCTTGGTCGGACTGCTCCAGCACGGCTGCCTTCCGGGCGCGCAGCGCGAAGAACGCGCCGAAGGTGAAGACCTGCGTGACCACTACGAGCACGATGGCGCCGGCGATCTTGTTGCCGCCCAGGATCATGGTCAGCCCCACGATCGCGGACAGCAGCGCCAGCAGGGGCAGCAGCATGTAGCCCAGGACGAACAGGGTTTCCGGTTTCTTCAGCATGTTCCTAGCCCTCGGTCCGTGACCATTTGGTGAATCGGTAGCGTGTGCCGTTGGCGGCCGTGAGCCATCCGTCCGGCGGGACGGAGGCGGACGCCTCCCAACTGGGGCCAAGCTCGGGAGCGAACGTGTCGCCGTCGGCCTTCACATCGATGGTGGTGACCACCGCGACGTTGGCGAGCTCGGTGGACTGGCGGAAAACCTCGCCGCCGCCCAGGATCCACACCGTCTCGCCGCCGTCGACAAACTGCGACTCAAGGAGCGCATCATCCAGCGAGGGAACCACGACGGCGCCCTCCGCCTCAGGCGTGTCGGCCCAGCTCTTCTGCCGGGTGATCACAATATTGGTGCGGCCGGGCAGGGGACGGTACTTGTCCGGGAAGGACAGCCAGGTCTTGCGTCCCATGATGACAGGATGCCCGGTGGTAAGACGGGTGAAGTGCTTGAGATCCTCGGGCAGGTGCCAGGGCATGTCCCCGTCCTTGCCGATCACGCCGTCGGAGGTCTGCGCCCAGATCAGCCCGACGCCTGTGATCGACGCCGCGAGCTCCTCGGTGAAGGACTGGGGATCCGTGTAGTTTTCGGTGCTCATACGGCGATCGGTGCCTTGATTGTGGGGTGGTGCTTGTAGCCCACCACTTCGAAGTCCTCCAGCGTGTAGTCAAAGATCGACGCCGGCTTGCGGGTGATCTTCAGCTGCGGGTATTCGTAGGGCTCGCGTTCCAGCTGCTTGAGGACCTGGTCCATGTGGTTCTCGTAGATGTGCACATCCCCGCCGGTCCACACGAACTCGCCCGGTTCCAGGCCCAACTGCTGCGCGATCATGCAGGTGAGCAGCGCGTAGGAGGCGATGTTGAAGGGCACGCCCAGGAACATGTCCGCGGAGCGTTGGTAGAGCTGGCAGGAGAGCTTGCCGTTGGCCACGTAGAACTGGAAGAACGCGTGGCAGGGAGGGAGCGCCATGTCGTTCAGTTCGGAGACGTTCCACGCGGACACGATGTGCCGGCGCGAGTCCGGATTGGACTTCAGGTTCTCCATGAGTTCGGCGATCTGGTCGATGTGGCCGCCGTCCGGGGTGGGCCAGCTGCGCCACTGCACGCCGTACACCGGGCCCAGGTCGCCGTCCTCATCGGCCCACTCGTTCCAGATGGTGACGCCCTGGTCCGTCATCCACTTGATGTTGGTTTCGCCGCGCAGGAACCACAGGAGTTCCACCGCCACGGACTTGAAGTGGACGCGCTTGGTGGTGATCAGCGGGAAGCTCTTGGAAAGGTCAAAGCGGATCTGGCGCCCGAAAACGCTGGTGGTTCCGGTGCCCGTGCGGTCCGATTTATGGGTGCCGTTGGCCAGGACATCGCGCAGGAGGTCTTCATAAGGCGTTGGGATGCTCACGCCTCAAGTCTACTTGCTGGGGTTTGCTCGCCGGCGGCACTGGCGCGTCTCCGCGGGAGCGAACTCCTGCAACTGGGATCACCGCGATCACCACTGCCGCCGTGGCCAGAAGAACCCCGACGGCAGGGGCCGCCTGCCACACGACGTCCCACGGTTCCGGACCAATTGGCGATGCCCGGTGCAGCTTTGGACCTGCGGTCATCAGAAGCACCCCTGCCTGGGCGGCGAAGGACGCGGCAACAGTCCGGACCACACGGTGCGTGGTGATCGCGCGGAGTGCGCTGTCGAGCCCCTGGAGCGGTCCCGGAACACTTCCGCGCCGGCGGGCCAGCACCAGGGGAAGCCCGGATACGAGCGCAATGACCGTGCTGGTCCAGGCAGTCATTTCCCACGACTGCTCCGCTTCCAACTCAACTTGTCGCCAGGCCACAACGGAAATGACAGCCACAAGAATGGCCACAGCAATAACGAAAGTGCCGGTCATGGTGCGCGAAACCGTTTGGCGCGGCCAGTGGCGGGGCTCGCGTGCGGTCCCGTAATTCCGGTGCATCAGTAGCTCGCCGAGGGATACAGCCGCCAGGACCGAGGTAGCTGAAGCGGCCACTAAAAGGGCGGGATGCCCGGTTGCCGCTCCCGGGACAAAGATTGCTGCGGGTACAGGCAGGAATGCGGCCAGTCCCATGACCGCACCTACGGAGACAGTCAGTTTCGTGGCCGGCTGCGTCCCGGCGCCGCCATGTCTCCGGGCCGGCGATATCCCGGAAAGATTGGGCGGGGCCCATGACAGCATCAACAGCAGGATGGCCAGGTTCAGGGCCCCGGCAGGGTTGAACCAGTTAGCCGGTCCGGTGGCAGGATCGGGGCGGGCTGAATGGTTGCCCGCGATGGCCGCCAGGCCTGCAGCAACTGTTGCGACCGTCCGCAGGAGCCGGTTCATGGAAATGGTTCTAAGCAGCCCATCAGCATGGGCGGCCAGTCCAGCCAACGGCGGCCGGCGGGCGATCAGTGCCAGCACAGCCAAGGTTCCAGCGGCCAGCACCAGCAGCGCCCCGCCAAGGTAGGCCGCGAGTTCGACGCCGGGAATCCGGCCTTCCCCGCCGAAGGTGACATAGCCACCGGAACCGTCCGGACGTGAGCCGTAGCGACGGGCGGCGAAGCCGGACAGCGTGGATGTCCATCCGATTTGCGCGGCGGAAAGCATGAGGATGGCCGTAACGGTCCAAAACAGGCGGCGGGGCAGGAATTGCCGGATGCCTCGGCCAGCCCCAGGCCGCACGGGCATCAACTGGGCCCTGGGGTAGCTCAGTTGGCCGAGGATGTGCACAATCAGGCAACCGAGAACCGGCCACGCAAGCGCCGGCAAAGTCTCAACCGGTCGATTGGCGGTTCCCGGGACGGGAAGAATCCCCGCGTTGGCCGCCGGGAGCAGTGAACTAACCAGCCAGCCAATCAGTCCGACGCAGAACGCATGCCGGGATACTGCCGTGGTGACATCATGGCCGCGTGTACCGCGAATCAGGTAACGGAGCAGGAGGAAGACGGCACCGCTGAGCAGGAACGGCCAGAAAAGGGCCACTGGCGGAATATCCTGGAAAACTAAAGTCGTGGCAGCCTGCACTTTTCCCCCAAAAGTGTGCGTCGTTTACTAAGTCAAGGCTGGCAGAACCGTTAGGTCAACCCGGACCGGCAGGACCTAGTCATCGAAGGGCTTGAACTGCTCCACTGCCACAACACGTTTCCTGCCGCCCAAGGCCACGTGGCACACCACCACTTCGCCGGGTGACAAGTACGGCTCGTGCGCCGGCAGCAGCTTTGCGAGGTGCGACGGCATGTGTTCCGCCAGTTGCTTGAGCACGGTCGGCAGGGCAGGCCGGTGCGTGCAGGCCACCACCGGGCGCTGCTTGTCGAACAGGGACTCAATGACGGCGGCCGTCTTCTTCGGACTGCGTTGGTGCTTGTGCTCGGTCAGGCCTTCGGCCAGCTTCACCTTGGCACCCGTGGCCCGTGCGTACGGAGCAACGGTGGCGACGCAGCGCAGCCACGGGCTGGTGACCACCCGCATCGGCTTCCACGCCTGCAGGAGCCTGCCGACAGCCTGCGCCTGCCGGGTGCCGGTGGCTGCGAGCGGACGCTCGCCCTCGGCCTTGCTCCAGGATGAGCGCGGTTTGGCCTTTGCATGCCGCAGAACCAGCAGCGGCCAGGTGTCCAGCGCGCCCCGTTCGTGTGCGTCCCGCAGGTATTCAAGGGGGACGACGTCGGACGGGTTGGACAGCAGGCGGGCGGCCTTTTCGGGGGCGCACCACATGACGCTGTCCACCTCCTTGCCGTCCGGCACCAGGGTGGTGCCGTTGACCTTGACCGCCCAGTAGTGGACCACCTTGAGGCCCGACGTCACGTGGTAGTGGATGGGCGGCAGCGGTATGCCCAGCGGCGCCCGGAGGCCGATTTCCTCCCATACTTCACGGACAGCGCATTCGGGGACTGTCTCGCCGGCGTCGATTTTTCCCTTGGGCCAGGACCAATCGTCGTAGCGGGGCCGGTGGATCAGCAGGACTTCAAGGCGGTCCTTGTTGATCCGCCAGGGGACGGCCCCCGCAGCGGTGACGGCTACAGGTTCCCCCGGGTGGTCAGTTTGGTCAGCTACGAGTGCATCGCTCGACACGCGGCTGCCTATCGCCGGCTCAGGCTGCGTTGCCGCGGCCGGGATGCCAGCAGCCAGGACTGGACGTCTTCAAGCGGTTTGCCGTCCTCGGACAGGTGGTGCCGGGTCCAGTGGCCCTCGTTGTCCAGGTGCCAGCTGGAGGTTTCCGGGTCCATGTAGCGCCGCATGAGGTCAAGGACGTAGGTGATGTCGTCCGGGCTTGCCAACTGGACCAGGGCCTCCACCCGGCGGTCCAGGTTCCGGTGCATCATGTCAGCGGAGCCGATGTACACCACCGGGTCACCGCCGTTGGCGAAGGCGAACACCCGCGAGTGCTCCAGGAACCGGCCCAGGATGGAACGGACCGTGATGTTCTCGCTCAGGCCGGGAACGCCGGGGCGCAGGGAGCAGATGCCGCGGACCACCACGTCCACCTTCACCCCCGCCTGCGATGCGCGGTAGAGCGAGTCGATGATGGCTTCGTCCACCATGGAGTTCACCTTGATCTGCACGTGCCCCGGCACTCCCGCACGGGCGTTGCGGATCTCGGTCTCGATCCGGTCGATGAGTCCCGACCGGACGGAGCGGGGGGCCACCAGGAGCCGCTTGAAGGTGGACTTCGGTGCGTAGCCGGAGAGCTGGTTGAACAACTTGGAGAGGTCCTCGCCCACCTGCTCGTTGGCGGTCAGCAGGCCCAGGTCCTCGTAGTACCGCGCCGTGCGGGGATGGTAGTTGCCCGTGCCGATGTGGCAGTAGCGGCGCAGCCCGTCCACTTCCTGGCGGACCACCAGCGACAGCTTGCAGTGTGTCTTCAGGCCCACGATGCCGTACACAACGTGCACGCCGGCCTGCTCCAGCTTGCGGGCCCAGGAGATGTTGGCCTGCTCATCAAAGCGCGCCTTGATCTCCACCAGGGCCAGGACCTGTTTGCCGGCCTCGGCAGCGTCGATCAGGGCATCAACGATGGGGGAGTCGCCGGACGTGCGGTACAGGGTCTGCTTGATGGCCTGGACCTTCGGGTCCGCCGCAGCCTGTTCCAGGAACGCCTGCACCGAGGTGGAAAACGAGTCGTAGGGGTGGTGCAGCAGGATGTCCCGGCGCCTCATGGCGGCGAACACGTTCGCGGCCTTGGAGGTCTCGGACTCGTTCAGGTACCTGGAGGTGTGCGGGACGTGCTTGGGGTAGTGCAGGTCGGCCCGGTCGATGCCGGCAATGACCGACAATCCCCGGAGGTCCAGCGGAGCCGGCACCGAGTACACCTCGGATTCCTCCACGCCCAGTTCCCGGATCAGGAGCGCCCGGATGTTGGGGTTGATGTCATTGGTGACTTCAAGCCGAACCGGCGGGCCGAAGCGGCGGCGCAGGAGTTCCTTCTCCAGGGCCTGCAGGAGGTTTTCGGCGTCGTCCTCTTCCACCTCCACGTCCTCGTTGCGGGTGACGCGGAAGGTGTGGTGCTCCAGGACCTCCATCCCCGGGAACAGCTTGTCCAGGTGGACGGCAATGACTTCCTCAAGCGCAATAAACCGGGCAACCCGGCCGGGCACCGCACCGGCGCGGGGACCATCGATGGAGATCAGTCGCGGCAGCTGGTCCGGGACCTTGACGCGGGCGAAGAGTTCCTTGTCGCTGACGGGGTTCCGGACCACCACGGCCAGGTTCAGCGACAGGCCCGAAATGTAAGGGAAGGGATGTGCCGGGTCAACGGCCAGGGGGGTGAGGATGGGGAAGACTTTTTCCGCGAACATGGCGCTCAGCTGCTGCTGGGCGGCACCGTCCAGTTCGCCCCACTGCATGAGGTGGATGTGCTCGTACGCCAGCGCTGGCCGGATCTGGTCCGCATAGACCTGGGCGTGCCGCGCCTGGAGCCGGTGGGCTTCCTCGCTGATGCTCTCCAGTACCTCGACGGGGCTCAGCCCGGCCGGGGAGGGGACGGCGAGCCCGGTGGCGATGCGGCGCTTGAGGCCGGCCACGCGGACCATGAAGAACTCGTCCAGGTTGGAGGCGAAGATGGACAGGAAATTGACGCGCTCCAGCAGGTGCAGGGTGGGGTCCTCGGCCAGCTCCAGCACCCGGGAATTGAAGGCGAGCCAGCTCAGCTCCCGGTCCAGGAACCGGTCCGGGCGGATGTCACCCTCCGGCTGCAGGTTCGGCGCGAACTCCGGGATGTCGATCCGGTCCTGGGTTGCCCTGGATGCCGGTACCTCGGAGGAGCCGAAGCGTGCCCTGACAGGCACCGCAACATCCTGGGACGTGGCTGTTCCGGAAGGTTCCGGGTTCATGGCTGCTCCTTTTGCTGGCGCTCTGGTGCCGGCGCTTCCGCCCCGCGCGGCTCCCTTTCAACCTTACAAGCATTCACTGGCGCCACGGCCCTTGTTTTGCGCGGTGACGGCGTCAGTCGGGGCCGCCCTCTTCAACCCGCCGCCGGGCCGTACATGACGTCCATGTCCCACCGGGTGAAACCCAGCCGCCGGTACAGGGCCACCGCCGCGGTGTTGTCCGCATCGACGTAGAGCATGACGGCATTCAATCCCGTGTCGCGGAGGTGCTTGATGCCCGCAATCGTCAGGGCCTTGCCCAGGCCCATGCCCTGCGCCTGCGGTGTCACTCCCACCACATACACCTCGCCGATAGCCGGATGCGCACCATGCCGCGGGTGGACCTTCGTCCAGTGGTAGCCCAGCAGCCGGCCATCCCGGTCCTCGGCCAGGAAGAACCCGGCGGGATCAAACCAGTCTTCCGCCATGCGCGCCTCGAGGTCGGCCCTGGTCAGGTTGCCCTGTTCCGGGTGGTGGGCAAACGCCGCCCGGTTGGCGGCCAGCCAGGAATCCTCATCCTTGCCCGGCACGAAGGTGCGGATGGCCACACCCTCCGGCAGGCCGGCGTCGGGCAGGTCCGCTCCCGCCGTCGTCATCCGCATCTTCCACAACTCGCGCACGGGCGCGTAACCGTAGCGGGAGGCAAGGTCGGCAGCGGCCTCATGGTTCCCATGGGACCAGGCTTTCAGCCCGTCGAAGCCGCGGACTTCCTTGAGCGCGCCCACCAGCCGGTCCGCTACTCCCTGGTTCCGGTAGGAGGGGTGGACGGCAATTTCCAGGATGCCGTTGCCGTCCGGCTCTTCGACCACCACAGCGAAACCTGCCAGGTCCTGGGCGGTGGCGGGATCGGAGTCCTCGTCCGGCGCGTACAGGGCCAGTGTCAGCAGCGTGTGCTCCGCGGAATCCCCGGCACGCATGGTCACCAGGGTCTGCTCGGAAATGGAGGGGTTGCCGTCCGATTCCTCGGCGGCGGCCAGGAGATCCCGGCAGTCTTTCAGGAGTTGCTGGTCAACACCGCCACGGACAACATGGACGGGCCACTTCTGCGGATGCGCTGGAGTCATGAGCCAAGGCTATACGTCGACGCGGGCCGCGGCTCAGGCTTCGGTGAGTTCGTCTTCCTGCTGCCGGACCAGGGTGAGCCGGTAGCCGACGTTCCTTACAGTGCTGATGAGGTTCTCGTGATCCGCCCCAAGCTTGGCCCGCAGGCGCCGGACGTGGACGTCCACGGTGCGGGTGCCGCCGTAGTAGTCGTAGCCCCAGACCTCGGTGAGCAACTGCTGGCGGGTGAAGACGCGGCCGGGGTGCTGCGCAAGGTACTTCAGGAGCTCGAACTCCTTGAAGGTCAGGTTCAGTGGCGCCCCATTCACACGGGCGGTGTAGCTGGCTTCGTCGATGATGACGCCGGCGGCGCGGATTTCGCTTGGAGCGTCTTCCTGTTCCGGGACGGCACGGGCAACGGACAGCCGGATGCGGGCCTCCACCTCGGCGGGACCGGCGGAATCAAGGACGATATCGTCAACAGCCCAGGCTGAGGAGACTGCGGCCATGCCGCCTTCGGTCAGGATCAGCACCAGCGGGGCGCTGAGGCCGGTGGCTTTAAGGAGTTGGGTGAGGGAACGGGCGCCCACCAGGTCCTTGCGGGCGTCCAGCAGGACGATGTCGCAGGGGTCCGTTTCCAGCAGGGCGGTGGGTTCGGCGGGCAGGATATGGACCCGGTGGTTCAGCAATTCGAGGGCAGGCAGGATGTCCACCGAAGAGCCGGTGCTGTTGGTCAGTAACAGGATGTGCGACATTGTTCCTCCAAGGGCCGTCCGCGCATCATTGGGCGACTGAACCGGTTTCTCACCGGCCGGTACTGGCTTCCTGCAGGAGGTTTTTGGACCGTCAGCACGCCGCCGGCCAGCCACCTCAGCAGGGAGCGTAGCTGATCCTTGAGTATACCCGGCGGGTCCCTTCCGGCCACAGATTGCGGCCATGAACAGGCTCGATTTGCGACATATCCGGTTCACATAAGGCAGGATTGAACCAGGGCTGACCAGCCCTGCCATGAGGGGGCGGACCAGCCTTCCGGCCGAACGCCAGGATGGGAAACCAGCGCAGTGAGTGCACCGACGAAGCACAGGCCGGGCCGCGCATGACGGCTGAATTGCAGGCACCCGCGCGTTCGCTTGGTTCATGGACCGTCGGCGTCGTTGGGATCGCCGGGCTCATCGCCATCATCGCCGGGGTCTATGCCTCACCGGAGGCGCTCGTGGCCGTCGGCATCCTGATCGCCGCGGCTGTGGGTATTGGCTGGCCGCACTTCCTGCGCATCCCCGCCAAGAAGACCCTTGCCGCCGTGATCGCCCTGCCCGGCGCGGCCTCGGCAGTAGCCGCCGGCCTGGCCCCGGCCCCGGGGTACCTGGACTGGACACCGACATTTGTGGCGCTGGGGATGATGGCCGTCTTCGTAGTGCAGTTGATCCGCGGCACCGGCCAGGCGCAGCGGCTGGAATCCACCCTCGGATGCTGCGCAGGCGTCCTGCTGTCCTGCCTGGGAGCGGGCTGGATCGCCGGCGCCCGCTTTAACGGCGTCCGCGAGATGCTCCTGGTGGCGGCGATCAGCGCGGCCGTGGCCCTGCTTGCCGGGCTCATCCGCTGGCCGGACAGCATCGTGGCGCCGCTGGGAGTGGTGCTGGCCGGACTGGCAGGTCCGCTGGCCGGACTGGTCCTGTCCGATATCGCCGTCCTGCCGGCCGCCGTCTTCGGCGTGGTGGTCGGCGCGGTCCTGGCCAGCTTCCGCCGCCTTGCCACACTCCGCGGCGCCCCACTGAACATCCCCGCCGCACTGAGCATGGGCCTTGCCCCGGTTTCGGCCGTGGGGTCCCTCGCCTACTTCATCGACAAACTACTCATCTACTAACGGGTTAGGATGGCACCATGTCCGTACTTGCTTTTGAAATCTTCTTCCTTGTCCTGCTCGGCATCGCGAGCCTGTCCATGGCCTGGTTCGCCGGTTTCGTGGTCTACCGCCTCTTCAAGGGCCAGAAGTAGCCACCCCCTTTCCGGAGCCAGCCGCATCTGGAGGTAAGACCAATGCCTATTGAGATTCCTACAGACCTGACCCCAGAACTCGTCCCCCTTTCCTGGCTCATTGGTGAGTGGGAGGGCCGCGGCCGCCTCGGCAGCGGCGACGAGGATTCCGAACACTTCCTGCAGCACGTTTCGTTTACCCATAACGGCCTGCCGTACCTTCAGTACCGCGCCGAAAGCTGGCTGACCGACGACGAAGGGACGCGGCTGCGGCCGCTGACCGTCGAGACAGGTTTCTGGGCACTGGAGCGCAAGCAGTTGGATGCCGACGGCGGTCCCGGCCTGGTGCCGGCAGACATCGTGCCGGTGTTGAAGAGCGCCGACGAAGTGGAAGCGCTGCGGAACAAGGACGGCGGCTTCGACATCTCCGTGTCAATTTCGCACCCGGGCGGGATCTCGGAGCTGTACTACGGGCAGATCAAGGGCCCGCAGATCCAGCTGACCACCGACATGGTGATGCGCGGCAGCCACTCCAAGGACTACAGCGCGGCCACCCGGATCTTCGGGCTGGTGGACGGCAACCTGTTGTGGCGGTGGGACGTTGCCACCGGCGGTGAAGCCGGTAAGGGGTTGGAGGCCCACGCCTCCGCGTTCCTGCACCGCGTTTCCTGAGCAGGGTTCCACCCTAATTCCAGGGAACCCGGAATACCGCAGACCCGTGAGGACTTCTACTTCATATGACTACGCCCAGCCCTTTGTTGTCGCGACCCGGCGCCGTCGAGGCCGCCGGCCCTGACGCCGGTGTCGCCGCCCACTACGGTGAGCCGCTGCGCGAGCAGCGCGCCCTCGCAGCCGGATCCGCCGTCGTCGACCTTTCCCACCGCGGCGTGGTTACCGTCACCGGACCGGACCGGCTGAGCTGGCTCAACACCCTGTCCTCCCAGCAGGTGGCAGCCCTCAAGCCCGGCGAGTCCAGCGAGCTGCTGCTCCTGAGCGTCCAGGGCCGCATCGACTTCGACGCCCGGGTGGTTGACGACGGCGGGACCACCTGGCTGATCGTGGAGGCCGCCGAGGCCGCGCCGCTGGCTGAGTACCTCAACCGCATGAAGTTCATGCTGCGGGTGGAGATCGCCGACGTTTCGGCGGACTGGGCCGTTGTGGGCAGCACCCGTGCCGTGCCCGAATGGTCCGGCCACCTCGCCTGGCAGGACCCGTGGCCGCACGTGGGCGCCGGCGGCTACTCTTACGCAACTGTTTCCGAAGAGAACCATCCAGGCGTGGACCGGCCCTGGTTCGAGTACCTCGTCCCTGCCGCCGAACTGGAGGACGCCGTTGCCAGCCGCCCGCTGGCAGGCGTGCTCGCCGCCGAGGCCCTGCGCATCGCCGCCTGGCGCCCCCGGATCGGCGCCGAAACCGATGACAAGACCATTCCGCACGAACTGGACCTGCTGCGCACCGCCGTGCATCTGGCCAAGGGCTGCTACAAGGGGCAGGAAACCATCGCCCGCGTCCACAACCTGGGCCATCCACCGCGCCGGTTGGTCTTCCTGCAGCTGGACGGCTCGCAGCACACCCTGCCCGCCGCCGGCAGCCCGGTCCTGGCGGGGGAGCGGAAAGTAGGGACCGTGACTTCCGTGGGGCAGCACTACGAGATGGGGCCCGTGGCCCTGGCGGTCATAAAGCGTTCCGTTGCCCCCGATGAGATACTGACGGTCCTGGACGGCGACGAGCCGTATCCAGCCGCCCAGGAACTCATCGTCGCCCCCGACGCCGGCCAGGTTGTGGGGCGCCAGACCGGATTCCTGAGGGGGCCACGCTGATGACCGAAAACACCACGCCCGTCCACGTTGGGACAGAGGCAGCGGAAAGGCCCGACGACGACGCGCTGGCTTTGGCGCATGCGCTCTTCCAGGCTGCGCGGGAGGGCAACAGTGCGCTGCTGGGTGCCTACCTGGACGCCGGCGCCCCCGCCACCATGACGAACGCTGCGGGGGATTCCCTGCTGATGCTGGCCGCGTACCATGGCCACGCCGGCACCGTTGAGCTGCTCCTGCAGCACGGGGCCGACGCCAACACCGCCAATGACCGGGGGCAGACACCCCTCGCCGGTGCGGCATTCAAGGGTTACACGGACGTGGCCCGGGTCCTGCTGGGCGCCGGAGCCGATCCGGACGCCGGTGCGCCGTCGGCCCGTGCCGCCGCGCAAATGTTTGCCCGCACGGAGATCCTGGACCTGCTGGGCTAGCCTCACCCCGTGCCCCCCGCGGCACAGCCACAACTTCAAAAGGATGACCGAGTGGAAAACGTAGAAAAGCCCTGGCCGGCGTTGTGGTCCCTGGTGATCGGGTTCTTCATGATCCTGATCGACACCACCATCGTGTCCGTGGCCAACCCCCGCATTATGGAAGGCCTGCACGCCGACATCAACGCGGTGATCTGGGTGACCAGCGCCTATCTGCTGGCATACGCCGTCCCGCTGCTGATCACCGGCCGCCTGGGCGATAGGTTCGGTCCGAAGAAGCTCTACCTCACCGGCCTGGTTGTCTTCACCCTCGCTTCACTGTGGTGTGGCCTGTCCGGTGATGTCCGGATCCTGATTGCCGCCCGCGTCCTGCAAGGCCTTGGCGCGGCGATGATGACCCCGCAGACCATGGCCGTCATCACCCGGATCTTCCCGCCGGACCGCCGCGGTTCAGCCATGGCCGTCTGGGGCGCAACTGCCGGCATGGCCACCCTGGTGGGCCCCATCCTCGGCGGTGTCCTGGTGGACGGCCTTGGCTGGGAGTGGATCTTCTTCATCAACGTTCCCGTCGGCGTCGTGGGCTTCATCCTGGCGCTGCGCAACGTGCCGGCCCTCAGCACCCACCCGCACCGGTTCGATATCCCCGGCGTACTGCTCAGCGCCGTCGGGCTGTTCCTGCTGGTGTTCGGCATCCAGGAGGGCGAAACCTACAACTGGGGCACCATCGCCGGTCCCATCAGCGTGTGGGGCCTGATCATTGCCGGCATCGTGGTGCTGGCCGCCTTCGTCGCATGGCAGCGGTTCAACAAGGGCGAGCCGCTGCTGCCGCTGGGCCTGTTCCGGGACCGGAACTTCTCCCTCGCCAACATCGGCATCACCACCGTGGGCTTCACGGTGACGGCCTTCAGCCTGCCGCTGATCTTCTACTACCAGCTGGTCCGTGG
Source organism: Arthrobacter sedimenti (assembly GCF_042652025.1). Classification (NCBI taxonomy): domain Bacteria; kingdom Bacillati; phylum Actinomycetota; class Actinomycetes; order Micrococcales; family Micrococcaceae; genus Arthrobacter; species Arthrobacter sedimenti. The sequence continues at coordinate 624,729 of NZ_JBHSDQ010000001.1, read as the reverse complement.
CCTCACCCCCACGCAATCGGCCCTCATGATGGTGCCCATGGCGCTGATCTCCGGCGGACTTGCCCCGGTGGTGGGCAAGCTGGTGGACAGGGTCAACCCGAAATTCATTACGGCCACCGGCCTGGTGCTGATGGCGGTGGCGCTGCTCTGGAACTCGGCACTGATGCAGCCCGACACACCCATCCTGATGTTCCTGCTCCCCAGCGCTGTCCTGGGCTTCGCCAACGCCGGCATCTGGGCTCCGCTGAGCACCACGGCCACCCGGAACCTGCCCCCGCGCCAGGCCGGCGCCGGGTCAGGCGTCTACAACACCACCCGCCAGATCGGCGCGGTCCTGGGCAGCGCCGCCATTGCCGTGCTGATCCAGTCCCGGCTCGCCGCCGAGCTGCCCCAGGGAGGGCCCGGCGGGGCGGCCGGCGAAGGCCTTGCGATGGGCGGCTCGCTGCCCGAGTTCCTCCACAGTGGATTTTCGACGGCGATGGGCCAGTCCATCCTGCTGCCCGCCGGGGTGATCCTGGTGGGGGCGGCGGTTGCGTTGTTCTTCGCCAAGCCCCAGCCGGTCCAGGGCTGGAGCAGCCAGGGCCGGCTGGGCGCCGGGGCCCAGGGCCAGGACGGTGGCCAGGCGTCAGCGAAGGTGGACGCTGGTCTGGATTCCGCCGGCTGAGAGGCCGAGTTTCCGGGCAAGTGCCAGGCATCCGGTGTTGCTGACATCCGCGCGCCATTGCAAGGTCAGCCCGGCGGCGAGTGCCTCGTGGGCCGCGATGGACCCAGCCAGTGCGCCCAGGCCCCGGCGGCGCCACTCAGGATCCACCAGCACGCCCATGTTGGCCAGCAGGCCTTCCCATTCCCCGTAGGCACCGCAGGCCAGGGGCACCCGCCTGCCGTCCAGCTGATGCACGATGGTGAAGCGGTTCTCCAGGTCGGAAAGGCCCACTTCGTTGACGTCGTCCGGCGGGCAGCGTCCTTCCAGCTCGATCGCCTCGGGGTTGCCGTGCGAGACGGTCAGTTCCTCGGACGGCTGCTGAAGCGGCAGGTCGTCCGCGAAGAACAGGGCAGCTGCACCCAGCCCGTGGCCGCCGCGTTCCCTGGTCAGTTTCAGGAGCGTGACATGCTGGGCCATCTCCTCATCAGGAATGCCCGCAGCGGCATCGATCACGCTCTGTGGGCCCACCAGCGCCGAACTCCCGAACAACCGAACGAACTCCACGGCGCGGCATGATTCGTCGGCGCGGACAATCCTTTTCCCGGACACCAAAGCGTCACCGAAAGCGTCGTCGTCAAGGCCCAGCCGGCGCGCCCACGCCAGCTGGATGATGGCCGCAGAGCCGGGGTCGAGTGTCATGGTCCCAGCCTAGGGCGGCCCGAAGGCTTAGCCGAACAGGACAGGCTTAGCCGAACAGGACCGCGGCTTCGTCGTACCGGTTTTGCGGGACGGTCTTGAGCTGGCCCAGCGCCTCCTCGAAGGCCACGTGGCGGATGTCAGTGCCCTTGAGCGCCACCATGGTGCCCCAGTAGCCCTCCACCACGGAGTCGATGGCGGCCATGCCCAACCGGGTCGCGAGGACACGGTCGAATGCGGACGGGACGCCGCCGCGCTGGATGTGGCCCAGGATGGTGGCGCGGGTTTCGATGCCGGTCCGGGCTTCGAGTTCGGGTGCGAGCTGGTCGGCGATGCCGCCCAGGCGCGGCCGGCCGAAGGTGTCCAGGCCGCGCTCGGAGTGCGGGCTCTCCATGTGTTCCGGCACGAATCCTTCGGCCACCACCACCAAGGGCGCACGGCCACGGTGCTGGGCTTCCTTGACCCATTCGGTGATCTGCTCGATGCTGACCTTCTGCTCCGGGATAAGAATGGCGTGGGCGCCGGCGGCCATGCCGGCATGCAAGGCGATCCAGCCCACGTGCCGGCCCATCACTTCGGCGATCATGCAGCGGTGGTGCGATTCACCGGTGGTGCGTAGGCGGTCGATGGCCTCGGTGGCAATCTGGACTGCGGTGTCGAAACCGAAGGTGTAGTCGGTGGCGTCAAGGTCGTTGTCCACCGTCTTGGGGACGCCGACGATCTTCAGGCCGGCGTCGGTCAGGCGCTTGGCGGCAGCCAGGGTTCCCTCACCACCGATGGCGATGATCGCGTCGATGCCCAGCCGGTCCATATGGGCCTTGATGGCCTCGGGGCCGCCGCCGTTTTCGAACGGGTTGGTGCGGGAGGTGCCCAAAATGGTGCCGCCCTGCTTGGCGATGCCGCGGACCATGGTGCGGGGGATGTCGATGATGTCGCCCTCCACCACGCCGCGCCAGCCATCGCGGAAGCCGACGAATTCCTGGCCATGGACGGCGATGCCTTTCAGCACCGCGCCTCGGATGACGGCGTTCAATCCGGGGCAGTCGCCACCGCTGGTGAGGATTCCAATTTTCATGTTCGGCTCAAATCCTGGGAGAAGGTTTACAGGCAGAGCGCCACGCTGAGCTCACCTAGAAGTGTAGTGGGGTGTGTGGGGTACGACACAAACCGGTTACATAAGGGTGCGCTGTCAAGAACCGGAGAACAGCGAAAGGCCCCTGCGTGGGCGGAACATCCGCGTCAGGCAGGGGCCTTGGTCCGGTCGGTGGAAGCCGGGTCTGTTTCAGCGCCGGGTCAGGGGCTGGTCAGGGCCGGTTGAGCGACCGGCGGTCCAGGAACGTCTGGAGCAGGATCTCGTTGCGCTGGTCCGGAATGATGATCCATGCCAGGAGGTAGAAGATCACGGCGGGTCCGGGGAGCAGGCAGAACAGCAGGAACGCGATGCGCACGTAGGCTACGTCCACGTTTAGCTGCGCCGCGATGCCACCCAGCACCCCGCCAAGCCAGCGCTGCGGGCCGCGCTTCAGGCCAAAGCCCCTGACAATGCTGAAGAACTTATCCATGGTTCAAGACTTCCCTGTAGTTGGTTCGTTGTCACGTTTCCGCGCGGAGAGCAGGCCGCCCACCACCAAGGCCACGCCCGCCCCGATCATGAGGCCGATCAGGACGTAGGTGCCGTTGAGGGTGACGATGCCCAGTTGCGCCACGATGATCAGTGCCGCCAGTGCCAGGACGATCAGTCCCCACACCACCGTTCCCACCCTGGCAGGTGCCGGGCCCCCGGTGCCCGGTTCCGTCGTCGTAATGTTGCTGCTGTCCATGTCAGTTCCCTTCCTGGATGGTGACGTTGCTGAAGGTGCCGTCGATCTGCACCACCAGGTGGTTGCCCGGCCTGTCCGTGTTGTAGCTGCTTTCGCGGGTGGTGGTGCCGCCGCGCTGGCCGCTTCCTTCGTTCAGGTTGCCCATGGTCATGTCCGCCTTGATATCAACGGGCAGGTTCTGCGGGATCACCACGGTCACGTTGCTGGCGGTGATGTCCAGGGGAACCACGACGTCGGACGTCAGGGGGGCGGTTGGGGAGAGGCCCGTGAGGTCCACGGTTCCGCGGCCAGCGGTGATGTCGATGCCCCCGCGCGCCTCTTCGATGCTTGCCGGGTTCCAGTCCACCTGCTGGAAGCGCATCCGGCCGTCGTCCACCGTGTTGTAGACGCCACCGGTAACAAGGGCGATGACGGCGAAGAGGCTTAGGATGCCCGCGGTCCGGCCGCGGAAGCCCGCCACCAGGATGCCCAGGCCCAGGACCGCGGCCGCGCTGGCCCACACAATGGCGTTTGCGGACCCGCCCAGGTGGATGAGGTTGGCGGCGTCCAGTGCCTTGAGCCCGCCGCCCACCAGCAGGGCGCAGCCGGTTGCGATGGCGACGGCCGGGGCGCCGGGACCGGACGGCCGGGGCTTTGGCGGCCGCGGCGGGACCCACGGGGCGGGGTAGCTGCTTCCGCCGGGTACTCCGCTGCCGGGGCCGCCCGGTGAGCCACCGCCGGGTGCACCTGCGCCGGGGACCCTGCCCGGGGGAACGGTGCCGGCATACCCGCTGCCGGTTCCCGCGCCTGTGGTGCCGTAGCCGCCTTGGCTGGACCCCGTGCCACCGGGATAGGTGGGCGCACTGCCATAGGTAGGCGCCCCGCCGTAGGTAGGCGCACCGCTGCCGGACGCCGAAGGTTGGCCAGGTGCCGGTGCCGGAACCGTGCCGGCGGAGAAGGATGACGTGTAGCCCCTGCCGGAGTGTCCCATGGGGTGGGTCGTACCGTGGACTGGTCCGTGGCCGGCCACAGTGGGGTGGGCCTTGTTGCGCTGGGAGAGGTAGTAGACCAGGTAGATCGCGCCGCCCACCCAGAAGACGGTCCACAGCAGGCCGCTCAGCCCGTTGTGGCTCCACCCCCAGAACCCTCCACCCAGGCCCGTTAGTCCCAGGACGGTGGCGATCAGGGAGCCCGTCATGCCGCTTGACCAGCGCCCGGCGCCGGCTTCCTGCACGTGGATCCTGCCATCCGGCTCCGGAAGGAAGGCCCATGCCAGGCCGTAGAGCAGCACGCCGATGCCGGCCAAGAGGGTCAGGACGATGAAGACGCCGCGGATGATGATGGGGTCCACATTCAGCCGGTGGGCGATGCCGCTGCACACGCCGCCGATCCACCGGTCGTTGCCCCGGTAGATACCGTGACTGCGGATCCAGCCGAAGAAGTCCGTGGAAGGGGCTGGAGGCGGGCTGTTTTGGAAGGCGTATCCGTTGCCGGGAGCAGCGCCGGGGTTCGCATCAGCACCAGGGCCCGAACCTGCACTATCTCCAGCGGAGGGATCCGGCGCAGGCGCAGAGGGCGTCGAATCGGAAGATGCCAGCGGCTCGGTGGGCCGCTCGCTGCCCGTACCTCGCGGCCCTTCAGGGAGAGGTTCGGCAGGGTGTTCGTCGTCGGGGGAGGGAGTCTGCGAGTTCATACCTCGATCCTCCCGTCCGGGCCCGTTGCCGCTCTACTGGGGGAAACCCTGAACCGTCCCTGAGCTGTCCCCGGGAACAGGCCGGATGCGGTCCGGGCCACCCTGATCCGTGCTTGGATTGATCCATGACAACCCTCCCGGCACGCCCGCCCCTGGCACGGAGCAGCGACCGTGTCATCGCCGGGGTGTGTTCGGGCCTGGCCGCTCACCTGGGCTGGCCGGTCAAGAACGTCCGGTTGGGCATGGTTCTCGCCTCCTTCGCTGGCGGTGCAGGCCTGGTCTTCTACGCGTGGCTGTGGATCATGGTTCCCACGGCGGATGAGGCCGCCCGCCGCAATGCCCGCCGCCCGGCGTCGCCCATTGCCCCGGCCGTAAGCCAGCCAATGCCGGGCCAGCCGATTCAGGGCCCGGCCACCCCGGGCTATCCGGCGCAGGGAGCAGCGCTCGACGCCGGGACGCCAACAGGAGCCGACGGTTCCGTCCCTGACGGCCCGGCATCCGCCGCCCCACCATGGTTCCGGGTGCGCGGCATGCGGTACGGCAAGGAAATCCTCCTGGGCTGCGGGCTCCTGCTGGTGGCCGGAATCATGATTGCCCAGCTGCTGGGCGTGGACGTCTCCCTCGGCACGCTGATCCCCGCCGCCGCCGTTCTGGGCGGCGCCTCCATCGCCTGGATGCAACTGGACGAAACCCGGCGCGCCGGACTGGTGGACAAGACCAAGGCGGACCAAGCCGGCGGATGGGGGCGGCTCGCCGCCGGACTGGCCCTGGTGGTGGCCGGCGTGCTGGTGATGGTCTCCGGCTCCGGATCGTGGGAACAGACGTGGCTCGCGCTGCTTGCCTCCGTGGCCGTGCTGGGCGGGGTGGTGCTGGTCCTGCTGCCGTGGGCGCTGAAGTTCTGGCGCGACCTGGAGGCTGAGCGGGCCGGCAGGATCCGGGAGACGGAACGGGCGGAGATCGCTGCCCATCTCCACGATTCCGTGCTGCAGACGCTCGCCCTGATCCAGCGGCGGGCGGGGAATGAGCACGACGTCGTCCGCCTGGCCCGCGCCCAGGAACGTGAGCTGCGGGGCTGGCTGTTCCAGGACCCGGGCCGCGAAAGCGGGCAACTCTCAGACCGCATCAAGGCGGTTGCCGCCGAGGTGGAGGACCTGCTGGGCAACGCCGTGGAGGTGGTCACCGTTGGTGATGCGGCCATGACGGAGGCACACGAAGCCCTGGTCCAGGCCAGCCGCGAGGCTATGCTCAACGCGTCACGCCACGGCGGCGGCACCGTCTCGGTCTACCTTGAGGCTTCGGACGGGCAGGCAGAGATCTTCATCAAGGACAGGGGGCCCGGCTTCGAGCTGGGCGACGTACCGGCGGACCGGCTCGGTGTGCGGGAATCGATTGTTGGCAGGATGAAACGCCACGGTGGTTCGGCTGCCATCCTCAGCACGGGGGACGGCACCGAGGTCCGGCTCAAGCTGCCGGCTGCAGCAGAACATGCGGAAGGGAAATCATGAACACGACCCAGGGGACAGGTGCACCCGGGACAGGTGCCGGAAGCGGCCGCCCCGCTAATTCCGTGCGGGTGGTCATCGTGGATGACCATGCCATCTTCCGGTCCGGCCTGAAAGCCGACCTCGACGCCAGCATCCAGGTGGTGGGGGAGGCCGCCACTGTTGAACAGGCCATCGCCGTGATCGCGGAACAGCGGCCCGACGTCGTCCTCCTGGACGTACACCTGCCCGGCGGCCTTGGCGGCGGCGGCCGGGAAGTCATCGCCGGTTCCGCGGCATTGCTGTCCACCACGCGCTTCCTGGCCCTGAGCGTCTCCGATGCGGCCGAGGACGTGGTGGCCGTGATCCGCGCCGGTGCCCGGGGCTACGTCACCAAGACCATCTCCGGCGCCGAGATCACAGACGCCGTGTTCCGCGTGGCCGGCGGCGATGCCGTCTTTTCGCCCCGCCTTGCCGGGTTCGTCCTGGACGCCTTCGGAACCGCCCCGGCGGACATCGCCGACGATGAACTGGACAAGCTCTCCGCCCGCGAACTCGAGGTGATGCGGCTCATAGCCCGCGGTTACAGCTACAAGGAAGTGGCCAAGGAACTCTTCATCAGCATCAAGACCGTGGAAACCCACGTGTCAGCAGTGCTGCGCAAGCTCCAGCTCTCCAGCCGCCACGAACTGACCAAGTGGGCCGCGGAGCGCCGCCTCCTCTAAACCAAAGTTGCTCCATCACTTTTGGCAGCCATTTTCCCAACGCCCCATCACCTTTGGCGGCTTAAATCCAAACGCCCGCTCACTTTCCCCAAGAAAGTGAGCGGGCGTTTGGTTTGTCCCTGCCAAAAGTGAGCGGGCGTCCTACTGTGCCTTGCCGAGGAAGTCCTGCAGGCGCTGCACACCGGTGGCGAGGTCGTCGTCGCCCAGGGCGTAGGACAGGCGCAGGAAGCCGGAGGGTCCGAAGGCCTCGCCCGGAACCACTGCCACCTCAACCTCGTCGAGGATCAGCGAGGCCAGCTCGGCGGAGGTCTGCGGCGTGGCGGTGCCGGACGCCGTCGGGAATTCCTTGCCCAGCAGCGCGCGGACGTCCGCGTACACGTAGAAGGCGCCCTTCGGCGTCGGGCATTCCACTCCCTCGATCGCGTTCAGGCCGGCGACGATGGCCTTGCGTCGGCGGTCGAAGGCCACCTTCATCTCGTCGACGGCGGTCAGCGGCCCGGAGACAGCGGCGAGGGCGGCTATCTGCATGATGTTGGACACGTTGGAGGTGGCGTGCGACTGCAGGTTGGTGGCCGCCTTGATGACGTCGGTGGGGCCGATCATCCAGCCCACGCGCCAGCCGGTCATGGCATAAGTCTTGGCCACGCCATTGAGGATGACCACCTTGTCGCCCAGTTCCGGGGCAGCGGTGGCGATGGAGGTAAAGGGGACGCCGTCGTAGGTCAGGTGCTCGTAGATCTCGTCCGTGACCACCCACAGGCCCTTGGCGGCGGCCCATTTGCCAATCTCCGCCACCTGTTCCGGGGAGTAGACAGCGCCCGTTGGGTTCGACGGCGAGACGAACAGCAGGATCTTGGTGCGGTCAGTCACGGCTGCTTCGAGCTGGTCGACCGTCACCAGGTAGTCCTGTTCCGGACCGGCGAAGACCTCCACGGGGACGCCGCCGGCAAGCCGGATGGCTTCCGGGTAGGTGGTCCAGAACGGGGCAGGCACAAGGACTTCGTCGCCCGGATCCACCAGGGTGGCGAACGTGTTGTACACGGCCTGCTTGCCGCCGTTGGTCACCAGCACCTGTGACGGGTCAACCTTGTAGCCCGAATCGCGCAGGGTCTTTTCGGCGATGGCCTTCTTCAGCTCGGGCAGCCCGCCGGCGGGGGAGTAGCGGTGGAACTTGGGTTGGCCCGCAGCCTCAATGGCTGCCTGGACGATGTAGTCCGGGGTGGGGAAGTCCGGTTCGCCCGCACCGAAGCCAATCACCGGCCGGCCAGCTGCCTTCAGCGCCTTGGCCTTGGCATCAACGGCCAGGGTTGCGGATTCGGCAATGGCGGAAATGCGTTGGGAAACGCGGGCGGCAGACATGGCAGGTCCGTTCTTCGCTTGCAGCCCGGAGGCTGGAATGTGGATTCGACGATTTCTACTCTATGCTGTTCACCGGACCCTCCGGGGTGCCGGTTTTGATTTATGACTGCCCCGCGCAGCAGGTTTCAGGCCGGTGGTTCGGACGGGCCGGAACGGGCTGGTTTTACCTACGCGAAGTTCTTGCGTAGACTGGTTCACCGGTGTTGAAACACGGATGATGACGTGTGCCCCAGTTCGAACTGGTGTTGGGTCGTCAAAGAGTGGCATTCACTCCATAGGGTAGTGGCGCAATTGGTAGCGCAGCGGTCTCCAAAACCGCAGGTTGCAGGTTCGAGTCCTGTCTGCCCTGCGCAAGCTGTTCCGGGCGAAAGCCCGGAACAGGCGCAGCAACCATGGTTCTGATCAGGGCCGGGTAATCCACCATTGCAAAGATGAGCGAGGACCAGGTGACCGAAACAGCTGCCAGCAGCTCCAAGGGCCGCCCAGCTAAGAAGGAAGCCAAGGCAAGCTTCTTCGCCCGCATTGCACTTTTCGTCCGCCAGATCATCGGCGAACTGAAGAAGGTCGTTGCCCCCACCCGCAAGGAACTGATCAACTACACGCTCGTGGTGCTGGTGTTCGTGGCCATCATGATGGTCATCGTCAGCCTGCTGGACATAGGTTTTGGAACCGCTGTCAGCTGGATCTTCGGCGGTACCGGCTCCAAGGACAGCTAAGGCTGCACGGTCCGCAGGCCGCGTGTTCCGCCCGGGAAACCGGGAAGGATGCACCGGTGTGCGGAATTGAGCCATTTAAATAGGCATGTTAGGCAATGAGGAAGCAGGAGACCAAGTGTCTGAGCAGGAGCTCGAGGTAACCGAGACTGGGCTGGAAGAATCCCCGGACGTCACGGCAGAAGCCGGCGAAGAGTCCGAGGTTGAGTCCTCCGCGCCCGAATCCGACGACGCCGCCTCCGACGTTGCCGACGCAGACGCAGAAGCCGGCGACGAAGAGACCGACGCCCTTGCCGCCGCGGCCGCCACTGCAGCTGCAGACCCGGCCGAGGAATTCAAGGCCAAGCTGCGCCGCCAGGAAGGTGACTGGTACGTCATCCACTCCTACGCCGGTTACGAAAACCGCGTAAAGGCCAACCTTGAAACCCGCATCCAGACCCTGGACATGGAAGATTACATCTTCGAAATCCAGGTTCCCATGGAAGAAGTCGTGGAGATCAAGAACGCCCAGCGCAAGGTGATCAACCGCGTCCGCATCCCCGGCTACGTCCTGGTCCGCATGGACCTGACCGACGCTTCCTGGGGCGCCGTCCGGCACACCCCGGGCGTCACCGGCTTCGTCGGCAACGCACACAACCCGGTCCCGCTGCGCCTAGACGAGGTCTTCTCCATGCTCGCTCCTGTCTTCGAAGAAGAGCAGGCCGAGAAGGGCAAGCCGGTCAACAAGCAGAACCAGGCTCCCGTGGCCGTGGACTTCGAGGTCGGCGAGTCCGTCATCGTCAAGGAAGGCCCGTTCGAGACCCTTCCCGCCACGATCTCCGAGATCAAGCCCGAGTCCCAGACCCTCGTGGTGCTGGTCTCCATCTTCGAGCGCGAAACGCCTGTCACCCTCGCGTTCAACCAGGTCACCAAGATCTGAGAATCCTAGAATTCGTCCCGGCGCCGCCCGCTTAGCGGCACCGGAACGGCCGGCCGCCTTGCCATGGCGGCCAAAAACCTGAGGCACGCTCCTGTGCCCCAGGACGTTATTGAGAGAAGGACCCTACATTGGCTCCCAAGAAGAAGGTCACCGGCCTCATCAAGCTGCAGATCCAGGCAGGTGCCGCCAACCCGGCCCCGCCGATCGGTCCTGCGCTTGGCCAGCACGGTGTCAACATCATGGAATTCTGCAAGGCGTACAACGCTGCAACGGAAGCCCAGCGCGGAAACGTCATCCCCGTGGAAATCACGGTCTACGAGGACCGCTCCTTCACGTTCATTACCAAGACCCCGCCGGCTGCAGAGCTCATCAAGAAGGCTGCAGGCGTTGCCAAGGGTTCATCCACCCCGCACACCGTCAAGGTTGCCAAGCTGACCCAGGCCCAGGTCAACGAGATCGCCTCCACCAAGATGGAAGACCTCAACGCCACCAGCCTCGAAGGCGCAGCGAAGATCATCGCCGGCACCGCCCGCTCCATGGGCATCACCGTCGAGGGCTAGTAGCCCTTACCGCTGTCCAGCGTCAGGTAATTGACGACGACGGGCGGCACCGCCGGGAAACCGGCACCAATAAAATTCAAATGTTGGCCATCCGGCCGGATAACGAACCGGATTGGGCGACTGTGGCAGGGCCCAGCGCGGTCCGCAGACCACAACTGCACAAGGAGAAACAAGCAGCATGGCAAAGCGCAGCAAAGCATATGAGGCAGCAGCCGCCAAGATCGATGCAACCAAGCACTACGCACCGCTCGAGGCAGTAACGCTGGCTAAGGACACCAACCCGTCCAAGTTCGACGCCACCGTTGAGGTTGCTTTCCGCCTCGGCGTCGACCCCCGCAAGGCTGACCAGATGGTCCGCGGCACCGTCAACCTGCCCCACGGCACCGGTAAGACCGCCCGCGTCCTGGTCTTCGCCACGGGCGACAAGGCAGAGGCCGCAATCGCAGCCGGCGCCGACTTCGTTGGCTCCGACGACCTGATCGAAAAGATCGCCGGTGGCTGGACCGACTTCGACGCAGCCGTTGCCACCCCTGACCTCATGGGCAAGGTTGGCCGCCTCGGTAAGGTCCTGGGTCCGCGTAACCTGATGCCGAACCCGAAGACGGGCACCGTGACTCCCGATGTCACCAAGGCCGTCAACGACATCAAAGGTGGCAAGATCGACTTCCGCGTCGACAAGCACTCCAACCTGCACTTCATTATCGGCAAGGTTTCCTTCGACACCGCGAAGCTGGCCGAGAACTACGCAGCAGCCCTGGAAGAGGTTCTTCGCCTCAAGCCGTCCGCTGCCAAGGGCCGCTACATCCAGAAGGCCACCGTGGCCACCACGTTCGGCCCGGGCATCTCCGTGGACCCCAACGTCACCAAGGTGCTCACCGAGGCGTAATCCTTGATTGAAGTTCCCGCCCTGGACTGATTCCGGAGCACCCGAAGACCGTCCCGGCGCAACAGCGCCGGGACGGTCTTCTTTTTGGACCCTTTGATGGTGATTGCCGCCGTCGTCCGTCCGTCTGCCCGGGGAGAAAAAGGGCCGTCGGCGCGCTCGGTCCCGGCATGGAATGCCAGCGGAAACCAGCATATGCTGGCGATAAATACCGCACTTGGATTCAAGCCTGCTGGCTATGAAGGTGAGTGGCACAAACGGCTGGGATGATGCCCGAATGGCAATAGACGTTAAGATCGAGCAGCTCTGGATTCCTGACTCACTGGACACCCCGGACGCTGCCGACTTCCTGGCGGCCGTGGAAGTGGGCCGCAAAGTGCGGATGCAGACCTGGGGAAGTGACGATCTCGCCTACGGTCCGCTCGAGAAGCTGCTGGAGTTCGCGGACCCGTATGAGCGCCAGCTGATCCTGGTGGCAAAGGTGGACGGCGCCATCGTAGGTACGGTGGACATCGCGTTGCCCCTGACCGACCACCTCGACCTGGCCGAGCTCACCCTGGACATCCTGCCGGAGTACCAGCGGCAGGGGGTGGGGCGCCGGCTGCTGGAGGCGGCCGAACACCTGGCCCGGGGCGAAGGCCGCACCATGATCCTGGTGGACACCAACCACCCCGGCGCGTCACTGCACGAGTTCGAGCAGGCCCAGCTTGTCCCCGGGTCAGGCCAGGGGTTCGTGCCGCTGGAGAGCCGGGAAGTGGAGTTCGCCCGGAAGACCGGATACACACTGCAGCACATCGAGCAGTTCAGCTCCTGCCTCCTGCCCCTGGACACCAAGCTGGTGGCTGACCTCCAGGCCGAAGCGGAGGAGGCCAACAACGGCAGGTACCGGTTGCACCACTGGACGGACCGTTGCCCGGAACGCTGGCTGGAGGCCGTGGCGGCCCTTGAAAACCAGGCCGGAGTGGACGTTGACCCGTCGCTGGATGCGCCGATTGAGCAGGACATGGTGTTCGACGCCGGCATCCTCCGGGAGGCGGAGGACGTCGCCATCGCGCAGGGGAGGCGGACGGTGGTCACCGCCGTGGAGCACATCGCCACGGGAACGCTGGTGGGACTGACCACCATCACGGTGCTGGCGCACCGGGCGGACGTCGTGTTCCAGGACGATACCCTGATCCTGCAGGAGCACCGCGGCAACAAGCTGGGCCTGCTGATCAAGGTGGCCAATATGGAACGGCTCAGCGAGCAGTTCCCGGATGCACGCATTATTTACACCTGGAATGCGCCGGAGAACCGGTACCTCCTGACGGTCAACAAGCAGCTCGGTTTCCGGACGGCGGGGGTAACGGGAATCTGGCAAAAAGAGCTTCCAACCCTGCGAACCAGCACCAGTTGAGCGCCGATTTGGCGGACGGGCGGCGCCTCGCGTAAGCTGGGGGTACCAAAGACCGTCGGTTGTTGGAAATCCACTCTCCTGAACATGGCTCAACTCTGTAGTCGTGCGCTGGGGACCACAGTGGCTTTCCGGACGAAGGACCCTCAACGCAGGGCGGCCGGCGCAGGTGAACGAAGCAAAGCTCCGCGGTAAAGCCGTGTTGAGCCAAGCCCCGTGCATCTGCGCGGGGCGTTTTTAGTTTTAGCTCTCTTGAGCGGGGACCGTCGAATACCGGCACTATCCCCGGAAGGAGGGTTATGGCAACGCCTACCAAGGTTTCAGCAGTAGCTGAGATCACTAACGATTTCAAGGAATCGAACGCCGCTGTCCTGACCGAATACCGCGGGCTCACCGTTGCACAGCTCAAGCAGCTGCGTGTTTCTCTCGGCCAGGACACCAAGTTCGCGGTCGTCAAGAACACCCTGACCGCCATTGCAGCCAAGGAAGCCGGCGTCGAAGCATTCGACGGCCAGCTTGCCGGCCCCACTGCAATCGCGTTCATCAAGGGTGACGCAGTTGCCGCTGCCAAGAGCCTGACGGATTTTGCCAAGGCCAACAAGCAGCTGGTCATCAAGACCGGTTACTTCGAGGGCAAGGCGCTGGACGCCAGCGAGGTTGCCGCACTGGCTGCCCTCGAGTCCCGCGAGCTGCAGCTCGCCAAGGTTGCAGGCGTCCTCAAGGCCCCTGCCGCCGCAGCTGCACGCATCATCGACGCACTGCGCCTCAAGCTTGAAGAAGAGAACGGTGCACCGGCAGCTGCCGAAGCGCCCGCCGCTGAAGCTGAAGCTCCCGCTGAAGCTCCCGCTGCCGAAGAGAACTAATTCTCTTACCCCCACCAGACTCCGGTGTTGGTGCGGCCCCGCGCCGTTCCGGCACCACAACAGGAAGGACGCCTACCATGGCGAAGCTCAGCAACGAAGAGCTCATTGAAGCTTTCAAGGAACTGACCATCATCGAGCTCTCCGAGTTCGTCAAGCTCTTCGAAGAGACCTTCGAAGTTACCGCTGCTGCTGTAGCCGTTGCCGGCCCCGCCGGTGGCGGAGCTGCTGAAGAGGTTGAAGAGAAGACCGACTTCGACGTCATCCTCGAATCTGCCGGTGACAAGAAGATCGCAGTCATCAAGGAAGTTCGCGCCATCACCTCCCTCGGCCTCAAGGAAGCCAAGGACCTGGTTGACAGCGCCCCCAAGGCTGTCCTCGAAGGCGCCAACAAGGAAGCTGCCGAGAAGGCCAAGGAGCAGCTCGAGGCTGCAGGCGCCACCGTTACCCTCAAGTAACAACGCCTTTTCCTTCGGAAACCCCGCCCACTGCGAAGCAGTTGGGCGGGGTTTCCTGCTTTAACCCGGTTTCGGCGCTAGCCGGGCTCGCTGATGTCAGCCACCACGGCACCCAGGGCGGCGGTCAGCGCGTCGGCATCGACAAAGGCACTGTAGCCGTGGGCGCCGGCCCCCATGGAGATGCGGCGTCCGGTGATGGTGGCATCCGCGTAGACGGGCCATGCGGTGGTGCTGCCCAGGGGCGTGATGGTTCCGCGCTCGTAGCCAGTCGCCTCCAGCGCCGTTTCGGCCGGTGGAAGCGACAGCTTGTTCACGCCAACCAGTGTGCGCAGCTTGGGCCAGGAGATCTGCCGGTCGCCCGGGATCAGGGCGAACAGGAAGGTCCCGTCCTTGTGCTTGACCACCAGGGATTTGACGATGTCCGCCGGGGTGATGCCCAAGATGCCCGCGGCCTCTTCGAGGCTCTTCGCTGCGGGCCGCTCCACCACCTCGACCTGCAGGCCACGGGCTTCGGCGTCGGCCAGGAACCGTTCCTGTCCAACGCCGTCCGCTCGGCTTCCGGATGCGCCCGCCATCAGTCGCGGTACAGCAGGAGGGCCTCGCCCTGCCCGCCCCCGCCGCAAAGGGATACGGCAGCCTTGCCGGTTCCGCGCCGCTTCAGCTCATGGGCGGCATGGGCGGCCAGTCGGGCTCCGGAGGCGCCGATGGGGTGCCCCAGTGCGATGGCACCGCCGTGGATGTTGCACTTTTCCAGGGGGTAGTCCAGGTCCTTGAGGGACTGGACGGCAACGGAGCCGAAGGCCTCGTTGATCTCGATGAAGTCAAGGTCGGAGGTGCTCCAGCCGGCCTTGCCAAGGGCATTCATGATGGCGTTCGAGGGCTGCGAGTGCAGGGAATTGTCAGGACCGGCAACCTGCCCGGGCTTTCCCACCACCGCCAGGTACTCCAGCCCGTGCTCCTCCGCGTAGCCGCGGGACGCGAGGACCAAGGCGGCAGCCCCGTCCGACAGGGGAGAGGAGTTGCCTGCCGTGATGGTGCCGTCGGTGACGAAGGCCGCGCGCAGGCGGGCCAGCGACTCCACCGACGTATTGGGGCGGACGCCTTCATCTGTATCAACTACCAGCGGATCGCCCTTGCGCTGCTTGACGCTGACAGGTGCGATCTCGCCGTCGAACGTTCCGTTCTTTGCCGCAAGCGCCGCGCGCTGGTGCGACTGGGCCGCTACGTTGTCCTGCGACGTGCGGTCAATGCCCAGCGTGAGGTTCCGCGTCTCGGTGGACAGGCCCATGGACTGTCCGTCAAAGGCGTCGGTCAGGCCGTCGTGGGCGGCAGCGTCCAGCGCCTGGATGGATCCGTAGGTCCAGCCCTGGCGCGATCCGGGCAGCAGGTGCGGGGCCCGGCTCATCGACTCCTGCCCGCCTGCCACCACCACCGCGGCCTCGCCGGCGCGGATCATCCGGGCGGCGTCGATCACCGCGGTCAGGCCGGAAAGGCACACCTTGTTGACCGTTACCGCCGGGACGTTCCATCCGATGCCGGCGCCGATGGCGCTCTGCCGTGCGGGGTTCTGTCCGGCGCCCGCCTGGAGCACCTGCCCCATGATGACCGCCTCCACGTCGGCGGCCTCCACGCCGCTGCCTTCCAGCGCGGCCTTGATGGCGTGGGCACCGAGGTCCACTGCCGTGAGGCTTGAGAGCTGGCCGTTGATCCGGCCCTGCGGAGTCCGTGCCGCCCCGAGGATGACAACGTCGCTGCTGTCAGGAGAGTTGACCATGGTTACCACTTTCAATCCGGTTCCGGTGTAGGCCACCAAGGCTATCGTGAGCCTGGTCACCCATCTATTCAAACGCTGGAACGCCTATGTGCATTCCGGCCTATGTGCATTCCTGGCCGGGGAGCGGTCCCCAATGGCGCATTGTGCACGACGGCGGCCGCTTGCGTAGGGTGGATGGCGAGGCTTGCGGGGGACGCGCTTTGCGGGGAAACCGGCCGGCAGGCGGGACGGACGGAGTGGGGATCGTGAAGAAGACAGTGATAACGGCAGCGGTCGCGGTAGTCGCAGGCTGCGCGCTGGCAGGCTGCTCCGTGTCCACGCCCGCCCCGGCGGAATCGTCCCAGGCCGGCCCGTCTTCTTCGGCCCCGGCCCTCGAAACGAAGGGCAGCAGCCCTTCAGGTACCGGCACGGCAAGCCAGGGCGCCAACGCGGCCGCCACCCGGGAAGCCTGCGAGCTCTTCAACAAGCTGGTGGCGGACTATGGCGCCGTGTCGCCCACCGACTCCAACGGCTACGAGGACGTGTACCTGAAGGCCCAGGACGCAAAGGACACGGTGTCCGGTGACCTTCGGGGACTGTTCAGTTCCCTCGGCCTGCTGGCGCTGGACAAGTCCTCGGCAGCGGAGTCCAGCGGCAAGCCGGCGAAGGAATCCCAGGACGCAGTCAGGGATGCCGTCTTCGCCAACTCCGCGGCGTGCACTGCGGCCGGTGTAACGCTCCGGCTTTGACCTCGGGGGCCCGGGAGGCCTGTGCTGGGAGCCGGATATCCGGTGCTTGCAATCCGACCGGATGTGGGGTAGACAACGAAGGTTGTTTTGCCGTATCGTAGATATTTGCGTCTTCCCTGTTTACCTTCAGCCTTCATATAGCGGTGGGCTTCGCCCGGCAGCTGGCAATCAACGTGCCGTAACAACGGTCACAGCATAGCTAGTTTCGGGTCCCGGGTCATATAGCGGAACCGGATGGTAGCGCTGCGGAGTCACTTCGCAGGGTGCACAGCGGGGGAGATCTGAAAACGCCTGAAGGTCTGTGGAAGGATCCCTCTTGGTCGCCTCGAGCACCTCTAATAACGAAACCGCTAACACTGCCGACAGCACTGATGGTGCCACTCGCCGGCTCTCATTCGCAAAGATTCACGAACCTCTTGACGTTCCGAATCTGCTTGCCCTGCAGACGGACAGCTTTGACTGGCTGGTCGGCAATGAGCGCTGGCAGGCACGCGTGGCAAAGGCTGTCGAAGAAAACGATCTCAGCGTCGCCACCACGTCCGGCCTGTCGGACATCTTCGAAGAGATCTCCCCGATCGAGGATTTCCAGGGCACCATGTCCCTGAGCTTCTCCGATCCGGAGTTCGCTGACCCCAAGTACACCATGGCTGAGTGCAAGGACCGGGACGCCACCTACTCGGCTCCGCTGTACGTCAAGGCCGAGTTCATGAACAACAACACGGGCGAAATCAAGCAGCAGACCGTGTTTATGGGTGACTTCCCGCTGATGACCGAGAAGGGCACCTTCGTCGTCAACGGCACCGAGCGTGTCGTCGTCTCCCAGCTGGTCCGTTCGCCGGGCGCCTACTTCGAGCGTGCCGCTGACAAGACCAGCGACAAGGACATCTTCACCGCCAAGATCATCCCGTCCCGCGGTGCCTGGTTCGAACTCGAAATCGATAAGCGCGACCAGGTCGGTGTCCGCCTCGACCGCAAGCGCAAGCAGTCCGTCACCGTCCTGCTGAAGGCACTTGGCTGGACCGAAGGCCAGATCCTCGAAGAGTTCGGCCAGTACGACTCCATGCGGGCAACCCTGGAGAAGGACGCCACCGAAACCCGCGAAGACGCCCTGCTGGACATCTACCGCAAGCTGCGTCCGGGCGAGCCGCCCACCGTCGAGGCTGCCCAGTCCCTGCTGGACAACCTGTACTTCAACTCCAAGCGCTATGATCTGGCCAAGGTTGGCCGCTACAAGATCAACCGCAAGCTGGGCATCGACCGCTCCCTTGGCGACAAGGAAGCTTCGGTTCTGCACGTTGAAGACATCGTTGCCATGATCAAGTTCCTCGTCGCGCTGCACGCCGGCGAGAAGACCATCAAGGGCACCCGCGATGGCCAGGAAGTGGACTTGCGCGTCGAAATCGACGACATCGACCACTTCGGCAACCGCCGCATCCGCGCCGTGGGCGAGCTCATCGAGAACCAGGTCCGCACCGGCCTGTCCCGTATGGAGCGCGTTGTCCGCGAGCGTATGACCACCCAGGACGTCGAGGCCATCACGCCGCAGACCCTGATCAACATCCGCCCCGTGGTTGCAGCCATCAAGGAGTTCTTCGGAACCTCCCAGCTGTCGCAGTTCATGGACCAGAACAACCCGCTCTCGGGCCTGACCCACAAGCGCCGCCTGTCGGCCCTTGGCCCCGGTGGTCTGTCCCGTGACCGCGCCGGCATGGAAGTCCGTGACGTGCACCCGTCCCACTACGGACGCATGTGCCCCATCGAAACCCCTGAAGGCCCCAACATTGGCCTGATCGGTTCGCTGGCATCCTACGGACGCATCAACCCGTTCGGCTTCATCGAGACCCCGTACCGCCTGGTCAAGGACGGCGTCGTGTCCGACGACGTCCAGTACCTGACGGCCGACGACGAAGCCGAGGTGCTGATCGCCCAGGCCAACGCGCCGCTGGACGAGAACAACAAGTTCGCCGAAGACACTGTCCTCGTGCGTGCCCGTGGTGGTGGAGGCGAGCCCGTCCTGGTTCCGGCCGAGGACGTTGAGTTCATGGACGTTTCCCCGCGCCAGATGGTGTCCGT
This sequence comes from Arthrobacter sedimenti, assembly GCF_042652025.1. NCBI lineage: Bacteria > Bacillati > Actinomycetota > Actinomycetes > Micrococcales > Micrococcaceae > Arthrobacter > Arthrobacter sedimenti. The sequence goes on along the minus strand of NZ_JBHSDQ010000001.1, from coordinate 605,972 downwards.
GGCAACCGCCCTGATCCCGTTCCTGGAGCACGACGACGCCAACCGTGCACTCATGGGCGCCAACATGCAGCGCCAGGCTGTGCCGCTGGTCCGCTCCGAGGCACCCGTTGTGGGTACCGGCATGGAGCGCGCCGCCGCCGTCGACGCCGGTGACGTTGTCATCGCCAAGAAGGCCGGTGTGGTCACCGAGGTTTCCGCCGAGCTCGTCATCATGCTCAACGACGACGGCACCGAGACCAACTACCGCATCAACAAGTTCGCCCGCTCCAACCAGGGCAACTGCTACAACCACCGAGTCCTGGTGAATGAAGGCCAGCGCCTGGAAGTTGGCGGCATCATCGCCGACGGCCCGGCAACGGACCAGGGTGAACTGGCACTCGGCAAGAACCTGCTCGTGGCGTTCATGTCGTGGGAAGGCCACAACTTCGAGGACGCCATCATCCTCTCGCAGCGCATCGTTGCCGAGGATGTCCTTTCCTCCATCCACATCGAGGAGCACGAGATCGATGCCCGCGACACCAAGCTTGGTGCCGAGGAAATCACCCGTGACATCCCCAATGTGTCCGAGGAAGTCCTCGCTGGGCTGGACGAGCGCGGCATCATCCACATCGGTGCCGAGGTTGAAGCAGGGGACATCCTGGTCGGAAAGGTCACCCCGAAGGGTGAAACCGAGCTGACCCCGGAGGAGCGCCTGCTGCGCGCCATCTTCGGCGAGAAGTCCCGCGAAGTGCGCGACACGTCCCTGAAGGTGCCCCACGGCGAGTCCGGCACCGTTATCGGCGTGCGCGTCTTCGACCGCGACAACGACGACGAACTGCCCCCGGGCGTCAACCAGTTGGTCCGCGTCTACGTGGCCGCCAAGCGCAAGATCACCGACGGCGACAAGCTCGCCGGCCGCCACGGCAACAAGGGTGTTATCTCCAAGATCCTCCCGATCGAGGACATGCCCTTCCTTGCCGACGGCACGCCCGTTGACATCGTCCTGAACCCGCTGGGTGTTCCGGGCCGTATGAACGTGGGCCAGGTGCTCGAAACGCACCTCGGCTGGGTTGCCAAGACCGGTTGGAAGATCGAAGGCGAGCCCGAATGGGTCAAGCAGCTGCCTAACCTGCCGCGTGAGAGTGGTCCCACCACTGTTGCAACGCCGGTGTTCGATGGCGCCCGCGAAGAGGAAATCACGGGCCTGCTGGATTCCACCAACGTAACCCGCGATGGTGACCGCCTGATCAACTCGTCTGGCAAGACGCGCCTGTTTGACGGCCGCTCCGGCGAGCCGTTCCCGGATCCGATCTCGGTCGGCTACATGTACATCCTGAAGCTCCACCACCTGGTGGACGACAAGATCCACGCACGCTCCACCGGTCCGTACTCCATGATCACGCAGCAGCCGCTGGGTGGTAAGGCACAGTTCGGTGGCCAGCGCTTCGGTGAAATGGAAGTGTGGGCCCTCGAAGCTTACGGCGCCGCCTACACGCTCCAGGAACTCCTCACGATCAAGTCGGATGACATCCACGGTCGTGTGAAGGTCTACGAAGCGATCGTCAAGGGCGAGAACATCCCCGAGCCGGGCGTTCCCGAATCCTTCAAGGTCTTGATCAAGGAAATGCAGTCGCTGTGCCTGAACGTGGAAGTTCTTTCTACGGACGGAACCACAATTGAAATGCGTGACTCTGATGACGCAGTCTTCACGGCTGCGGAGGAACTGGGCATCGATCTGTCTCGCGCAGAGCCCAGCTCCGTAGAAGAGGTCTAGCAGGCGCCCGTACGACGGCGGGTGGGAACCCGCCGTCGTACGCCGCCTCCCTCATCCCGCACCAAGACTTCAGAATTTAGAGAACAAGAGAGAACAGGGACCATATGTCCAGCGAATCCTCCTTCGGCCTCATGCAGATCGGCCTCGCCACCGCGGAAGACATCCGCGGCTGGTCGTACGGCGAGGTTAAGAAGCCGGAAACCATCAACTACCGCACGCTTAAGCCCGAGAAGGACGGCCTCTTCTGCGAGAAGATCTTCGGCCCGTCCCGCGACTGGGAATGCTACTGCGGCAAGTACAAGCGCGTGCGCTTCAAGGGCATCATCTGTGAGCGCTGTGGCGTCGAAGTCACCCGCGCCAAGGTCCGCCGTGAGCGCATGGGCCACATTGAACTGGCCGCCCCGGTCACGCACATCTGGTACTTCAAGGGTGTTCCGTCCCGCCTGGGCTACCTCCTTGACCTGGCTCCGAAGGACCTCGAAAAGGTCATCTATTTCGCTGCCTACATGATCACCAGCGTTGACGAGGCCGCCCGCCACGAGGAACTGCCCAACCTGCAGGTTGAGCACGACATCGAGAAGAAGCAGCTGATCGACAACCGCGACGCCGATATCGCCGCGATCGCCCGCGACCTCGAAGGCGAAATCGCCCGCCTTGAGGGCGAAGGCGCCAAGGCTGCGGACAAGAAGAAGGCCCGCGACTCCGCCGACCGCCAGATGGCCAACGTCCGCAAGCGTGCCGACGCCGACATCGAACGCCTCGAGCAGGTCTGGGACCGCTTCAAGAACCTGAAGGTCGCCGACCTTGAAGGTGACGAAGGCCTGTACCGCGAACTGCGCGACCGCTACGGCATGTACTTCGAAGGCTCCATGGGTGCCGAAGCCATCAAGAAGCGCCTTGAGAACTTCGACATGCAGGCCGAGTCCGAGGCACTGCGCGACGTCATCGCCAACGGCAAGGGCCAGCGCAAGACCCGTGCCCTCAAGCGCCTGAAGGTGGTCAATGCATTCCTGACCACCAACAACAGCCCGCTTGGCATGGTCCTCGACGCCGTCCCGGTGATCCCGCCGGAACTGCGCCCCATGGTCCAGCTGGACGGTGGCCGCTTTGCGACCTCGGACCTCAACGACCTGTACCGCCGCGTGATCAACCGCAACAACCGCCTCAAGCGCCTGCTTGACCTGGGTGCTCCGGAGATCATCGTCAACAACGAGAAGCGCATGCTTCAGGAAGCTGTTGACAGCCTCTTCGACAACGGCCGCCGCGGCCGTCCGGTCACCGGACCGGGCAACCGTCCGCTGAAGTCCCTGAGCGACATGCTCAAGGGCAAGCAGGGCCGTTTCCGCCAGAACCTCCTCGGCAAGCGCGTCGACTACTCCGGCCGTTCGGTCATCGTCGTCGGCCCGCAGCTGAAGCTGCACCAGTGCGGCCTGCCCAAGCAGATGGCCCTGGAGCTCTTCAAGCCGTTCGTGATGAAGCGCCTGGTTGACCTCAACCACGCCCAGAACATCAAGTCCGCCAAGCGGATGGTGGAGCGCTACCGCCCCCAGGTCTGGGACGTGCTCGAAGAGATCATCACCGAACACCCGGTGCTGCTCAACCGTGCACCTACCCTGCACCGCCTGGGCATCCAGGCGTTCGAGCCGCAGCTTGTTGAAGGCAAGGCAATCCAGCTGCACCCGCTGGTTTGTGGCGCGTTCAACGCCGACTTCGACGGCGACCAGATGGCAGTCCACCTGCCGCTGAGCCCCGAGGCGCAGGCTGAGGCCCGCATCCTGATGCTGTCCTCGAACAACATCCTGAAGCCCTCTGACGGACGCCCGGTCACCCTGCCTTCGCAGGATATGATCATCGGCCTGTACCACCTGACCACCAAGCGCAAGGGTTCAGCTGGTGAAGGCCGCGTGTTCGGTTCGGTCTCGGAAGCCATCATGGCCTTCGACGCCCGCGAGCTGCACCTGAACTCGCAGGTCAAGATCCGCCTTGAAGGCTTCGTCCCGTACGCCGGCTGGGAAGCTCCCGAAGGCTGGGAGCAGGGTCAGCCCGCACTGGTTGAAACCTCCCTGGGCCAGGTCATCTTCAACGAGACCCTGCCCGAGGACTACCCGTGGGTTGAGGCTGTTGCCGACAAGGGCGAACTGTCCCGCATCGTCAACGACCTCGCCGAGCGCTACCCGAAGGTTGTCACCGCTGCAACGTTGGACAACCTGAAGGATGCCGGTTTCTACTGGGCCACCCGTTCAGGCGTCACCGTTGCCATCTCCGACATCGAGGTTCCTGCTGCCAAGCCGGAAATCCTTGCCGGGTACGAAGAGCGCGCCGCCAAGATCCAGGGCCAGTACGACAAGGGCCTGATCGATGACGACGAGCGCCGCCAGGAGCTCATCGAGATCTGGAACAAGGCCACCAACGACATCGCCTCGGTGATGCGTGAGAGCCTGTCCCCGATGAACACCATCAACCGCATGGTGTCCTCCGGTGCACGTGGTAACTGGATGCAGGTCCGCCAGATTGCGGGTATCCGTGGCCTGGTGGCCAACCCGAAGGGTGAGATCATCCCGCGCCCCATCAAGTCCTCCTACCGTGAGGGCCTGTCGGTGCTGGAATACTTCATCGCCACGCACGGTGCCCGTAAGGGCCTCGCCGATACCGCTCTGCGTACCGCCAACTCCGGTTACCTGACCCGTCGTCTGGTGGACGTCTCGCAGGACGTCATCGTCCGTGAAGAGGACTGCGGCACCGAGCGCGGCCTGGTCACGCCCATCGCCGTCGCCGACTCCAACGGTGAGCTGGTCCTGGACGAGAACGTCGAGAACAGCGCTTACGCACGTACGCTGGCTGTCGACGTCGTGGACTCCGAGGGCAACGTCCTCGCAGCCGCCGGCACCGACTGCGGCGACGTGGTTATCGACGAGCTCTTCAAGGCAGGCATCACCGAGGTCAAGGTCCGCTCCGTACTCACCTGTGAGTCCAGCGTCGGCACCTGCGCCCTGTGCTACGGCCGCTCGCTGGCCACCGGCAAGACCGTGGACATCGGCGAGGCCGTGGGCATCATCGCCGCACAGTCCATCGGTGAGCCCGGTACCCAGCTGACCATGCGTACGTTCCACACCGGTGGTGCTGTTTCCGCCGGTGGTGGCGACGACATCACCCAGGGTCTGCCCCGTATCCAGGAGCTCTTCGAAGCCCGCACTCCGAAGGGTGTTGCACCGATTGCTGAAGCAGCCGGCCGCATCACCATCGAAGAGTCCGAGCGCCAGATGCGCCTGGTCATCACCCCGGATGACGGCTCGGAAGAGATCGCCTACCCGGTGCTGCGCCGTTCACGGCTGCTGATCGAAGACGGCGACCACGTCTCCGTCGGCCAGAAGCTGATCAACGGCCCTGTGGACCCCAAGCAGGTCCTGCGCATCATGGGTCCGCGTGCGGCGCAGAAGTTCCTGGTGGACGAAGTCCAGGGCGTGTACCGCAGCCAGGGCATCGGTATCCACGACAAGCACGTCGAGGTTATCGTCCGCCAGATGCTGCGCCGCGTCACGGTCATCGAGTCCGGCGAATCCGACCTGCTGCCCGGCGAGCTCGCCGAGCGCAGCCGGTTCGAGGAAGCCAACCGCCGTGTTGTGTCCGAGGGCAAGACTCCGGCTTCCGGGCGTCCTGAACTCATGGGCATCACCAAGGCGTCGCTCGCCACCGAGTCCTGGCTGTCCGCAGCTTCCTTCCAGGAGACCACCCGCGTCCTGACGCAGGCGGCCATGGAAGGCAAGAGCGATCCGCTGCTGGGCCTCAAGGAGAACGTCATCATCGGTAAGCTGATCCCGGCCGGCACGGGCCTCCCGCGCTACACCGAGGTCACCGTCGAGCCCACTGAAGAAGCAAAGGCCAACCTGTTCACCGGCCCCAGCGCTTTCAGTGACTTCTCGTACGACACCCTGGGCGGTGACGGAGCTCCCGAGTTCCACGCCATCCCCCTGGATGACTACGACCTGGGCAACGACTTCCGGTAACGGGCAGGGCGGTCCCTTTCGTGTCGCGTTCCGCGCCACGTAGGGACCCTCCGCCCCGCCTTAGGACGTAGAGGAATGGTCCCGCACCGCAAGGTGGGGGACCATCCCCGTTTAAGCCGGGGGAGTGCCCCGATTAAGGCATGGAGCCTGTCCGTGCTAGACTTGTTACCAATTGTTATTGTGGCAGTGGATGAGAGCGCCGGTATCAGCTGAAAGGCTGGACCAGAGCGACGTTTCCGGTTTGCAGGGTTCTTGTGCAACGTATGCCACATTTTTGCATGCCTAGGGAACTGCAGGAATGTACGTTTCGTCCCGGTATGCGATCCGACTATTAAGGCTTCGCCTTCGCCGCCATGGAGATTCCCTTCAGGGCCCGGGCGGCGGGGCAACGCAACAGGAGAGTGGCCGGAAACAGCCACTCCGGATAAAACGGAGAACACGAGAGTGCCTACGATTAACCAGCTGGTCCGCAAGGGCCGCACGCCTAAGGTCTCAAAGACCAAGGCTCCCGCGCTTAAGGGCAGCCCCATGCGCCGCGGTGTCTGCACCCGCGTCTACACCACCACCCCGAAGAAGCCGAACTCGGCTCTGCGTAAGGTGGCACGTGTGCGCCTCAACGGCGGCGTGGAAGTTACCGCCTACATCCCCGGTGTTGGCCACAACCTGCAGGAGCACTCCATTGTGCTCGTTCGCGGTGGTCGTGTGAAGGACCTCCCGGGTGTCCGCTACAAGATCGTCCGTGGCGCCCTCGATACCCAGGGTGTGAAGAACCGTAAGCAGGCCCGCAGCCGCTACGGCGCAAAGATGGAGAAGAAGTAATATGCCTCGCAAGGGTCCGGCCCCCAAGCGGCCGCTCGTTTCGGATCCGGTATACGGTTCCCCGCTGGTAACCCAGCTCATCAACAAGGTGCTCGTTGACGGCAAGAAGTCCACGGCAGAGCGCATTGTCTACGGTGCACTCGAAGGCGCCCGCGCCAAGTCCGGCGGCGACCCCGTTGCAGCCCTCAAGAAGGCCATGGACAACGTCAAGCCTTCCCTCGAGGTCCGCTCCCGCCGTGTCGGTGGCGCAACCTACCAGGTTCCGGTTGAGGTCAAGCCGGGCCGCTCCACCGCACTCGCTCTGCGGTGGCTGGTTGGCTACTCCAAGGCCCGCCGCGAAAAGACGATGACCGAACGCCTCCAGAACGAAATCCTGGATGCGTCCAACGGTCTCGGTGCCGCTGTGAAGCGTCGCGAAGACACCCACAAGATGGCCGAGTCCAACAAGGCCTTCGCACACTACCGCTGGTAATACTCCCCGGGCGCCGCCGGCTCAACAGAGCCGGCGGCGAACGTGTAGTCCATCCCAAAAGGAGACCCCGTGGCACAGGACGTGCTTACCGACCTTAGTAAGGTCCGCAACATCGGCATCATGGCCCACATTGATGCCGGCAAGACCACCACAACCGAGCGCATCCTGTTCTACACGGGTGTGAACCACAAGATCGGCGAAACGCACGACGGCGCTTCGACCACCGACTGGATGGAACAGGAAAAGGAACGCGGCATCACCATCACGTCTGCCGCCGTGACCTGCTTCTGGGAAAACAACCAGATCAACATCATCGACACCCCGGGCCACGTGGACTTCACGGTTGAGGTTGAGCGCTCCCTGCGCGTCCTCGACGGTGCAGTTGCCGTCTTCGATGGCAAGGAAGGCGTTGAGCCGCAGTCGGAGACCGTGTGGCGCCAAGCTGACAAGTACAACGTCCCCCGTATCTGCTTCGTCAACAAGATGGACAAGCTCGGTGCTGACTTCTACTTCACCGTAGACACCATCATCAGCCGCCTCGGTGCCAAGCCGCTGGTCATGCAGCTGCCCATCGGTGCCGAGAACGACTTCATCGGCGTCGTCGACCTGCTTTACATGCGTGCCCTGGTGTGGCCCGGCGATGCCAAGGGTGACGTCACCATGGGTGCCAAGTACGAGATCCGCGAGATCCCGGCCGACCTCCAGGAAAAGGCCGAGGAATACCGGTCGAACCTCGTTGAGACCGTCGCCGAGTCTTCCGAAGAACTCATGGAGAAGTACCTCGAGGGCGAAGAGATCTCGATCGACGAGCTCAAGGCCGGCATCCGCAAGATGACCATCAACTCTGAGCTCTACCCGATCTTCTGCGGCTCCGCCTTCAAGAACCGTGGCGTTCAGCCGATGCTCGATGCAGTTGTGGACTACCTGCCCAACCCGCTCGACGTCCCCCCGATGGTCGGCCACGATCCCCGCGACGAAGAGAAGGAACTGACGCGCAAGCCTTCCGCCGAGGAGCCGTTCTCGGCTCTGGCGTTCAAGATTGCAGCACACCCCTTCTTCGGTCAGCTCACCTTCATCCGCGTGTACTCCGGTCACGTGGAAGCAGGCGCCCAGGTGGTCAACTCCACCAAGGGCAAGAAGGAGCGCATCGGCAAGCTGTTCCAGATGCACGCCAACAAGGAAATGCCCGTTGAGGGCGCTACCGCCGGCCATATCTACGCAGCCATCGGCCTGAAGGACACCACCACGGGTGACACCCTGTGTGATGCCAACAACCAGATCGTGCTTGAGTCCATGAGCTTCCCGGAGCCCGTGATCTCGGTTGCCATCGAGCCGAACACCAAGGGTGACCAGGAGAAGCTCTCCACGGCCATCCAGAAGCTCTCCGCTGAGGACCCCACCTTCCAGGTGTCCCTCAACGAAGACACCGGCCAGACCATCATCGCCGGCATGGGCGAGCTCCACCTGGATATCTTGGTGGACCGCATGCGCCGCGAATTCAAGGTCGAGGCAAACGTGGGCAAGCCCCAGGTTGCCTACCGCGAGACCATCAAGCGCGCTGTCGAACGCCACGACTACACGCACAAGAAGCAGACCGGTGGTTCGGGCCAGTTCGCAAAGATCCAGATCGCCATCGAGCCGCTGGACACCGCCGAGGGCGAGCTGTACGAGTTCGAGAACAAGGTCACCGGTGGCCGTGTTCCGCGCGAGTACATTCCGTCCGTTGACGCGGGCATCCAGGACGCACTGAACGATGGCGTCCTGGCTGGCTACCCGGTTGTCGGCATCAAGGCAACGCTGATTGACGGCGCATACCACGATGTTGACTCCTCGGAAATGGCGTTCAAGATCGCCGGCCGTATGGCTTTCAAGGAAGCTGCACGCAAGGCGAACCCGGTTCTGCTCGAACCGCTGATGGATGTCGAGGTCCGCACCCCTGAGGAATACATGGGTGAAGTTATCGGTGACCTCAACTCCCGTCGTGGCCAGATGCAGTCCATGGAAGATGCACAGGGCGTCAAGGTCATCCGTGCGCACGTTCCGCTGTCCGGCATGTTCGGCTACATCGGTGACCTGCGCTCCAAGACCCAGGGCCGTGCTGTGTACTCCATGACGTTCAACAGCTACGCCGAGGTCCCGAAGGCTGTCGCCGACGAGATCATCCAGAAGTCCCGCGGCGAGTAGTCCTTTCCGGACTTTCAAAGCGAACACCCCGGGTACGGCGGCCTCCAAGGTCAACGAATCCGGTGCAGGGGGCCGGCCGGTCCAGGCCGGCCGCCTGCACGAACAGGCTCAGGGGACTAGTATTAGTTCCTGAATCTGCGATTTCACCAATCCAAAGCCCCCCAAGTAGACTTGCCTGAGTTCTACCGCGACAAGCGCGGCTGGAGGGCAAGCTATTTGTAAACGTTCTAGGAGGAACCTGTGGCAAAGGCAAAGTTCGAGCGGACTAAGCCGCACGTCAACATCGGCACCATTGGTCACGTTGACCACGGTAAGACGACGCTGACGGCCGCCATTTCCAAGGTGCTGTACGACAAGTACCCGGATCTCAACGAGAAGCGTGACTTCGCGTCGATCGACTCTGCACCCGAAGAGCGTCAGCGCGGTATTACCATCAACATCTCCCACGTGGAGTACCAGACCGAGAAGCGTCACTACGCACACGTTGACGCCCCCGGCCACGCTGACTACATCAAGAACATGATCACCGGTGCTGCTCAGATGGACGGCGCAATCCTCGTGGTTGCCGCTACTGACGGCCCGATGGCTCAGACCCGCGAGCACGTTCTGCTCGCCCGCCAGGTTGGTGTTCCCTACCTGCTGGTCGCGCTGAACAAGGCTGACATGGTCGATGACGAAGAGCTCCTCGACCTCGTCGAAATGGAAGTTCGTGAGCTCCTGAGCTCGCAGGGCTTCGATGGCGACAACGCTCCGGTGGTCCGCGTTTCCGGCCTGAAGGCCCTGGAAGGCGACCCCGAGTGGGTCAAGTCCGTCGAGGACCTGATGGCTGCTGTCGACGAGTCCGTTCCGGACCCCGTACGTGACCGCGACAAGCCGTTCCTGATGCCGATCGAAGATGTCTTCACCATCACCGGTCGTGGCACCGTTGTTACGGGCCGCGCCGAGCGTGGAACCCTCGCCATCAACTCCGAGGTCGAGATCGTCGGTATCCGCCCGGTCCAGAAGACCACGGTTACCGGTATCGAGATGTTCCACAAGCAGCTCGACGAAGCATGGGCCGGCGAGAACTGTGGCCTGCTGCTCCGCGGTCTGAAGCGCGACGATGTCGAGCGTGGCCAGGTTGTCGTCAAGCCGGGTTCCATCACCCCGCACACCGACTTCGAGGCCAACGTCTACATCCTCTCCAAGGACGAAGGCGGACGTCACAACCCGTTCTACTCGAACTACCGCCCGCAGTTCTACTTCCGTACCACGGACGTAACCGGCGTTATCACCCTGCCCGAGGGCACGGAAATGGTTATGCCCGGCGACAACACTGAGATGACCGTTGCGCTCATCCAGCCCATCGCCATGGAAGAGGGCCTCGGCTTCGCAATCCGCGAAGGCGGCCGCACCGTTGGTTCGGGACGCGTTACCAAGATCATCAAGTAGTACTTACTGATCTCTTAGGACGGCCCCGCTGCTTCAAGCAGCGGGGTCGTTCTTTCGTTAAAGTGCCACTGATACTGTTGCAGCACTGAAAGGAGATCATCATGGGATGGCTTATTATCCTGATCATCGCGGTTGTGGTGGTGGGCGGGGTGTTCTGGGTCAGAAGGAACTTCCGGCACGAAATCGACCGGGCCAAGCGGATCAACAGGGCTAACAAAAACCAGTAGCAGAGAGGCTGCCCAACGATCTGCCGGTTGCCCTTATAACTACTTTTCGGTACACCTAAATTCTTGGTATCCTCGTCTTAGTGACGCCGCAACGACGAGGACGTGTGAGGGCTGTATCGACTATGACGGCGCAAACTGCCACCCCAGGGTTCTGGTCCCGGCTCCTGCTGCTGGGGCCTGCCTTCGTGGCAGCCATTGCGTATGTGGACCCCGGAAACGTGGCGGCCAACCTCACGGCCGGGGCGAGCTTTGGGTATCTGCTGGTCTGGGTCCTCGTGGCGGCCAACGCGATGGCCGTCCTCATCCAGTACCAGTCCGCCAAGCTTGGGCTTGCCACCGGCATGAGCCTGCCGGAAATCCTCGGCCAACGGCTGGGAACCCGCCGCCGGCGCGCCTACTGGGTGCAGGCCGAGGTCGTTGCCGGGGCAACGGATCTGGCTGAGGTCATCGGTGGGGCAGTGGCGCTCAACCTGCTGTTCGGCCTGCCACTGCTTGCGGGCGGTGTCGTTATCGGCCTGGCATCCATGCTGTTGCTGGCACTACAGTCCCGCCGGAGCCAGAAATCCTTCGAGCTTGCCATCCTCACCCTGCTGGGTGTGATTGCCGTGGGGTTCGTGTCGGGCCTGTTCGTCGCTCCGCCGGACGCGGGGGGAGCCCTGGGCGGGCTTGTGCCCCGCTTCGAGGGAACTGATACCGTCCTGCTCGCTGCAAGCATGCTCGGGGCAACCGTCATGCCGCATGCAATCTACCTGCATTCAGCCCTTGCCCGCGACCGCCACGGCTTCTCGAAGGACCCCGCCATCAGGACGCGGTTGATCCGCACCACCCGCGTGGATGTCGCCGGCGCCCTGTTGCTTGCCGGCGTCGTGAATATCGCCATGCTGCTCCTGGCCGCCACCAGCCTCCGGGGGGTGGAAGGCACTGACACCATTGCCGGTGCCCATGCGGCCGTAACGTCCGCACTTGGCCCGGTCATCGGCGTCGTATTCGCTGTAGGCCTGCTGGCCTCCGGGCTGGCGTCCACCTCCGTGGGCTGTTATGCAGGTGCCACCATCATGGGCGGCCTGCTGAAGATGAGGATTCCGCTGCTGGTCCGCCGGACGGTGACCCTGATCCCTGCGTTGCTGGTTCTGGGCGCGGGCATTGAACCCACGGTGGCTCTGGTCCTCAGTCAGGTCCTCCTGAGTTTCGGTATCCCGTTCGCTCTGATTCCGCTGATCCGGCTTACCGGAAGCCGCAAGGTGATGGGTGTCCATGTTGATTCCAAGCCCCTGCGCATCGCCGGGTGGACCAGTGCCACCCTGATAGTGGGACTGAACTGCGTGCTGATCTTCCTGACTGTCACCGGGCACGCGTGACCGGCAGGGCCAGGCAGGCTAGTCTGATCGGCCGCGCCTTGCGCGTGACAGCGCCTGGTACCAGTAAAAGGACCTTTTCGGGGTCCGCTGGAGCGTCTCAAAGTCCACGTGCACCAGGCCAAAGCGCTGCGAATAGCCAGCGGCCCACTCGAAGTTGTCCATGAGCGTCCACACGAAATAGCCGCGCAGGTCCACGCCCTCCGCTAAGCCTCCGGGGGCCGTGGCCTCAAGCGCGGCCCCCAGGTGTCCCGCCAGGTACTCCACCCGGTCGGCATCCTCGAGCGTTTCCGACACACGGTCAGGTTCCGGGAAACTGGCGCCGCCCTCGGTGATGTACACCGGGGGCAGGGCCTGTCCGTACCGGTCCCGCATTTCCTGCAGCAGTATGCCCAGGTGTTCCGGCGCCACGGGCCAGCCGAAGCCCGTGCTGCCGTACTCCGGGTAGCCCACCTCGTGGAAGGGCAGCTTGGCGAGCTCCTGGTGCATGTCCGCAGGCAGGGGTGTGATGCCAGGACCCAAGGCCACCTTGACCGGGAAGTAGTAGTTGAGTCCGTAGAAGTCCAGCGGTTGGTGGATGGTTTTGAGGTCGGCGTCGGAGATCCTGCCGATGGAGCGCAGCCAGGGTTTCGCGTACAACGGCAGGGATGGGTAGCGGCCCAGCAGGACCGGGTCCGCGTAGATCCTGTTCATCAGCAGGTCGTAGAGGTGCGCCACCAGCCGGTCCCCGATTTTCCGGGTGGCGGGGCTGACGGGGGAGTGCAGGTTGGTCAGTCCAATGCCGCCGGCTACTCCCGCAGCCCGCAGCGCCTGCACGCCGAGTCCATGCGCCAGGAGTTGGTGGTGGATGGCCGGAAGGGCATCGAACAAGAGCCGGCGTCCGGGCGCATGCACCCCCAGCGCGTACCCATTGAGGGTGACCGAGACCGGTTCGTTGAGCGTGACCCACTGCGCCACCCGGTCCCCGAACCGCTCGCCGGCGGCCCTGGCGTAGTCGCCGAACCGCTCGGCGGTGTCCCGGTTCAGCCAGCCGCCGCGGTGTTCCAGGGGCAAGGGGGTGTCCCAGTGGTAGAGCGTTGCCATGGGGGAGACGCCGGCTTCGAGCAGCTGGTCGATCAGGCGGTCGTAGAAGTCCAGGCCTTCGGCATTGAAACCGCCCCGGCCGTCAGGCTGGATGCGTGGCCAGGAGAGTGAGAACCGATAGGAATCAACGCCCAGTTCCTTCAGCAGCGCCACGTCTTCGGGAAGCCTGTTGTAGTGATCGCACGCAACTGCGGGGGAGTGCCCGTCCAGGATGGCTCCCGGTTTCTCCGCAAAGGCATCCCATCCAGACGGTCCGCGACCTCCGGCCTTGAGTGCGCCTTCAATCTGGAACGCCGCTGCCGCGACGCCAAGGATGAACGACGGCGGCACGCGCCCGGCCAGTTCCGTCACCGCTTCAGTGCTCTCCAGGGTCATGCCCCTATCATCCAGCCGGTTCCTGCCGGCTGCAATGGTCCTGACCGGCGACGATCCAGGGCCGATTCGCATCTGCCGCGTATTTCCGGCATACTAGATGAGTTGTTCAAGCGCTTCTTCGCGTCCCGATCCGGATAATGCCGGGTGCAGGGTCCAAGTGGAAGACCAAACATAACCCACCCCAATGGAATTGCGGATTTGTATGCGTGTTCAGCGCGACACGCCCGACCGCGGGGGTCGGTTGCGCCGGCAGGTTGAGGAACCCGGATTTATCCGGATTCAGCTTGTGCGGCGGATGGTGGTTACGACCTCAAATGCTTCGGCAGCCATACAACGTGTAAGTGAACAGGGCAGCCCTAAACCGGGGAAGCACAGACTGAAAGAGAGTCAGGCGACATGGCGGGACAAAAAATCCGCATCCGGCTGAAGTCATACGACCACGAGGTCATTGACGTTTCAGCACGGAAGATCGTTGAGACGGTCACGCGCGCAGGCGCAACGGTAGTTGGCCCCGTGCCGCTGCCTACGGAGAAGAACGTGTACTGCGTTATCCGCTCTCCGCACAAGTACAAGGACAGCCGCGAGCACTTTGAAATGCGCACGCACAAGCGTCTTATCGACATCATCGATCCCACGCCGAAGGCTGTTGACTCGCTCATGCGTCTCGACCTGCCGGCTGACGTGAACATCGAAATCAAGCTGTAGGGAGGTGCTGAGAAACTATGACCGCAACCCGTAACGTAAAGGGCCTGCTGGGCACGAAGCTCGGCATGACCCAGGTCTGGGACGAGAACAACAAGCTCATCCCCGTCACTGTGGTCCAGGCAGACTCGAACGTCATCACCCAGCTGCGCAATGCAGACGCTGATGGCTACGTCGCCGTTCAGATCGGCTACGGCCAGATCGATCCCCGCAAGGTCACCAAGCCGCTGGCTGGTCACTTTGAAAAGGCAGGCGTCACGCCTCGCCGTCACGTCGTCGAACTCCGTACCGCAGATGCTGCCGAGTACGAGCTGGGTCAGGAACTCTCCGTAGAGCTCTTCGAAGCCGGCCAGAAGATCGACGTCGTCGGCACCACCAAGGGTAAGGGCTTCGCCGGTGTTATGAAGCGTCACGGCTTCCACGGCGTTGGAGCTTCCCACGGTGCCCACAAGAACCACCGTAAGCCCGGTTCAATCGGTGGCGCATCCACCCCGAGCCGCGTCTTCAAGGGCATGAAAATGGCCGGCCGCATGGGCGCCGTTCGTCACACCACACTGAACCTCACGGTTCACGCGGTTGACGTCGAGAAGTCGCTGCTCCTGATCAAGGGTGCCGTTCCCGGTGCCCGCGGCCAGGTCGTACTCGTACGTACCGCCGTGAAGGGAGCCTAGTTCAATGGCTAACACTGTCCAGGTTGACCTGCCTGCAGAGATCTTCGACGTTCAGACCAACGTGCCCCTGCTGCACCAGGTTGTCGTTGCCCAGCTCGCTGCTGCCCGCCAGGGAACCCACAAGACCAAGACCCGCGCTGAAGTTTCCGGTGCAGGACGCAAGCCGTTCAAGCAGAAGGGTACCGGCCGCGCCCGTCAGGGTTCCGTCCGTGCTCCGCACATGACCGGCGGTGGCATTGTCCACGGTCCCACCCCGCGTGACTACAGCCAGCGGACCCCCAAGAAGATGATTGCTGCTGCCCTGCGCGGTGCACTGTCTGACCGGGCCCGCAACGGTCGCATCCACGTTGTCTCCGAGCTGGTTGCAGGAGACAAGCCGTCTTCCAAGACTGCCCTGGCAACGCTCCGCGGCGTTTCCGACCGCAAGAACCTGCTGGTCGTCATCGAGCGCGATAACGATGTTGCCGCACTGTCCGTGCGCAACCTCAACGGCGTTCACGTTCTGTACGCAGACCAGCTGAACACCTACGACGTTCTCGTCTCTGATGACGTTGTCTTCACCAAGGCTGCCTACGACGCATTCGTTGCCGCTAAGGCAGCAAAGAACGAGGAGGATGCCAAGTGAGCGCAGCCACCATCAAGGATCCCCGCGACGTCGTGCTTGCACCCGTCGTGTCGGAAAAGAGCTACGGCCTGATCGACGAGGGCAAGTACACCTTCCTGGTGGACCCCCGTTCGAACAAGACCGAGATCAAGCTGGCCGTGGAGAAGATCTTCTCCGTCAAGGTCGAATCGATCAACACCATCAACCGTGCCGGTAAGCGCAAGCGCACCAAATTCGGATGGGGTACCCGCAAGAACACCAAGCGTGCGATTGTCACCCTCAAAGAAGGCACCATCGACATCTTCGGCGGTCCGCTCGCGTAGCGGAGACCACTTTAACGAGGAAATAAATTATGGGAATCCGTAAATACAAGCCGACTACCCCGGGCCGTCGTGGCTCGAGCGTAGCGGACTTTATCGAAATCACGCGGTCGACGCCGGAAAAGTCGTTGGTACGTCCGCTGCCCAAGAAGGGCGGCCGTAACAACACCGGCAAGATCACCACGCGTCACAAGGGTGGTGGACACAAGCGCCAGTACCGTCTGATCGACTTCCGTCGCCACGACAAGGACGGCGTCAACGCCCGCGTTGCCGAAATCGAGTACGATCCGAACCGCACGGCTCGCATCGCCCTCCTGCACTACGTTGATGGCACCAAGCGTTACATCATCGCTCCCAACAAGCTCTCCCAGGGTGACGTTGTAGAGGCAGGTGCCGGTGCTGACATCAAGCCCGGTAACAACCTGCCGCTGCTCAACATCCCGGTGGGTACCGTCATCCACGCAGTTGAACTGCGTCCGGGCGGCGGCGCCAAGATGGGCCGCTCCGCCGGCGCATCCATCCAGCTTGTTGCCAAGGAAGGCCGTTTCGCCCAGCTGCGTCTGCCCTCAGGTGAAATCCGCAACGTTGACGTGCGCTGCCGCGCAACCGTCGGCGAAGTTGGAAACGCCGAGCAGTCGAACATCAACTGGGGCAAGGCCGGCCGTATGCGGTGGAAGGGCGTCCGCCCGACCGTCCGTGGTGTCGCCATGAACCCGGTTGACCACCCGCATGGTGGTGGTGAAGGTAAGACTTCCGGTGGACGTAACCCCGTGAACCCGAACGGTAAGCGTGAAGGCCGCACCCGCCGCCCCAACAAAGAGAGCGACAAGCTTATTGTGCGTCGCCGTCGTACTGGCAAGAACAAGCGATAGGAGCCTGGACACATGCCACGCAGCCTGAAAAAAGGTCCTTTCGTTGACCAGCACCTCTTTGTGAAGGTAGCCAGGGAAAACGAAAAGGGCACCAAGAACGTCATCAAGACCTGGTCCCGCCGTTCGATGATCATCCCCGACATGCTCGGACACACGATCGCCGTACACGACGGACGCAAGCACATCCCGGTGTTTGTCACTGAGTCGATGGTCGGGCACAAGCTCGGCGAATTCGCTCCCACGCGGACATTCCGCGGCCATGTCAAGGACGACCGTAAGGGCAAGCGCCGCTAGGCGCCTGCGTTTACGTCAAAGACGAGAGAAGGAAAGCAATGGAAGCCAAGGCAATTGCGCGCCACATCCGCGTAACGCCTATGAAGGCCCGGCGCGTCGTCAACCTTGTTCGTGGATTGCAAGCGAATGAGGCTCTGGCAATTCTGAAGTTTGCCCCGCAGGCAGCTTCGGAGCCGGTATTCAAGGTAGTACAGTCGGCAGTCGCCAACGCCCGGGTCCTCGCGGACCGCGATGGCGTGGCGTTTGACGAAGGCGACCTCATCATCAGCGAAGCGTTTGTTGATGAAGGCCCGACCATGAAGCGGTTCCAGCCGCGTGCCCAGGGTCGTGCATTTCAGATCAAGAAGCGCACCAGCCACATCACCGTGGTAGTCGCTACCCCGGAGAAAGAGGAGGCTCGCTAAGTGGGACAGAAAGTAAACCCGCACGGGTTCCGACTCGGCATCACCACCGATCACGTATCGCACTGGTTCGCTGACAGCACCAAGGCCGGCCAGCGGTACAAGGACTTCGTTCGCGAAGACATCCGCATCCGCCAGCTCATGTCCACGGGCATGGAGCGCGCCGGCATCGCCAAGGTCGAGATCGAGCGCACCCGTGACCGCGTCCGCGTGGACATCCACACGGCCCGTCCCGGCATCGTTATCGGCCGCCGTGGAGCAGAAGCAGACCGCATCCGCGGCGAGCTCGAAAAGCTCACCGGCAAGCAGGTCCAGCTGAACATCCTCGAGGTCAAGAACCCCGAGATGGAAGCCCAGCTTGTTGCCCAGGGCGTTGCAGAGCAGCTGACTTCCCGCGTGGCTTTCCGCCGTGCGATGAAGAAGGCCATGCAGTCCGCACAGCGTGCAGGTGCCAAGGGCATCCGTATCGCCTGCTCGGGCCGCCTGGGTGGCGCTGAAATGTCCCGCTCGGAGTTCTACCGCGAAGGCCGTGTGCCCCTGCACACCCTCCGCGCGAACATCGACTATGGCTTCTACGAAGCCAAGACCACCTTCGGCCGCATCGGTGTGAAGGTCTGGATCTACAAGGGTGACGTCACCGCCAAGGAACTGGCCGCACAGGCCGCCGCTGCACCGTCCCGCGGTGGCCGTGGCGACCGTCCCGGCCGCCCGGGTGGCGCTGACCGCGGTGACCGCCGCCGTCGCAACGACCGCCCGGCCGCTGACGCAGCTCCTGCTGCCGAAGCACCGGCAGCTGAAGCTGCACCTGCAGCAGCAGAAGGAGGACAGGCTTAAATGCTTATCCCACGTCGAGTCAAGCACCGTAAGCAGCACCACCCGGGTCGTTCCGGCGCTGCCACGGGCGGCACCGAGGTCTCGTTCGGTGAGTGGGGTATCCAGGCGCTGAGCCCGGCATACGTCACCAACCGTCAGATCGAGTCCGCTCGTATCGCCATGACCCGCCACATCAAGCGTGGCGGTAAGGTCTGGATCAACATCTACCCGGACCGTCCGCTGACCAAGAAGCCTGCCGAAACCCGCATGGGTTCCGGTAAGGGTTCGCCGGAATGGTGGGTCGCCAACGTCAAGCCGGGCCGGGTTCTGTTCGAACTCTCCGGTGTCAATGAAGAGGTAGCTCGCGAGGCCCTGCGCCTGGCAATCCACAAGCTGCCGTTGAAGGCACGCATTGTGCGTCGCGAAGGTGGTGAATAGAAATGGCAGTAGGATCCAAGGATCTGGCTCCCGCACAGCTGGACGGTTTCGACAACGAGCGTCTCGTTGAAGAACTCCGCAAGGCCAAGGAAGAGCTGTTCAACCTGCGTTTCCAGTCCGCCACCGGACAGCTGGAGAACCACGGTCGCCTGCGCGCGGTAAAGAAGGACATCGCACGCATCTACACCGTTCTCCGCGAACGCGAGCTGGGCATTCGTGCCGAGGTTGCCGCACCGGTTGTGGAAGCCAAGGAAGAGAAGAAGTCCAAGAAGGCTTCAACCAAGAAGGCCGACAAGGCTGAAAAGGCTGAGACCGAGGAGGACGCCAAGTGAGTGAAAAGGACCAGAACGTGACCGAAACTGCTACCGAAGCCAAGGCTGGGCAGCGCGGTTACCGCAAGACCCGTCGCGGCTACGTGGTCTCCGACAAGATGGAAAAGACCATCGTTGTCGAGGTTGAGGACCGCGTGAAGCACGCACTGTACGGCAAGGTCATCCGCCGTACCTCCAAGGTCAAGGCACACGACGAAGAGAACACCGCCGGCATCGGCGACCTCGTTGTCATCGCCGAGACCCGTCCGCTGTCCGCCACCAAGAACTGGCGGCTCGTGGAAATCCTCGAGAAGGCCAAGTAGCACCTGCTGCTTAGCTGAGGCCCCTGCTCCTTATGGAGCGGGGGCCTCCTCGTTTAACTTGCGCGTCACGCCAGACACCTTTTCGCCTCGGCGGACGACGGCGGGACCCGGCTTGGCGGGGGTGTGGCACCCTGGGTGCGGCGAAAGGCTGCCCTGCGTGACGCCGTCGTCCGCCCCGCCCCAACGCCCGCTCACTTTTGACCGCTTTTCTTGCGACGCGCGCTCACTTTTGGCAACTTCTCCAGGGACGCCCGCTCACTGTCTTCAAGCGAGTGAGCGGGCGTTGTGGTGGAACGTGCCAAGGGTGAGCGGGCGATGTGTTGGGACACGCCAAAGGTGAGCGGGCGTTCGACGGCGGGACCCGGCTCGGCGGGGGAGTGGCACCCTGGGTGCGGCGAAAGGCCGCCCTGCGTGACGCCCTCGTATGTTCTTCCTGCTTGCGGCAGCAGGGACAGCGGTGATAGGGGAACCGGCGGAAAACGTGCTAGGATATTGAGTTTGTATGGCGCCTTTCGCGCGCCATCATCAACCTCGTAAACAAGCGTGCCACAGCATAGTGCCCCTGTGCGCCCGGGATTTCGTCCCGGACCGGGTGGGAGCAACTGCTTCTGGCACGGGCGTTTAGGCCTGGTCTGGCAAAATCCAGGCAGGTCAAGAGACACCCCGATCAACCGTTCCGCAAGGCTCATTCCGTAGCAAGACCACGGCCTGAGAACCGGCGCGACGCAAGGAGTAAATAGTGATTCAGCAGGAGTCGCGACTGAAGGTCGCCGACAACACGGGTGCTAAGGAAATCCTTACCATTCGCGTTCTCGGTGGATCCGGCCGTCGCTACGCAGGCATCGGTGACGTCATTGTCGCCACCGTCAAGGATGCAATCCCGGGCGGCAACGTAAAGAAGGGCGATGTGGTCAAGGCCGTCATCGTCCGTACCAAGAAGGAACGCCGCCGTGCGGATGGTTCCTACATCAAGTTTGACGAGAACGCAGCTGTGATCCTGAAGAACGACGGTGACCCCCGTGGTACCCGTATCTTCGGACCGGTTGGTCGTGAACTGCGTGACAAGAAGTTCATGAAGATCGTTTCTCTGGCTCCGGAGGTGCTCTAGTCCATGGCTGCAAAGATCAAGAAGGGTGACCTGGTTCAGGTCATCACTGGCGCCAAGGCTGAGCGCGGCGGCGACCGTGGCAAGCAGGGCAAGGTTCTGCGCGTCTTCACCGACACCAACCGCGTGCTGGTTGAGGGTATCAACCGCGTCACCAAGCACACCCGTGTTGGACAGTCGCAGCGCGGCACCAAGACCGGCGGCATCGAGGTCGTAGAGGCCCCGATCCACATTTCCAACGTGGCCCTGGTTGACCCGTCGACCAAGAAGCCGACCCGCGTGGGCTTCCGCCTCGACACTGTGGAGAAGAACGGTGTCAAGAAGACCGTCCGTATCCGCGTGTCCAAGAGCTCCGGGAAGGACATCTAATGACTGAGACTCTCGAGACTCCGGCAACGAAGATCGTTCCTCGTCTGAAGACCAAGTACGCCGAAACCATCAAGGGCCAGCTCCAGGATGAGTTCAAGTACCAGAACGTGAACCAGGTGCCCCGCTTGGTGAAGGTTGTTGTGAACATGGGTGTTGGAGATGCCGCCAAGGACTCCAAGCTGATCGACGGCGCTGTCCGCGACCTCACCCAGATCACCGGCCAGAAGCCGCAGGTTACCAAGGCCCGCAAGTCGATCGCACAGTTCAAGCTGCGTGAAGGCATGCCCATCGGTGCACACGCAACCCTGCGTGGCGACCGCATGTGGGAATTCGTGGACCGCCTGGTCAGCCTGGCGCTGCCCCGTATCCGCGACTTCCGCGGCCTCAGCGGCAAGCAGTTCGATGGCAATGGCAACTACACCTTCGGTCTGACCGAGCAGGTTATGTTCCACGAAATCGACCAGGACAAGATCGACCGCGTCCGCGGTATGGACATCACGGTTGTGACCACCGCCAAGACCGACGACGAAGGCCGCGCGCTGCTCAAGGCGCTTGGTTTCCCGTTCAAAACCGAAGCTTAATTTACTACGTAAAAGGTCCGGCCGCTGCGCCCCGCAAGGGACGGAACGGCGGAAACCGTTACGAGGAAGGGCATGAGCCCACATGACAATGACAGATCCTGTCGCAGATATGCTTACGCGCCTGCGTAACGCAAACTCGGCATACCACGACTCCGTGTCTATGCCTTACAGCAAGCTCAAGGCACGCGTTGCCGACATCCTCAAGGCCGAAGGTTTCATCGCCGGCTGGAAGGAAGAGGACGCTGAGGTTGGCAAGAAGCTGACCCTCGAACTCAAGTTCGGTCCGAACCGCGAGCGTTCCATCGCCGGTGTACGCCGCATCTCCAAGCCGGGCCTCCGCGTTTACGCGAAGTCCACCAACCTGCCGCACGTGCTGGGTGGCCTGGGTATCGCAATCCTGTCCACCTCTTCCGGCCTCCTGACTGACAAGCAGGCCGGCAAGAAGGGCGTGGGCGGCGAAGTCCTCGCGTACGTCTGGTAACGGGAAAGGAAGAGAATAATGTCACGTATTGGACGTCTCCCCATCACCGTTCCTGCCGGCGTTGAGGTCAAGGTTGACGGCTCTGTCGTCAGCGTCAAGGGTTCCAAGGGCGAACTGACCCACACTGTGGCCAGCCCCATCGAGGTTGCCCTGGACGAGAACACCCTGACCGTAACCCGCCCGAACGACGAGCGCGCCTCCCGTTCGCTCCACGGCCTGACCCGCACCCTGATCGCCAACATGATCCAGGGCGTCACCGCAGGCTACGAGAAGAAGCTTGAAATCGTCGGTACCGGTTACCGCGTTCAGGCCAAGGGTTCTGACCTTGAGTTCGCTCTCGGCTACAGCCACCCGGTCAGCGTTTCGGCTCCGGCCGGCATCACCTTTGCAGTAGAGGGACCGACCAAGCTCTCTGTCTCAGGAATCAACAAGCAGCAGGTCGGCGAAGTTGCTGCCAACATTCGCAAGCTGCGGAAGCCCGACCCGTACAAGGGCAAGGGCATCCGTTACGCCGGCGAAGTCATCCGCCGCAAGGTCGGAAAGGCTGGTAAGTAACCATGGCCATCTCCATTAACAAGAAGCGTACGAACAAGAGCAAGGCTGCTGGTCGCAGCCGCCGCCAGCTTCGTATCCGCAAGCGCATTTCCGGTACGGCTGCCCGCCCCCGCCTGGTGGTCAACCGCTCCGCACGCCATGTATTTGTCCAGGTTGTCGATGACACCATTGGCCAGACCGTAGCAAGCGCGTCCACTCTGGAAGCTGACCTTCGTGCATTCGACGGTGACAAGACTGCCAAGGCCAAGCGCGTCGGCGAGCTCGTTGCCGAACGTGCCAAGGCTGCCGGCGTCGAGGCTGTTGTCTTCGACCGTGGTGGTAACAAGTACCACGGCCGGATTGCCGCCGTCGCTGACGGTGCACGCGAAGGTGGGCTGTCACTGTGACCGAAGCAAACAAGGAAAAGGACACTGTGTCTGCAGATCAGAAGGCTCCCGAAGCCGCAGCTGCTGAGACCACTGCCCCCGCTGCCGACGACCGCCGTGGTGGCGCCCGTCGTGGCGAGCGTGGCGACCGCGGCCAGGGCCGCGGCGACCGCGGTGGCCGTGGTGGCCGCGACGGTGGACGTGAAGCCGAAAAGAACCAGTTCGTAGAGCGCGTTGTCACCATCAACCGCGTTTCCAAGGTCGTCAAGGGTGGTCGTCGCTTCAGCTTCACCGCACTGGTCGTCGTTGGTGACGGTAACGGCATGGTCGGCGTGGGCTACGGCAAGGCCAAGGAAGTTCCCGCTGCTATCGCCAAGGGCGTTGAAGAGGCCAAGAAGTCCTTCTTCCGCGTTCCGCGCGTTGGCAACACCATCCCGCACCGTGTTCAGGGTGAAGCCGCTGCCGGCGTCGTTATGCTGCGTCCGGCCTCCGCCGGTACCGGTGTTATCGCCGGTGGTCCGGTCCGTGCAGTACTGGAGTGCGTGGGCATCCACGACATCCTCTCCAAGTCGCTCGGTTCCTCCAACGCCATCAACATCGTTCACGCGACCGTTGATGCCCTGAAGCGCCTCGAAGAGCCGGCAGCAGTGGCAGCACGCCGCGGCCTGCCGCTGGACGAGGTTGCTCCCCAGGCACTGGTGAAGGCACTCCTGGCTCCGAAGGCAGGTGTTTAGTCATGGCTAAGAACCTGGTTCCTTCCGACGCTCAGTTGGAAATCACTCAGATCAAGTCCGCCATTGGCGGCAAGCAGAACCAGCGCGACACCCTGCGGTCCCTCGGCCTGAAGCGGATCGGACACACCGTTGTCCGCACCGCCGACGCCGTGACTGTTGGAATGCTCAACACGGTTCCGCACCTGGTAAAGGTAGAGGAGGCGAAGTAAATGGCAGAGAACACTGCTGATAAGGCACAGGCTGCTGAGAAGCAGAACGCCCTGAAGGTTCACCACCTGCGTCCCGCCCCGGGTGCCAAGACCGCCAAGACCCGTGTTGGTCGTGGTGAGGCATCCAAGGGTAAGACCGCCGGCCGCGGTACCAAGGGTACGGCTGCCCGCTACCAGGTTAAGGCTGGCTTTGCCGGCGGCCAGCTGCCGCTGCACATGCGCCTGCCTAAGCTGCGTGGCTTCAAGAACCCGTTCCGGGTCGAGTTCCAGGTTGTAAACCTGGACAAGCTCAACGAGCTGTTCCCGGAAGGTGGCGCAGTCACCGTGGAGAACCTGGTCGAAAAGGGTGCCGTTCGCAAGAACCAGCCCGTCAAGGTGCTGGGCACCGGCGACATCACCGTCAAGGTTGACGTCACCGCCCACGCATTCTCGGCCAGCGCCGCTGAAAAGATTGCTGCAGCAGGCGGAAGCACCACCGCCCTGTAAGGGACGGCGCCAGCTGTTTAACTCCCGGTATCCGTGGGCTTTGGCCCCGGATACCGGGAGTTTTTCATATCCGCCGGGCGAATTATTCCCGCCATCCGGCGCATGTGCGCTGCCGTGGATTGTTCGCAGGGCGCATTCAACCGTTAGACTCGGTTGTCGGGATTTATCAAATTCCGCCACCCCACCCTTATTGACACCACAGGAGGACGCTTGCTTAGCGCATTTGGCCGGGCCTTTCGTACGCCTGATCTGCGACGCAAGTTGTTGTTCACGCTGGCAATCATCACTATCTTCCGCTTGGGTGCTTTCATCCCCTCGCCAGGTGTGAACTACCAGAATGTCCAGCAATGCTTGCAAAGCGGTAAGACCGCCGGCGGGTTGTACCAGCTCGTTAACCTCTTCAGCGGCGGCGCGTTGCTCCAGGTGTCCATTTTCGCCCTGGGCATCATGCCTTACATCACGGCGAGCATCATCGTGCAGCTGCTCCGGGTGGTCATTCCCCGGTTCCAGCAGCTCTATGAAGAGGGCGCCTCGGGCCAGTCCAAGCTGACCCAGTACACCCGCTACCTCACCATCGCCCTTGGCCTGCTCAACGCCACCACCCTGGTGTCCCTGGCCCGCTCCGGGCAGTTGCTGCCAGGTTGCCAGCTGCCGGTGATCCCGGACTCCAGCATCATCACCACCATCCTGATCATCATCACGCTGACGGCCGGTACCGGCCTGATCATGTGGATGGGCGAGCTCGTCACGGAGAAGGGCGTGGGTAACGGCATGTCGCTGCTCATCTTCACCTCCATCGCCGCGCAGTTCCCCACCTCGCTGGGCGCCATCTGGACCTCCCAGGGTCCCGGGACTTTCTTCATCGTCCTCGCCGTGGGCCTGCTCACCGTTGCGCTGGTGGTCTTCGTGGAACAGTCCCAGCGCCGCATCCCCGTGCAGTACGCCAAGCGCATGATCGGGCGGCGCACCGTGGGCGGCACCAGCACCTACATTCCCATCAAGGTGAACATGGCCGGTGTCATTCCGGTGATCTTCGCTTCCTCCATGCTCTACATTCCCGGGTTGATTGCACAGTTCAACCAGCCCCGGAACGGTGAGCCCATCCAGCCGTGGGTTGAGTGGATCAACAACAACCTGACCCGCGGTGACCACCCGATCTATATGGCGGTTTACTTCGTCCTGATCGTGTTCTTCACCTACTTCTACGTCGCGATTACCTTCAACCCTGAAGAAGTCTCAGACAACATGAAGAAGTACGGCGGCTTCATTCCAGGTATCCGCGCCGGCAGGCCGACCGCTGATTACCTGCAGTACGTGCTCTCACGGATTACCCTGCCCGGCGCCCTCTACCTGGGCTTCGTGGCACTGATTCCGCTGGTGGCACTGGTACTGATCAACGCGAACCAGAACTTCCCGTTCGGTGGCACCTCGATCCTGATCATGGTGGGCGTTGGTTTGGAGACCGTAAAGCAGATTGATGCGCAGCTACAACAACGTCACTACGAAGGGCTTTTGCGATGACGAGAATGCTGATTATTGGACCTCCCGGTTCCGGAAAAGGAACGCAGGCGGAGCGGATCTCAGAACGCCTCGGCGTTGTGGCCATCTCCACCGGCGACATCTTCCGTGCCAACGTGAAGGGTGAAACGCCGCTGGGCCTCGAGGCCAAGAAGTTCATGGACAACGGCGACTTCGTTCCGGACAGCGTGACCAACAAGATGGTCCGCGACCGCCTCGGCGAGTCCGACGTGAACAACGGCTTCCTCCTGGACGGCTACCCGCGCACCACCGCGCAGGTGGATTACCTTGACGAGATCCTCGCCGACGGCGACGAGAAGCTCGACGTGGTCCTCCAGCTGACCGCCGATGACGAGGAACTGGTGCACCGCCTCCTGGGCCGGGCCAAGGAAACGGGCCGGAGCGACGACAACGAAGCCGTCATCCGCCACCGCCTGGACCTGTACCACGAGCAGACCGAAGCTGTGGTGTCGAAGTACGCCGAGCGCGGCATCCTCACCCAGGTTGACGGGATCGGTCCCATCGACGAAGTCACCAACCGCGTGATGCAGGCCATTAAGGCAGCACAGGCAGCCTGACCAAAGGCGGCCCCGGTTTTATCGAGGCTCCTCCCGGCATCCGGGAGGAGCCTCAGCCATTTGAAAGGAAACACCATGGCCTTCGGCCAGCCCCGCATCGAATACAAGAACAACGCCCAGATGCGCACCATGCACGAGGCAGGCCTGGTCCTCAGCCGTGCACTGGACGCCGCCGTTGCCGCCGCGGTGCCGGGGGTCACCACCAAGCACCTGGACGACGTCTTCGCCGCTGTACTCAACGAGGCTGGCGCGAAGTCCAACTTCCTGGGCTACCACGGCTTCCCGGCCACCATCTGCACCTCCGTGAATGAGGAAGTGGTGCACGGCATTCCCGGCAGCCGGGTCCTGCAGGACGGGGACATCATCTCCATCGACGGCGGGGCCATCGTCAACGGCTGGCACTCGGACTCCGCGCGCACGGTGATCATAGGCACGGCGGACCCGGAGGACCAGCGGCTCTCCGATATCACCCAGGCCGCAATGTGGCGCGGCATCGCGGCGCTGGCCAACGGCTCGCACGTTGGGGACATCGGCGCGGCGATCGACGACTACGTTTCGTCCGTCCCCGGCAAGCCGCTGGGCATCCTGGAGGACTACGTGGGCCATGGCATCGGCTCCGAGATGCACATGGCCCCGGACGTCCTGAACTACCGGACCAACCACCGCGGCCCCAAGATCAAGCCGGGCCTCTGCCTCGCCATCGAGCCCATGCTGGTCCGCGGCGGCATCGAAACCGCTGTCCTGGAAGATGACTGGACTGTGGTGACCACGGACGGCAAGCGCTCCTGCCAGTGGGAGCATTCCGTGGCGGTGCACGAGAAGGGCATCTGGGTACTTTCAGCGTCCGACGGCGGCGCGGAGCACCTGGTGCCCCTCGGCGTCACCCCGGTGCCGATCCCGTAAGGCACACGCACATCCGCTTGCGACGCAGAAAATCCCTGTCGACCCCCATATAGAGGGGTCGACAGGGATTTTGCGTATCGCCAGCGCTTTTGCGGGTCAGAAACTCTTACGACTTCAGCTTCGGCTTCACGTCGCGGTCGTAGATGCTCTGCAGCGTGTTCTTCAGGTCCGTCATGGTGGACTTCACGTCGCCCTGCTGGGTGAGGATCTTCGCCGCGGCCTTGGCCATCTCCTGGTCTGCACCGGGCAGGAACACACGCGCGTTGTCCTGGACCTTGGTGACCGCGAGCTGGTCCACGGCAGTCTGGATCTGCGGCGTCTTGGCCAGGACCGCGCTCATGTCCGCCGACTTCCGGGTGGGCATGTAGCCGGTGGCCGCAGAGAACTCGACGGTGCTCTCCGGCTGGGTGACGAAATCGAGGAACATCCCTGCGGCGAGCTGTTCCTCCTTGGTGATCCCGCTGGGGATGCCCAGGCCCGCGCCGCCCGTGGGGCAGACGTTGGTGGTGGCCTTGGGACCGCCCGGCAGGAAGCCGACGCCCACGTTGAACTTGGCCGACTTCAAGATCCCCAGCAGCGAACCTGTGGAGGCGATGGTGGCGGAAGTCAGGCCGGCCGAGAAGTCGTCCGCGGCTTCCTTGGAGGAGACGCCTGCCCACTTGTCCTTATAGATCGAGTCCTGTGCCCACTGCAGGGCGGCAACGGAGTCGGCGGAGTCGCAGGTAATGTCCCATTCCTTGGACCAGCCGCCGCCCCAGCCCCACAGCATGTTCTGCAGCGTCCAGCCCGCGTAGCCGGCAAGGGCGGGGTAGATGTAGGCGTACTGGGCGCCGGAAGCTGCCTTCAACTTGGGCGCCCACTGGCCGAATTCGTCCCAGGTCTTGGGCGCGCGGTCCGGAATTCCGGCAGCGGCAAAGTGGTCCTTGTTGTAGTAGAACAGCGGGGTCGAGCGGCCGTAGGGGAGCGCCCACTGCTTGCCGTCGTACTTGTAGTCGTTGACCAGCGACTGCTGGAAATCATCCATCTTCATGTTCAGCTGCTTGGTGAGGCTGTCCACGGGGATGATGCTGCCGTTGGTGTAGTAGCGGAACCACCACACGTCCGAGAGGACCACCACGCCCGGAAGGCCCGACTTGGCGGCCTGCGCCGTCTGGAACTTCTGCGCGATTTCCTCGTAGTTGGCGCCGGCCGTCACCAGGTTGACGGTGATGCCGGGGTTCTTGGCCTGGAATTTCTCGATCAGGCTCTTCTCAACATCCTGCGACTGGCCGGGGTGGCTGGACCAGAAGTCGATCTTGGCCGCCGGCTTCACGCCGCTGAAGTCGATGTCGGCCGCCTGGGAGGTGGCCTGCCCGCCGCCGGTGGTTGAGGGTCCGCCGCACGCGGCCAGGGCAGCGGCAGAGGCGGTTACCCCTGCCAGGCCCAGGAAATGCCTCCGGTCCAGATGAAGTGTCATGACAGTTCCTTTCGGTTGTTGCCTTTGAAAATGTGAAAGTTGGGTTGGAAAGTACGACGCCGGCTGGCAGCTCAGCCCGTCACGCTCCCTTGGGTGAGGCCGGCCACGATGTAGCGCTGCAGGGCGGCGAAGATGATCAGGATGGGGACGATGACCAGGACCGCGCCGGCCATGAGGACACCCCAGCCAGCGGCGTTGCTCTCGTTGTTCTGCAGCAGGGTCAGCCCCACGGGAAGGGTCATGGTTTCCGGGCGGTCGGTGATGATGAGCGGCCAGATGTAGTCATTCCACTCGGTCACGATCGTCACCAGCGCCACTGTGGCGATGGACGGCACCGAGACCGGGACCACGATTTGCCACAGCCGGCGCCAGTGGCCGGCGCCGTCCATCTCTGCTGACTCGAGGATCGAATTAGGCAGGGTGCGGAAGTGCTGGCGCAGCAGGAAGGTGCCGAACGCGGTGCCCAGGCCGGGAAGGATGATGCCCCACAGGGTGTTCTTGCCGCCCATCCCGGCGATCAGGATGAAGTTGGGCAGGATGGAGACCTGCGGCGGCACCATGAGGGCTACCAGGATCAGCAGGAAGATGAAGTTCCGGAACGGGAAGCGGACAAAGACCAGGGCGTACGCCGTCAGGATCGCCAGGATCACCTTGATGGTGGCGCCGGCCAGGGTGACGATGGTGCTGTTCAGGAAGAACTGCCCAAACGGAACCGTGGTCATGGCAGTCCGGTAGTTCTCCAGATTGAGGCTCTCGGGGAGGATCTTCAGGTCCGTGGTGACGATTTCGCCGGACTGCTTGAAGGAGCTCAACACCATCCACAGCAGCGGCAGGAAGACCACTAGTGTTGCGATGAGCAGGGGCAGGTAGCCGCCCACCACCGTCTGGATGAGGTTGCGGCGCGAGAACGGGCGGTCGCGGCGGAGGTCCTGGGCGGGGCCGGGAACGGCAGGGGCAGCGGGGTCCGGGTTGACCGGTGACAGGGAGGTCACGAGTAGTGCACCTTTCGTTCCACGAACCGCAGCTGCAGCACGGTGATGACCAGGAGGATGGCGAACAGCACCACGGAAATGGCTGCCGAGTAGCCGGCCCTGTTGTACGCGCCGAAGGCCTGCAGGTAGGCCTCGTAAATCAGGGTGCTGGTGCCGGTGCCCAGCGGCGTCATGATCCGGATCAGGTCGAAGGCCTGCAGGGAGCTGAGCATGGTGGTGATCAGGAGGAAGAACGTGGTGGGGGACAGCAGCGGCAGCGAGATGCTCATGAAGCGCCGGAACCCGTTGGCACCGTCGAGGGAGGCAGCCTCCATGACCTCCGTGGGGAGGGACTGCAGCCCGGCCAGGTACACCACGGCGCAGTAGCCCAGGTTCTTCCAGACGTAGACCAGGATCACCATGACCAGCGAGAGCTGGGGATCGTTGATCCACTGCGGGCTTTGCTGCCCGAGGCCCCGCAGCAGCCAGGCCAGGACGCCGTAGCCGGGGTCGAAGATGAACAGCCATACCAGGCCCACGCCGACGCCGGAGAGTACATAGGGCGCAAAGACGGCGGAGCGGGCGAACGTGGTGCCGCGGACCTTCGCGTTCAGCGCCAGTGCTACCAGCAGGCCCAGCAGCATGGATCCGCCCACCGTGACCAGGGTGAATACGGCAGTGGTGCCCAGGACCTTCGGCGCATCGTTGCTGCTGAAGAAGGTGACGTAGTTGGCAAGGCCCACGACGCTGGCGGTGGGGGAGCCCAGCGTCCAGTCCAGCGTGGAGTAGTACATGTTGCTGAACAGCGGACGGTAGGTGAAGACGGCGATCAGCACCAGGTTGGGCAACGCCATGGCAAGGAAAACGAAGAAGTCCCGGCGGCTCCTGGCTGTCCACCGCCTGCGGGGTATCTTGGCGGCACCGGCCGCGGGGTCAGCGGGCCTGGTGGAGGGCCGCGGGGAGAGTTGACGTGTCATGCGGATCTCTCACGGGTTTCGGAGCCGGCTTGTGGCCGGTCTCGCGGGTAAGGGGAATCAAGCCATTACTTCACCACATTGTCGGTGGGCGAAACCCCTGAAAAAGCCCTTCTCCTCAAATAGTTAACAAAGGCTTCCTTGCCCATTAACCCTGTGTTGTTTGCAGTCTCGCATAAAGTTTGCTCCTGCGGCAGGGGCGCGCCAGCAGAGGGGACAATAGGGGCATGGGAACCATTACCGACGTCGCGGGCATTCGCGTGGGCCATGTCCAGAACGACGGCGACGGCTGGCTGACGGGGGTCACCGTGGTCCTGCCGCCGCCGGGGACGGTGGGCTCGGTGGATGTCCAGGGCGGCGGGCCTGCCACCCACGAAACAGACGCCCTTGACCCCACCACGCTGGTCAGCGGCGTCGACGCGGTGGTCCTCACCGGGGGCAGTGCGTACGGGCTGACGTCGGCGGCAGGAGCCCAGCGCTGGTGCGAGGAAAACGGCCGCGGCTTCGCCGTCCCCGGGGGAGTGGTGCCCATTGTTCCCGCCGCCGCCATCTTCGATTTGGGCAGGGGAGGCGACTTCTCCGCACGCCCGACGCCCGACATGGGCTACGCGGCAACGGCCGCCGCAGCAGGGCAAAAGGAAGGGCACGACGTCGAACGCGGCAACGTGGGCGCCGGCACCGGGGCGCTCATCGGCAGGGGGCAGTACAAAGGTGGCGTAGGAACAGCGTCGGTCACGCTCAATAACGGTGTAGTTGTGGGGGCAATCGCAGTGGTGAATGCGTTGGGATTGCCGGTGTCCCCGTCGGGGAATCACGAACCCTCCGCGCGCTCGGTCGTTCCTCCCCACGAGCCCCCTAACCTCGCAAGCTCGGCCAGGGAACCCGGCTCGCGTGGGCCCACCTTAGACGCGCGCTTCCGGGTTCCTGATTCACCTCAAGCGGGTGCCGCTGCGCCGCCCTTCAACACTACTTTGGTCGTTGTGGCTACCAACGCCGTTCTTGATGTGGCCGAATGTAAGCGGACTGCCGCGGCGGCTCACGCGGGGATCGCGAGAGCTCTCAACCCCTCACACACCCTGGCCGACGGGGACACTGTCTTCTGCCTGGCAACCGGTGCCGTGGCACTCGACCGCTCGGACGAAGCTGCCCGGCAGCTGAGCCTAATGACGCTGCAAAGTGCGGCAGCCGACGTCGTACGCTTGGCCATCCTTGACGGCGTGGCCAGCGCTGAAACTATCACCACCCCCGTGGGTGAATATGGTGCGTACCGCTCCGCGTAGGCTACTATGGCCGATTTAACTTTTACCGGCTGACGGGGTAGTGTTGTTTGTTGGTTGTCTGGACTGCCACGCCCTTTTGGGCCTGGAGACGGCAATCGATCCAACAAAAACGTTCGTGGTCATGCCCGGTGCAATCCGGCGGGGCCGCGGCAACAACAGTTAGCGGAGGGTATGGCCAAGAAGGACGGGGTCATTGAGATCGAAGGCGTTGTGACCGAGGCGCTGCCTAACGCGATGTTTCGCGTTGAGCTCACCAACAAGCACATCGTTCTGGCACACATCTCTGGAAAGATGCGTCAGCACTACATCCGAATCCTCCCTGAGGACCGCGTAGTGGTGGAGCTGAGCCCGTACGACCTCACCCGTGGTCGTATCGTCTACCGCTACAAGTAAATTGCTGGGCGGCGTCAGGACAAACTGGCTGCCGCTCCAGTTGACCAAACTGCTACACGCAAAGGAATGCCATGAAGGTCAAGCCGAGCGTCAAGCAGATCTGCGAAAAGTGCAAAGTGATCCGCCGTAATGGCCGGGTCATGGTGATCTGCGAGAACCCGCGCCACAAGCAGCGCCAGGGCTAATTTCCTTCCCTGAAGGAAATCCTGGGTTGCTAACCCACGCAAGTAAATAAAGGCAGCACAAGCTGATCTGGAACATTGAGCTCGAAAGAGTCCGGACAGCTAACCCCCGGTCGGAGGCTGGGGCCGCACGGATTGTGCGGGTGTACTGCCTACGACCTCCGGTTTATCAAGGAGTACTGCCACTATGGCTCGTCTCGCTGGCGTAGACATTCCCCGCGAAAAGCGGCTGGAAATTGCGCTTACTTACATCTACGGCGTGGGCAAGACCCGTGCACACGAAACCCTGGCTGCCACGGGCATCAGCGCTGACGTTCGCGTCAAGGACCTGACTGACGCCCAGCTGGTTGAGCTGCGTGACTACATTGAAGGCAACTACAAGGTTGAGGGTGACCTTCGCCGCGAAGTAGCAGCAGATATCCGCCGCAAGGTTGAAATCGGCAGCTACGAAGGCCTGCGCCACCGCAAGGGCCTGCCCGTACGCGGTCAGCGTACGAAGACCAACGCACGTACCCGCAAGGGCCCGAAGCGTACCGTCGCCGGCAAGAAGAAGGCCCGTTAAAATCCCCGCCCGGGATTTACGGACTTTCCCCAATAACTTTCTGTAGGAGAAAAAATGCCCCCGAAGACTCGTGGCGCGGTTCGCAAGCCGCGTAAGAAGGACAAGAAGAATATCGCGCTTGGCCAGGCGCACATCAAGAGCACCTTTAACAACACCATCGTTTCCATCACGGATCCGAGCGGCGCTGTTATTTCCTGGGCTTCCTCCGGTGAGGTTGGCTTCAAGGGCTCGCGTAAGTCCACCCCGTTCGCTGCCCAGATGGCTGCCGAAGCCGCTGCCAAGCGTGCGCAGGAGCACGGCATGCGCAAGGTAGACGTTTTCGTCAAGGGACCGGGTTCCGGACGCGAGACCGCCATCCGTTCGCTGCAGGCCGCAGGCCTCGAGGTTGGCTCCATCCAGGACGTCACCCCCGCAGCCCACAACGGCTGTCGCCCGCCGAAGCGCCGCCGCGTCTAATTCTTTTCCGCAGCAGGAGCTTGCCCGGACCAGCGATGGTCCGGGCAAGCCCAGCGCGTTAAGTCTTCAGACCGAATTTCCACCACCTGTGTTGCGTCATATAGCGGATGCTCGCCGAAAGGAAACCTAAGTGCTCATTGCACAGCGCCCCACCCTCTCCGAAGAGGTCGTCTCCGAAAACCGTTCGCGTTTCATCATTGAACCGCTGGAACCGGGCTTCGGCTACACCCTCGGAAACTCCCTCCGCCGTACCCTGCTCTCCTCCATCCCCGGTGCTGCCGTAACCAGCATCCGGATCGATGGTGTGCTGCACGAGTTCACCACGGTTCCGGGTGTCAAGGAAGATGTCACCGAGATCATCCTTAACATCAAGAGCCTGTCGGTTTCCTCCGAGCACGACGAGCCTGTCGTGGCTTACCTGCGCAAGCAGGGCCCCGGAGTCGTCACCGCCGCGGACATCGCTCCGCCGGCCGGCGTCGAATTCCACAACCCGGATCTGCACATCGCCACGCTGAACTCGAAGGGCAAGTTCGAACTCGAACTGACCATCGAGCGCGGCCGCGGCTACGTTTCGGCAGCTCAGAACAAGTCCGGCGACGCAGAGATCGGCCGCATCCCGGTCGACTCCATCTACTCGCCGGTGCTGAAGGTTACTTTCCGCGTGGAAGCAACCCGTGTTGAGCAGCGCACCGACTTCGACAAGCTGATTGTCGACGTCGAGACCAAGCAGGCCATCGCCCCGCGCGATGCCGTTGCTTCCGCAGGCACCACCCTGGTGGAACTGTTCGGTCTGGCCCGTGAGCTGAACACCGCAGCTGAAGGTATCGAGATCGGCCCGTCGCCCACCGACGCTGCCCTGGCAGCTGACATGGCACTGCCGATCGAGGATCTGGACCTCACCGTCCGTTCCTACAACTGCCTCAAGCGTGAGGGCATCCACACCGTGGGTGAACTCGTTGCCCGCTCCGAGGCTGACCTGATGGACATCCGCAACTTCGGTGCCAAGTCCATTGACGAGGTCAAGGCAAAGCTGGTTGAACTGGGCCTGTCCCTCAAGGACTCGCCTCCCGGTTTTGACCTCGCAGCACGCGCCGCAGCAATCGAAGAGGACGACGCCGCGTTCGGCGACGACGAACTCTAAACCAGACCTTGGCCGGCGGGCAGCACCATGGTGTGCCGCCCACGGCTTCCACATGAGGAGAAACAATTATGCCTACCCCCACTAAGGGTCCGCGCCTCGGCGGCGGCCCGGCTCACGAGCGCCTCATGCTCGCGAACCTGGCAGCATCCCTGTTCGAGCACAAGCGGATCACCACCACGGTGACCAAGGCCAAGCGCCTGAAGCCGTATGCAGAACGCCTGGTCACCTTCGCCAAGCGTGGCGACCTCGCTTCCCGCCGCCGCGTTCTCGGCCTGATCAGCAACAAGGGCGTCGTCCATGAGCTGTTCACCGACATCGCCCAGGCTGTGGAGAACCGCGACGGCGGCTACACCCGCATCACCAAGATCGGCAACCGCAAGGGCGACAACGCTCCCATGGCTGTCATCGAACTGGTCCTCGAGCCGGTTTCCGCCAAGCAGGCCGTCGTAGCCGAGGCTACCCAGGCTGCCGCCAAGGCTGCTCCGGCCGCCGAGGAAGCTCCCGTTGAAGAGGCTCCGGCCGCTGAGGAAGCTGCTGCAACCGAAGAGGCACCCGCTGCTGAGGAAGCTGCAACCGAAGAGGCTCCGGCCGCTGAGGAAGCTGCCGAGGCTCCCGCAGTCGAGGAGAAGGACGCGAAGTAATTCGCTGATTTCCTTCGCATAGACTTAGGTCTGTGAACCACCAAGAACCCGCGGCCCCCGTTTCAGGGGGCGGCGGGTTTTTGCGTATCCGGCTTGATCTTTCGTACGACGGCGGCCCGTTCAGCGGGTGGGCCGTGCAGCCCGGACTGCGGACTGTCCAGGGCGTGCTTGAGGAAGCGATCGAGCTTTTGGTCCGCCGCCAGGTCCGGGTCACCGTTGCGGGGCGGACCGACGCCGGAGTCCACGCCCGAGGGCAGGTGGTGCACTTGGACCTCACCGTAGCCGAGTGGCTGGGGCTGCCGCGCGGACATGAGCTGGATCCCGCCGTCGCCATGTTGCGCAGGCTCCGCGGCGCCCTGAACCGGGCCCTCGGCGACCTCCACGGCGCGGTGGAGGTGCATTCCATCGGGTTGGCGCCTGAGGGTTTCGACGCCCGCTTCTCCGCGCTCTGGCGGCGGTACAGCTACCGGATCGCGGACGGGCCCGCCCTCTGGGACCCGCTGGAGCGGTACTTTACGCTGTGGCACAAGAGCCCGCTGGACGTTGACCTGCTCAACGAGGGCGCCTCGCAACTGCTGGGCCTGCAGAACTTCCTGTCTTTCTGCAAGCCACGCGAAGGAGCCACCACCATCAGGGAACTGCAGCGCTTTGAGTTCCGGCGAGGCGAGAACGGCGTCATTGTGGCCACCGTCCAGGCCGACGCCTTCTGCCACAACATGGTCCGCGCCCTGATCGGCTCTGCCCTGTACGTGGGGGAGGGGGCGGTGGAACCGGGCTGGTTGTACGAGCGGCTGCTGCTGCAGAAGCGCGATGCCAAGTCTGTCCTGGCCGCTCCGCACCCCCTGGTGCTGGAGGAAGTGGCCTACCCGTCGGACAGCCAGTTGCTGGCGCGCGCCGAGCAGACAAGGGCCGTCCGCGAGTACTGATTAGAACGCCGGGGGCGGGCCTTCTGCCGGCAGCGTCACCGTGAAGGTGCTGCCCTGGCCTTCGCCGCTCTCGCACATGATGCTGCCGCCGTGCCGTTCCACGATCATGCGGGTGATGGAAAGCCCCAGTCCTGCCCCGGGAATGGCGGCCTTCTGCGCGGACTCGGCGCGGAAGAAGCGGTTGAAAGCCCTGGCAGCGTCCTCGTGCGACATGCCCATCCCGGTGTCCGTGACGCTCAGGCGGACCCA
This sequence comes from Arthrobacter sedimenti, assembly GCF_042652025.1. Lineage (NCBI taxonomy): Bacteria > Bacillati > Actinomycetota > Actinomycetes > Micrococcales > Micrococcaceae > Arthrobacter > Arthrobacter sedimenti. Next base: position 569,405 of record NZ_JBHSDQ010000001.1, on the reverse strand, counting down.
CTGCCGGTCCGCCTGGGCGCTGATGCTGACCTTGCCGCCGTCGGGACTGTATTTGATGGCGTTGGACACCAGGTTGTCCAGCACCTGCCCGATCCGCAGCGGGTCCGCGTAGGCCCACAGGGGCGAGGGGACATCGGCGGCAATCTCCACGTGGGACCGCAGGGCCGAAGCCTGGGCGGAACTCAGGCTGGTCTCCACCAGGCTGGCCAGGTCGGTCCGCTTGGGATGGACGTTCAGGGTGGTGGAGGCGGAAGCGGTCAGGTCGGCCACCAGGTCCAGCAGCCGTTCGGCGTTGCGCTGCACCACCAGCAGACGCTTGGCGACGTGCGCGGGCAGCTCATCGAGGTCTTCCAGCACCAGGTCCACGTTGCCCAGGATCGAATTGAGCGGGGTCTTGAATTCGTGCGTGACATTGGAGATGAGCTCCTGGTTGGCCGCCAGGGATTCCACCCAACCGGTGACGTCGCTGTAGACCACCACGGCGCCGGTGAGCCGGCCGTCCTCGCTGACCAGGGGGCGGGCGGCCGTGGATACGGCACGCTGCTCCGGTCCCTCGCCCGCCCACACCAGATAGTCGGCGAACGACTCACCGGCCATGGCCCGGCTGATAGGCCTGCGGTCCCGCGGAAGCAGGGTGCGGCGGTCCTGCCCAAAGATCAGCTGGTGCCCCTGCCCGGGAATGGCTTCGTCGGCCCCCGTGGCGCGGCGGAAATTGCGCTGCCGGCTGTTGGACACCAGGAAGTGCCCGGAACGGTCGACGGCGGCAATACCGACGTCGGTGGCGTCCAGCACGGTTTCCAGCAGCTTCTCCCGTTCCCGGCTTGCGGCCAGCAGGTCCCGGAGTTCGCGGTCCTTGTCCGCCAGTTCGGCCTGCTGCTGCCGAAGGCTCACGCTGGCAAAGCGGATGGCCAGGGACACGGCCAGCATCATGACGGGAAAGAGGACGACGATGGTGAAGTCGGAGGCGGTGACAGCTGGGAAGTCGGCCGCGGCTGAAGGAAGCATGATCAGCAGCGGCCCGAGGAAGCTGAGCACCAGGCTGCTGCGGGCCAGCATGCCGGAGGCGGAGAGCCAAATGACCGGGAAGACTACCAGCACCGCAAGCCCGGGCAAGAGGGGCGCCGCGCCATTGCGGAGGAAACCGATGGCGGCGAAATCCAGGACGGGAATCAGCAGGTAGGGGCGGTGTGCCAGCCGTTCCCAGGGGACCAGGAAGCAGCCAAGGAACAGGATTGCGTGCAGGACAATTCCGGCCACATACAGGGGGCTGTATGTCAGGGAAGGCCAGGCGAACGGTGTGGCCACGGCAATGACAGCCACAAGGAAGGTAAGGGGGAGCTGACACAACGCCACTTGGGCACGGGGTCCCAACCGGCGGAAGATGCGGCCGGGTCCACGCTGGAACAACGGCTCAGCCATGTTTCTGACTCGTACCCCTTCGCATTTGGAAGGCAGGTGCCGCCAAGGTCTATCAATTCCCCCCAGTTACCTTGGGCAACCACCCTTTCCCATGGATATTGCACACGTCTTGTCATAATAATTGACTTTTCAATTTCCGGCGCCGTTACGGGTGTCATCAGCAAGGCTTACTAGTAGCGTATAAATGGTTGGAGCGGGATTGGCATTGGCGCTGGGCCAATGGGGGGCCATCTTCGCCTGGCGCAGGGATAGCAATGGACGATCTTGGTGTAGCTGTAGTAATCGAGGATGACGCCGATGTGCGTAACCTCCTGGAAGGTGTATTGACCCAGGCGGGCTTCGAAGTGCATTCAGCGGTAGATGGGCGGACCGGGGTTGACGTTGTCCGCAGCAAGCAGGCAAATGTCGTGACGCTCGATATTGGCCTGCCGGATATTGACGGGTTTGAGGTTTTGCGGCGGATCCGGAATTTCAGCAACGCTTATGTGGTGATGCTGACCGGCCGCACGGAGGAACCGGACCTGCTGTCAGCACTAAATGCGGGCGCGGACGACTACATCGCCAAACCCTTCAGGCCCAGGGAACTCCGGGCGCGGGTGGCGGCAATGATGCGCAGGCCCCGGCATGAGGCGGACGGGCAGAACCCGTCCCCGTCCTGGGGCCAGGCCCCGGCTCCTGCTGCCCATGCAGAGCCCGGAGTCCTGCAGCACAACGGACTCCTCCTGAACCACCGGACGCGCACCGTGGAAATCAAAGGCCAGCCGCTGGGACTGACCCGCAGTGAGTTCGACCTGCTCCACGTGCTGCTGAAGGGCGGCGGTGCCGTGTGCACCAGGGCTGACCTGGTGCGGGCCGTGCGGGGCGAGTTCTACGACCGCGAAACCTACATCAGCGAAGCGGACGAGCGCGCCGTGGAGGTCCACGTGGGAAACCTGCGGCGCAAGCTCAAGGAGGACCAGCTCTCGCCACGCTGGCTGCAGACGGTCCGCGGTGTCGGCTACCGGTTGGCGCCGCGTCGTCCTGATGACGCCTAACCGCGATCCTCAAGGTGCTGACTCCCGGAACTGATGGGTCAGCCCTTCTCCAGGATGTAGGTTGCCTGGAGCTCGGAGACTGTGCGTGCCCCGTCCCGGGCCACACCGGCCATCATGGCCTGGCCCTGGGCAAAGTCGCCCTGCCGGATCAGGCCTTCCAGGAGTTCGGCGAGCCTTGCCAGCCTGAGGCCGCCCACCATGGCGGAGCTGATTTTGAGGCTGATGACAGCGTCCAGGGCGGAGTCCTCATCCCGCCTGTCCACCGCTGTTCCCAGCCGGGTCAGCCGGAGATCCCACATGGCGGCATAGTCTCGGGCGAAGCGCTGGGCCAGTCCGGTACCGGCCAGTTCCTCTTCAAGCTCGTCAAGGACTGCGGCATCAATCAGTGGCAACAGATTCGCCGCCTCGAGTGAAGGTCCCACGCTGGGAGCGGGAACGGCAGGAGCAGGTAGAGCGACCCCGGGCAGCGGCGAGTCCGCAGCGGGGCTCTTTCCGCCGGGACCGGGATCGGTACTGTGCATTGTTCAAGGCTACTTCCTGGAAATCCGCCGTTGGCCTATTTGTCATCATTCTGTGTAAACCTTGAGGCAAACTTGCCGTCGGCCTGCGTAGGCGCTACTGCCCGCTGAAAGTCATCACCGCATTGATAACAGCCGGTCCCAGAATGGCGATGAAGAGGACCGGGAAGATGAAGAACAGCAGCGGGAAAAGGATCATGACGGGCAGTTTCATGGCCTTTTCCTCGGCCCGCTGGCGCCGCTTGACCCGCATGACCTTGGCCTGGACGCGCAGGACCCGGCTGATGGCGATGCCGTAGGTGTCGGCCTGCACCACGGCCTGCACAAAGCTGCGCAACTCCGGGATATTGGTCCGCTCAGCCAGGGCGATGTAGGACTCGCGCCGGCTGCGTCCCACCTGCATGTCCTGCAGGGTGCGCACCAGTTCTTCGGCGAGCGGGCCCTTGCCGTTCTCGCCGGCGCGGGCCATGGCGCCTTCGAAGCCAAGTCCGGCTTCCACGGAGATGAGCATTTGGTCCAGCGTGTTGGCCAGCTCCAGCTGCATCGCCTTTTGCCGCTCCTGGCCCTTGCTGTAAAGGAGGAGGTCAGGGATGAAGTAGCCGAGGACCAGGACGAAGAGCCCGGCTAGTTTCATCATCGGTGAACTGCCGATGGAGGTCAGATAGAGGCCAGCCGCGGCACCGGCGACGCCAAGGCCGATCTTCGATCCCAGCACCTTTCCCAGCGGCATGGAGGCGGGCCGGCCGGCGAGGGACAGGAGCCGGTCCAGAAGCGCGACGTATGCCGGGGGAGTGAGGTGCCGGCCCAGGGCTTCGAGACGCGCCGGCGCTCCGGTAGGAGCAACCGCGACTGGTGGTGCGCCGCGGGAGAGCAGTTCGGTGACAGCCACGCGCCCCTGCTTGTCCACGGTCAGGACGGACCATGCCAGTGCCGCCACCGGGACGCAGACCAGCAGGACGGAGAGGAGGACTATCAGGTTCATGGTCTCCTCAGAACTTCAGGTCGATGATCTTGCGCATCCACAGCGCGCCGATGGTCATCAGGACAAACGAGGCGCCGATCATCACCCAGCCCAGGGGATGGGTGAACATCGAGTTCATGTAGTTCGGGCTCACCGCGAGCAGCATGGCCACGATGCCAAAGGGCATGGCGATCAGGATGTACGCGGAGAACTTGCCTTCGGCCGCGAGGGCCTTGATGTGGCCCTTGATCTCCGCGCGCTCGCGGATGGTCTCGTTGACCTGGTCCAGCACCTCGGCCAGGTTGCCGCCCACTTCGCGGTTGATCTGGATTGCCTGGGAGATCCAGATGAAGTCCTCGTTCTTCATCCGGTCGGCGGTGTCATTGAGGGCGGCGAGCAGGTCACGGCCCAGGCTGGTTTCGGTGATCACCCGCCGCATCTCCTCCGACGTCGGCTTTTGGGATTCAGCCGCCGCTGCGTCGATGGCGCGCAGGATGCTGTGGCCTGCCCGGAGGCCGCCGGAGAGCAGCTGGAGCGTATCGCCCAGCTGCCCGTCGAAGGCGGTGCGGCGCTTGCCAGCCAGGAAGCCGAGGACCAGTTTGCCCACGAACGGAGCCAGCAGGGCAAGCAGCAGCCCCACCAGGGGACCCACTGTCACGGTGCCCACCAGCATCCCAACGCAGGCGCCGATGCCCACCAGCAGGAAGAATTCGGCCTGGCTGAGGCGCAGGCCCGCGTTCTCCAGTTCCGCGCGGGAGAACAGCTTGACGTTCCGGCCCGCGAGCAGCCGCTCAAAGGACCTGACGCCGGACAGCGCCAGGCGGGACAGGGAGGACGGCGGCTCGGGTTCAAACGGACGACGGCGGTCCAGCGGCACCGAGGGTGCGCTCGGCAGGAGCACGGCGACCCCGAGCAGGACGATTGCTGCCAGGAGGATGACGCTTCCGATGGCGATGATCATGGCTCAGTCCCTACTTCGCGCCGGGGCCCAGCGGAGTGGCGAACACTGCCGGCGACACGTGGATGCCCAGGTCCTCGAACCGGTCGATGAACCGCGGCCGGATGCCCGTGGCGACGGGTCGGCCAAGGAACCGCCCCTGGGCGTCCACGCCTGCGGAATAGTCGAAGACGAAAGCGTCCTGGAGGGTGACGATGTCGCCTTCCATGCCCTGCACCTCGGTGACGTGGGTGATGCGGCGGGAGCCATCACGGAGCCTGGAAATCTGGACAATGAGGTTCACGGCGGAGGCGATCTGCTCTCGGATGGCGCGCAGCGGAAGGTCCATGCCGGCCATCAGCACCAGGGTTTCAAGGCGGGCCACGGCGTCGCGGGGGGAGTTGGAGTGCACGGTGGAGAGGGAGCCGTCGTGGCCGGTGTTCATGGCCTGCAGCATGTCCAGGGACTCGCCGCCACGGACCTCGCCCACCACGATCCGGTCGGGGCGCATTCGGAGGGAGTTGCGGAGGAGCTCGCGGATGGTCACCGCGCCCTTGCCCTCAGTGTTGGGCGGACGGCTTTCCAGCCGGACCACATGGTCCTGCTGGATCTGCAGTTCCACGGCGTCCTCGATAGTCACAATGCGTTCGTCGTGCGGCAGGAATGAGGACAGGACGTTCAGCAGCGTGGTCTTTCCCGTGCCGGTACCGCCGGAGACGATGATGTTCAGCTTGGCTTTGACGCAGGCGTTCAACAGTTCGGCCATTTCCGGCGTCAGCGTGCCGAAGTCGATCAGGTTGCGGACCGTCAGCGGGGTCTTGCTGAACTTTCGGATGGTCAGCGAGGAACCGCCCACGGCCAGCGGCGGGATGACGGCGTTGACACGGGAGCCGTCTTCCAGGCGCGCGTCCACCAGCGGGGAGGACTCGTCGATACGGCGGCCCACCTTGGACACAATGCGTTCGATGACCTTGCGCAGGTGTTCCTCGGAGCTGAACCGGGACTCGGTGAGCGTGAGCTTGCCTTTGCGTTCCACATAGATCTGGTCCATGCGGTTGACCATGATTTCGGTGACGGCGGGATCGTCCAGCAGGCGCTGGAGGGGGCCATAGCCCAGCACATCGTCGGCTACGTCCTGGACCAGGCGGGTGCGTTCCTCCGGGGTCAGCGGCACCTGCTCGGCGTCGACGATGCGGGTCAGCTCCTCCTTGGCGGTGCTCCGCAGTTCCTGTTCGGTGACGGCGGCATCGTTGAAGCGCGTTCCCATGCGCTCGAACAGCGCGGTGGCCGCCCTGTCCTTCATGGCGGCGAAGACGTCCACCTTGGGTGCCGTGGGCACCTGCTGGGTGCCGCCGTCGTGCGCTGAATGCACGACGGCGGCATGCGCCGGAAGGTGCCGCTCCGTGCTTTCCGCCGGGGTCGGCGACGGCGCCGGGCGCGGGGGCTCGAGCAGTGCGGTGCCGGACGACTGGCGGCTTTGGGCCGCGTTGATGCGTTCGGAGAGTTTCATCAGATAACCACCCTTCGGTGAAGCTTCCGCTGGGTCTGCGTGCGCCACGCCGGGTTGAAGCGCTCCACCAGCTGGCGGAGGCTTTTGACGGCGGGGTCTTTCTTCGATTCCTGGAGGACGGGGATGCCGCGGTTGGTGGACAGTGCCACGGCGCGCGAGCGGGGGACGCTGACATCCACGGGGGCGCCGATAGTGGATTCGACATCCTGGACGTTCAGGCCGGCTTTGGCGTCGGCCATGTTCAGGACCACGTGGCGGGATTCGGGCATGATGTCCAGCTGGCGGAGGACCTCCAGGCCGGAGCGGAGGCCGCGCAGGCTGGGGATATCCATGGCGCTGACCCAGACCACGTCGGTGCACTGTTCCATGGCGGCGAGGCCGATTTCCGGCATGCCGGGGGCTGTATCTACGACCACGTACTGGAATTCCTGCGCCAGCTGTTCCAGCAGGTGGCTGACCTGTTCCGGCGTGATATGGTCCGCGTCCACCGGGTTGGGCGGGGCGCACAGGGCGTAGATGCCGGCCGGGTGCACGGTCAGGAAGGCCTTGAGGACTAGGGAATCCTGGGCAGCTGCGGGGGTGACGGCATCCGTGACGGTGTGCTGCGGGTTGAGGTAGAGGCCGGAGGCGACGTCGCCGAACTGCAGGTCGAGGTCCACGATGACCACGCTCATGGGTGCGATCTGGCCCAGGCCGATGGCAATGTTGGTGGCCAGGGTGGTTTTGCCCACGCCGCCCTTGGGGGAGAAGACGCCGATGACCAGGCCCCTGCCGTTTTCTGCCTGCTGCTGCTCGGGACCGCGGTGGCGGGTGGCGAAGGACTGGCAGGCGCGTTCCAGCAGCACCCTGATTTCAGCCGGGTCGGCCTGCGGGCTGAGGATGTCCCGGATGCCGGCGCGCATGGCGTGCAGCAGGAAATCCGGGTCCACGTCGCTGACCAGGACCAGGCTGAGGCCGGGGAGCTGGACGTCAAAGACCTTGGCGAACCGCAGTGCCTCTTCATAAGGGACATCCGGGCCGATGATCAGGACTTCGGGCTGTTCCTGGTTGAGGAGGCCGAACAGTTCCGCCGGGCCTGCGGGGAGGATGTCACTGGCGATGGTCTGCACGGTGCCGCGCAGGCCGTGGGCGACGGCGGCGCGCAGCTTCTGGTCGAACTCGGCGTTGGGGGAGAGGAGGACGAAACGGCTCATTTGTACACGTTGTCCTTCCTGGCGATGAAGCCGCCGTTGTCCTGGGCATCGAGGGGTTCCTTGGTGAGCCAGAGGCTGCCATTTATTGTGGTGAAGATGATTTTGTTGGCGTCCACGTCACTCACCGCCACAGTGATCATGAAGGAGCCTTGGGGAAGGGTGGTGTCCTGGGGGTTGGTGCCGTCGGTTGTCTTTTTCGCGTCGCTGGATTGCGGCGCCCGTTGGACCGCCGTGACCAGGACCTTGCGAAGAGCGAGCTGCGAGGTAGGCTCGCCCGGCTTACTCTTGTCCGCGCCGGCCGGGAAGCTGAATCCAATGGCCACATGGTCTCCAGCTTCGAGACGGCCGCCCACTACCTTTTTCGGCTCCAACTCAAACGTGACTTCCTGCATGCCTGCGGGCACCTTGGCCGCACTGCTGCTCTTGACATCTGCTGGTGAGACGAGGCGTTCGGCGAGTAGTTGCTCGCCGGGGACCAGGTCGACGGCGGCGACCGTTCCGCCCTTGCCGTCCAAAGAGGTGAGTGCGGTGGTGGCTACACCGGCGGCGGGAACGTCCTCGATGACCAGGGAGGCCGTCATGTCATTCACCGGGGTTCCGGCCGGGATGGCTTTTTGAACAACCAGCACTTTCTTGGGGTTGGTGCTGGCCATCGCCCGTGCGTCCGCGCCGTTTGCGTAGACGATTATGAGGAGGGCTCCCACAAGCGCCAAGGCTACGGCGGCCGTGCCGGCGAGCATGCGAGACTTCACGTTGTTCTCCTGATGGGGTAGCGCTAAAGGGTAGGACGGACGATGGTGGCGCCATAAGGGTCAACGGGACCCAGCGTGTAGCCGTCGGCGAGGGAAACGTAGGTGACGAACTTGCCGATGATGCCGCGGCAGTTTCCGGTGCATTGGGTAGCCGTGGTAACCCCTGTAGCGGTGGACTTGGTGCTTTGGAATTCATAGGGCAGGCCTGTGCCGCCGCTGAACTTCCAGCCGGTGACGTCGAAGGCTGCAAAGGAGACCAGGCTGTAGATCGCTCCCGATCCAGTGCCGGTGATTTTGTTGAAGACGGGAAGCAGCACGATGACCTTCTTGCCGGCCGCGATGTCTGCACCCCAGCCGTTAAGTGTGGCATCGCAGTTGCCAGGCGCGTTGTTGCCCGGGTCGCTGCCGCCCTCGCTCACTGCCAGGTCGATGGTGCCGCCGCATTTTCCGGCGTCCTGGACCAGCCATCCGTAGCCGCCGGATACCGCCGCTCCGGAGGGTCCGTAGTTGCAGGAGGCATTGGCATTCTGGCCATGGTCTTGGAGAAGCTGCAGACCGCCGTCGACGTAGCCCTTGACCTGGCAGATGGAAAAGGCAAGCGGGAAAGCAGTGCGTCCGGCTTTGGGGCTGCCCCAAACAGCCGACGCCTTCGCCCCAACCTCTTTGGAGGGGATGCCCAGCACTCCGGCAAAGAAGAGGGAGACCGAATTGTCCGGAGCTCCCTTTTCCCTGGATGTGGTGGTGACCGAAACAGTCCTGGCCGTTGTGTCTAACTGGATGTTGTTGACGTTGCTCAGGCCGTCCAGCGCGTTTTGGTTCGCCAGGCTGCCGGCGAGCGTGGACGTCGTCGAACACAGCGGGTCTGCTGGATTGCGCGCGCACTTTTGTGCGACGGCGATTGCGGAAGCGTCCGCGCCGTTCTGCAGCTGCGCACGCTCGGAATAGATCACCCCAACGTCGACTGCGATGGCCACGAAGCCGAGGAGGGTCACCAGGAGGATGGCAACGATGACGCTGATGGCGCCGCGCTCGCCATGCTCAGTGGCGCGGTTGTTCCTACTCAGCCGCCGCACAGCATTACCCCTTTGCCTGTCATCGGGAACGGGCCGGCGATACCGGTGATGGTGGACAGCGTGTACTTGATGGTCAGCGTTACCTGGTTCCCCGTGCTGCAGGTGGGGCTGCTGAGCGTGATGTCCGAGACGGGGATAGTGCTGACCGATGCCGCCGCGTTCTGCGCTGCTTTCTTGGCGGCGGTTGGATCATTGTTGATCGCCATGACCCGTACCCCGTCGCGGGCTGCGTTGGTCAGGGTGATCTGGGCGTTGTACGCCCGGCCAAATTCGATGGTTCCCAGCACAAGCATCAAGAGGAGGGGCAGCAGGATCGCGAATTCGACGGCGGCCGCGCCGCGCTCCGAATCACGTTTCACCTGCTGCACCTCCTCTTGGATTGCTTGTTTCAGCCGGGCAGAGCGCCGCCGTTTCGATATGGGGTCCGGAACGGCGGTCGCGGTTCACTACGGGGAAGGAACGGCGGTAGTGCTCGGGTGTGCGATATCAGTCGTGACGCCGGTGAAGAGGGTGCCGAGCTGGCCTCCGAGGGTGCTGACGGCGACGATGATGACGACCGCGATGAGGGCGACCATGATGCCGTATTCAACGGCGGTTGCGCCCTTTTCGCTGCGGAAGCGGGTCATGATGTTGGTGTAGAGAGAAAGCATCTGAGACTCCTGTGCGAGACGGATTGGCTGGCCCTGCACCAGCACTGAATCGAAGTTAGCAACGCTTGATCCGGAGTTGACCCGATCTTGCAACATCCTGCGCAAAGGCTTTACGCCTTGTACGTTTCCTGCGCTTTCACTGCGTCTTTTCTATGCCTACCCTGAGTCCGGACCAGCGGTTTAGTCGAGGTAGGTGTACCCGCCATCCGGATCCGCGGAGGTGGACATGCCTGGGAAGATGCTCTTGTCCATGAACGGGCGGCACACCCCGTCGCGTGCGGCCACCAGGAGATCCCAGTCCCGCAGGTCTGCCGTCTGCCGCATGCTGTGGGTTGTACCTTTGGTTGGCTTCCCGATAGCAGGAGTTGACGAAGCGGCCGCCGTCCTTGCCCTGGTATGTGATGGCAATGTTGTAGGGCCGAGCCAACGCATTCCTGATTCCTGGCAGGTGGGAGGGGTCAACCGCGACTGTCCCACCTTGCACGGGGTAGGAGTCCGAAAACCCGGGGTGCGGTGTGAGCTGCAATGAGGTGCCCGGAAGGACATTCTGTTCGATGTGGAAGTGAGCTAGTTCCACCCCGCACCAGTTACCTTTTCGACCCGGCCCAAGCAGGCCGTCGCAAAGCGTATTCGGCGACTCCCAAAGCGCGTAAAGCCCGAAAGTTGCCTCCCAAACAGAGGTTGGTTGGAAGGACAGGGTTTGGGTCTCTGACGTGTTCAGTATTTTCATCCTGTACGCCGCCTCGACTTGTACCTCTGTTAATTCGGCGCCGCCATAGTCCACTGGACGGGTCTTAATTCGCGAGGGCTCGTAGTCATATGCGAGGTCGAAGGCGCGGCCGTTGCTGTCGAGGATGTGGAATAAACCAAAGGATCCCTGCAGAGACAGCGGGGTCTGGGCCGCTGAGGAAGTTTCCGTAGAACGAGGCTTCTCCGGCGGGCGAGTTTGCTCGTCGGCCCCTTGGGGCAGGCAACCGGTTAACGCGCTGGCTGCAAGGAGTGCCACAAGGAATCTGACAACCTTCATCTTGACCTCCAAGGAACATCGGCGGTAGATGGACCCGGCATTGTCAGCCGCTCGCTGTTCGGGCCATCTGGAATTGAGTATTTTTAAACCAAAGGACCCCCTCGGTTCTGGGTGCCGAGGGGGTCCGGTCTTTGGGTGACAAAGGACGTTGCAGATGCAAGCCTTTGTTAGGGGATACCGAGCGCGGTCTTTACCCCGGTGGTGAGGTGGTCAAAGTAGCCATTTAAGGAGAGGCCAAAAAAGCCAACTCCAGCCACAACCACGATTGCTATGAACCCGACTGTGATCGCGTATTCCGTGGCGGTTGCACCGTCTTCTTCACCTGTCAGTTGCCGCATGGTGTTTCGGACCAGGGACAAAGCCCGTATCAGATTCCTCATGACTCCTCCTAGGAGAACGCAGCGATGATGTTCATGACTGCCGGCCCCAAAAGGATGATGAAGAGGGTCGGGAAAATGAAGAAGATGAGCGGGAAAAGAATCTTCACGGGGATCTTCATTGCGTGTTCTTCCGCCCGTTGGCGTCGCTTCATCCGCATTTCATGGGCCTGGACCTTCAATACCTTGGCGATCGCAATCCCATATGCATCCGCTTGAACGATCGCGCGTATAAACGAGCGCAGATCTGGGACGTCAACGCGATCGGACATGGCCAAGTACGCTTCCTTCCGCGAACGCCCCACCTGCATGTCCTGAAGCGTGCGCGTCATTTCGTCCGCGAGGGGGCCGCCGCCATTTTGGGCCGTACGGGCCATGGCAGCTTCAAACCCGAGCCCCGCCTGTACCGAGATCAGCATCTGGTCGAGCGTGTTCGGCAGCTCCTGCCGAATCTTGTCTCTCCGTTTCTCAGCGTTAGTGCGTATCAGCAGGTCTGGAGCAAAATAGCCAAAAGCAATAGCGGCAAGAAGGATCACGAAGCGTGACGGCTCCGGCGAGGCAAGGAAGTAAAACAAGCCGAGGAGCGCGGCTCCGAGCGCCAGCAGCGGTTTTACCGCCAGGAGGCGTTCGAGGGGCCACTCCTTGGGGCGTCCTAAGGCAGCGAGCTGTTTGTCCAGCCAGGCGACGTAACGGACTGGCGTGACCCTGCGGGTGAAGGCGCTGAATTCGAGCGACAGAGTTTGTGGGGCAGCGTTCCTGGCACCCTGGCCCAGGTTGGCTTGTATGTTCCGGATGGCAACCCTGTCCGTAGCCACCACAGACCAGACCAGGTATGAGACGGGTAGAACGATGGCCAGTATCGCCCCGAGTGCTATGGGTGACATATCGCGCTCCTAATACTTCGGCTTGATCAGCCGGCTGAGCCAGAACCCGCCGGCAGTGAGCATCACAGCGGCGGCGCCAAGCATCAGGAACCCGGGAACCGTGCTCGTAAATGTCTTGGCGTATTGACCGTTGATCAGGATGAGTGCGAAGAACAGAACCACTGGCAGGCCCATGAGAACAGCAGCGGACATCTTTCCCTCTGCACTCAGGGCTTTTACTTGGCGACGGATCTGGTTGCGATCGCGGATGGTTTCACCAACGTGGTCGAGGACTTCCGCAAGGTCTCCGCCTACTTCCCTGTGGATCTCGATGGCTTGGGAAATCCAGCCGAAGTCTTCGCTTCCGGTGCGGGCAGACACTTCCATCATTGACTCGCCCAGGTCGCGGCCAATCCGGGTTTCGTTGACGATCCTGCTCAGCTCTTCGGACATTGGGGCGTCCGTTTCCCGGGCGGAGGCGTCTATGGCCCTAAGGAGCGAATGGCCGGCTCGCATGCTCCCAGTCAGCATCTGCAGAGTGTCTGGAAGTTGCTCGTCGAATTTGCTCCTGCGCCTGGAACTAAGCATCGAAAGGTAAGCGAGCATACCGGCTGGAACGACGGCGATCATAAGGATCGCGAAGAACAGTCCTCCGAGAAGGAAGCCCAAGACGCTGCCAGCCAGTGCACCCGCGCCCATCATGAGCAGGAAGTCGGCGGGTTGGGCCTTCAGCCCCGCCCGTTCCAGCTTTTCACGGGTGACCAGGAAGTCGGTTCTTCCTTTGAGGCGCTTGTTGATGGCGCCAACGGCAGTATCGGTGAGGACGGTCAGTTTGGATGCGCCCGACGGAACATCCGGCCGACGCCTTGACAGCGGGATCGCATGTCGGGGCTTCAACACGACAACAAATAGTACGATGATCGAGGCGAAGATCATCAGTACCCCTGCGACCAGGATCACGAGCGGGGTTTCAGGAGTTTCCATCTACCGACTCCTTGGCCCTTGGGCTCCGAACACGGAGGGAGAGATCCTGATTCCCAGTTCTTCGAACCTGTCCGTGAACCGCGGACGGACCCCGGTGGGAACGGGCTTCCCTAGGAATCTGCCGTTGGCGTCGATGCCCGCAGAGTAGTCGAAGACGAAGGCATCTTGAAGCGTAACGATGTCGCCTTCCATCCCTTGCACTTCAGTTATGTGCGTCACCCGGCGGGTTCCGTCACGGAGGCGGGAGATATGCACGATCAGGTTGACCGCTGATGCGATCTGCTCCCGGATCGCCCTGAGCGGAAGGTCCATTCCGGCCATCAGGACGAGGGTTTCCAATCGGGCCACTGCGTCACGGGGTGAATTGGCGTGAACTGTTGAAATCGAGCCGTCGTGACCGGTGTTCATGGCTTGCAGCATGTCCAACGATTCGCCACCGCGGACCTCACCAACCACGATCCGGTCCGGCCTCATGCGGAGGGAGTTGCGGACCAGGTCACGGATGGACACTTCACCTTTGCCCTCAATGTTCGCCGGCCGGCTTTCCAGCCTGACCACGTGGTCCTGCTGGAGCTGCAGTTCCACCGCATCCTCAATGGTCACAATGCGGTCTGTGGCAGGGATAAAGGACGAAAGAACATTCAGCATTGTCGTTTTACCGGTGCCCGTACCGCCGGAGACGATGATGTTCATCCGGGCCAGGACACAGGCCTGGAGCAGTTCGGCCATCTCCGGAGACAGGCTTCCGAAACTGATCAGCTTTTGTACCGTCAACGCCTCCCGCCCGAACTTTCGAATAGTCAGAGACGCGCCGTTGACGGCCAACGGAGGAATAATGGCGTTTACGCGCGACCCATCAGCCAGGCGGGCATCCACAAGTGGGGAGGATTCGTCGATCCGCCGACCGATCCGGGTGACGATGCGTTCGATAACCCTCCGAAGAGCTTCCTCATTACTGAACTTAGTGTCAGTGAGGAACAGGTGGCCGTTCCGCTCTACATAAATCTGGTCTGCCCTGTTGACCATAATTTCCGTGACTGACGGGTCGTCCAGGTACCGCTGAAGCGGCCCGTGTCCCAAGACGTCGTCGATGATCTCCCGTGTAAGTCGTTGGCGCTCTCCCTGTGACAGAGGTACCTGCTCCTCATCAACGACTACCTTGAGTTCATCCTTCACAAACTGATGGAGTTCGGCCTCCTCAAGGGATGAGTCGGTGATACGAGAACCTAGCCTCTCGTAGAGCGCCTGGCTGGCACGTTCTTTAAGGCCTGCTAGTGCCTCACTCGCAATCCCGCCGATAATTTCAACTGTGACCGGGGCTTGGGCCTGCTCTGCTGCCTGAGCTTGCTGGATGGTTCCCAAGGTGGATGCGGCATGCGGGGAGGTTGTGGGAGCATCGGGCTCGGACTCGCCGCGCATCTTGGCAAAACGGTTTGAGAGACTCACTGTACTACCGCCCTTCTATGAACCTTCTTGCGTGGTGCTTCCCAGTTGGGTTTGAAACGCTCCACCAGCCGTCGCAGGCCCTTGGCCACCCCATCTCGGCTACCGTCCTGAAGAAGGGGGACTCCCTTGTTAGTTGAAAACGGCACGGCGCGGGACTTAGGCAAAACAACGTCAACCGGAGCACCAATAGTGGCCTCCACGTCCTGGACCGTGAGGCCAGTTCGCCGGTCAGCCATGTTGAGTACAACGTGCCGGTTATCGGGAAGCAGGTCGAGTTCCGAAAGGATTTGGAACCCGGTTCGCAATCCACGAATACTGGGCACATCCATGCCGCAGACCCAGACAGCATCTGTCGCCTGCTCCAGAGTGGCCAGCACGTGTTCGCCCAAGCCGGGTGCGGTATCAACCACCACATATTGGAACTCAGCCCGCAGCTGGCGCAGGAGATGGCTGATGTTTTCGCCGGAGATCCGATCCATGTCGATGGGATTACGGGGCGCACACAGGACGTAGATGTTGCTGGGGTGCAGAGACAAATATGTCTTGAGCACCATTGCGTCCTGGCTCGCTGCACCAACCACAGCGTCCGTTATGGTGAATTCAGGCTCGAGCATCAGGCCGCTTGCGATGTCGCCGAACTGGAGATCAAGGTCGACGACCACCACGCTCATGGGTGAAACCTGTCCCAGACCGATTGCCAGGTTGCTGGCGACCGTTGTCTTGCCTACGCCGCCTTTTGGAGACATAACGGCGATGACTCGCCCTCCTTCAGCGGCAGGGCGCTCAGCCGTGTTGGGGGCCAAACCGCGGCGACGACCAGCGGCGGCTAGACTTGCCCGTTCCACCAGCGCTCGAACCTGGTCCATATCGGCTGACGGCGGGATCAGGTCGCGGATACCAGATCGCATGGCGTTGAGGGCCAGTTCGCCGTCATCATCTGCTGCCAGGACGATGCTGATTTCCGGGTATTGGAGATCCATCACCGCTGCGAATTTGAGAGCTTCGTCCTGCGGAAGGCCAGGGCCGAGAATCAGCACCTCCGGTGGTTCGCCTGCCTGTTGCCGGAGGATATCGTCAGGGGACTCGGGAAGGTATGCGGCCTGGAAATACTGCAATGAGCCGCTGAGGGGCGCTACTGACGCGCGAACTTTCCGTTCGTAGTCAGTCGACGGCGAGATCAATATGAAGCGGCTCATTTGAATACCTTTGTCTGATTGACGACGCCAGCGGTGCCCTCGGTTGCGTCAGCCGGTTCCTTCGAGAGGTAGACCTTTCCGAATTCAGCTGCGTAAACCAGCTTTTCGGTGTCGACGGCGTTCCTTGCGAAGGTGATGAGATACGAATCACTCGACGCTTGTTTTGTCTCGCTGGCTGCGTTCAACGCACCCGACGAGCTGCCCTGGGTTGCCTGTGCTTGGGTTTGCGCAGCAGCCCCGGAGCTGAATTGAACGGCGGTGACAAGAACCTTGTGGAACGTCAACTGAGTTCCATTGCCCCCTGCGGGATCGGCCATGGAGATGAAGACGCCCACTGTGTCGCCGGCCTGGATCTTACCGCCCACTACCCTCTCAATACCCAAGCGAAGAGTTATCTCCTGAAGCCCGGCAGGGACAGCAACCCGGGAGGGGCCGAGGTAGGCATTCGCATCAACGAGGCGGCTGCTGAGGAGTTGTTCGCCAGGGACCAAAGCTACTGAAGTTACCGTGGAGCCAAGTGAAGTCAGATCGTGGACCCCATCAGCCGCTACAGCGGTGCGAGGCACGGTCTTAGTGGTGACGTACTGCGCCAGCTGGCTGGCGGGTGTGCCAGCCGGAACGTTTTGTTTTACAACCAACACGTCCTCGGTCTCGGTGTTGGCCAACGCGCGTCGGTCGGCGCCCTGGACGTAATTGAAAAGGAGGACTGTGCCTATGACTGCGACAACCAGCGCGGCGATGCCTCCCAGTAGGCGTGCTTTCATTACTTTCCCCTTAGATTTTTACTTGACCAGGTGTGGCGGCAGATCGACGCCGCCACCGTCATAGCCGCCGCCGCCGTAAAGCGTCGGATCGGCTACCCATTCGACAAACTTGCCTCGGACACCGCGATTACTGCCGCCAAGGCCTGTCAGGTCGCCGCCTTCGGCTCCGGGAAAGCTGTATCCGAGAAGAAGGAACGCGGCATAGCCCTTGATGTAGTACTTGCCGCCCGCGCCGGTGCCACTGGCGGGCGTGAAGACCGGAAACAGAACTACCTTGTTCAAATACGTGGGAATGAGTGGCTTACACTCCGACGGGATGCTAAGGCCGGTGTTCGTTTTGGCGTATGGGTCTGTGACGCCGGCTGTTGTCGGATCGTCCGGATACACGGTGGCTTGGCACTTGCCCGGGTCCGGCATCAGCCATTCGAATCCGCCTGGTATCGCCGCACCCGACGGGCTGTCACTGACACAGGTCTCACTGCCGTGAGTCAGAATTGTGTGAACAGTTCCGTCGACATCGAACTGGCATGGAGCGAAGGTGATAGGCAAGGTGGCCGGACCCGAGCCCGGTGACCCCCAGGCGGCTGTTGAGGTCGCTCCCACTTTCGCCGGCGCGGCGCTAAAAGCACTGGCAAACATTTTGGACAGGAAGCCAGCACCTGTTGTCCCATTTTGCGTTGAGGTCGTTACGGTGACTTCACCAGCGATGCTGGTATCGATCGCTACAACTTTGGACGCGCCGTCGTTAGAATTCGCGTCCGCAAGGGGTCTAGCGATGGAGCCCGCACCGGTTAAATCTGTCTTGCAAGCACCTACCGAGCAGCTTTGCGCGACAGCGATAGCAGCCGAGTCGGCGGCATTCTGAAGCTGTGCTCGTTCAGCGTAGATCTGACCGGTGTCGACGGCCAAAGCCCCAGCGCCGACCAGGACGAGCATCATGACGGCGACGACAACGCCGGCAGCACCGCGTTCCGAAGAGTTCTTGGGTCGGGACCTGACTAACCGCCGCATTGCATGGCTCCTTTGCCTTTGAGGACTAGTGAGGAACCGAAAAATCCGGTCAAAGACGTTCCCGTATAGGTGACCGTGACACTGGCCGTTGAAGGAGGCGTAGCCACCGGGCAACTCGCCGAGGAGTAATCGAAAGTAAGCAAGCTTGTGTTGATGGAGGGCGCCCCGGCTTTTCCGGCAGCGGTCGCTTTGGCAGCATCATGCGTTATAGCCATGGTTCGGGCGGCTTCACGTGACGCCTGCGTGACAGAGACCTGGATGTTGTATGCATTCGAGAACTCGACGATGGCGACGATCAAGGCAACTAGAATCGGGGCGACAAGAGCGAATTCGACTGCAACCGCACCCCGTTCACCGTTGCCTGACGTTCTGTTGCTGCGTTTCAAAGGATCCCCCTCGGTAGTTGCAGCTTTACGGCCTGAAAAAGAAAGGTGCGCCGCGCCGTGCGGCGCGGCGCACCTGTGACCTTGAACTACCAGCCAGAGACGGTGGTACCCAGAGTGCTAAACCAACTGTTGAGTGCGCCACCAAAGGCGCCGACGCCAACAACCAGAACCAACGCGATGAGTCCGACGAGGAGCGAGTATTCCGTTGCTGTTGCGCCCTTTTCGGACTTGAGGCCGGACTGAATCCAGGCTTCGAGTGCAAGGAATGCGGTTCGAATGCTGTTCATTTCTAAACCCCAGACTTTGTTAGACCTACCAGCCAGCAACCGTGGTACCAAGGGTGCTGAACCAGGTGTTCAGCTTGGTGCCGAAGAAACCGACACCGACCACGAGGACCAGGGCAATGAGACCCACCAGCAGGGAGTACTCGGTTGCAGTCGCGCCCTTTTCGGAAGTAAAGCGATCCTTGACGCCGGCAACAAAAGCCATCATCGAGACCATGAGAGAAGTCATTGTATTTTCCTTAATTCGGTGAAATGGAACTAATTTGATTTCAACGAATTTCCAGCTGCCCCCATAAGTCTTTAGCGGCTGGACTTCGCTAAGAAGAGATTGTCACTGGGGGGTCTAGGGCAACAATGCGTAGTGGTACTCGACTTTTCTAAGGAACACCAAAAGTGCGTACTCGGAAACTTGGGTGAGTACTTAGCTGCGCCTGCAGGTGCGCGGAGGACTACTTGGGCTGCTACTGGAAGGGGCGGCCAGTGCGAGGAAGAAGTCCCCCGTGCTGACTAGCCAATGAAGAGCGTGACGGCTGCGAGGGCGCCTAGCATGGAGGGTCCGTGGGGCACCTCGCTGGCCTTATTCCGCCCTTTTCTGCTGATTAGCAGCACTGTTACTACGCCATTCAGGATGAAGCCCAGCAGGCCTCCGTAGAGGAGGTGGCTCCAACCTAGGTACCCCAGGTAAAGGCCAACGGGGGCGGCGAGCTTCACGTCGCCCATTCCGATGCTGCCGGGCGAAATAAGTCCCAAAATCAGGTAGCTGACAAACAAAATGACGGCTCCGAGGGCTGCGCGAAGCAAATCATCAGATTGCTTACCAAATACTCCTGGCAATAAAAGCAGTAGTAGACCGCCGGCCAGCAGCATTAATACGAGGGGATTGGGCAGCAGATGGAGGGCTACGTCTATCCGCGCTAGCTGCACGCCTAATATGGCCAGGAATAGGAAGGCCGGAAGACTGAAAGTATTTCCAAGATGTAGGGCAAAGGCGGTGCAGACGAGGCCGGTGAGTGCCGCCGTCGTAATTCTTGCCTGCAGGCGTGGCACTTCACCGAGGCGGGGAAGCAGCGTGGATATGAGGGTCTCGGCAACGGAGGAGAGGATGACCCCCAATAGGGCGGCGCCAAGGACTATGAGCACGCTCACGGGCTCCCCGTTTGCCGCTGACACCACTTCGGCCCCCTGCACTGATTGGGCCGGCATGGCCCCAGCGACCTCCGGCTACCTCATTTTGACCCTGAACCACCTAACGCGCTAATCTTGGTAGTCGTTGTGCGTGTCCTATTCCGATGGTGCGTGCCCGCTTGAGAATCCGGTTGCAGGATAACTACTCAACGTGCACATTCGGAACTTCAGGATGACTGGTTACATGGAGCCCTCACCTCTGTTCCGGTAGCGCGCAGACAGTAGGTGCGCGAGCTAGCGACACCTAAACAAGAACGCCAGAACAAGAACGAGGCAAACACCGTGCGTACGTACACCCCGAAGCCCGGCGATATCAACCGCCAGTGGCACGTCATTGACGCCACCGACGTTGTCCTTGGTCGTCTTGCAAGCCAGACCGCAATCCTGCTGCGCGGCAAGCACAAGGCCACTTTCGCATCCCACATGGACATGGGCGACTTTGTCATCATTATCAACGCCGAGAAGGTAGCCCTGACCGGCGCCAAGCTGGAGCAGAAGCGCGCATACCGCCACTCCGGCTACCCGGGCGGCCTGACCTCGGTCAACTACGCGGAACTGCTGGAAACCAACCCGGTCCGCGCCGTTGAGAAGGCCATCAAGGGCATGCTCCCCAAGAACTCCCTGGCTGCCCAGCAGCTCGGCAAGCTGAAGGTGTACCGCGGTGCTGAGCACCCGCACGCCGCCCAGCAGCCCAAGACTTTCGAAATCACCCAGGTCGCCCAGTAGTCCTGGCCACCAAACAACTTATCTATACAAGGAGAATCGTGGCTCAGAACGAAGAGACCACCGAGGTCGTCGAGGCCGAGGAAAACCTGACCAGCTACACCTCTGAGAGCTCAGCTACTGAAGCTGCTCCCAAGAAGGAACGCCCGGCCCTGACCGTTGCCGGCGCAGCTGTTGGCCGCCGCAAGGAAGCCGTTGCACGCGTTCGCGTCGTGCCCGGCTCCGGCAAGTGGACCATCAACGGCCGCGAGCTGGCGAACTACTTCCCCAACAAGCTGCACCAGCAGGACGTCAACGAGCCCTTCAAGATCCTTGATCTCGAAGGCGCCTACGACGTTATCGCCCGCATCCACGGCGGCGGTATCTCCGGCCAGGCCGGCGCCCTGCGACTCGGCATCGCCCGTTCATTGAACGAGATCGACGTCGAGAACAACCGCCCGACGCTGAAGAAGGCCGGTTACCTGTCCCGCGACGCCCGTGTCATCGAGCGTAAGAAGGCCGGTCTCAAGAAGGCCCGCAAGGCCCAGCAGTACTCCAAGCGCTAAATCCGCTTACACAGAAGCCCGTCCCGCCGTTTGGCGGGGCGGGCTTTTCTGTACTCGTCAGCCCTTCACAAGATGGAATACTGTGGTACCTCCGAGTAAACGCGGTTCAAAGTTGTTTCGTACCCAGTTCGAAATCTGGACCGCAACGGAGTTCTGGTCCTGCACGTCAAGGAAGGCTTCCTGCTGCACGAAGTAACAAATTCCCCCATCCGCGACCTGCTTTTTGAACGCGTCGAGAGAAGGGGATGGGTCGCTTCCAGCGAAGCCGCCAATTGGCATCACAGGGCGCTTCGACTCTAGTTGTAGCCTCGCCGCAGTCTGACTAGCAAAGGTTGCAGCTGCCCAGGTGCAACCTTGCGCGTTGGCGACAGCATTGACCAGCTCGCCGTCTGGATCTCTCCCGAAGGCGATGTCGTGGCCCCGCGCTAACTCGTTGTTCCGCAGGGATTGCAACAGGTGATTGATAGAGGCGGGGTTCCGAGACAGCCCCCCTGAAACAGGGTTGGAGCCTGTAAACTCCACGGTCACGTTGTACACGGAAGTTACAACCGGTCCAGTAAGAAGCGCTGCTGCGAGAAAAGTCGCAGCTCCTCTGTGGATCTTTGGGCTGGGTGCTTTGACTGCCAATGCCGCAAGCGCGCATATGCCACTTAGCAGGATGGTTGTCGGCAGCCATTCCGGCCACAGAGTAGTTCCGGAGCATATCAGCCATGATGAGAGCAATGCGGTCAACCCCAGAATAGTCCCTGTTACGCGAATCCATGTGCGGCGCCTTTGGCGAATCAGTAAGTCAACGGTCAGCCCGAGGACCAGCGCAAGGGGGGGACCTAGGGCTGCTGTGTAATAGGTGTGGATTTGATTTCCCATGAAGCTGAGAAGCAGGAACGCAGTGAGTAGCCAAACGGAAGAGATGAAAACCAGCGAACGCGTTGCGCGGCTACGCGGCAATGCTTTCCATGAGATGGCGAGCAGCAGGACTGCAAGAACAGCAGCGTAAAGAAGCCAAGAACTTTCTTGGTTGTAGTTGGCGTTTAACAGCCGAAACAAACCGGCATCACTGTCTACTGTTCGGTACTGATCAGGTATTTGCATGGCCTCGGCGATCTCGCCGCCACCAGCAATCCGATCGATGCCGTTGTAGCCGAAGGTTAGGTCCAGAACGCTGTTGCTTGCGGACCCGCCCACATACGGTCTTTGGTTCGCGGGAACTAGGTCCACGACGGTCATCCACAATCCCCCGGTAACAACCATAGCTACTGCCGCAGAGGCGATTGTTGCGATGCGCTTGGGCCACCTCTGGCGGGTGAAGAGAAGGAACGCCATGCCCAGTGCTGGGAGGATAAGCAGGCCCTGCAGCTGCTTGGCCATGAAGGCCAGGCCGAGCAGCGCCCCGGTCGAAACAAATAACCTGTCGCGCCCAGTCTCTATGGCCCGAACTGCGAACCATAACCCGGTTACCATAAGGAGGAGCATCAAGGGGTCTGGATTGTTATACCTTGACATAAGCGTGATGATTGGTGTCGTGAAAAAGACGACGGATCCAAAGAGACGAGCCCAACTGGAAACTGTTCGGTGCAGAACCGCATAGATCAACAGGGTCGTTAAGAGGCCCATAACTACCTGTGGAAGCAGAAGGCCTACCGAATTTAAACCCAGCATACGGACAGATAGGCCCATAATCCAAAGGCTCAACGGCGGTTTATCGACGGTTATGGAATTGCCCCAGTCTGAGGAGCCAAAGAAGAATGCCTTCGCGTCCATCGTGCCTGCCTGCACGGCGGCACTATAGAAGTAATTTCCCCAGCCATTTATGCCCAGGTTCCAGCAGTACAGCACAGTATTCATTGCCAAGATGAGAAGCAGAGCTGGTCGCTCCCAGCGCGGATCTTCATTGGATCCGCGCCACAGGCGTGCCACTGCACGACGCAGCCTGGCGCTAACCAGTAGGGGTGAAACTACTGGGAGGGTTTTCTGAGGTTTAACCGCGGAGGTCGTAAAGATGGACACCGTCGATCACCTGCTCTTGGAAGTTGTCGCGAATCCATTCGGAGATGCTGGTGGTCTCGGGGCTTAGTTCACCGCGGTCCAAAAGGGCTTGCTGCCAGATGAAGAACCCGATGCGGTGTTTTGAGACGAGGTCCTGGAATTCCGAAAGCGTTGGGGCAGGATCGGTTCCGAGCCAGCCGCCCAGAGGTATAACTGGTCTGCCCGATTCAAGCTGGTATAGGGCCGCGTTCTGTGCGGAGTAGGTGGCAGCGCCCCAGGTCTGGCCGACGGTTTGGTCACGAAGTAAGGTCACAACCTCCTTTGAGGGCTCCGCTCCAAGTGCGGTCTGCTGCGCCCAAGGGGGCCTGCCGTCTTTGATTGCGAGCATGAGTCTCGACATGGACATTGGGTCACTTCCCACCGGTCCGGAGAGTGGGTTGGTACCATGCTGCGGCGTTGAAAGGGTAAACATATCGGATGCCGACGGTGCTCCCAAAAGGACCGCCGCTAAAATGATGGCACCAACCGCTGGAATCGGTCCTTGAGTGGGCGCTAGCAGCCAAAAGACAGCAGCAATGGATCCCATGAGCAGGATCGTTGGCGCCACCCATGCGGGCCACTCATCGCCGTACTGCATGATCCTAATTGTCATGTAGCTGCTTGAACCCACCAAGACAGCTCCCAAGATCCGGAGTACCAAGCGTTGCCTGAGTTGCCACAGGACTGACAGCCCGACTGCAACGACCAACGCTAAAGGTGCAGCGAGAGAATATGTGTAATAGGTATGAATCATGGTTCCCATGAAGGAAAGAACCAGAAGGGCGGTAAAAAACCACACGGTAGCTAGAGCGGTAATGTTGCGTTGCCGCTGGGAAAATTTCACCGTCCTGCCAAGAGTAACCAGAATTATGCAACACGTCATTCCGGCAAATAGGAGCCAAGCGATTTCCGGCGCGAAGTTACCATTAAAGAGTCGGGTGAGGCCGCCGTTATATGGCGCGGTATCGTCCTTGACGCTCGTTCGATTCCCGGCTGAATTCATCGGAATGTGTACGAAACGTGCAAGACCGTTGTAATCCAACGTTAACTCGATGGCGCTGTTCGTGACCGAACCACCTATATAGGGCCGAGCTGCTGCGGGGATGATTTGCACTGCAATGAGCCATGCACTCCCGGTAGCGACCAGGGCGGCGGCTGACACCAGCAGTTGACGGATGCGCGCGATAACACTTCCTTGGCTGAACGCGAGCACAGCAGCGACCAACGCGGGCACCACCAATAGTGCCTGAACCTGTTTGGCCATGAATGCCAAACCCAGGAGGAAGCCTGCTACCGCAAAAGACCGGAGACGCCCGGACTCCATCGCCTTTAGGGCTGCCCAAACTGAAACGATAGTTAGGAGGCCCATAAGTGGCTCGGGATTGTTGAACCTTGACATCAGAACGACAACAGGAGTGCTGGCGTATGCAGCTGCCGCGAAAAGCGAAGTCCGCGCACCGAAGCTACGGCGCACAATGTGGTAGAGAAAAGCCGTAGATAGGACGCCCATTAGGGCTTGAGGAGCGAGAAGACTCCAGCTATTCAAACCAAAACAGCGTACCGAAAGGGACATGACCCAAAGGCTAAGAGGAGTCTTATCAACTGTAATCAAATTGCCTGATTCAAGGGATCCAAAAAAGAAGGCTTTCCAATCTTGGCTGCCGGCTTGGGCGGCAGCAGCGTAATAGGGATTAGCCCAGCCATTCTCATCCAGTGCCCAAAAGTAGCTAATTGACGTAGCGGCAAGAAGGCATAGGTAAGCAAAACGCTCCCATTTGGGTTCCTCGCTTCGTCGGCATACGAAGGATCGAAATCGCGCAAAGAGTGTTAGCCCCCGTATGCAGCTGACATTCTCCGTGCGGTCGCCAGTGGAGTCTCGGGAGGGAGACAGAAGCCGACTCACAGGACACGTCCACTGGCGGCAACCTTGCCTACTAGCCGAAGCCGGGCATCCTCATGGTCGCGATTATTCCGGAAAACCCAAAGCCTCAGCAGGACGAACCGCATTAGCGTGGCCAACACGTTGGCTGTGCTTAGGACTAGGAGCTCGATGTTGGGTGCCGCGTCAGCGTGCACCGTGTGGAGTACCAGCAGCGAGGAGGACGTAAGCGCCCAGGCAAGGAGAAAAACGACAAATCCTTGGAACTGCTGTGTGAAAAGCCTTCCCGGCCCGCTGATGCCAAACGTAAACCTCCTGTTGGCTGCAGTGTTGCCGACTGCTGTCAATAGGAGCGCCGTGAAATTGGCTTCCTGTGCACCGATGGGGCCCTGAAGTAAGAGATAGAGTAAAGCGAACGCCAAGGTCGACGCGACGCCGACGAGCCCGAACCGGAGGACTTGTCCGAAGAAACTCGGCCGGCTCACGGGCACAATGGGCCGGCGACCGAGTTCCGCGTAGATGGCTTGCACGGGAATGGCACCCTTGAACAGGGAGCCAGCCACCCGAACCATTCCTCGCAGATCATCCATGGCCGTCTGCTTGATGTTTACCCGACTGTCAGGATCATCCACCCAGTCCACAGGGATCTCGTGAATGCGCAGTCCAGAGCGCTCCGCAATGATCAGCAGTTCAGTGTCAAAGAACCAACCATTGTCCTCAATATGGGGGAGCAGGCGCCTGGCGACGTCTGATCGAATGGCTTTGAATCCACATTGTGCGTCGGAGAACTGGACGTGCATCGTGCGCCGAAGCAAAAAGTTGTATGACCGGGAAATGAACTCCCGCTTGGGCCCGCGGCTCACCCTTGAACTCTGACCCAATCGTGTACCAATGGAAATGTCAGAATGCCCAGACAGCAACGGGGCCACGAGCGGCGGAAGGGCTGCGAGGTCCGTAGACAAATCGACATCCAAGTAGGCAAGGACTTTTGCCTCCGACGCGGTCCAGGCATCCCTCAATGCATACCCGCGTCCTTTGACGTCAAGGCGCCGATACTCAACATTCGGCAGGTGCTCGCTGAGTCGAGCGGCAATCACCGGTGTCCTGTCGGTGCTTGCATTATCGGCGATGGTGATTTTCCACGTCGACGGCATTTCGTTCGTGAGGTATTCGGCGAGCCTTGTGATGCTGCTTTCGAGTACCGCTTCTTCGTTGTAGACCGGTACTACAATTTCGAGCGCCAAGCCCCCATAGCTAGGTGTCATGCATGGATCGTAGAGGCCTTCAAATAGGCGTGGCGAGGGTTTCGGGCAAAGACAGGTAACAACGAGATAGACCAAGTAGTCCTAGTAATTGCTCTAACCGGCACGTAGGTACTTAACACGTAGAACCGGCGTTGACACTTGGGCTAGGCAGGTCGGGTGACCACCCATCCTCTACACTTGACCGGTGTCTAGATTATTTGGAACAGATGGTGTCCGGGGGCTGGCCAACGGCCTGCTGACAGCAGAACTGGCCCTGCAGCTGGCCCAGGCGGCCGCCGTCGTGCTTGGTCATGACCGCGCCGCAAACGGCGCACGGCCCCGCGCCGTGCTGGCCCGTGACCCCCGCGCCAGTGGCGAATTCATCGCCGCCGCTGTGGAAGCAGGCCTTTCCAGCTCAGGCATCGACGTCTATGACGCGGGCGTCCTGCCTACCCCCGCCGCCGCCTATCTGGTGGCAGACTTGGACGCCGACTTCGGTGTCATGATCTCCGCCTCCCACAACCCGGCGCCGGACAATGGCATCAAGTTCTTCGCCCGAGGTGGCCAGAAGCTGCCCGACGAGGTGGAGGACGCCATCGAGGCCCAGATGAGCAAGGAAGCCGTCCGGCCCACCGGCGCCGACGTTGGCCGCATCCAGCGCTTCTCCGACGCCGAGGACCGCTACATCGTCCACCTGCTCCGCACCCTGCCGCACCGCCTAGACGGCCTCACGGTGGTCCTGGACTGCGCCAACGGTGCCGCCAGCGGCTGCTCGCCCCAGCTCTTCAAGGACGCCGGCGCCGAGGTCATCGTCATCGGCGCCGATCCGGATGGCCTGAACATTAACGACGGCGTCGGCTCCACCCACCTCGGCCCGCTCAAGGAAGCCGTGGTCAAGTACGGCGCCAACCTGGGCATCGCCCACGACGGCGACGCGGACCGTTGCCTTGCCGTGGACCACGAAGGCAATGAGGTGGACGGCGACCAGATCATGGCCATCCTCGCCGTCGCGCTCAAGAAGTCCGGCAAGCTGAGGGACGACGTCCTGGTGGCCACCGTCATGAGCAACCTGGGCCTCAAGATCGCCCTCCGCGAAGCCGGCATCACCATCGTGGAAACCGCGGTGGGGGACCGCTACGTCCTGGAAAGCATGCGCGACGGCGGCTACAACCTGGGCGGCGAACAGTCCGGCCACGTCATCTTCTCCGACCACGCCACCACCGGTGATGGCCTCCTCACCGGTCTCCAGCTCGCTGCGCAGGTGGCCCTGACCGGAAAGCCGCTCAAGGAGCTGTCCACGGTCATGACCAAGCTGCCGCAGGTCCTGATCAACGTCAAGGGCGTGGACCGCAGCCGCGTCAGCAGCAATGACGTCCTGGCCCAGGCGGTGGCAGCGGCGGAAGCAGCGCTCGGTGAAACCGGCCGCGTCCTGCTCCGCCCCTCCGGCACAGAGCCTGTTGTCCGTGTCATGGTGGAGGCCGCCGACGAAGAGACGGCCCAGTCCATCGCCGAGCACCTGGCCCAGGTCGTCCGGACCGAGCTCGCGCTGGAACTCGCCAACAACTAGACCCAGCAAGAAAAGTGGCCCGCCTCCCAGCAGGAAGACGGGCCACTTTGCGTTCAAGGCAAGCTCAGGGCGTGCGCTCTTTCAGCGCGTCCCGGATCTCGGTCAGCAGCGCCACCTGTGGGTCCTCGGCAGCGTCCTTCTTCACATCCTTGTTGATTCCCAGCCGGCGGTTGCGGCGCTCGATCATCAGGTTCATCGGCATCACCACCACAAAGTAGATGGCGGCGGCGATCAGCAGGAAGTTCACCACGGCGGTCAGCAGCACCCCGAACTCAATGGCGTTCCCGTTCAGTTCCACGCGGGCGAAGCTGTCGAAGTTGGGCGCACCCACCAGGCCGGAAACGAAGGGCATCAGCACCTTGTTCACCAACGCCGTCACTACCGCGCCGAACGCAGTACCCATGACCACGGCGACCGCAAGGTCAACCACATTGCCCTTCATGATGAAGTTCTTGAATCCAGTAAGCATGGTCACCAACCTAGCGCACCGGCATTACAAGTAAGCGGGCGCCGCTTCCAGACCGAAGTATTCCTCCAGCGTGCCGATGCCGCGGTTCAGCATGTCCGTGGCCGCCTCCACTCCCACATACCGCAGGTGCCACGGCTCGTAGAAGTACCCCGTGATGGGATGCAGCATCCACGGATACCGGACCACGAACCCGAACCGGTGCCCGTTCGCCTTCGCCCAGGCCGCCGCCGCCTGTTCGGCGAAGCACGGCTCAAAGCTGCACGCGCCGCCGCCATCACCAATGTCGAACGCCCAGCCCGTCTGGTGCTCCGAGTGGCCGGGCCGCGCGCTGGCGGTGTCGGCGTCGGCCTGTCCGCGCGCCGCGACGTACCCGTTGTAGGTGGTCACCTGCGTGCTGTACGAGCGGTAGCCGCTCGCCAGGACAATCCCAACGCCATCCCGTGCGGCCGCCGCGCACATCGCCTCGGCCTCACCGGCGGCAGAAATGGCGACGGCGGGACGCACTAAATCAGCGGGCACGTAGTCCGCGGGCTTCAGCGGCCGGTGCTTGTTAACGATCACCCACGGGCTGGCCGGGTCATCCAGCGAGAACTGCCGCGCCAGGGTGGCTGACGGGGGCGGCGTGGGGGACGGCGCCGCCGGGGACTGGCCCACCGTGGCCGCATCCGCCGTCGCGCCCGCCGAAGCCGTAACCGCCTCAGGGGAGGGGGGAACCGAGGAGGGAGCAGTGGACGACGACGGCGCCGCCGCCTTGGGTGCCTCCGGGGTGCAGGCTGCCAGGACAGTCAGCCCGGCCCCCGCTGCGAGGAACTGGGCGAAGCTGCGCCGGCTGGTGGAACCGCATTCGTAGCACACCTGTGCTACACCTTCCGGAGCAGCATGCGGCGGATGGAGTGGTCCGCCTCTTTGGTCAGCACCAGCTGGGCCCGGCCCCGCGTGGGAAGCACGTTCTCCTCCAGGTTGGGCTCGTTGATCCGCTTCCAAATGTCCCGGGCCGTGCTCTCGGCTTCCTCATCGGACAGCGTGGCGTAGCGGTGGAAGTAGGACTCCGGCTGTGCAAACGCGGTGCTCCGCAGCTTCCGGAACCGGTCCACGTACCACTCCTCGATGTAGGAGGTCTTGGCGTCCACGTAGATGGAGAAGTCAAAGAAGTCGCTCAGTGCCAGGCCCTGCCGGCCGTCATGCCGGGGCCGCGCCGGGGCCAGTACATTGAGGCCCTCCACGATGAGCACGTCGGGGCGGCGGACCACCACTTCCTTGCCGGGCACGATGTCGTACGTGACATGGGAGTACCAGGGTGCGCGCACTTCCTCGGCGCCGCCCTTGATCTCGCTCACAAACCGCAGCAGCGCCCGGCGGTCATAGGACTCCGGGAAACCCTTCCTGTCCAGCAGCTGCCGGCGCTTGAGCTCAGCCAGGGGATAGAGAAAACCGTCGGTGGTGATGAGCTCCACGTTGGGGGTGCCGGGCCAGCGGCGCAGCATTTCCCGCAGCACGCGGGCGATGGTGGACTTGCCCACGGCAACGGACCCGGCAACACCGATGACGAACGGCGTGCGCTGGGTCTGCTCACCCAGGAACGTGGTGGTGGCTGCGTGCAGCTGCCCTGCCGCCTCGACGTACAGGTGCAGGAGCCGGGACAGTGGCAGGTAAACGTCCCTGACTTCGTTGATGTCCAGGGGGTCGCCGAGCCCGCGAAGGCGCAGCACGTCCTCTTCATTAAGGGGCTGTTCCATCTGGGCGGCGAGGCGGGACCAGGTGTGCCGGTCCAGCTCCACGAACGGCGAGGCACCCTCCCCGTTCGCGTCGTTGCGTTGCGAAGTCACCTAAAGATTCTGCCCCGCGCCCGGCCCATCGCGAAATGACGCCCCTGCTCAGCGCGGCGTAGGTCACAGACGCCCGGCAGCGTGGCCTGCCGGTTTAGAGCAACTGGCACGCTGCCGATAGTCTTGAGCCTATGTGTGGAATCGTGGGGTATGTAGGCCGTTCAGTTGACGGTGCAATTAATGGTCACAGTGCGTTGGACGTTGTCCTTGAGGGACTGCGCCGCCTGGAGTACCGCGGTTATGACTCTGCCGGTGTGGCTGTGGTGTCTGATGGCACCATCGACGCCCGTAAGAAGTCCGGGAAGCTGAGCAACCTGATTGGTGAGCTGGAGGCCCGGCCGCTGCCGGAGACCCTGACCGGGATCGGGCACACCCGGTGGGCCACGCACGGCGGCCCGACGGACCGCAACGCGCACCCGCACCTGGCGGACGGCGGCAAGCTCGCCGTGATCCACAACGGCATCATCGAGAACTTCGCCGAACTCAAGCTGGAGCTGCTGGAGAAGGGTGTGGAGTTCCTGTCCGAGACGGACACCGAGGTCGCTGCCGCGCTGCTGGCGGACATCCTCCGCAACCAGCTGGGCGGGGACCCGGCCAACGGTGGCCTGACCCGGGCCATGGAGCTGGCCTGCCAGCGCCTGGAGGGTGCCTTCACCCTGCTGGCCGTGCACGCGGACCAGCCCGACGTCGTCGTGGCCGCCCGCCGCAACTCACCGCTGGTGGTGGGCCTGGGCGAGGGGGAGAACTTCCTGGGCTCGGACGTGTCCGGGTTCATCGATTACACCCGCCGCGCGGTGGAGCTGGGCCAGGACCAGATCGTCACCATCACCGCGGACTCCGTGGCGATCACCGACTTCTTCGGCAACCCGGCCTCCGGCAAGGAATACCACGTGGACTGGGACCCGGCCTCGGCGGAAAAGGGCGGCTTTTCCTCGTTCATGGAGAAGGAAATCCATGACCAGCCCGATGCGGTGGCTCAGACCCTGCTGGGCCGGTCGGACCTGGACGGCAAGCTGACCCTGGATGAGCTGCGGATCGACCCGGAGCTGCTGAAGCAGGTCAACAAGATCATCGTGCTGGCCTGCGGCACCGCCGCCTACGCCGGCACGGTGGCTAAGTACGCGATCGAGAACTGGTGCCGGATCCCCACCGAGGTGGAGCTCGCGCACGAGTTCCGCTACCGGGACCCGATCCTGGACGAGAACACCCTGGTGGTCTCCATCTCCCAGTCCGGGGAGACCATGGACACCCTGATGGCCGTCCGGTACGCCCGGGAACAGGGCGCGAAGACCATCTCGATCTGCAACACCAACGGCTCCACCATCCCGCGTGAATCCGACGCCGTGCTGTACACGCACGCCGGCCCGGAAATCGCGGTGGCCTCCACCAAGGCGTTCCTCGCCCAGATCACCGCCGCGTATCTGCTGGGCCTGTACCTGGCGCAGCTGCGGGGGAACATTTTCTCGGGCCAGATCAAGGACGTCCTGGCGGACCTGAACAAGATCCCCGCCAAGATCCAGACGATCCTGGACAACGCCGGCCCCCTGCGCGAACTGGCCCGGTCCATGGCGGACGAGAAGTCCGTGCTGTTCCTGGGCCGGCACGTGGGCTACCCCGTGGCCCTGGAAGGTGCGCTGAAGCTCAAGGAAATCGCGTACATCCACGCCGAGGGCTTCGCCGCCGGTGAGCTCAAGCACGGCCCCATCGCCCTGATCGATGAAGGCCAGCCGGTGTTCGTGGTGGTTCCGTCCCCGCGCGGGCGCGATTCGCTGCACTCCAAGGTGGTCTCCAACATCCAGGAAGTCCGTGCCCGCGGCGCCCGGACCCTGGTCATCGCCGAGGAAGGCGACGAAGCCGTCAAGGCCTACGCCGAGTACGTCTTCTACGTCCCGGAAACCCCAACCCTGCTGATGCCCCTGCTGACCACCGTCCCGCTGCAGATCTTCGCCGCGGAACTGGCAGCAGCCAAGGGCTACGACGTGGACCAGCCCCGCAACCTCGCCAAGAGCGTCACCGTCGAATAACCGCTGTGAGACACAAACCCCGGGCCCCAATGGCCCGGGGTTTGCGCGTTAAAGTCCAGCTTTTGCGCTGATGGCGGACAGCGGCGGCCAGCGGCGTGGACCGGCTTCCGGCCGAGGGGCACAACCGTAGAATGAACCGCATGATCGTTGGCATTGGGGTAGACGTAGTAGACATCGAGCGGTTCGGCCGCCAGCTGGAACGGACGCCGGGCCTGAGGGACCGCCTGTTCGTACCTGCGGAACGGGACCTGAACACCCGTTCCCTGGCTGCCCGGTTCGCCGCGAAGGAGGCCGTAGCAAAGGTGCTGGGCGCCCCTGCCGGCATGAACTGGCAGGACTGCTGGATCGGCCTCGACCAGAACGGACCCACCGTCCAGGTGAAGGGGACGGTCCTGGCGGTGGCCGAGGCCAAGGGCGTCAAGCGCTGGCACCTGTCCATCAGCCACGACGGCGGCATTGCCACGGCTACGGTCCTGGCCGAGGGCTGACCCGGGCGGCCGCCATGATCAGCGCCTACACCGGAACGCAGGTCCGAGCAGCAGAGGAACCTCTCCTGGCCGCTGGGCTGGGGGACGCGCTCATGCAGCGCGCCGCGCGTGGGCTGGCCAACGCCGTCGTCCATGAACTGAAGGACAGCGGCACCCGCCTGAGCGGTGCCCGCGTTGTGGTGCTGGCGGGCAAGGGCAACAACGGCGGGGACGGCTTGTATGCCGCCGCTTTCCTCGCGTCCCGTGGGATGCGAACGACGGCGGTACTCACCGGAGATGCGGCCCACCCGGCCGGCTTGGCCGCATTTGAGCGTGCCGGCGGCAGGGTGCACCGGCTCACCGAGGCGGCACTGCCGGGACTTGCCGCCGAAGCCGCCGCGGCCGACGTCGTGATAGATGCCGTCCTGGGGACCGGCGCCAAGGGCGGGCTGCGGGGGAGCGCCGCGGACCTCATACAGGCCATCACGGACGCGCACCTCCACGGCTTTGTGGTGGCCTGCGACCTTCCCAGCGGAGTGGACGCTGATACCGGCGAGGCTGCCGCCCCGGTCCTGCCAGCTGATTTGACCGTCACGTTCGGCGGTGCAAAGTCAGGTTTGCTTGCCGATCCCGGCGCGGACTACGCCGGGCGGGTCCTGGTGGTGCCGATCGGGATCGAGGAGCACCTGCCCGAGCCTGCCCTTCGCCGCCTCGAGGGCCCCGACCTGGCCCGCCTCCTCCCGCAGCCGGCCCGACGCGCCCAGAAGTACTCCCGCGGCGTGCTGGGTGTGGTGGCCGGATCGGAGGACTATCCCGGTGCCGCAGTGCTCGCCTGCCGGGGTGCGCTGGCCGCAGGGGTTGGCATGGTCCGGTACCTCGGCCCGCCGTCCGTGGCCGACCTGGTCCGCCAGTCCTGCCCCGAGGTTGTCTGCAGCACCGGAACGGTGGCCGAAAGCAGGGTGCAGGCCTGGCTGGTGGGCTCGGGCATGGGCCCGCATGACCACGAACAACTCACCCGCGCCAGGGACGCGATCGCGTCGGACCTTCCCGTGGTGGCCGACGCCGGCGCGCTGCCGGCACTGCCTGCCATCCTGGCCCCGCATGTGGTGCTGACGCCGCACGCCGGCGAGCTTGCGTCGCTGTTCCATCGCCTGGGCCGCGGGGAGAACCGGGAATCGGTGGAAGCCGCAACGCTAGGTGCCGTCCGCCATGCGGCCGACCGTACCGGGGCTACCGTCCTGCTCAAGGGCGCCACGACGCTCGTGGCCGCGCCCTGGGGCGCCACCTACAGCCAGGCGGACGGCACGCCATGGCTCGCCACTGCCGGCAGCGGGGACGTCCTGGCCGGCGTCATCGGCGCGCTGCTCGCCCAGGCAGGGTCCGACGTCGGCCGCTTCCGCCAGCTGGGCGTCGAACCGGACGGGCGGTGGGCCGCTATCGCCGCACTTGGCGCGGCCCTGCACGGCCAGGCGGGGCGGGCCGCATCCGAGGCTGTGTCCGGTGGCCCGATCACCGCAGGCCGCGTTGCGGATGCCTTACCCGAAACTTGGGGTAAAGTAAGCATGCTTAGTAACTATGGAGCGTGGAAACGTAATAGTCACAGCCAACCACTACGGTAGGCATTAGTTCGCACCAGCAGCAGGGGCGTTCCAATGTCGTCTGCTGCTGACCAACAAATGAGGAGCACGATGGAAGTCTGGCCTGGAAATGCCTACCCGCTGGGAGCTACCTTTGACGGCACCGGCACCAATTTCGCCCTGTTCAGCGAACGGGCAGAGCGGGTTGAACTCTGCCTCCTGGCCGATGACCTGACCGAGACCCGGATCGAGCTGACCGAGGTGGACGGCTACGTGTGGCACTGCTACCTGCCGCACATCCAGCCCGGCCAGAAGTACGGCTACCGCGTGCACGGACCCTACGATCCCGCAAGCGGCAACCGCTTCAACCCCAACAAGCTCCTGATGGACCCCTACGCCAAGGCCATCCAGGGACAGATCGACTGGGATCCCGCGCTCTTCTCCTACGAGTTTGGCGACCCCGATTCCCGCAACGACGCCGACTCCGCGCCGCACACCATGCACGGCGTGGTCATCAACCCGTTCTTCGAGTGGGACGGCGACCGCCAGCTCAAGATCCCGTACCACCAGTCGGTTATCTACGAAGCGCACGTCAAGGGCCTCACCCAGCTGCACCCGGAGATTCCCGAAGAGCAGCGCGGCACCTACGCAGGCGTGGCACACCCCGCCGTAATTGAGCACCTGAAGAAGGTGGGCGCCACCGCCATCGAGCTCATGCCGGTCCACCAGTTCGTCAACGATGGCACCTTGGTGGAGAAGGGCCTCAACAACTACTGGGGCTACAACACCATCGGCTTCTTCGCGCCGCAGAACACCTACAGCGCCACCGGCGACGTGGGGCACCAGGTCCAGGAATTCAAGGCCATGGTCCGCGACCTGCACCGCGCCGGCATTGAAGTGATCCTCGATGTCGTCTACAACCACACGGCCGAAGGCAACCACCTTGGCCCCACGCTGTCCTTCAAGGGCATCGACAACCAGGCCTACTACCGGCTGGTGGACAACGACTGCAAGCACTACATGGACTACACCGGCACCGGCAACTCGCTGAACGTCCGCCACCCGCACTCCCTGCAGCTGCTCATGGATTCCCTGCGCTACTGGGTCACCGAGATGCATGTGGACGGCTTCCGCTTCGACCTCGCCTCCACCCTGGCCCGTGAGTTCTATGACGTGGACAAGCTCTCCACCTTCTTCGAACTCATCCAGCAGGACCCGGTAGTTTCCCAGGTCAAGCTGATTGCCGAGCCGTGGGACGTTGGCCCGGGCGGCTATCAGGTGGGCAACTTCCCGCCGCAATGGACGGAATGGAACGGCAAGTTCCGCGACACCGTCCGCGACTTCTGGCGCGGCGAGCCCTCCACCCTGGGCGAGTTCGCGTCCCGCCTCACCGGCTCCGCCGACCTGTACGAAAGCTCGGCCCGCCGCCCGGTGGCGTCGATCAACTTCGTCACCGCCCACGACGGCTTCACCATGCGGGACCTGGTGTCCTACAACGAGAAGCACAACGACGCCAACGGCGAAGGCAACAACGACGGCGAATCGCACAACCGCTCCTGGAACTGCGGCGTTGAAGGCGACACGGACGACGAGAAGGTGTTGGCACTCCGCGCCCGCCAGCAGCGGAACTTCATCGGGACGCTGCTGCTGTCCCAGGGTGTCCCCATGCTGCTGCACGGCGACGAGCTGGGCCGCACCCAGCAGGGCAACAACAACACCTACTGCCAGGACTCGGAGCTCAGCTGGATCCACTGGGAAGCCATGGACCAGCCCCTGGTGGAATTCACCGCGTTCGTCAACAAGCTCCGCCACGACCACCCCACGTTCCGCCGCAGCCGCTTCTTCGACGGCCGCCCGGTCCGCCGTGGTGAAGGCGAGAAGCTGCCGGACATCGTCTGGCTGAAGACCGACGGCACCGAGATGCTGCCCGAGGACTGGGGGAGTGGCTTCGGCCGGACCATCGGCGTGTTCTACAACGGTGACGGCATCCAGGAACAGGATTCCCGCGGCCGCCGGATCACCGATGACAGCTTCATCATGGCCTTCAACGCCCATGACGATGCCGTGGACTTCTGCCTTCCCGCCGAGGAGTACTCCCAGTACTGGGAGGTCCAGTTCGATACCGCCGCCCAGGCGGACGACTACGAGCCGCTCAAGGCCGGTGCCACGCTGAAGCTGGACGCGAAGTCCATGGTGGTCCTGCGCGCGTACTCCGGCCCGGAGGAAGAGGTCGACTACTCCGCAGCGGCCTCCATTGCGTCCATGGCCGAGCAGGAGGAAGCCCAGGAGGAGATGGTGGAAGCCCAGACCAAGGCTGCGGAAGCCAGCGAGGCAAGGGCAACGGGCGCCGACGAGGACGCCAAGGCATGAGGACTCCGGTCTCCACTTACCGCTTTCAGATCCGCAGCAGCTTCACCCTGTTCGACGCCGCTGAACAGGTCCTGTACCTGAAGGACCTCGGCGTCGACTGGGTGTACCTCTCGCCCATCCTCACCGCGGAGAAGGGTTCGGACCACGGCTACGACGTGACCGATCCCTCCGCCGTGGACCCGGACCGTGGCGGGCCGGAAGGCCTGCAGGCCCTGTCCAAGGCGGCCCGCGAACACGGCATGGGCGTCCTGGTGGACATCGTGCCCAATCACGTCGGTGTGGCCACTCCCGTGCAGAATCCCTGGTGGTGGTCCCTGCTCAAGGAGGGCCGCGAATCGCCCTACGCCGAAGCGTTCGACGTCGACTGGGACCTGGGCGGCGGAAAGGTCCGGCTGCCCATGCTGGGCTCGGACGACGACCTGGACAAGCTGGAGGTCAAGGACGGCGAACTCCGCTACTACGACCACCGGTTCCCGCTGGCCGAGGGCACGTACAGCGAAGGTGACTCCCCGCAGGAGGTGCACAGCCGCCAGCACTACCAGCTGATGGACTGGCGCCGCGCCGACGCTGAGTTGAATTACCGTCGCTTCTTCGCGGTGACCACGCTGGCCGGCATCCGGGTGGAGGAACCGTCTGTCTTCGAAAAGGCTCATGCCGAGGTGGGCCGCTGGTTCACCGA
Source organism: Arthrobacter sedimenti (assembly GCF_042652025.1). Lineage (NCBI taxonomy): Bacteria > Bacillati > Actinomycetota > Actinomycetes > Micrococcales > Micrococcaceae > Arthrobacter > Arthrobacter sedimenti. Next base: position 532,440 of record NZ_JBHSDQ010000001.1, on the reverse strand, counting down.
AGGCCTGGTGGACGGGCTCCGCGTAGACCACCCGGACGGACTCGCCGATCCCGCCGGCTACCTCCGCTGGCTAAAGGACCTCAGCGGGGGCGCATACGTCCTGGTGGAGAAAATCCTGGAGCCGGGCGAAGTGCTGCCGCAGGACTTCGCCTGCGAAGGCACCACCGGATATGACGCACTGGCTGACGTGGACCGGGTCTTCGTTGACCCGGCGGGGCAGCAGGCGCTGGACGCACTGGATGCTTCCCTGCGGGGTACCTCCGAACCCGCCGACTACGCCGAAATGATCCGCGGCACCAAGCGCATGATCGCCGACGGCATCCTGCGCTCCGAGGTGCTGCGGCTGGCCCGGCTGGTACCTGAATCCCACGGGCTCAGCGTTGACCAGGCAGCGGATGCGATCGCGGAAATCATCGCATCGTTCCCGGTGTACCGTTCCTACCTGCCGGTGGGCGCCGATGTCCTCAAGGAGGCGTGCGAGTCCGCCGCCGCGCACCGGCCGGACCTGGAAGTGGCGGTGGGAACCCTCCTGCCGCTGCTGCTGGATCCCGCCAACCCCATCGCCATCCGGTTCCAGCAGACCTCCGGCATGGTCATGGCCAAGGGCGTGGAGGACACCGCGTTCTACCGCTACACGCGGCTGGGCACGCTGACCGAAGTGGGTGCTGAGCCTACCGAGTTCGCCGTGTCTCCGGAGGAGTTCCACCAGCGGATGGAGCGCCGTCAGCAGGAGCTGCCGCTGTCCATGACCACGTTGTCCACCCACGACACCAAGCGCAGCGAGGATGCCAGGGCCCGGATCTCGGTCATCGCCGAGCTGCCGGAGGAGTGGGCGGAAACGCTGGAGGAACTGCGTAAACTGGCGCCGATCCCGGACGGCCCGTACGAGAACCTGCTGTGGCAGGCAATCGTCGGCGCCTGGCCGGCAAGCCGGGAACGGCTTCAGGGTTACGCCGAAAAGGCAGCCCGGGAGGCCGGCAACTCCACCAAGTGGACCGACCCCAACGAGGACTTCGAGTCCAAGGTGCAGGCCGCCGTCGATGCAGTCTTCGACGACGCCAAGGTCGCCAAGGTTCTCACGGACTTCGTGGCCCAGATTGATGCCTTCTCCGCGGCCAACTCGGTTTCCGCCAAGCTGGTCCAGCTGACCATGCCCGGTGTGCCTGATGTGTACCAGGGCAGCGAGTTCTGGGAACGCTCGCTCACGGACCCGGACAACCGCCGGCCCGTGGACTTCGGTGCCCGGCAGGAGGAACTGGCAAAGCTCGACGCCGGTGCGTTGCCGGACGCGGGCACAGAGGCCAGCAAGCTTCTGGTCACCTCGAGGGCACTGCGCCTGCGCCGGGACCGGCCGGAGCTGTTCCAGGGGTACTCTCCGGTGAACGCCGCCGGTGCAGCTGCGGAGCACCTGCTCGCTTTCAGCCGCGGAACCGACGCTGACTCCGGTGCCCTTACGCTGGCCACCCGGCTCCCCGCCGGACTGCAGGCCGGCGGCGGATGGCGGGACACCGCCGTCGACCTTTCCACTGCCATGCGCGACGAACTCACCGGGGCCAGCTACGGACCCGGCCAGGTTTCGGTCGCGGAGGTCCTGGGTACCTACCCGGTGGCCCTGCTGGCACCTGTGGATGGAGAAAAGGCATGACCTTGGTCAACGTTGGACCCGAACGCTTTGATGTGTGGGCGCCGGATGTTTCGTCGATGGTGTTGGTGGCTGACGGCCGGCAGTACCCCATGCAGAAAAAGGAAACGGCGCCCGGCTCTGAAGGATGGTGGACGGCGTCCGACGCCCCGGCTGACGGTGATGTGGACTACGGCTACCTGCTGGACGGGGACACCACCCCTGTCCCGGACCCCCGCTCCCGCCGGCTCCCCGCCGGCGTCCACAAGCAGTCCCGGACCTACGATCCCGCCGCCTACGCGTGGCAGGATTCCGGGTGGCGCGGCAAGGACCTGCAGGGAGCCGTCATCTACGAGCTCCATGTGGGCACCTTCACGCCCGATGGGACCTTGGACGCCGCAGGGGAGAAGCTCAGCTACCTGGTGGACCTGGGCATCGACTTCATCGAACTGCTGCCGGTCAACGGCTTCAACGGAACCCACAATTGGGGCTACGACGGCGTCCAGTGGTACACCGTCCACGAAGGCTATGGCGGCCCTGCTGCGTACCAGCGGTTCGTCGACGCCGCCCACGCCGCAGGACTGGGCGTCATCCAGGACGTGGTGTACAACCACCTGGGACCTAGCGGCAACTACCTCCCAAAGTTCGGCCCGTACCTGAAACAGGGCGACGCCAACACCTGGGGTGACTCGGTGAACCTGGACGGGGCCGGCTCCGATGTGGTCCGCGAATACATCCTGGACAACGCCGCCCTGTGGCTGCGCGACTACCACGTGGACGGGCTGCGACTCGATGCCGTGCACGCGCTGCGGGACGAGAGGGCCGTGCACATCCTGGAGGACCTGGGAGCCTTGGGCGACGCTATTTCGGCTGAGACCGGGCTGCCCAAGACCCTCATCGCGGAATCGGACCTCAACAACCCGCGCCTGATCTACCCCCGCGACGTCAACGGGTACGGTCTGGCCGGGCAGTGGAGTGACGACTTCCACCACGCGGTGCACGTCAGCGTCAGCGGCGAAACCACCGGCTACTACTCGGACTTCGAATCCCTTGGCGTGCTGGCCAAGGTGCTCAAGGACGGGTTCCTGCACGACGGCAGCTACTCCAGCTTCCGCGGACGGCACCACGGCCGGCCCATCAACCCATCGTTGGCCAACCCGGCGGCGCTGGTGGTCTGCAACCAGAACCATGACCAGATCGGCAACCGGGCCACGGGGGACAGGCTGTCGCAGTCGCTGTCCTACGGGCAGCTGGCTGTGGCGGCGGTGCTTACGCTGACCTCGCCGTTCACGCCCATGCTGTTCATGGGTGAGGAATACGGCGCTTCCACGCCCTGGCAGTTCTTTACCTCGCACCCCGAACCGGAGCTTGGTAAGGCCACCGCGGAAGGGCGCATCAAGGAATTCGAGCGCATGGGGTGGGACCCCGCCGTCGTGCCTGACCCGCAGGACCCGGAAACCTTCAACCGCTCCAAGCTGGACTGGTCCGAGGCTTCCACGGGTGACCATGCGCGGCTGCTGGAGCTGTACAAGTCGCTGACGGCGCTGCGCCGCGAGCATCCGGACCTGGCAGATCCCGGCTTTGGCCAGACGGAGGTATCGTTCGACGACGACGCCGGCTGGCTGCGCTTCAGGCGCGGCTCCGTGGAGGTGCTCGTGAACCTTTCAGACGCCAAGGTACGGCTGGATGATGCGGCAGGCGACCTCCTTCTGGCCACGGACGAAGGGAACGCTCTGGACGGCGGGTCCCTCGCCCTGGCGCCGTGGAGTGCCGCCGTCCTCAAGTCCTGAATCAGCGGTTACGCCGGGGGTATGCGCCCCCGGCGTAACTTTTCCTCTTAGCGCTAACAACTTCCCGTGTAGCGCGGGTCACAACTGGCAGGATGGAACGTATGACATATATTGCAGCGGACAACCGCTACGAATCCATGCCCTACCGCCGGGTGGGCCGCAGCGGCCTCAAGCTCCCGGCCATCTCCCTGGGCCTGTGGCACAACTTCGGCGACGACAAGCGCTTCGAGGAACAGCGCGACATCCTCCGCCGTGCCTTCGACCTCGGTGTAAACCACTTCGACCTGGCCAACAACTACGGTCCGCCGGACGGGTCCGCGGAAACGAACTTTGGCCGGCACCTGCGGGACGATTTCAAGCCCTACCGCGACGAACTGGTCATCTCCACCAAGGCCGGCTACTACATGTGGCCCGGCCCCTACGGTGAATGGGGTTCCCGCAAATACCTGATCTCAAGCCTGGACCAGTCGCTGCAGCGCATGGGCCTGGACTACGTGGACATCTTCTACAGCCACCGCCCGGATCCCGAGACGCCCATGGAGGAAACCATGGGCGCCCTGGACTACGCCGTTCGCTCCGGCAAGGCCCTGTACGCAGGCATCTCCTCCTACACCCCGGAGCAGACCCTCGAGGCCGCCCGCATCCTCAAGGAACTCGGCACGCCGCTGCTGATCCACCAGCCCAGCTACTCCATGCTCAACCGCTGGACCGAAGACGGATCGCCCAACCTGTACGAGGTGCTGGACCAGGTCGGGGCCGGATCCATCGCCTTCTCGCCCCTGGCGCAGGGGATGCTCACGGACCGCTACCTCCACGGCATTCCCGCCGACTCGCGCGCAGCCAAGGCCCGGTTCCTCTCCGAAGAGTCCATCACCGAGGAGAAACTGGACCGCGTACGTGGGCTGCGGAAGATCGCCGAAGGCCGCGGACAGACACTGGCCCAGATGGCCATCGCCTGGATCCTGCGTGACCAGCCCAAGGGCTCACCCGTCACGTCCGCGCTGATCGGTGCCTCCAGTGTCCGCCAGTTGGAGGACAGCCTGTCCGCCATCAACAACCTCAGCTTCTCTGATGACGAACTGACCGCCATCGACGAATTCGCGGTGGAGTCGGACATCAACCTCTGGAAGCAGAACGCCTGACGCGCTTTGTTTTCACTACACAGCGGGACCGGCGGAACAACTGCCGGTCCCGCTGTGTTGGGTAGTATGAAAAGGCGCCGCGCGGCGCCAAGCCAGCCGGCCGCCGTCGTCCATTCCATGGCGGCAAACCAGGCAGGCTGACGTTTGTCCCCAAAGGAGTTCTGTGTCTTCACATCCCATTCGTGTTGCAATCGTTGGCGTGGGTAACTGCGCCGCCTCGCTGGTGCAGGGCGTCCAGTACTACAAGGACGCCGATCCCGCGGATACCGTTCCGGGCCTGATGCATGTTGAGTTTGGCCCGTACCACGTGGGTGATGTTGAGTTCGTCGCCGCGTTTGACGTGGACGGCAAGAAGGTCGGCGTTGACCTTTCCGATGCCATCTCGGCGAGCGAGAACAACACCATCAAGCTCGCCGACGTTCCCCCCACCGGTGTGACGGTGCAGCGCGGCCACACCCTGGACGGGCTGGGGAAATACTACCTGGAGACCATCGAGCAGTCCACCGAAGAGCCCGTGGACGTGGTCCAGGCCCTGAAGGACGCCAAGGTTGACGTCATGGTCTGCTACCTGCCGGTCGGTTCGCAGCAGGCTGCCGAGTTCTACGCCCAGGCAGCGATCGACGCCGGCGTTGCCTTCGTGAACGCCCTGCCGGTCTTCATCGCCGGGACCAAGGAGTGGGCTGACAAGTTCACCGCCGCCGGTGTGCCCATCGTGGGCGATGACATCAAGAGCCAGATTGGCGCCACCATCACCCACCGCGTGATGGCGAAGCTGTTCGAGGACCGGGGCGTGACCCTGGACCGGACCTACCAGCTGAACGTCGGCGGAAACATGGACTTCAAGAACATGCTGGAGCGTGACCGGCTGGAGTCCAAGAAGATCTCCAAGACCCAGGCCGTGACCTCCAACGTTGAGGCCGAACTGGCTGCCAAGGACGTGCACATCGGCCCGTCCGACTACGTCCAGTGGCTCGATGACCGCAAGTGGGCCTTTGTCCGCCTGGAGGGCCGCAACTTCGGTGACGCCCCCGTGTCGCTGGAGTACAAGCTGGAGGTGTGGGATTCCCCGAACTCCGCCGGTGTAATCATCGATGCGATCCGTGCCGCCAAGATCGGCCTGGACCGCGGCATCGGCGGCCCGCTGCTGTCGGCGTCGAGCTACTTCATGAAGTCCCCGCCGGAGCAGTTCAACGACGACCTCGCCCGCGAAAAGGTCGAAGCCTTCATCCGCGGCGACGTAGAGCGCTAACCCTTACGCACCGCTTTAGGACGCTCCCTCACCAGTTCACCTGTGGGGGAGCGTCCTCCGTTAACACGCCCGCTCACATTTGGCATGTTTTTTACTAACCCCGGCTCAACTCTGACGCGTCTTCCAGGAACGCCCGCTCACTTTTGGCCGGAATTTTGACGACGCCCGCTCACGTTTGGCATGTCTTGCCTGGACGCCCTCACATTCGGTGGCCTTGCTCGGGTGACTAAACGTATTGTCCTCTGGCAGGCGCAAAAGGGCCGAGAATAATGTTCAGAGGTGCGAAAGGCAAGAGCTGCTGAATCACTTGCTGGCGAACCCTGAGCTGATTGAGGGATCGACCGTTGAACTACTCAAAGCCCGCTTGATCTTCTTGATGGCAGCCGCGAAATCATCTTCCTGATCGGCCTTATCGATAATGACGACGGTCCACCCAGCCGCTTCGAAGGCCTTGTCCCGGCGCCGATCGCTCATGCGCTGCGGTTCCAACAGGTGATGGCCGCCGTCGTATTGGATGGCAACTCTCCGTCGTCGAAAACCGAGGTCAGCAGACGGCGATCGCGCGTCCTCCGGGCGAAGCCGAACCTGCAACTCGGGTTCGGGCAGGCTTGCCTCCAGCATGGACAATCGAAGGAACGTTTCCGGCGCAGAGTCCGATCCGACCCGCATCAGGTCCAGCGCCTGCCTGGCACGAACAACACCCTGAAGATTTGGGTGTTGGGCGACCAAAGACCGCAGTTCCTCAACTGTTGAGTACGCGCCATCCCTGCCCTCGAGTTCCAGGCGGGGTTTCCGGACGAGTTCGTCTCCCATGGCCACCAAGTCGTTCAGAGGCAGCTGCCGTGCCATGTCCAACCACGTTCGCGCCCTGGTGCTGAGCCAAATCCCCTCGACGAACTCGACCTCACCAGGCTTCACTATGACCCGGTGGCCATGGATTCCTTTTCTCCGTGCTCCGGGAAGGGCAGTGGATTTGCTGAGGTGCAGCTCGTTGGAGTCTGAGAGCCATGCGGGCAGGAGGGAACCTCGGAGCCTGGCTGAGGTTACGTGTGAAATCCACGCTCCGGGCGTCGCCTCCGATAGTGCACGGGCAGCGTCCTCCAGACAGAAATCCCAGCCGGCCGGACGGTAGAGTCCCCGGCTGATGTGCTGAATATCCCCGCGCCGCAAGCGGTTGCGGTGTAGCCCTGCACTCCTGGAATTCTCGAGCGTGAAAGGGCTGCTGGCCAATCGACCGGGTAGGGGCGGGCGGAATCGCATACTGCATTCTCATACAAACAGAAGGCGCTTGTTTGAGGTTATCCACAGGCGACCAGCAAGCGGTAGAACGTGAGCGGGCGTTTCTAAAAGACTTGCCAAAGGTGAGCGGGCGTTTCTAAAAGTCCCGCCAAAGGTGAGCGGGGGTTTTAGGTGAGGCCCACGGGGTTGCCTTCCGCATCCACGTCCATCCGCAGGGCTGCCGGGGCGGCGGGGAGGCCGGGCATGGTCATCACCGCGCCGGTCAGGGCCACGATAAAGCCCGCACCGGTTTTCGGCAGCAGGTCCCGGACGTGGATGGTGAAGCCCTTGGGTGCGCCGAGGCGGGAGGCATCGTCCGTGAACGAGTACTGCGTCTTGGCCATGCAGACCGGCAGGGAGCCCCAGCCGTTCCGCTCGATATCGGCCAAGCGCTTCAGTGCCGGAACGGAGAAGTCCACGCCGTCGGCACCGTAGATCTCCTGGGCAATGGTCCGGATCTTGTCCTCCACAGGCAGCTCCAGCGGGTACAGATGCCGGAAACTGCTGGGCGTCTCCACTGCCTGGGCCACCAATGCGGCGAGCTCGTCACCGCCGTCGCCACCGCCGCCGCGGCCCCACACGTCCGCAACGGCCGCCCGTACCCCCTCCGCGGCGCACCACGCCAGCAGCCAGTCGAGTTCCTCGGGCGAATCGGACGAGAACTGATTGATGGCCACCACCGGCGTGACCCCGAACTTCTCCACATTGCGCACATGCCTGCGCAGGTTGACCACGCCCGCCTCGAGGGCAGCAACATCCGGCCGGGTCAGCTGGTCCTTGGCCACCCCGCCCTGCATCTTCAGGGCACGCACGGTAGCCACCACCACGACGGCGGATGGGGCCAGGCCGCCGTACCGCGCCTTGATGTCCATGAACTTCTCGGCGCCCAGGTCCGCACCGAAACCGGCCTCCGTCACCACGATGTCCGCCAGCCGCCGGGCGGTCTGAGTGGCGATGAGCGAGTTGCAGCCGTGCGCGATGTTCGCAAAGGGACCGCCGTGCACCAGCGCAGGAGTGCCGGCAATGGTCTGCACCAGATTGGGCTTGACCGCCTCCTTGAGGAGCAGCGTCAAGGCACCCTCCACCCCAAGGTCCGCCACGGTCACGGGCGCCCGGTCATACGTGTAGCCAAAGGTGATGCGGCCCAGCCGGGAGCGCAGGTCTGCAAGGTCCGTGGCAAGGCAGAAAACGGCCATGATCTCCGATGCCACGGTGATATCGAACCCGTCCTGGCGCGGCACGCCCTGCGTGGGACCGCCCAGGCCAATGACCACCTCCCGCAGGGACCGGTCGTTTATGTCCAGGACGCGCTTGAACGTCATCCTGCGTGGATCGATGTTCAGCGCGTTGCCCTGATAAATATGGTTGTCCACCAGCGCCATCAGGGCGTTGTTGGCTGACGTGATGGCGTGGAAGTCCCCGGTGAAATGCAGGTTGATCTCGTCCATGGGCAGCACCTGCGAATAACCTCCGCCGGTGGCGCCGCCCTTCATGCCCAGGACCGGGCCCAGCGACGGCTCCCGCAGCGCGATCATCACCTTGTGCCCCGCCCGTGCCAGCGAGTCCGCCAGCCCAACGGTGGTGGTGGATTTGCCCTCGCCCGCCGGAGTGGGCGACATGGCCGACACCAGCACCACCTTGCCGTGCGGAGCGGGGGCAGCGAGGCGGCCAGGATCGATCTTCGCCTTGTACCGCCCGTACATCTCCAAGGCGTCGGCATTGACCCCGGCGGCAGCCGCAATGTCCCCAATGGGCCGGATCCGGGCAGCACGTGCTATTTCAAGATCAGAAGGAAACGCTGACATCCTTGTCCTTTCCTGCACCGGCCCGCGCCGGAGACCTGCCCCTAAGCTAACAGGAGCAGGGCGGAGGACGAAGGAACGTCAGGAAGCGGGAACCACCGGGGCCAGGCGGCGGACCACAAAGTTGTCGACGGCGGCATGGTAGCTTTCCAGCGTAATGGCGGCAGTGCGCTGCCAGCCGGAGTTCTGAGCACGGATGGCGGCGGCACGCCCCAGGTCCTCGCGGGTGGCGGGGTCGTCGTACAGGGCCTCCAGTGCGTCGGCCCAGTCGGCAGCGTGGTGGCCGTCCACCAGCAGCCCGGTGCGGCCGTGGAAGATGGCGCGGGACAGCCCGCCCACGCGGGTGGCCACCACGGGCGTGCCGCAGGCCTGGGCCTCGAGGGCCACCAGTCCGAAGGATTCGCTGAAGGAAGGCATCACCACAACGTCGGCCGCGCGGAACCAGGACGCAAGCTCAGGTGCCTTGACGGGCGGAAGCTGCGTGACGACGTCGTCCATTCCCGCCTCCTTAATCAGGCAACGGAGGTTGAATTCCTTGTTGCCGCTCAAGGCGCCCAGGATGGTGACGCGCAGGTCGATGTCGGGGCGGCGCTTCCGCAGCAGCGCGGCGGCCTTGACCAGCACCTGCGGACCTTTCAGCCGCTGGATCCGGCCAGCGAAGACCAGATGGAAGGTGTCCGGGCTGACGCCGTGCTCCGCCCTGGACCGTGCCCGGAACGCCGGGGTGAACGTGGCGAGGTCCACGCCCGGCGGCGCGATATCGATGCGGTCGTAGGTGGCCCCGTAGTGGGAGACGAGCTCGGCGGCCTCGGAACTGGTGTTGGCGATGAGCCTGGACGCGCCCTCCACAATGCGGTGCTCGCCCAGCTCACGCCGCCGCGGCTCCGGCTGTTCGCCGGACTCCAACAGAAGGTTCTTGACCTTGGCCATGGTGTGCATGGTGTGCACCAGCGGGACGCCCCACAGCTGGGACAGCTCCAGCCCCGCGATCCCAGACACCCAGTAGTGCGAATGGATCACGTCATAGCGCCCGTGCGGCTGGCGCCGGCGGATCTGCTCGATCTCCGCCACCATGGCGTGCAGCAGCCCTGGCAGCTCCTCCTTGGGGATCTTCCTGGGCGGCCCGGCCAGCACGTTGTGCACGCACACCCCGGGGTCGGGATGCTCGACGGCGGGCTGGTCGACGGAAGTGGCGCGCGTAAAGATCTCCACCTCAACACCCGCCTCGGCCAGCGCGGACGCCAGCTCGCGGATGTAGACGTTCATTCCGCCGGCATCGCCCGAACCGGGCTGTTCCATGGGGGAGGTGTGGAGGGAGAGCAAAGCGACCCTGCGGATCAGTGCCATGGAACCTCCTTCCGGGCGCCGGCGCGTGTGAGCGGAGCCGGTTCAGTGCGCATTCGGTAAAACACTACTCCTTCCCGTAACGCCCACCGCCCTCCCACATCTTCCCCAGATCCGGAAATTCCTGTTCGTAGCCGGCCAGGAGCCTGGCGGCCAGGTCCGACGAATCCACCAGCGGATGCCGGGCGAAGGCCGCGAGGGCCGCGGCACGGTCCCCGGTTGTGGCGGCCCGGACCGTGGACCGCTCCACCTCCTTGACCCGCTGAAGCAGCTCGAGCTGCGCGCCGGCGGGCATCTGCTGCGGCAGCGGGACGGCGCCCGCGCTGGTGACAGTGCAGGGGACTTCGACGACGGCGTCCGCGGGAAGGCCGGGAATGGCGGGTTGGGAAGGGCCTGGGCCGGCCGGGGTCGGTTCGGGTGCCCGCGTTTCCGGATTAGCCAAGGGAGGCAGTGCGTTCCGGGTGTTCAGGATCAGCTGGGCCTCCCCGCCACCGGCCAGAGCACGCATGGCAGCCAGCGCCACCCGCTCATACCCGCCACCGGCAAGGTCCTCCTCGGTCCGGCGTTCGCCGTCACGCCGTGCCTCGGCCAGGTACCCCTCCTCCCGCGACCGCCGGGCCTCCTCCCACAGCCGGTAGGCATCAGGCCCTGCCGCGGCCAGACGCGGATACAGCTCCTGCTGCTGGCTGTGGATGGTTTCACCGCGGGTCTGCGCCATGGCCTGCATCGCCCGCCGGGCGGTGCCCTGCTGGTAGTAGTAATACAGGTACTCGTTGGGCAGCAGCCCCAGTGCGGCCAGGAACGGCTGCGGAAAGAGCCTGCCCTCCTCGAACGACTGCAGGGCAGCGGCGTCTGCCAACAGGCCAGGCAGCACATCCCTCCCGCCGGACTCCAGCCGGTACAGCCAGCCCAAGTGGTTCAGCCCGTAGTAGCCCACGCCGTCGAGCCGATCCTTAGACAAGGGGACGCCCGCAGCACGCGCGGCCCGCTGCACCAGACCGCCCGCCGAGTCGCAGATCCCCACGACCCGGTTGCCCAGGACAGGGAGGAGCGCCTCCGTAACCATGCCGGCCGGGTTAGTGAAGTTGATCAGCCAGGCGTCCGGGCAGCGCTCCCGCATCAGCCGGGCAAGGACAAGCATGTGCGGAATGGTCCGGAGGGCGTAGGAAATCCCGCCGGCGCCGGTGGTTTCCTGCCCCAGCAGCCCAAGGTCCTGGGCAGCTTTCTCATCGGCGACCCGCCCTGCCGTGCCGCCCGGGCGGATCGCCGCGAATACCATGTCGGTACCGTCAAGGGCGGAGGCAAGATCGGCCGCGGCACGCACGGGAAGCCGCGCACCCTGGCTCGCGGGCATGCTCTGCAGCACCGAGGTGACTGCCTGCAGCCGGGCGGGATCGACGTCGTACAGCACCAGCTCGGTGACCAGACCGGAAAAGGGCCCGGCCACCAAAGCCCGGTATATCAGCGGCACCCGGAAACCCCCGCCGCCGGCAATCATCAGCCGCATGCATGAAGTCTAGGACCGGCCTCTGACACCGTGTCCAGGCCGTTCCAAAGGCCCTACCGCAGCACGGCGGTGCGGCGTATCCTGCGCACTATGGACGCGATGCCAGCCCGCCCCTTCGATCCGCTGGCTGCCGTCCGATCGCACGCCGAGCCGGGGTTCGACCTCCTGCTCGCCGGGACCGTTTTCCAGGACATCATCTTCACCGGACTGCCGCACGGGCCCGAACCGGGCACCGAAATCTGGAGCGACGGCATGGGCAGCTGCCCCGGCGGGGTGGCGAACCAGGCCATCGCCGCGGCCAGGCTGGGGCTGCGCACCGGTCTAGCGGCTGCATTTGGGGACGACGGCTACGGGGACTTCAACTGGAAGATCCTCTCCGGGCAGGAGCATGTGGACCTGAGCCTGTCCCGCCGCGTCCCGGGCTGGCACTCGCCCGTCACCGTGTCCCTCTGCGTGGACCAGGACCGCTCCCTGGTGACCCACGGGCACTCCGCCCCGGTGACAAACTCCGAACTGATCGGAGACCCGCCCAACACGCTCGCCGGCATAGCCGAGGTGGGCCTGGAGATGGAACCGTGGGCCCGGGCCGCGCATTCGGCCGGAGTGAAGCTGTTCGGGGACGTGGGATGGGACCCCAGCGGTGAGTGGGCGCCGGTGCGGCTGGACAACCTGCAGTACTTTTACGCCTTCCTGCCCAACCAACGCGAGGCCATGGCCTTCACCGGCAAGGACAACCCGTGGAACGCCCTCTACGCACTGGCTGACCGCGTACCCGTGGCCGTGGTTACCCTCGGAGCGCAGGGCGCCATGGCGGTGGACTCGGAAACGGGTGAGGAGGAATGGGTGCCGTCCCTGCCGGTCAAGGCCCACGACCCCACGGGAGCCGGCGACTGTTTTGACGCCGCATTCATCGTGGGCACCCTCGCAGGGTGGCCACTGGGGGACAGGCTGCGGTTTGCCAACCTGTGCGCATCGCTGGCCGTGCAGGAGGTGGGCGGATCCCTGGCAGCACCGGGCTGGGGGGACATCGCCGACTGGTGGAAACGCGCCAACGCCCGGCCCGAACGGCAGACCAGCCAGTGGCTGCGGCGCTTCGGGTTCCTGGCGGACATCATCGAGGACGTGCCGTTGGCTGCCCAGCGCCGGGCCTCAGCCACCATCGCGCACCTCTCGGATGCCTGAGTGATGCTGGAGGCCCTGATTATTCGGCGCGAAGTGCCCGCACTAGAATCAATTAGGTGACCTACCCCGCAACAACCGGTGAATTCAGTGCTGCCTCCGGGCCGGACCCCCGCCATGAGCGGTCCGCCGTAATCGACCTGGACGCCATCCGGCACAACGTCCGCCGGCTTGCCGCCGCTGCTTCCCCCGCAAAAGTCATGGCGGTCGTCAAGGCCGATGCGTACGGGCATGGTGCCGTTCCAGTGGCCCGCGCAGCCCTGCAGGCAGGCGCCTCCTGGCTTGGCGTGGCCCACATTTCCGAGGCCCTCGCGCTGCGTGCCGCCGGCATCGATGCGCCGCTGCTCGCCTGGCTGCACACCACGGACAGTAACTTTGGCGCGGCCGTGGCTGCCGGCGTCGACATCGGCTGCTCCGGCTGGGAGCTGGAACGCATCGTTGCCGCGGCACGTGAGCAGGAACGCCCCGCCCGCATCCACCTGAAGGTGGACACCGGGCTTGGCCGCAACGGCGCCACCCCTGAGACCTGGGACCGGCTGGTGGGGGAGGCCGTGGAATACCAGGACCAGGGACTGCTGCGCGTGGTGGGCATCTTCTCCCACCTGGCCGTCGCCGACGAACCGGAGCGGCCCGAAACAGACCAGCAAGTGGCAGCCTTCCGTGAGGCGCTCGCTATCGCCGAGGATGCGGGCGTGGACCTTGAGGTCCGGCACCTGGCCAACACCCCGGCCACGTTGTCCCGGCCGGACACCCACTTCGACCTGGTGCGCGTTGGCCTGGGCATTTACGGGCTTTCGCCGTTCGATGGGACCACGTCCGCTGAGCTGGGCCTCCGCCCGGCCATGACCCTGCGCACCTTGGTGTCGCAGTGCAAGGCCGTTCCCGCGGGGCAGGGCGTCTCCTACGGGCTGCACTACCGCACCAGGGAAGCCAGCACCCTCGCGCTCATTCCGATGGGTTATGCCGACGGCGTTCCCCGCGTCGCCACCGGCGGTCCCGTCCGCATCGCCGGCAAGACCTACCCCGTGGTGGGGCGGATCGCCATGGACCAGATGGTTATTGACCTGGGGCCGGAAACTTCTGGAGCCGGCCTGCAGGGCACCGAAGCGGAACTGTTCGGTAGCGGCGCGGACGGTGGGCCCACGGCTGACGACTGGGCGCGCGCCGCCGGAACCATCAACTACGAGGTGGTGACGCGGATCAGCCCACGCGTTCCCCGCCGTTTTATCAACGAGGACCAGCCGGCGGACAACAGCCAGGGCCTGGCGGGCGTGCCCGGCAAGGCAGGAGCCGCATGAGCGCGCCCGGGCAGTTGGCGGCCAACTGGGAAAAGACGTTTACGGCGACGACGGCGGAACAGACCCACGCGTTCGGTACCCGCTTGGCGGGGGTGCTGCGGGCCGGGGACCTGCTGGTGCTCTCCGGCGAGCTTGGTGCCGGGAAGACCACCTTCACGCAGGGGCTGGGCGAGGGCCTGGGGGTTCGCCCGGGCATCATCTCGCCCACCTTCGTCCTGGTCCGGATCCATCCCAACCTGCCGGGCGGTCCGCGTCCCGGCGGCCCGGACTTGGTCCACGTGGATGCGTACCGGCTGGGCTCGGCCGCGGAGATCGATGACATCGACCTTGAAAACACCATGGACTCCTCCGTCACGGTGGTGGAGTGGGGGCACGAACGGGTGGAACACCTGAGCGAGAGCCGGCTGGAGATCGACCTGCACCGTGCCATCGGACTGGGTGGCATCGGGCTGGGGACCACCCGGCCGGGAACCTCCGTGAACCTGGACTTCGACGGCGAGGACACTGACGAACCCCGCACTATCGTGATGCGCGGCTATGGGCCCCGGTGGGAAACCGCTCCCGAACTCGGAAGCCCGGAAGGGAGCAACCCGTGCTGATCCTCGCCATTGATACGTCGGCCGTGGCCAGCGCCGCGCTGGTGTCGGACGATGCCCCGGAAAGCGTGGTGGCAAGCTTCGCCACGGAGGACACCCGCAGCCACGCGGAGGTGCTCGCCCCGGGCATCCACACCATGCTGTCCGAGGCGGGAGTCAAGGGGCAGGACGTCGACGCCATCGTGGTGGGCGTGGGGCCCGGCCCCTTCACTGGGCTGCGTTCGGGCATTGCCACGGCGCGCACCCTGGCATTCGTCTGGGGCAAGCCCCTGCACGGCGTGATGAGCCTGGACGCCGTGGCCCTTGAAGTTGCCGAGTCCACGGCGGCGCCTTCCGAGTTCCTGGTGGTCACGGACGCCCGCCGCAAGGAGGTCTACTGGGCCCGCTACAGCCTAAGTGATGCCCAGTTGCCCCAACTGGAGGACGGCCCGCACGTCGGGTTCGCGGCAGACCTGCCGGACCTGCCAGCCTTCGGTGCAGGTGCCGGGCTCTACGCCGAGACGCTCCAGGCCCACCCCGAGTTCGCCGGCGAGCAGCCGGACGCCCTGTACCTTGGCCAGTTCGCCCTCGCGCGGCTCGCCTCCGGACATACCTTGCTGGACTCCACCCCCCTCTACCTGCGCGAATCGGACGCGCAGGTTCCCGGACCACGGAAGCGGGCATTGTGACCACCATCCCGGACCCCCGCATGGCCGGAATCACCATCCGCGACATGACCCTGGACGACGTGCCCGCCGTCGGCGTTCTCGAACACAAGCTCTTCCCGATTGACGCCTGGCCCGTGCAAATGTTCCTGGACGAGCTCTCCCAGCCGGAGACCCGCCACTACCTGGTGGCGGAGGGCAGCGACGGCATCGTAGGGTACGCCGGCCTCATGTGCATCGAGCCCATCGCGGACGTCCAAACCATCGCCGTCGTCCCTGGTTATGAGGGGCGCGGCATCGGCAGCACGCTGCTCACGCACCTGATCGACGAGGCCCGCCAGCGGGGCGCGGCCGACGTCCTGCTCGAAGTCCGTGCCGACAATCCCCGGGCGCAGCAGTTGTATGTGCGGTTTGGCTTCGAACAGATCCATATCCGGCCCCGCTATTACCGCGACGGCGTGGACGCCCTCATCATGCGCCTCCAGCTGACCGCACCGCACCCCGAAGGCCACGAAGCAACGGAAGCAGGCCAGGCATGAACCGTACGCAGCCCCTGGTACTGGGCATCGAATCGTCCTGCGACGAAACCGGCGTGGGCCTCGTCCGTGGCACTGAACTCTTGACCAACACGGTGTCGTCCTCCATGGACGAGCACGTCCGCTTCGGTGGGGTCATCCCCGAGATCGCTTCCCGGGCGCACCTGGACGCCTTCGTCCCCACCCTCGAGCAGGCCCTGGCGGACGCCGGGGTGAGCCTGGAGGAAGTGGACGCCATCGCGGTCACCTCCGGACCCGGGCTTGCCGGCGCGTTGATGGTGGGCGTGTGCGCTGCCAAGGCGCTCGCCGTAGCCACCGGAAAGCCCCTGTTCGCGATCAACCACCTGGTGGCGCACGTCGGCGTGGGGCTCCTGGATGACCGCGCGAGCGGCCGGAAGCAGGAGCTGCCGGAAAACCTGGGGGCCCTGCTGGTGTCCGGCGGCCACACCGAAATCCTGCGGATCAACAGCATCACCAGCGACGTGGAACTCCTCGGCTCCACCATCGACGACGCCGCCGGCGAGGCATACGACAAAGTGGCACGCATCCTGGGGCTCGGCTACCCGGGCGGACCCGCCATCGACAAAATGGCCCGCAGCGGCAACCCGAAGGCGATCCGCTTTCCCCGCGGCCTCACCCAGCCCAAGTACATGGGCACGGCGGATGAGCCCGGGCCGCACCGGTACGACTGGTCCTTCAGCGGGCTTAAGACGGCGGTAGCCCGGTGCGTGGAGCAGTTCGAGGCGCGCGGGGAAGAGATCCCCGTGGCAGACATCGCGGCGGCGTTCCAGGAGGCGGTGGTGGACGTGGTTTCGTCCAAGGCGGTCCTGGCTTGCCGCGAGCACGGCATCAAGGACGTCCTGCTGGGCGGCGGCGTGGCCGCAAACTCCCGCCTGCGGGAACTCACCGGGCAGCGTTGCGCCTCCGCCGGCATCCGGCTGCATGTTCCGCCGCTGGACCTCTGCACGGACAACGGCGCCATGGTGGCCGCCCTCGGTGCCCAGCTGGTGATGGCGGGCGTCGAGCCCAGCGGGATCGGGTTCGCCCCGGACTCGTCGATGCCGGTCACCGCAGTGTCCCTTCCGGCCTGAGCCCTTCAACCCGCCAGATGCTCCATCAGATATGGCTCCCAAACCGGCGGTTTAGGAGCCATATCTGATAGAGCAACTCAGGCGGTGAGAGTGGCGATGACAAGCAACGCCACGTCGTGCAGGCCATGGGCAGTTCCGGTGGCGAACGTTGAGCAGTGCCGGATCTTCATCCGGGCAGCGCTCCACAGCACACCGAAGAACATGGTTACCAGGACCTGAAGCACGTCCTGGCCGCCAGGGTAATGCCACAGTCCGAAGAGCGCCGAGGACAGCAGCACGCCGGTTGCCCCGGAGCGCAGGTTCCGGCGCAGCGCGCCCAGGACGTAGCCGCGCCAAATGAACTCCTCGCCAAACCCCACCAGCAGAAAGCTGCGCAGTGCCGCGTACAGGAAGGGCAGCAATCCGGTCTGGCCTTCGCCAAACATGTGGAAGCCCAGCGCAGCCAAGGCCAGGGTCACGGCCAGCGTGACGGCCAGGAGCGCAAGGGCAGTCAGAAGCTGCAGCCCGGTATGCCGCGTGGAGAACCCGACGGCGGCGGCGAACCTGATCCCCTCAGCCCGGCCTGCCAGGGCAACGGACCCGAAGGAAACCACGAAGGGTGCAAGGCTGGCGGCGATCTGAACCGGAGGCTGGGCCTGCTCCGTGGCAGCAGCCAGCAAAGGCCAGAGCGCCGCCACGGCGAAGAGCACGAGCAGCACGCCTATGAGGGGAAGGAGCCGGCCGGTCCGGCTGCCCACAGGAACCGTAGGGGACACCCAGCCTCCTTCCCGCAGGAACTCACACGCCTACAAGAAGAATTGCCCCGTACTGCGGGGCCGGGCAGGGCCCAAAGGCACATCAAACCCCTCAAACACCAGTTGCTCTATCAGATATGGCTCCCAAACCGGCGGTTTGGGAGCCATATTTGATAGGGCAAGTCAGGCGGTGGGGCCGTTGCGCATCTGCTTGACCAGGTCCAGCACTACGGCCTGCAGGTTTCCGCCGTTTTCCTCGGCCACGCGGCGTTGGCGCTGGTAACCGGCACCGCGGCGGACGATCTTCTCCACATCGGCAAGCTCGTCGGAGCAGCGCAGCTTGGCCGCCACCGGTTCCAGCCGGTTCAGCGTTTCCAGCAGGTGGTCGGTGACCAGCTGCTCGCGGCCTGCGGCGTCGATGATGATGATGGCGTCCAGGCCGTACCGGGCAGCACGCCACTTGTTCTCCTGGACGTGCCACGGTGGCATGGTGGGGATGGTGCCGCCGTTGTCCAGGATGGTGGAGAACTCGTCCACCAGGCACTGGGTGAGCGCCGCGATGGCGCCCACTTCCTCCAGCGTGGCCAGGCCGTCGCAGATGCGCATCTCAATGGTGCCCAGGGCCGGAACAGGCCGGATGTCCCACCGGATCTCCGAGATGGTGTCGATGACGCCTGTGGTGAACATGTCCTGCACGTAGGACTCGTACTCTTCCCAGGACCTGAACTGGAACGGCAGGCCCGCGGTGGGGAGCTGCTGGAACATCAGGGCCCGCTGGGACGCATATCCGGTGTCCTCGCCACCCCAGAACGGGCTGGACGCGGAGAGCGCCTGGAAGTGCGGAAAGTAGTTGACCAGGCCGTCCAGGACGGGGAGGGCTTTGTCCCGGCGGTCCAGCCCCACGTGGACATGGACGCCGTAAATGACCATCTGCCGGCCCCACCACTGGGTCCGGTCAATGAGCTTGGCGTAGCGCGCCTTGTCGGTGACCGGCTGCAGCTGCGGCGGGCTGAAGGGATGGCTGCCGGCGCAGAACAATTCCACGCCCATGGGATCTGTGATTTCGCGGACAGCGGCGACGGACCGGCTGAGGTCCTCCTTGGCCTCGGCCGCTGTCTCGCAGATACCCGTGACCAGTTCCACCGTGTTCAGCAGCAGCTCCTGCTTGATGTGCGGATGTTCGTCGTCTTCGTTGAGCTCGGGGTGGCGGGAGGCCACGCCGCGGAGCACCTGGTTGGCCACGGAGGCGAGCTCGCCCGTCTTTCCGTCCACCAGGGCAAGCTCCCACTCAACACCGAGGGTCGACTGCCTCGATGACGCGAAGTCGATCTTCACACGTTTCCTTACTCTCCGGTTTGCCGCTGGCTGATGCCGCTCACAGGCTGCTGCCGGCAGGCGAACGGGTGTTTCAAGTCTATAGGGCAGGGGTAGCATCCTATTGATGGCACCATTCCCCCTGCGTCACAGCCCTGCCAAATTCTTCCCCCTCCTCCTGGCCTTGTCAGCCCTCGCCCTGGCCTCGTGTTCCCCATCCCCGAACGCGGCCCCGCCGTCGTCCTCCGCGCCGCCCACCGAGGCGTCCCCAGCGGCACCGGCAAGTACGACGCCGGAACCTCCTTCAGCTTCTCCGTCACCCGATCCGGGTTCCCGGCCTTTGGGGTGGGGACCGGAGCAGCGGGACCAGGACGCCGCCGCGGCGGCCGTGGCGGCGATGTCGCCGGAGCAAAAGGCCGGCCAGGTCCTGCTGCCGTTCTTCAAGGGCAATCAGGTGGAGGCCCACGCCGCGCTCATCCAGCGCCTGCATCTTGCGGGGTCCATCATCATGGGCGACAACGTGCCGCTGGACGGCCAGGGAAACGTCGACGTGGCCGCCATGGGAGCCGTGAACCAGCGGCTGCTGCAGGCTGTTGCGGCCGACGGCCGGCGCTGGCCGGGGATCATCGGGGTGGACCAGGAAGGCGGTGCCGTGGCACGCCTCGGGGCGCCCCTTACCGACTGGCCCACTCCCATGAGCTACGGTGCCGCCGGAAACCCGGACCTCACGCGCAAAGGCGGCAAGGGACTGGCGGCTGAGCTGGCCCCGCTGGGCTTCGATCTGGACTTCGCCCCCGACACCGATGTAACCATCGGTCCCAGCGACCCCACCATCGGGGCCCGCTCCATGTCCGCCGACCCCGTGGCAGCGGCCACCCACGGCGTGGCCTTTTCGCAGGGCATGCTGGACGCCGGCGTGCTTCCCAGCGTCAAGCACTTCCCGGGACACGGATCCGTGACTGCAGATTCGCATCTGAGCCTTCCCGTGCAGCCGGCCGGCATCGACGCTCTCAGGGCCCGGGACTGGAAGCCCTTCCAGGCCGCCGTGGGCGCAGGCCTGCCGATCATCATGACCGGGCACATCGCCGTGCCTGCGCTGGAACCCGGCGTGCCGTCGTCGCTCTCTGCCCCGAGTTACGCGGCACTGAGGGGGCTGGGCTTCAAGGGGGTGGCCGTGACTGATGCCCTTAACATGGGCGCGGTGGACAACCAATACCCGGCTGGGGCTGCCGCGGTGAAGGCGCTCGCCGCCGGCGCCGACCTGCTGCTGATGCCGGCGGACGTGGCACAGGCCCATGCCGCCATCGTCCAGGCCGTCGCCGCGGGCACCCTTCCCGCCGCCCGGCTGGATGAGGCAGCGCAGCGGGTGGCCACCATGATGATCTGGCATGCCCGGACCAAGCCTGCTCCCGGAACGCCGGGCGCCGGTGCTCCGGCCGGAAGTGCTGCCGCCTTGTCGGCCCAGGTGTCGGCGTCTGCCGTCACGGTGGTGTCCGGCCCCTGCGCCGGACCGCTGGTGCCCGGCTCCGTGCGTGTGGCCGGCGGGGGACCGGGGGACCGGGAGCGGTTCGAAGCCGCAGCCGCCCGCGCCGGCGTCAAGACCGGTTCGGGACCGCTGGTCAACCTGATCGGTTTCGGCGGAAAACCGGCCGGGGGCGACATCGCGGTGGCCCTGGATGCCCCGTGGCCGCTCCAGGGCTCCACTGCGCCGGTGAAGCTGGCTCTTTATGGGCACACGGACGCCGCTTTCGATGCACTGGCCGCCGTCCTGGCTGGGAAGGCGCCCGCCCCTGGGAAGCTTCCCGCCGCCGTCGGGCCCTTCCCTGCGGGAACCGGCTGCCCCTGACCGCACCACGGCGCCGGGCGAACGCGGGTTTAATGGTCTGGTGCCCATTCTGAATAAAGACATGACCCTTTGCATCTCGCTCTCGGCCCGGCCCAGCAACAACGGGACCCGGTTCCACAACCACCTGTATGGCCAGCTGGACCTGAACTGGATCTACAAGGCGTTCGCGCCCACCAACCTGGAGCAGGCCATCGCCGGTGTCCGCGGGCTGGGCATCCGCGGCTGCGCCATCTCCATGCCATACAAGGAAGACGTCATCGCGCTGGTGGACGAGATGGATCCGTCTGCCAAGGCCATCGACTCCGTGAACACCATCGTGAACACGGACGGGCACCTCAAGGCGTACAACACCGACTACACGGCCATCGAGCAGCTGCTGGCCGCCAATGCGGTGCCCACCGACTATTCGGTGCTGGTCCAGGGCGCGGGTGGGATGGCGAAGGCCACGGTCGCTGCCCTGCGGGACGCCGGCTTCAAGGACGTCACCGTCATCGCCCGGAACGAGGGCGCCGGGCGTGCGCTCGCCGACCAGTACGGCTTCCAGTGGCGTGCAGCGCTCGACGGCGGGACGGCCGACCTGATCATCAACGTCACCCCCATCGGCATGGCGGGAGGGGCGGAAGCGGACAGCCTGGCTTTTCCTGCCGAAGCCATCGAGGCCGCCCGCGTGGTGTTCGACGTGGTGGCGCTGCCTGCCGAAACGCCGCTGATCCGCGCTGCCAGGGCAGCCGGCAAGCCAGTCATTACCGGGGCGGAGGTGGCCACCATCCAGGCGCTGGAGCAGTTCGTCCTGTACACGGGGGTAAGGCCGACGGGAGAGCAGGTGCGGGCCGCCGAGGAATTCATGCGCGCCCAGTAGCTGCGCGAGGGGCTCCCGGCCAGGCAGTCAGACGGGTTCCACCACGATAGCCACCCGGTCCTCGCCGATGCGGGTCAGGACCAGGGTGGCCGTTTTGCCGCCCTTCCTGGCTCCGCCCTTGCCGCCGGTGTTCTTCCCGCCCGGCAGCAGCTGCTTCCGCAGCTCTTCCGGGGTCACCGCGGTGCCGCGTTTCTTGATGTCCAGCACGGTGATTCCCTCCTGCTTCACCCACGCCTTCAGCGCTTTGACGTTGTAGGGCATGACCTGCAGGACCTTGTAGGCCCTGGCAAAGGGGGTGTCCAGGAGCTCCGGGGCGCAGATGTAGGCGATGTGCTCATCCACCAAGTGTCCGCCGAGTTCCAGCGCCACGTCCGCCACCAACCCGGCGCGGATCACGGCGCCGTCGGGTTCGTACAGGTACCCCTCCACGGCTCCCACCGGCGCTGTCGGGCCGGCGCCGAAGTCCTCCCCGCTGGTGAGCTCGGCCGGCCCTTGGGAACCCAGGACCAGGGCAGCGCGGCGGACACCGGGCCTGCGCACGGCGTTGAACCACAAGGTCACTTCGGTGACGTCGCCGCCTACCGACACCCATTGCGCCTCGCACCCGGCGGGAACGGATTCGTGCGGCATGCCCGGGCCCATCTTCACTCCCACCGCCTTCCCCCCGGCGGCGAGCGACTCCACGAAGGACAACGGCGGCGAGAACGCCTCGGGGTCCCAGATCCGTTTGGTGCCGGAGGTGGAGGTGACGCGGCGGGCCGGATCCAGCCAGACGCCGTCGATCCCTTCCAGCGGGACCGCCGCCGCGTCCGCGTGGACCACCGTGGCGTTGGGGAACGGGATGAGGTTCACTGTGGCGCAGGCCGCGGTGGTTTCATCCATTTCGACGGCGGTGACGTTGATGTCCAGGGAAGCCAGGGCCAGTGAGTCGGCGCCGAGGCCGCAGCCCAGGTCCGCCACGTGGTTGATCCCCGCAGCCGCGAACCTGCGTGCGTGGTGGGCGGCGACATTCAGGCGCGTGGCCTGCTCCAGTCCGGCCTGGGTGAAGAGCATCTGCCGGGCAAACTCGCCGAATTTCGCCTCGGCCCGGGTCCGCAGCCGGGACTGCGTGAGCACGGCGGATACGAGCTCGGGAGAGTGCCCGGCCTTGCGGAGGGCGGAATTAAGCTCGAACGAATCCTCGTCCCGGTAGGGGCCCAGGGACGCCAGCAGCTCCCAGCCCTCGGGGGTCAACAGCGGTGCGATCTGGTCCTGTGCAATCTGGTCCTGGGGAGCGTGAGCCATGGGTTCCAGCGTAGTGGAGGAGCGCGCGGCCGGGATGCGGATACTGTTGAAACCATGGATGAGAGCGCAGCCCCCGGAGAGACCGCGGACCACGAGCCCCGCCACAGCGGGCCGGCCAGGTTCGCCCGTCCCGTGCTGATCGCCGCTGCCGTGGTGGCCGTGGTCTGCATCGCCCTGCTGGTGATCATCTTCCTGCTGGACACCTTTAACGCCACCGTCTACTCCGTGGGCGGCAACGACATCCAGGACAACACCCAGGAGGCCAAGGACATCCGCGGGCTGTACGACGGCGCCCGGGCGGGGAGCATCGTTTTCCTCGTTATTGCGCTGCTCACCGCAGCGGGATCCGGGTGGTTCCTCTATCGGGGCCGGAAGCAGGGTGGCGGCGATTCCGACGGCGGCGAAGACGTGGACTTCGACGACCTGGGCCGGTAGGTGCGCTGCGGCTTCGGCCCCGCCACCCGGCGTCGTACGTCCTGCTAATGGCGTACGCCCGTGACGAAACGTTGGCACTCACCTTGACCGAGTGCTAACCCTTACATAGAGTCTTCATTAGCACTCTCCCTAGGAGGGTGCTAACACATGAAGAGCTGCCAGCCAGGCTGCTGCCGGCACCGCGACGACGGTTTGCCAGCTACGGCGGAAAGCTTTCCAGTCCACGAATTTGCTGACGAAAAGGAGAGGTCCGAGTGTCGGTCTCTATTAAGCCTCTTGAGGATCGTATTGTTGTCCGCCCGCTCGAAGCCGAGCAGACCACGGCTTCCGGCCTGGTCATCCCGGACTCCGCACAGGAGAAGCCGCAGGAAGGCGAAGTTGTCGCAGTAGGCCCCGGCCGCTTCGAAGACGGCAACCGCGTCCCCGTTGACGTAGCCGTTGGCGACGTTGTCATCTACTCCAAGTACGGCGGAACCGAAGTCAAGACCGGCGGCACCGAGTACCTTGTGCTCTCCGCCCGCGACGTCCTGGCGATCGTCGTAAAGTAACTCTTCCGGATCCCCGTGCCGCCGGCCATGCTCATGCTGGCCGGCAGTGCGGGGTTCTGTCTTTGAAAGGACAAAACCATGGCAAAGCAGCTTGCGTTTAATGACGCTGCCCGCCGGTCCCTTGAGGCCGGCATCGATAAGCTCGCGAACACCGTCAAGGTGACGCTCGGCCCGCGCGGCCGCAACGTCGTCCTGGACAAGAAGTGGGGCGCCCCCACCATCACGAACGACGGCGTCACCATCGCCCGCGAAGTGGAACTGGACGATCCCTACGAGAACCTTGGCGCCCAGCTGGCCAAGGAAGTAGCCACCAAGACCAACGACGTTGCCGGCGACGGCACCACCACCGCCACGGTCCTGGCCCAGGCCCTGGTCAAGGAAGGCCTGCGCAACGTTGCAGCCGGCGCTGCCCCCGGCCAGATCAAGCGCGGCATCGAAGTTGCGGTTGAAGCCGTGGCTGCCCGCCTGCTGGAGAACGCCCGGCCGGTTGAAGGCACCCAGGTGGCAAACGTTGCCGCCATCTCCGCCCAGAGCGACGAAATCGGCGAGCTCCTCGCCGAGGCCTTCGGCAAGGTGGGCAAGGATGGCGTCATCACCATCGAAGAGTCCTCCACCACGCAGACCGAACTGGTCCTCACCGAGGGCATGCAGTTCGACAAGGGCTACCTGTCCCCGTACTTCGTCACCGACGCGGAGCGCCAGGAAGCTGTCCTCGAGGACGCACTCATCCTGATCAACCAGGGCAAGATCTCCTCTATCCAGGAATTCCTGCCGCTGCTCGAAAAGGCGCTGCAGGCCTCCAAGCCGCTGTTCATCATTGCCGAAGACGTTGAGGGCGAGGCCCTGTCCACGCTGATCGTCAACCGCATCCGCGGCACCCTGAACGTCGTTGCCGTCAAGGCTCCGGGCTTCGGTGACCGCCGCAAGGCCATGCTGCAGGACATCGCCACCCTCACCGGCGCGCAGGTTGTCTCCCCGGAGCTGGGCCTGAGCCTGGACTCCGTTGGCCTGGAGGTGCTGGGTACTGCCCGCCGCATCACCGTCACCAAGGACAACACCACCATCGTGGACGGCGCCGGTTCGGCCGAGGACGTAGCGGCACGGGTTGCCCAGCTGCGCGCCGAGCTGACCCGCACCGACTCCGACTGGGACCGCGAAAAGCTCCAGGAGCGCCTGGCCAAGCTGGCCGGCGGCATCGGCGTCATCAAGGTCGGCGCGGCCACCGAGGTTGAGCTGAAGGAAAAGAAGCACCGCATCGAGGACGCCGTGTCCTCCACCCGCGCTGCCCTTGAAGAAGGCATCGTCTCCGGTGGCGGCTCCGCCCTGGTCCACGCCCTCAAGGCACTGGATGAGGACGCCTCGGTCAAGGCCCTGGAAGGCGACGCCGCGGCAGCCGTAGGCATCGTCCGCCGCGCGCTGGTCCAGCCGCTGCGCTGGATCGCCCAGAACGCCGGCTTCGACGGCTACGTTGTCGCCGCCAAGGTTGCCGACGCCGAGATCAACCACGGCTTCAACGCCAAGTCCGGCGAGTACGAGGACCTGATCGGCGCGGGCGTAATCGACCCCGTCAAGGTCACCCGCGCAGCCCTCCGCAACGCGGCCTCCATCGCCGCACTGGTTCTCACCACCGAGACCCTGGTCGTGGAGAAGCCGGCCGAAGAGGACGAGCACGCAGGCCACAGCCACTAGCGGCTAAGTCCAGCTGCACCAGCTGCAACAAGAAACCGGTCCAGCATCCGCTGGGCCGGTTTTTTGTATGTCTGACGGTGGGTGGGCCCACGGCGTCAGGGTTCCCTGGCCGAGCGTAGCGAGGCTAGGGACGGTGGGGACGACGTGGGGCTAGGGCGTCATCTCTGCCGTTTCGACTCCGCCCACCGGCTCGTAAACCAAAGACACGGCGCCCTTGGGGAAGCTGCCTGCGGGCTCGGCCAGGCGGAAAGTGGTGGGTACAGTGCCGTCGTCGAAGAGGCGCTTCCCCTGTCCGAGCGTGACGGGATAAAGCCAGAGATGAAGGCGGTCCAGCACCCCTTCGGACAGGAGGGACCGGATAAGGACCCCGCTGCCGAACATGTGCACCTGCCCGTAGTCCTCCCG
This sequence comes from Arthrobacter sedimenti, assembly GCF_042652025.1. Taxonomy (NCBI): domain Bacteria; kingdom Bacillati; phylum Actinomycetota; class Actinomycetes; order Micrococcales; family Micrococcaceae; genus Arthrobacter; species Arthrobacter sedimenti. The sequence goes on along the minus strand of NZ_JBHSDQ010000001.1, from coordinate 506,249 downwards.
CAGCCGTCCCGCGGCGGCGGCATCCGGCAGCACAGTGGTGCCCGCCCAGGTGGGATCGTGCAGGGTGTTGGATACGACGAACCTGGGCACCCGGTTGAGGGTGTCCGCGATGTCACCGGACTGGTGGGGCCAGTACGACGAAAAGATGTCGTAGGTCTCCCGGCCCAGAAGCAAGGCATCCATGCGGCTAATCCCGGCAGCAATTGCGGCGCCCGCTTCGTCGTCGGACACAGGTGCCTGCCAGCCGCCGAATTCGAAGCCGCCTTCGGTGTCTTCTTCCCGGCCGCCGGGCGCCTGGTACACGCCGTCGAGGGTGATGAACAAATTCGCGACAATGATCCCCACGCGCCCATTGTGGAGCAGCTTCGGAAGGCTGTCCAGAGCCGTGGCAGGATGGTCCCATGTTGCTCCTTGAGCTTGTGGAAACCAGCGCGTCCGTTGCGTCGACCCGCTCCCGGCTGGCGAAAGTTGACGCCTTGGCCGGCCTGCTGCGCCGCCTGGAGCCGGCCGAGATCCCGACGGCGGTGGGCCTGCTCACTGCCAAACCGCGCCAGGGCCGCGTGGGCGTGGGATGGAGCGCGGTGGCAGCGGCAAAGGAGGAGCCCGCGGTGGAGCCGAGCCTGACGGTGGCCGACTTTGATGCGGCGCTGGACGGCCTGCTCGCTGCGGGCGGTACGGGATCGGCGGCGGGGCGGACAGCAACCCTGCGGAAACTGTTGTCGGCGGCCACCGGGCCGGAACAGTCGTTCATCACCGGAGTCCTGCTCGGCGAGCTGCGCACCGGTGCGCTGGAAGGAGTCCTGACTGATGCCGTGGCCCGCGCTGCCGGGAAGCCCGTGGAAGCCGTCCGGCGTGCCGCCATGCTCTCCGGAGACCTCGGCGAAACAGCCCTCCTGGCCATCACTGGCACCCAGGCCGAGCTTGACGCCGTCGGACTGGTGGTGGGCCGCCCCGTGTTGCCCATGCTCGCTTCCACCGCAGCCAGTCCCAGTGCAGCACTGGAAACCACGGGGGAGGCCTCCGTGGAATACAAGCTCGACGGCGCGCGCATCCAGGTCCACCGCGCGGACGACCGGGTCAGCATTTACACCCGCAACCTGGCCGACGTCACCCACCGGCTGCCCGAAGTGGTGGAAGTGGTCCGTGGCCTGCCGCTGCGGCACGTAATTCTGGACGGCGAGACCCTGGCCCTCGATGAGGAAGGCGGCCCGCGGCCCTTCCAGGAAACCATGGCACGGTTTGGCGCGGATGCAGTGCGCGAAACCCTCCTGCATCCCTGGTTCTTCGATGTGCTGCACATCGATGGGAGGGACCTGCTGGACGAGCCGTTGGCCGACCGCATCGAGGTGCTTGAGCGCATTGCCCCTGCCCACCGGATCCCGGGGGAGGTAACGGCTGACCCGGCGGTTGCGGAACGTGTCTCACAGGACGCGCTTGCCGCCGGCCACGAGGGTGTTGTGGTGAAGGCGATCGGGTCCGCCTACGCGGCAGGCCGGCGTGGATCGAACTGGGTGAAAGTGAAGCCGGTCCTGACCTATGACCTGGTGGTGCTGGCCTGCGAATGGGGGTCCGGCAGGCGCACTGGGATGCTGTCCAACCTGCACTTGGGGGCCCTGGACCCTGCTGGAGAGTTCGGTGAACCCGGCGGTTACGTCATGGTGGGCAAGACTTTCAAAGGCCTTACCGATGAACTGCTGCGCTGGCAGACCGAAAGGTTCCAGGAGCTTGAGGTGCGGCGCACTGCCGGGACGGTCTGGGTGGAGCCTGTCACCGTCGTCGAAATTGCCATTGACGGCGTGCAGCAGTCGCCGCGCTACCCCGGTGGAATCGCGCTCCGTTTCGCGCGCGTCAAGCGCTACCGCGATGACAAGGTTCCGGCCGAAGCGGACACCATCCAGACCCTGCGGGGCCTGCTGCGCCCATAGGGGAGAGCTCGGCGGCTAGCGGCGCGCTCCGCTTCGCTGGCGCTGCAGCCTGCGCGCCACGCCGTCCGGCAGGCGCCTGGCGACCACCCGGTAAAAGAGCAGAACTGCCAAGGCTGCCACCACGATGCCCACGAGGTTGAGCAGCAGTTGCAGGGCGGAGCCTGCCGCCTTTTGGTATTCGCCCAACACCAAGGCCACCGCCACGTACCCGGCCGCCGGCACGGTGGTCACGGAGATGAAGACGCCGATCAGCGCGGCGGAACGCCGGCCGATGATGGACAGCATGCCCGCGATCCCGGCCAGCACCGCGACAATCAGTGAATACGGCCCGGGGTGGTAGATGAATTCGACGGCCGACCCCTTGTCCAGGGCATCGCGCGGGAACAGCCCCAGCGGCACCGAAAGCCACGCAGTGAGTGCTGCCAGCAGCATGGCAACGGGGAACCCGACACCCAACGCGACGGCGGCGCGCCGGCCAAGCTTCCACTGCCGGGTGGCCAGCGACACGGCCAGGGCGGCCAGCGGCCCGAACTCGGGGCCCACCGCCATGGCGCCGACAATGGCAATCGGGGAATCGGTCACAATGCCAATTCCTGCGAGCTGGGTGGCCAGGACCAGGAAAGCGATGAAGTTCCATGTCAGGCGGGAATCCTCGCCGGTTTGCCGTGTCACGTCGTCCCAGATGACCGCGTCGGCCCCGTCGCCCGGGGCGGCTCGTTCCGCCCGGTCTGCCTTCCTGGAAAGGACGAATTCCGGCGTGGTCATGGCAATGGAGCCCGCGTCCCGGATCTTCAGGATTTCCAGCTTTTCGAGCAGTTCCTCCACCGACTCCCGGGCGATGAGAACCTCGATCACGTCGCCGGGAGGCACCACAGCCACCCCCTTGGCCACCGTGACTTCCGCCACGCCCCGCTGGTCGCGGCAGGTCTGTACCGTCACCGCGGACAGCTCCCCGGGCACACAGATCCGCAGCTGGACAACCATGCCCGCTCCCTTCGCCGGTTGTGGCCAGCATAGTCCGGACGGGCGCGTTGATTAGCTGTTACCAGCGGGGTTGACTAGGCTTGCTGCTTTGGCTGGCGGGATTTTGAGAGGTTCTTGTGTCGATAACGGAAACCCCGAAGGCACCCGAACCCAGGTCCCATGCTGTCCCCAGACAGCGGAAACCGTCTTTCCGGCCGGAGATCCAGGGCCTGCGGTCACTGGCTGTCCTCATGGTGGTGACCTACCACGTCTGGTTCGGGCGCGTGTCCGGCGGGGTTGATGTCTTCCTCTTCGTTTCCGCCTTCCTGATGACCCTCCAGTTCCTTGGACGCCATGACCGGAACCAGCCCTTCGCCTTGGCGAAACACTGGCTCCACCTGTTCCGCCGGCTCCTCCCGGCAGCCGTCACGGTCATCGTGGCAACCCTGGCCGTGTCTGCCCTGGTGCTTCCACCGACGCGGTGGCTGGACCTCATCGCGCAAGGCTGGGCCTCCCTGTCCTATTCCGAGAACCGGCTGTTGCAGCGGGACGCGGTGGACTACTACGCCAACGACCACAGCGTGGCCAGCCCCTTCCAGCACTTTTGGTCGCTGTCCATCCAGGGGCAGGTCTTCATCCTGTGGCCCCTGATCTTCGCGCTGGCCGGCTGGACGGCGCGCCGCTACCGGTTGTCCTACCGTCCCCTGCTCGCCTACATTTTCTTCGCCATCTTCCTCGGTTCGCTGGGCTACTCCATCATCTTCACCGCCACCAACCAGGTGCAGGCCTACTTCGACACGGGCGCCCGGCTGTGGGAATTCGCCTTGGGCACGCTCGTGGCCCTGATCCTCCCCGGCCTGCGTTTCCGGCGCCGGACCCGCGTCATCATGGGCTGGGTGGGCGTCCTGGCCATGCTGGCGTGCGGCATTGTCCTTGATGTGCAGGGGGCTTTCCCCGGTATTGCCGCGCTGTGGCCCACCGTCGCCGCGGCCTTGGTCATCGTGGCAGGCCAAACGGAAAGCGCCGCAGGGATAGACCGCGTCCTCTCCGCCAAGCCACTCGTCAAGCTCGGTGACATCTCCTATGCCCTGTACCTGTGGCACTGGCCGCTCCTGGTACTCGCTCTCGCCTGGAGCGGGAAGGACCACGCGGGCTGGCTGTCCGGTTTAGTCATTATCCTGGTGGCCCTGGCGCTCGCCTACCTGACGACGCGCTACATCGAAAAGCCCTGGCGGGAATGGAAATGGCCGGAAGTCCGGAAGCGCAGGGCGGTCCTGGCCATCATGCTGGCTGTGGCTGTGGCAGCCGCGCCCCTCTCCGGCTGGAACTTCCAGCTCGAGATGGAACGCCGCGCGGTGGAGGCGCAGAAGATCGCCAACAACCCCGGCTCCCGCGTCCTTGACACCGCTTACGCGGCCGGAACACCGGCCGCGGATGCGGCCCTCCTGCCGCTGGCGGCGGATCTCACCAAGAACTGGGTATCCCTGGATGGACCGTGTACGGAGGAGATCGCCCCGGAGAGCCGCCTGCTGAAGGGATCGTGCTTCGAACAGCGCCCCGCAGGTGAGCCATCCAAGCGCGTCCTGGTGCTGGGGGACAGCCATGCGCAGCAGTGGTCCGGCGCCGTCAAACCGTTGGCAGCCCAAAAGAACTGGCTTTTGTACTCCATCCTGAAGGGCGCCTGCAAGGCCACACCGCGGGACCTGGGAGGAAGCGCGGACTGCGACGCTTTCAATGCGGACGTCCAGAAGGAAATCACCAGGCTGAAGCCCGACGCCATCATCGTGGTGGGAACTGCGGCGGCGCCCTCGAGTCCTGCCGAGGCCCTGACGCCCGGTTTCGAGGAAATGGTCTCCGGGTGGCTGGGCCAGGGGATCCAGGTTGTTGCCCTCCGGGACAACCCCCGTTTTTCCTTCAACATGGCCGAATGCGTGGTGCGGGAAGGCGCCGAGGCCCAGGCCTGCCGCCCGCCGGTCAGCAACAATTTTCCGGCCAGCAGCCCCTTCGAGACCTTGGACATGTCCCGTCTGCCCGGCTTGTCCCTGGTGGACCTGACAGACCGGATCTGCACCCCGACGGAGTGCCCTGCCGTGGTGGGCAATGTGTATGTGTACCTGGACGACAACCACCTAAGCGCCGAATATGCGGCCAGCATGGCGGACGAGTTCGCCAAGCGGCTGCTGGCAGCTGCGGGCTGGGCGGGCTGATGCCGCAGGCAGCAGGCACCAAAGCCCCCTCAGCAGACCCGGCGCCTTCGAAGCCCAGAAAGCCCTCCTTCCGCCCTGAAGTCCAGGGCCTGCGCGCCCTGGCTGTCCTGATGGTGGTGGCCTATCACGTCTGGCTGGGCCGCGTGTCCGGCGGTGTGGACATTTTCCTCCTGATTTCAGCTTTCCTGCTCACCCTCTCCTTCATCCGCAAGGCGGAGTCAGGCAAGCCCTTCCGACTCCTGGCGCACTGGCTGCACCTGTTCAAGCGCCTGCTGCCCGCCGTCGTCGTGGTGATCCTCGGAGTCCTGGCCGGCACCTGGCTGATCCTGCCCCAGGGGCGCTGGCCGGAGGTGCTCGACCAGGCGTGGGCGTCCCTGCTCTACCGCCAGAACTGGCTGCTGGCAGACGCCGCCGTTGATTACTACGCGCAGGACCACGCGGGCGCCAGCCCGTTGCAGCACTTCTGGTCGCTGTCCATCCAGGGCCAGGTCTTCATCCTGTGGCCGCTGATCTTCGCCGCCGCGGCCTTTGCGCTGGCCGGGCTGCGCCAGGTACCCCGCCTGCGCGGGCTGACCTACCGCGGGCTGCTTGCCGCCGTGTTCGGGACCGTGTTCGTGCTGTCCCTGGCCTATTCCATGGAGCAGACCGCCACCAACCAGGCCTACGCCTACTTCGATACCCGGGCCCGGCTATGGGAGTTTGCGCTTGGGTCGTTGCTGGCCCTGGTGCTGCCGTACCTGAAACCCGGCCGCATCTTCCGGGTGGTGCTGGGCTGGGCCGGACTGGCAGGCATGGTTTCCTGCGGGCTGGTCCTGACCGTTGACCGCTCCTTCCCCGGGTACGTGGCGCTGTGGCCAACGTTGTCGGCGGCCGCGATCATTGTTGCGGGGCAGAACGGCAGCAGGTTCGGGGTGGACCGCCTCCTCAGCAGCCGGCCCGCCGTCGCGCTGGGCGATAACTCCTACGCCCTCTACCTGTGGCACTGGCCCCTCCTGGTGCTGGCCCTTGCGGCCACCGGAGTAGAGGCGCCCAACCTCAGGCAGGGCCTTGGCATCGTCGCGGCCTCCATCGTGCTCGCCATCCTGACCACCCGCTTTGTCGAAAAGCCCCTGCGCGACTGGCACTGGCCCAAGCTCCGCGCCTGGCGCACCGCCGTCGTTATTGTTGCGTGTGGAGCCCTGCTGGCAGGGCCCGTTGCCGTCTGGCAGACATCGCTCAGCAAGGAGGAAATCGCGACGGCGGCACAACCGAGGGAGCTGACGCCAGGGGCGCTGGCACTCACCCCGGAGAACGAAAACACTCCCGCCCCCAGGGCCCGGACCATCCCCGGGCCCACCGCGCTGGACAACGACTGGGCCGGCATCGACTCAGCCTGCACGGGCGCCAACGCCACCAGCGATCCAATTCTCGAAGGCTGCCGGCAGGAGCTCCCGGAGGAACCTTCCTCCAAGCGCATCGTGGTGCTGGGCGACTCCCATGCCCAGCAGTACCTCGCCGCGCTGGCCCCGGTTGCTGCTGCCCGCGGCTGGGAACTGGTGACACTGCTGATGCCGGCCTGCCGGTTTGGTGCCGAATCGGAGGCGCGGAGTGCCGAGTGCAACGCCTACAACCGCGCCAGTTCCACCTACGTCCTGGAGCACATGCCGGATGCTGTGTTCACGGTGGCGTCGCTGACCCATGAGGAAGCTCCGTTCGAAACCGAAGTGCCGGGATACCTCGAAGGCGTGCGGCCATTCGCCGACGCGGGAATCGAGGTGGTGGGAATCCGGGACAACCCGCGGTTCACGTTCAACATGCCGCAGTGCTCCCAGCGGCACGGTGCCACTGCGCCGGCTTGCAATCCGGCGCTGGCTGAGTCCCTGGTGGAACCGTCGCCCCTGGAGAATTACCGCGGCAAGCTGCCGGGGCTGCACCTGATGGACATGAGCGACTTCATCTGTGCCCGCGGCGTCTGCCCGGCGGTGGTGGGAAACGTCTACGTCTACAAGGACGACAACCACCTGACCCGGACGTATGTGGAGACCATGATCCCCATGTTCGAACAGCGGCTGCTGGCGGCCACGGGCTGGAGCTGAGCCCGGGCCAGTCGCGGGAAGTGCCGTTGCTCACATCCGGAGCCTGGAATAGGGGGATCGGCGCCGAGGTTCTAATATTTACTCAACACTTTCTGCCCCCGGAATGCCGTGTTGCACGGTGCTCCCGCAGGATCGTCTGCACAGGCCAGTTCCGTAATAACGGGCTGGTCATCGGCTGCAACCCCTACCCGTGACCCAGCAACCAAGGTAAGAGGCGCACTCATGACCGAGCCCGAACACGACCCCTTTGGCTTCATTGGCCTGACCTACGACGACGTCCTCCTCCTTCCGGGCCACACCGACGTCATCCCGTCCGAGGCAGACACCTCCTCCCGGATCTCCAAGCGCATCAGCGTGCAGACTCCGTTGCTCTCCGCCGCCATGGACACCGTCACGGAGTCCCGCATGGCCATCGCCATGGCCCGCCAGGGTGGCCTGGGCGTGGTGCACCGCAACCTGTCCATTGCAGACCAGGCGGACCAGGTTGACCGGGTCAAGCGGAGCGAGTCCGGCATGATCACCAACCCGCTCACCATCCGCCCCGAGGCGACGCTGCGCGAACTGGACGATCTTTGCGCCCACTACCGCGTGTCCGGCCTGCCTGTCGTTGACGAGGACAACCGCCTGCTGGGCATCGTCACCAACCGCGACACCCGCTTCGTCCCGGAGTCCGACTTCCCGCTGCGACTGGTCAGCGACGTCATGACCAAGATGCCCCTGGTCACCGGGCACGTGGGCATCAGCCGCGAGGAAGCCTCGCACAAGCTGGCCACCAACAAGATCGAAAAGCTCCCGCTCGTGGACGACCAGGGCCGGCTCAAGGGCCTGATCACCACCAAGGACTTCACCAAGGCCGAGCAGTACCCGCTGGCCACCAAGGATGACGAAGGCCGGCTCCGGGTCGGTGCCGCCATTGGCTTCTTCGGGGACGGCTGGGAGCGCGCCATGACCCTGGTGGACGCCGGCGTCGACGCCCTCTTCGTGGACACCGCCAACGGCCACTCCCAGGGCGTGCTGGACATGATCCACCGCCTGAAGTCGGAGCCCGCCGCGGCCCACGTGGACATCATCGGCGGCCAGGCTGCCACCCGTGAGGGCGCACAGGCGTTGATCGACGCCGGTGCCGACGGCATCAAGGTGGGCGTCGGCCCGGGATCCATCTGCACTACCCGCGTGGTTGCCGGCGTGGGCGTCCCGCAGATCACCGCCATCTACGAATCGGCCAAAGCCGCCATTCCGGCCGGCGTGCCGCTGATCGCCGACGGCGGCCTGCAGTACTCCGGCGATATCGGCAAGGCGCTCGTTGCCGGAGCCGACACGGTCATGCTCGGTTCCCTGCTCGCCGGTTGCGACGAGTCCCCGGGCGAGCTGATCTTCGTCAACGGCAAGCAGTTCAAGTCCTACCGCGGCATGGGCTCCCTGGGCGCCATGCAGTCGCGCGGCAAGAACACCTCCTACTCCAAGGACCGTTACTTCCAGGCCGATGTCTCCGGCGATGACAAGCTCATCCCAGAAGGCATCGAAGGCCGGGTTGCCTACCGCGGCCCGCTGTCCTCCGTGGCCTACCAGCTGGTCGGCGGCCTGCGCCAGACCATGTTCTACACCGGCGCGCCCACCATTCCCGAACTGAAGGTCCGCGGCAAGTTCGTTCGGATCACCTCTGCCGGGCTGAAGGAATCGCACCCGCACGATATCCAGATGACCGTCGAGGCGCCGAACTACGGCTCGCGCTAAAGAACCCCGATTGGGATGGGCATTTCTGCCCATCCCAATTTTTTGGCGCTACTTACTATAGTCGTTGGAGAAATATCGTTGCGGGTTGGGGGCAGCAGTGGCAGGCACTTTCTATGGGGCGGACGTCGCCCAGCTGCGGCTACTGGCTGCCAGCATCCGGTCGGCAGGGCGGAGCCTTGATGGACAACGACAAATGCTCGCCGCGGGCGTGGACGGCACGCTCTGGCCCGGGCCTGACGCCGAGAGGTTCCGCGGGGAGTGGAAATCCAGCCATAGCCGTTCCCTGTCCGCCGCAGCTCTGTTCCTCAAGCAGGCGGCCGAGGAGTTGGTGCGGCAGGCAAACGAACAGGAGTCGGCGAGTGGCGGAAGTGGAGGTCTTATTGCCGGTGGTCCAGGTGCAGGACTGCAGGCATCGACTCCTGGTCCGGGCGACGTCAGCGGCAAGTCCGCTGCTGAAGTCCGCGCTTGGTGGCTGGCACTGACAGCTTCCCAGCAGCAAGCCTTCATCCGGCGCTATCCTATTTTGGCCGGGAACACCAACGGCATACCCTTCTCTGCGCGGATCGAAGCGAACCGCGCCAACGCGCAAAGCCGGATCGACTGGCTGCGGAACAATGATCCGGAACCCAAGCTGAACCCCTGGATCTTCGACTCAAGCTACCCCGCACGCTTCGCTGCCGAACACGAAGCGTGGCGGAAGCGCCAGGAGGGTATCGGATACCTGCACAAGGTTGTGGAGGGCAAGGTGCAGCTAGCCGCCTACGACCCTGCCCACAGTTCCATCATTGAGCTCATTGGCAACTACACCGCGGATACGACGACGGTTGTCACCTACGTTCCTGGAACCACCACCAATGAGGCGTCGTTCTACGCAGGCCGGTTGCAGGACGTACCGGGTCGTTTGGTCACGGCGGATAAGTCGGGCGGCACGGCCGCTTTCGTCTACAAGGGGTCCGAGTTCCCGGACGGCGGTTTTGTGGAAGCATTCCTGGTGGAAGCAAAGGACGACGGTTTCGTGGCCCGCTCAGCGCCCGTCCTCGCCGGTTTCCAGCAGGCCGTTGCCCTGGAGTTGCCAGTCCAGGCACAAGCAGTCGGCATCGGTCACAGCTGGGGCCTTCGGAACCTGACCGGTGCAGAAATGGAAGGCGCCAGGTTCAACAAGCTCATTGCCCTGTCGGGTGCCGCCATGCCGCCTGCCTGGACGCCTGTGCCAGGCACCGATTACACCAGCTACACCTATCCGGATATCCTGCTCACGGCCGAGACTATGGGGCTGGTGGGGGAAAACTATCCCATGCGGGAACCTGCCTTCGACAAACACGTCTATGCCCCGCCCGGCGGCCTCACTCCAGCCGAGCTGTACAGCAAGGACAACCACTCCCTGATCGCCACCACAGACCCCGAAAACGAGGAAGCCCTTGCCGACGTCCTGGCGGAAATCCGTGAACGGTGAGGCCGGCCCATGGCCGGCATGGCGATTAACCGGGTTAGCAATTCTGCTGGCGATAACGGCCTCATGCGGCCAGCCAGGAAATGGAGGAAACATGGGCGTCAGCCTCGAATCAGCCAAGACCAAGGTAATGTCCTCGGAACAGGAAATCCTGGCCCTGCTGCCGGGCAGCTCAGTGGTGTCCACGTTCGCTGACAACACGTCCCGCCTAATGTCCTGCATGGATGGAAACCGGCGCAAGTGGACAGGGGACGCGGAAGCCAAACTTGGCAACGCTGTGGACCGGGAAGGCTTTCTGGACGAGGTGGTGCAGCATATGCAGGCCAAGGACGGCTGGACGGTGAAAGATGGGACGGCGCCAGACGGAGCGCGGCGGTTAGACCTTCTGCACAGCGACGGCACCCATCTGTTCGTGTTCTTTTTGGACAGCCCCGAATCACTGAGGGTGGAAGGTTACAGCGCCTGCTTCGATTTGCCCGAGTACGAGTACGGCGAGGAGTACTGACCTCCGCCGTACCCAGGGGCGCGGCACTAGGCTGATTCCATGTCCCAACCGCGCCATCCGGCGGAGCTGACCCCCAAACGCGACCCGCAAAAGCGGCTTGCCCTGCGCCCCTATGCCAAGGCCGTGGCCCAGGTCCTTCGCGTGAGCTTCCGGGCGTCCCCGGGGGCCGTGGTCATGAAGGTCCTCGGCTCACTCATCTCGGCCGTTCTACCGTTGGTCACCACCTACTTCGCGTCCCTCACCACCTCTGCCTTGGCCGCAGCGTACGCGGGCGACGGCGGAGCAGGACGCCGTGCCATCGTCTACGTCGTCGTCACTGCGGCGCTGGGGCTGTTTTGGGGCGCCTTCAACAGCGTGGACCGATATATCCAGCAGCTGATGAGTTTCAAAGTCGGCGCCATCGTGGGGGACCAGATGTATGAGCGGTTCCTCGCCCTCGAATTCTGGCGCTACGACGACAAGGAAACGGTTGACCTCTACGACCGCGCCAAGCGGTTCTCCGACTCCTACGCCCGCGTCCTTGACCGGATCGCCGCCATCTTCACGCAGCTGGTCTCGGTCATCCTGGCCATCGGCGCGCTGCTGCTGGTTAGCTGGTGGATCGCCGTCATCGTCCTGGTGGCCATCATCCCCAGCGTCTACCTGCAGTTCAAGCTGTCCCGGGAGCAAATCGCACACTGGAACACCCAGGTGGACTCCCGCCGCCAGCGCCGCATGATCGAAACCAACCTCCTCCGGCCGCAGCACATTGCCGAGATGCGGCTTTACGGCATTGTCGGCTTCCTCATGGATCTTCGGTCCCGGCTCCGCGACGCGGACGAGCGGCGGCGCCTCGACTACCAGCGCCGCTACATTCCCAAACAACTGGCGGCGGACGCCCTGCAATACGGTGCCGAGGTGGTCTCGCTGATCTGGGTGGTGGGGCAGATCATCGCCCGCGCAGCCCCCGTGGGTCAGTTCCTCTACGTCCAGCAGATTGTGAGCCGCGCCCTGTCCACGGCGAACAACCTGGTGTCGTCCCTGAGCTCCATCGATGAGGACCTCGCCAACCTGAAGGACTACGAGCTGTTCATGGCGATGCCCGTGCACTCGGAACATGCGCCGCCGCTGCTGCAAGCACCGAAGGAAGTGGAGTTGAAGGATATCCGCTTCACTTACACGGGCAGCGACATTGAAGTGATCAAGGGCATCAGCCTCACCATCCGGCAGGGCCAGCACATCGCCATCGTGGGGGAGAACGGTGCCGGCAAGTCCACGTTGATCCGCATCCTGGCAGGCCTCTACCGTCCCGACTCCGGACAGGTACTGCTCGACGGCGTGGACCTGGCCGCCGTCGACGTCACCTCCTGGCACCGGCACCTGGCCGTGCTCAGCCAGGAGTTCCTGAAGTACGAATTCGCGACGGCGGCCGAGAACATCTACTTCGGCGATGTGGAAAGTCCCCGCGATGACGACCGCATCCGCAGGGCCGCAGCCGACGCCGAAGCACTCGACTTCATCAACAAGCTGCCCAACGGCCTGGACAACCACGTCAGCAACTGGATGGAAGACCCAAGGGGCCGGAAGGGCAGCGGCCTTTCCGGCGGCCAGTGGCAGCGACTGGCCATGGCCCGCAACTTTTACCGCGACGCGTCGTTCATGGTCATGGACGAGCCCACCTCCGCCATCGACGCACTGGCCGAGCACCGGATCTTCACGCGTCTCTTCGCAGACCGCAGCAGCACCATGATCGCCATCAGCCACCGCCTTGCCACTATCGAGAAGGCGGATGTCGTCTACATGCTGGAGGATGGCCAAATCGTGGAGCAGGGAACCCATAAGGAACTCGTGGCCCAGCGCGGCCGCTACTTCCGCATGTTCGAGTCCCAGCTTTCCGTGGAGGAACCGGAAGGAGTCTGACGCAGGTTCGCGAAGCGAGTGTGCCGCGGTGGGCAGTTCTATTCGTCGTTGGAGGCCCCAATGATGGTGGTGCGCACACGCGCCACGCTGGGCCGCGGAGGGACGCTGCTGAAGCCGAACGTGACGGCCGGCCGGATGGGGGAGAGCGTCCCGGCATTGGCACCTTCCCAGGTGACGACGGCGGAGGCCAGGTGGTGCAGGTCGGTCACCCCATAGAACTCCGCCCTTCCACTGCCGGCAGTTCCGTACGTGCGGGCGCCGGGTGCCGCGAGGGCAGCGAACGGGTTGACCGCGGCGAGCCAGCGGGGATGGACGGCAAGGCGCCGGGGTACTGCCCGCAGCGCTGCTCCCAGCAGGGTCCTCGCACCGGTGACGGCCCGGATTGCCAGCGGGCCGGCGTCGACCGTCAACGTCTGATCGGTGAGCGAGGCACCAACGTCCAGCACCCGCACGTCATCAAAGTTGTAGGTGGCTGAGATGAAGCCGGCAACGTCCGGCGTCGGTGCCAGCAGCAGCCGGTGTCCTGAAGGCTGTTGCACCATGACGTCGGCGAACGACCCAAAGGGGGAGTCCTGCCAAATCCCGACGACGGCGCGCAGCCCGGAAGCAGTGCCGATCCCGGCGATGTGCCCGTCAAATGTCCAGCGGCTGCCCATCACGCCACTGTAGCGGGAAGGGTGCGCCTCACAGAGGTCCGTAGGCGGCATTGCCGTACGGATCGCGCCAGACGGCCAGGTCCTCCTCGACTGCCCTCCGAAGGCTCGGGTTGGTTTGCACCCGTAGGCGGAACGACTCCCGGGCCCTGCCCAGGACCGCCGACGGGACGATGATGCACGCGACCAGCAGGGCCAGGAGGAGCACGTAGATGCCCACCACGATTGTGACCTCACCGGCACCCTTTGCCACGGCCGAGGGCAGGGCGAGAATCATGATCCCGCCCAGAATGGCCCCCAGAAAAGACACCATGGCGATGCCGCCCCGGGAGGATCCCGGACCACGGGTGATCAGGACCCTGTCGGACCTGGGCAGGACGGCCCGGACCCGTCTCCACCCGACCAAGCCCAGCACCATCAGCACAGCCCCCAACGGGACCAGGACGAGCGCGGCCACAGGGTTCCCCGACATCACGGATGTGAAGGCGCCTGCCAGGGCCAGGACGGGTCCGCCGGCGATCGCCCCGCTCCAGCCGGCGGCCACGGTGCCTTGGGCATCCGCCAGTTGGCGCAGCCGGGACGGGGCGTCCGGTGGGCTGACCCGGGCCACTTCCGGGGAGAGCCAATGGTCGAGCGAATGGACAGGCGTGTCGGCGGGAAAAGGAACGGAGTTCGTCATATCGGAAGGAGGCCAATCGTTGAAGCTATCGGGAAGCATCCACCGAAGCCCCCTGCCTAGGCTACGTGCTTGCTCGGCGCAGTCTCCAGGGCCGAGGATGCCCTTCTGGTCCGGCCCAGGCAAGGCCAGCGGACCTGCTGGGATAACCTAGAGCAGTGACTTATGAGATCGAGATCGGCCGTGGCAAGCGTGGGCGTCGTGCCTACTCCCTGGATGACATTGCAATCGTCCCCAACCGTCGCACCCGCGACCCCAAGGACGTCTCCGTCTCCTGGCAGATCGACGCCTACCAGTTCGACATGCCGGTAATTGCCGCCCCAATGGACTCAGCCATGTCCCCGCAGACCGCCATCGCGCTGGGCAAGCTCGGCGGGCTCGGCGTGCTGGACCTGGAAGGCCTCTGGACCCGGTACGAGGATCCGCAGTCGGTTCTCGATGAGATTGCGGCGCTGGAGGACGAGACCAACAGCCCCGCCGTCACCGGTCGGATGCAGGAGCTGTACCAGGCGCCCATCCAGCCCGAACTCATCACGTCCCGGCTGGCCGAAATCCGGGAAGCCGGCGTCACCGTGGCCGGGTCCCTGACCCCGCAGCGCACCCAGGAGCACTACAAGACCGTCCTGGCCGCCGGTGTCGACATCTTCGTCATCCGCGGCACCACCGTTTCCGCCGAGCACGTCTCCAAGGACCACGAACCGCTGAACCTGAAGCAGTTCATCTACGAACTCGACGTCCCCGTCATCGTCGGCGGTGCTGCCGGCTACACCCCGGCGCTGCACCTCATGCGCACCGGCGCTGCCGGCGTACTGGTGGGCTTCGGCGGCGGCGCAACCACCACCACGCGGCGCGCGCTGGGCATCCACTCGCCCATGGCCTCAGCCATCTCCGACGTCGCGGCCGCCCGCCGGGACTACATGGACGAGTCCGGTGGCCGCTACGTGCACGTAATTGCCGACGGCGGCATGGGCACCTCGGGCGACATCGTCAAGGCAATCGCCATGGGCGCCGACGCCGTCATGCTGGGCAGTGCCCTGGCCAGGGCAGAAGAAGCGCCGGGCAAGGGCTGGCACTGGGGCCAGGAAGCCCACCACACCGAACTGCCGCGCGGGGACCGCGCCAACGTCGGCACTGTGGGTCCGCTGGAGGAGGTCCTCTTCGGACCCGGCCACCACACCAACGGAACGTCCAACCTCATCGGGGCCCTGCGGCGCTCCATGGCGACCACCGGCTATTCGGACCTGAAGGAATTCCAGCGGGTCGACGTCGTCGTATCTCCCTACGAAGGAAACTAACGCACAGGTCAGGGCCGGGTGGGCACCACCCGGCCCTGCCCAAGCACGCCACTTGCAAGTAGTGTGGGTTTACTACCGGCACTAGAGGCACTGGAGGCGTTCAATGAAGAGTGTTCCTGCAAACGGCGGGGTCCTTGGCCCCGAAGCCAGGGAAGCATCCATCCAGCGGCTGCGCGCCACCACGGAACCCGGCCAGGAACTGGACATCCTGATTGTCGGCGGCGGCATCGTCGGCACAGGAGCCGCCCTTGACGCCGTGACCCGGGGGTTGAGCGTCGGCATCGTCGAGGCCAGCGACTGGGCTGCGGGAACGTCCTCCCGGTCGTCAAAACTCATCCACGGCGGCCTGCGCTACCTGGAAATGCTGGACTTTGCCCTGGTCAAGGAAGCCCTGCAGGAACGCGGGCTGCTCCTCTCCGAGATTGCACCCCACCTGGCCCGGCCGGTGCCGTTCCTGTATCCGCTGACCAAACCCTTCATCGAGCGGCCCTATGTTGGTGCCGGCATCGCCCTCTATGACGCCATGTCAGTCTCCGCCGGCCACAGCCGCGGCGTCCCGTTCCACAAGCACCTGAGCCGCCGCGGCACCCTGCGCGCCGCGCCCAGCCTGAAGGACGACGCCTTCGTCGGGTCCATCCGGTACTACGACGGGCAGGTGGACGATGCCAAATACTGCGCCAACCTGGTCCGTACCGCTGCCTACTATGGCGCCCATGCCGTGAACCAGATGAAGGTGGTGGACTTCCTCCGGGAAGGCGAACGGGTAGTCGGTGCCAAGGTGGAAAACCGCGAAGATGGGACCCAGTTCAGCATCCGCGCCAAGCAGGTCATCAACGCCACTGGCGTATGGACCGACGAGACCCAGGCCATGGTGACCGACCGCGGCCAGTTGCGCGTCCGTGCCTCCAAGGGCATCCACCTTGTGGTTCCGCGGGACCGCTTCCAGTCCACCGTGGGGCTGATCCTGCGCACCGAGAAGTCCGTGCTGTTCGTCATCCCGTGGGGGCGGCACTGGATCATCGGGACCACCGACACCGACTGGCACCTGGACAAGGCCCACCCCGCCGCTTCCAGCAAGGACATTGACTACGTCCTGGAACACGTGAACCAAGTGCTGAAGCGGCCACTGACCAGGGAAGACGTTGAAGGGGTCTACGCAGGGCTGCGGCCGCTGCTTGCCGGCGAAAACGACTCCACCGCCAAGCTCTCCCGCGAGCACGTGGTGGCGCATCCGGTCCCCGGACTGGTGGTGGTGGCGGGCGGCAAGTGGACCACTTACCGGGTCATGGCCAAGGATGCCGTCGACGAGGCCACCCGCACCATGGACGAGCGGGTGCCGCCCAGCTGCACCGAGACCATCCCGCTGCTGGGTGCCAGCGGTTTCCGGGCTGCCTGGAACCGCCGGAACCGTACCGCCGAGGAATCCGGGGTCCACGTGGCGCGGATCGAGCACCTGCTCAACCGGTATGGGTCCATGACGCCCGAAGTCCTGGAAATCATCGGGCAGAATCCTGAGCTGGCTGAGCCCATCCCCGGAGCAGACGACTACCTGCAGGCGGAAGCTGTCTACGCCGCCACCCACGAAGGTGCCCGCCACGTGCAGGACGTCCTGACCCGGCGGACACGGATCTCCATCGAGGCCTGGGACCGCGGCGTGTCCGCCGCCCCCGTTGTCGCTAAACTGATGGGTGACGTCCTTGGCTGGAGCGAGGCGCAGCGCGAAAACGAAGTCCGCCACTACCTTGCCCGCGTGGAAGCGGAACGCCTTAGCCAGCAACAGCCGGACGACGAATCCGCAGACGCCGCCCGCCTGGGCGCGGAAGACATCGTGCCCTTGCGTTGAGGGGCCGCTAGCCCCACTGCTGACCGAAGGGATACGCCTTGGCGGAACCACTGGACCCGTATGACGCCCACCTGACCACCGCCGACATGGTGATCCTGGAAATGGAGGCGAAGGACAAGACCGACGCCACCAACCAACTGGCAGAGCGGCTGTACGCCGCCGGGCGGATCTCGGATCTTGACGGGTTCCTGACGAATGTCAATGCCCGGGAGCACCAGCTGGCGACGGGGCTCCCGGGCGGCATCGGATTGCCGCATGCCCGCAGCGAATTCGTCTCCCAAACCTCCATCGCGGTGGGCATTGCCAAATACGGCCATGCGCTGGACTTTGGTGCCGCGGACGGTCCCGCCACGGTCATCCTGCTGATTGCCACGCCAGCCAGCTCCTTCTCGGACCACTTGGAAGTGTTGGCCACCTTGGCCCGGTCGCTCTCCAAGGAATCATTCCGGGAGTCGCTGCGGCGGGCCTATGACGCCGAAGTGATTGCCGAACTCATCAATTCCAGCCTGGTGTTCTTCGACCACTAGGCACCGCTGGGGCGGACCGTCCCGTTTCCGGTCCGAATGCCCAGGCGTTTAGTTGTTCTACAGAAGTACGAAGTACGGTTAAGACGTGTGGAAAACAGCCCTTAAGCCCCGATGGATCGCAGGCTTTATCTTCGCGATCGTTATCTCCGGGGTCTTCGTGCTGCTGAGCCAGTGGCAGTTCGGCCGCTCCACCCAGCCCGAAGTGCCGGTCAACCCGGCTTCCGAACAGGTCCAACCGCTCACAAACACCCTGCAGCCAGGGGAGTTCTTCCACGGCAGCGTCGCAGACCAGATGGTCACGGCACAGGGAACGTACAGCCCCGACAAGCAGGTCCTGGTTCCGGGCAGGCTCCACGACGGCAAAAGCGGCTACTGGGTAGTGTCCGCCTTCGCCGTCAACGGAGCCCCCACCCTGACCGGCGCGGGCGCATCTCCCCAGACCTGGATCCCGGTGGCACGCGGGTGGGTGGCCCAACCCGGGGACGCGGCAGCACCGCCGTCGGGCGTTGTTGAACTCACCGGGCGCCTCCTGCCATCGGAGGCACCGGTGGCAGGGAAGGCACCGAAACCGGGGGAGGCCTCGGCTGTTTCCGTCGCCGAACTCATCAACTACTGGGACGTGAGCAGCTACCCGGGCTTTGTGTCCGCCACCGCAGAGGTGGTGGGCGGCCAGGACCTCAGCGCCTCAGCCGTCCCTGGAAAACTCCTGCCCCTGAACATCGGGCCACAGCCCCCTGAACAGCACATCAACTGGCTGAACCTGTTCTACTCCATCGAATGGGTCGTCTTCGCCGGCTTCGCCTTCTTCATCTGGTGGCGCCTGGTCAAGGACGACTACCACCGCGACCTTGAGGAAGCCCTTGAGGACGACGATGAAGCCCCCGCAGGCGGGCTCCACGAAACACCGCCTCTTCCACACGGGCCTGAACAGCAGCAGCCTGACCAGCACCAGCAGAAGGTACAGCCATGATTGATCCGAAACCCGCCACTCCGTCCCCGCAGGCATCCGGCGGCAAGACTTCCCCCAAGAAGCGCCGCTTCGGCGGTACTGAGGCGCAGATCCGGTCCGCCCTGAAGTTCTACAAGGTCATGGCCTACCTCACCGGAACCATGCTGCTCCTGCTCTGCGCCGAACTCGTGGTGCGGTACGGCTTCGGGCAGTACCTGTTCGCGGGCGGCACCAACGCCGTAAGCGGCCAGCCCTTCGGCTTCGGATTCGCCGACGCCGAGCCGGCCGGGGTGATCAACGGCGTCAACGTCTCCGTCACGGTGCTGATCGTGCACGGCTGGATGTACGTGGTGTACCTGATCTCCAACTTCCGGCTGTGGTCCCTCATGCGCTGGCCGTTCCTGAAGCTGGTCCTGCTGGCACTTGGCGGCGTGGTGCCGTTCCTGTCCTTCATCGTCGAGAAGAAGTTCCACGCCGAGGTGGAGGCCGAGCTGGCCGCCAACCCGCAGGCTCCGCAGCGCTACTGAACCCCTCCGCGGCAGCCCCGCATCGGGAACCGGCCGCCCGCCGTCGGACGTTTGCTCCGTCACAGCGCGGCGTCCCAAGATGCGCCGGTGCAATGGCGCCAAGTAGGCTATTACGGTGACTACTCCCACTGCATCCCAGACTTCCCAGAAGCCGGTGCTGGTTGTTGATTACGGTGCCCAGTACGCGCAGCTGATTGCCCGCCGCGTCAGGGAAGCGAATGTGTATTCGGAAGTGGTTCCGCATACTTACTCCACCGAACAGCTCCTGGCCAAGAACCCCGCCGCCATCATCCTGTCCGGCGGCCCCTCCAGCGTTTATGCCGACGGCGCCCCGAGCGTTGGTGCCGACCTCTTCGAAGCCGGCGTCCCCGTCTTTGGCATCTGCTACGGGTTCCAGGCCATGGCCAACGCGCTGGGCGGCAAGGTGGACAAGACCGGCCTGCGGGAGTACGGATCCACCGAGACCACCATTCTGGGCGAGGGGCGGTCCGTGCTTGAAGGCATGCCCCAGCACCAGAAGACCTGGATGAGCCACGGCGATTCCGTGCACGCGGCGCCCGAGGGCTTCGAGGTCCTGGCCACGACGGCGGGCGCGGAAGTGGCTGCCTTCGCCAACGAGGAAAAGGGGCTCTTCGGTGTGCAGTGGCACCCGGAGGTCAAGCACTCCGCGTACGGCCAGCAGGTGCTCGAGAACTTCCTGTTCAACTGCGCCAAGATTGAGCCCAACTGGACCACCGGCAACATCCTGGAAGAACAGGTGGAGCGGATCCGCCGGCAGATCGGGGATTCCCGGGTCATCTGCGGGCTTTCCGGCGGCGTAGATTCAGCAGTGGCCGCGGCCCTGGTCCAGCGTGCCGTAGGCGACCAGCTCACCTGTGTGTTCGTGGACCACGGACTGCTGCGTGAAGGCGAAGCGGAACAGGTGGAACGCGACTTCGTCGCCGCCACCGGCGTCAAGCTGTATGTGGCCAACGAACAGGAGCGCTTCCTCTCGGCACTGGCGGGCGTCAGCGACCCAGAAACCAAGCGCAAGATCATTGGCCGCGAGTTCATCCGCGCCTTCGAAGAAGCCGAACTGGCCATCATTGCCGAGGCCGCCGCACACGGCGAGAAGATCAAGTTCCTGGTCCAGGGAACCCTCTACCCGGACGTCGTCGAATCCGGCGGCGGCGAAGGTGCCGCGAACATCAAGAGCCACCACAACGTCGGCGGCCTTCCCGAGGACCTGCAGTTCGAGCTCGTTGAGCCGCTGCGCGCCCTGTTCAAGGACGAGGTCCGCGCTGTTGGCGCCCAGCTGGGCCTGCCGCAGGAAATCGTTGGCCGCCAGCCGTTCCCCGGCCCCGGCCTGGGCATCCGAATCGTCGGTGATATCACCAAGGAGCGGCTTGACCTGCTCCGCAAGGCAGACGCTATCGCCCGCGCCGAACTGACCGCGGCGGGCCTGGACAACGAGGTGTGGCAGATGCCGGTAGTGCTGCTGGCGGACGTCCGCAGCGTCGGCGTCATGGGTGACGGCCGCACTTACGGCCACCCCATCGTGCTGCGTCCCGTTTCCTCTGAGGACGCCATGACCGCCGACTGGTCGCGCCTGCCCTACGACCTCCTGGCCAGGATTTCCAACCGGATCACCAACGAGGTGGACGGCGTCAACCGGGTGGTGCTGGACGTCACCAGCAAGCCGCCGGGAACCATCGAGTGGGAATAGCATCCTAAGTGGCCGGCCTCCGCCAGCGGGGGCCGGCCACTGCTTTTCCCCAACGAATCCTCCGCAATTTCCCGTGCTCCAGTGTTGCGGTCGCTCAAGTCCGGCGCCGAAGCGGCTACTCTCGAACCTATGCCGGTATGGTCCAGGGCGTCACGTGCAAACGCAGAAAAGAAGGCAGAAGTGTCAGTTGGTCAAGGCCACCCGGAGGGCTCGGAAGAGCTTCGTAAATGGCTGTCCGGGCTCAAACCCGTCACCGGCGCGGACACAATGCTGCGCTTCACCAAGACGCCCGAAGGTTCAATCGACCTCACCTCGGCACACCCCTCCGGACTCGCCCAGCTCATGGCCGGGCGCCGCACCCGCCTGTCCACCCTGATCCGGGACCGGCAGCAGTACGTGGTGGCGGCCAGGGCTTCGCGCAACATCCGGTCCAAGATCTTCGAGCTCGCCAACGACCGCGGCATCGACGCCGGGTACCTGTCCGCGGGAACGGTGGTGTGGACCTCCGCCGTCGGAGGTAAGCCCCAGCGTGTCTCCGCCCCCGTGATGCTGACCGCCATCTCCCTCACGGTTCGGCCGGGGGAGGACGACTTTGAACTGCAGCTCACCGAGCAGGCGCAAATTAACCCGGCACTGGTGCGGCACCTGAAGAACATCCACGGCATCGTTTTCGACGTCAACGCCGTGACCCGCCTGGCCTACAGCACCGCCCGGTTCGACCCCCAGCCCGTCCTTGACCGTCTGGCCACCCTGATCCGGCCCATCCACGGAGCGGAAACCCAGCACAACCTGCTCGTTTCCACCTTCGCCGATCTCTCCGGCAACCTGGACGACCCCTGGATCAACGACACCCACCCCATCGTGTCCGCGCTGGCCACCGCCGCCGGCGGCGAGATGGTGGACGTCGAGGAACCGGACCCGTCCCGCTTCCCGAACCTGGACAACCGGCCCCCCAAGGATGAGCTGCTCCTGCTGGACGCGGACACGGACCAGCAGTATGTGATCGACGCAGCCCGCGCCGGGGACTCCCTGGTGGTCAGCAGCCCTCCCGGCACCGGCCAGACCCAGACCGCTATCAATACCATCGGCGCCCTGGTGGATGCCGGCAAGACAGTGCTGGTGGTGGGCGACCGCCGCGCCAGCCTCAACGAGGTCTCCGGACACCTGGAGTCGCTGGGCCTGGACTCCATCCTGCTCCAGCTCACCGGGAACGTCACGGCCCAACAGCTGAAGGGCCAGCTGGTCCGGGCGATCGTCCGCAACGAGAAGTCGCTGGAACCGCAACTGGGGAACCTGCACAACACCCTCACCGAGCACCGGCACGCGCTGATGGACCACGTGGCATCGCTGCACAACGTCCGCGAACGCTGGGGCTGCTCGCCGTACCAGGCCATGCAGTCCCTCGCCGAGCTCACCTCCATCCACCCGGCACCGGCCACCACCGTCCGGCTTAAGCGCAGCGTGCTGGACAGCATCCGGGACCGCGAGGAGCTCGCCGGCCGTCTGCGCCGGGCTGCCGAGCTGGGCAGCTTCAGCAAGGCGGCCACCACCAGCCCCTGGCACGGCGCAAGGTTGCTGACCCGCAAGGAAACCGAGGAAGCGCAGGACCTGGTCCGGTCTGTGGCCAAGAGCCTTCCCATCCTCCGCGACCGCATGGACGCCGTTGCCGAGCACGCCGAAATCCGCCTGGGCGAATCCTTCGCCGAGTGGGGCGAACAGCTGGAACTGCTGGTCGCCGTGCGCGGCAGCCTGGACAAGTTCACCCCGGACATCTTCGACCGCCCGGTGACGGACCTGATCTCCGCCACCGCGCCGTCCTCGTGGCGGCGTGAGCGCGGCATCGAGTTGACCGCCATGCAGCGCTCCAGGCTGCGCCGGGTGGCCAAGGAATATGTGCGCCCGGGCGTCCACATCGCGGACCTGCACTCGTCCCTGCTGCTGGTCCAGGAACAGCGGGCCCTGTGGGCCGGATACGCGACCACGCAGCGGCACCCCGCCGTTCCATCGGGCCTGGCGGAAATGAACGCCATGTACCGCTCGCTGGACAAGGAGCTGGCGCAACTGGGCGAGGCCCTGCGGCATACCGAAGACGGCGGGTCACTGACCGGCGTTCCCTACCGGCAGCTGATGGAACGCCTGGAACGGCTGGTGGCGGACACCGACACACTCAAAACGCTGCCCGAACGCACGCTCCTCATTGAGAGCATGCGCGAACACGGCCTCGGTGAACTCCTTGCCGATCTTGCCGAACGGGAGGTGCACGAAGGATCGGTCGCGGCCGAACTGGAACTGGCCTGGTGGCAGTCCGCCCTCGAGGCAATGATCAGCGGTGACGACTACCTTGCCATGTCCGACGGCGACGCCCTGCGCCAGCTCGAGGCAGAGTACCGCCTCGCGGACAACGCGCACATTGCCAGCGGCGCAGCCCGGCTGCGGTGGGCCCTGGCGGAGCGGTGGCGCACCGCCATTGCCGCCCAGCCGCGGCAGGCCGGCCTCCTGCGCAGCCTGCTCAAGGACGGGCGGGTCTCCCTGCCCGCCCTCACCGCACAGGCTCCGGACCTGATCGGCACACTGGTTCCCGTCTGGTCTGTCAGCCCCTACCTCATGACGGGCCTGCTTCCAGCCGAACAGCACTTCGACGCAGTGGTGATCCTCGATGCGGAGGCCACCTCCCTGCAGGCGGTCCTGCCCTCGATTGCCCGTGCCCGGCAGGTCATTGCCTTCGGCGATTCCCGCATTGCCACGCCGCGGACCTTCACGGTGGGGGTGGAGCGGCTGGCGCCCGGAGAATCGGCGCACCACCGTGTGGAAAGCGCCTTTACCGCGCTCTCCGCCGTCCTGCCGGTATGGCAGCTCAACGTGGTGTACCGCGCGGTGGATGAGGACCTGGTCCTCCAGCTGAGCAAGAGCTTTTACGACGGCGGCCTGCGCCGGCTGCCGGAAGGGCAGTCCGCCACGGGGCTGGACCGCTCCCTGCTGGTTGAGTACCTGCCGGACGGCACCGGCCTTCCCAGTGCCGACCACGAGGGGGTGGAATCCGTCGTGGCAGAGGTCAACCGCGTTGTGGAACTGGTCTTCGAGCACGCCCGGATGCGTCCCCGGACTTCCCTCGCCGTGGTGACCGCCAGCCTCCGGCATGCGGCCCGGATTGGCGAGTCCATCCGGCTCCAGCTGTCCAACCAGCCCGGCCTGGCCGGATTCTTCGGAGCCGGCCCGGAGTCCTTCCGGGTGGTTGACCTGGAACGCGCCCAGGGCCTGGTCCGTGACCACGTCATCTTCTCGCCGGGATTCGGGCGCACCCCGCACGGCCGTGCACTGCACAACTTCGGGCCGCTGTCCGCGGAAGGCGGCCGGGAGAAGTTCGCCCTGGCCATGACCCGGGCACGGCGCTCCCTGCACGTGCTGACCTGCTTCCGCCCGGAAGACCTGGACCACACCCGCCTCACTCATGGCGCCGTGGACCTGTACACGCTGCTGGACCGGGAAATCTCCGGCAACACCGACCTTGGTACCCCGGCCTCCCGCGCCGCTGCCAGCGAACAGGCACTTGGGGCGGACCCCCTGGTAGCGGATCTGGGGGACCGGCTCCGCGCCCGCGGGGCCAGGGTATGGCACCAGTACGACGGCGCCATTGACGTGGTCGCCGCGGCCGACCCCCTGAACACCATGGGCCAAGACGACCTGGACCTGCCCCGGCCTGTGGCCATCGAGTCCGACGGCACCAAGCAGTACCGCGCCATGAGCGTACGTGAACGCAGCCGGCTGCGCCCGGAACTGCTGGAACGCCTGGGCTGGCGCTACATGCCGCTGTGGACCATTGAAGTCTTTACCGACCCCTCCACCTGCGCCGACCGCATCGCCGGGTACCTGGGACTTGAGAACATCGTGCTGCCGGGCAGGAGCACCACCTCCACGGGATTCCTTGACGACGACGTCCACCAGGCGCTCAATGGAATCGATACTGCACCATCCGCCGCCTCCTACCTGCCGGGCGGGGCGGCCGGAAACCTGGACAGCGACGGGGACCGCCAGGAAGCCGGGACAATCCGGCACAGCGCCGACGGCAACTCGGACGCGTCCGGCGCGGACCGTTCCGGCGCCGGTTCGGGTCACCACGGCCAGGGCAGGCGCTCGGGCAGCCCGAAAATCGAGGAGTCGGACCCCGTGAGCAACGAAAACCCGAGTAAGGAAGACAGGGCCGGGAACGCCGGGCCCGAGGAAGATATGCACCACGATCGGAACAAGAACCAAGAGACTGCACCAGGTGCTGGCCCTGCCTCCTCCGGGGACGCTGCGGCATCCGCCCCGGCCGCACGCACAGCACAGGGTGGCAGTGAGGAAATCCTTCCGAGCAAGGCTGCTGAGGACGATGCCCGCAGCTGGGGTGACCGGGAGGACGACCATGACACCTGGTTGAAGGAACAGAAGCCACCGCACTGGGGCTGACCGCACTGGGGCGGACCGCGGCGTCCGGAGGGACCCGGCGCAGGGGATCGACTACCCGGTGTCCGGTTTCGGCCCGGTGCGGCTGGCTGATGTTACGGCGGGCCGACCAGGACGAAGAACAGCCGGCCCTGGGTTGAGGCTCCGGCCAGGCGCGAGGATTGTTCCGCGTTGGCCGCCACCACAATCAGTCCATCCGTTTCGGTGGTGCCCAGCCATTGCCCGCCCTGGCCGCCGTTGTTTGAAGTCCATAGGACGGGGACGGCAGATGCCAGGACCTGGGAGGGACCCTGCTGGTCAAACCCGTTGGCCGATGTCAGCACCACGTTGACCAGCTGGCCGGGGGAGACCAGCTGGATGGATGCGGCGTCCGCCATGCGGAGGGGAACCGCCGCTGAACCGGGCGGAGTGCCTGCGAGCAGTCCCGGACCGAGCAGTTGAGCGTCCGTGAGGAGTTGGCCTTTGCGCACGGGTGCGGCCAGTTGCTTGCCCGCTGCGGCGGCGTCATCCTGCAAAAAGCCGTCGGCCACCATTCCCGGCGGCACCTGGAGGTGCGCCAGATCTGCTGCCGTCACGGCGGTCCCGGCGGGAAGATCCCGGGCTGCGGCCAACGCCGTCACAGTGGCGAGCGGGGGAGGAGTGAGCTGCTGCACCGTAAGGGCTGCAGCTGCGCATAACAACAACGCGGCAACAAGCCTGCGGTTGCGGTTCAGCCACCCGGCGAGACGTGCCCCCGGGGAACGGTCTTTACCGCGGCGTGCAACGTTTCGGGGGCTGGCGGGAGGCCGGTAACGGTCGCGGCGACGGCGGGGAAGTCTGGACATGCGCCCACGCTAGTTGCGGTAAACGCACCTGGGGAGCCGGAACGAACGCTATGTGGACAACGGCGGCCGGCGCTGGAACGCGCCGGCCGCCGTCGTACTTAAGACTTATGCCTGTCTAGCTGGCTGCTGCAGCCGGCGCCGAAGCGGCGGGGGCAGCTGCGGGCGCAGCCGGGGCCGCGGCCGGCGCCGGGGAGACGGAGCTGCCCTTGGAATCGCGCGAGTCGGTGCGGTAGAAACCGGAGCCCTTGAAGACGACACCCACGCTGTTGAACTTCTTGCGCAACGTACCCTGGCATTCAGGGCAGGACGTCAGGCTGCTGTCCGAGAACGACTGGACAATGTCGAAGGCGTGGCCGCAATCCTTGCAGGCGTAAGCATATGTTGGCACTGGTGCTCCTCCTCTTGGGCAAACGAGAGGTCCCGAGCTGCCACCTGGTAAACCATTAGCAGTCGCAGGGCCTGAGTGCTAATTCTATCACTGCCCCCGGACGGCCCGGGGTCAGGCGCCGCCCGTGAGCGGCTGGTACCCGGACGGCGCAAGGACCGCCGGCACCGGCCGGTCGAACTCCTCCGCAGGAATCCGTCCCGCAGGCAGCAATTCATCGTCGTAGATAACAGCGGCCAGCGGAATTTCCTTCCCGGCCGTGGCAAGATGCCCCAGGAACTTGTCGTAGTACCCGCCGCCCTGGCCGATCCTGTTGCCGGCACGGTCCACCGCGGTGGCGGGAATGAAAAGGACTGCCGCCCCGCCTGCCGTTTCAGGCCCGTGCCGGGGTCCGGCGGGCTCAAGGATGGGCGCATACTTACTGCGTTCGAAGCCTGTTTCCGGCGTCCAAAACACCCAGCTCAGCTCCCTGCCGGGTTCGCACACCGGAAGCAGCACCTTGTGCCCGCTGCTGTGCAGGGCATTAATGAGCGGCAGGGTAGGCGGTTCCTGTCCCACGCCCAGGTACACGCACGCAATGCCGGGCCGGCCGCCGGTGACCGTCCCGGCCCAGGCATTGCCGTGCACAGCCAGGGCGCTGCCTGCCGCTTCCAGTTGCGCCGGGGTCAGCCCGGCGCGCCGGCGCCGGTGGGCGGCCCGGATATCGTCCTTGACCGCGTTCGTCTCCTGCAGCATGGTGTCCTTCCTGCGTTGCCAGTACTCTACGGCTTCTGGCTGGATGCCAGCCTGCCGCGCCGATGGTTACTGAAATGCTTGACGCTGACGTTAGATTAGTCCGGTGAACACCAGTAACCCCAGAGTCCGCAAAGCTGTCATTCCCGCCGCGGGCCTTGGCACCAGGTTCCTGCCCGCCACCAAGGCGATGCCTAAGGAAATGCTTCCCGTCGTGGATAAGCCTGCCATCCAGTATGTGGTGGAGGAAGCGGTCCATGTAGGCCTCAACGACGTTCTGATGATTACCGGCCGCAACAAACGCGCCCTGGAAGACCACTTCGACAGGGTGCCCTCCCTTGAATCGACGCTGGAGGACAAGGGAGACACGGAAAAGCTTGCATCTATCCAGGCGGCCAGCCAACTGGGCGACATCCACTACGTCCGGCAGGGCGACCCCCACGGGCTGGGACACGCGGTACTCCGGGCAAAGCAGCATGTAGGCAACGAAGCCTTCGCCGTCCTGCTGGGGGATGACCTGATTGATGCCCGCGACGAACTGCTCAGCACCATGATGGACGTGCAGGCGAAAACGGGAGGGTCCGTCGTCGCGCTTATTGAGGTGGAACCCTCGCAGATCAGTGCCTACGGCTGCGCCGACATTCAGGAGATTGACGGCGAAGGCTACGTCCGCGTCAACCGGCTGGTGGAGAAGCCCACACCGGAGGAAGCCCCGTCCAACCTTGCGCTGATCGGGCGCTATGTCCTGCACCCGGCCGTGTTCGAAGTCCTCGAGCACACTAAGCCGGGACGGGGCGGTGAAATCCAGCTGACGGATGCCCTCCAGGAACTTGCCTCCGGTGATGCCGAGGGGCACGGCGTCTACGGAGTGGTCTTCCGCGGCCGCCGCTACGACACCGGAGACAAGCTGAGCTACCTCAAGGCCTGCGTCCAGCTGGCCGTCGACAGCGAAGATCTGGGTCCGGGCCTGCGGGAATGGCTGCCCGGCTTCGCCGCCGGCCTTTCCCGGTAACCCCGTGCGCACAGGTCCCATTTGGCCGGTCACCCTTGAATGCGGCGACCTGGTCCTGCGGCCCATCCGGTACCGCGACAAGAAAGAATGGACCGAGGTGCGGTCGCGCAACAGCCAGTGGCTGGCACCGTGGGAGGCGTCCAACCCGGACCCGGCAGGTGGCCTCCCTGACTACCGGCACATGGTCCGCTCGCTCAATATCCAGGCTGCCCAGGCCACTGCACTGCCTTTCCTTATCACCGAATGGCAGCCGGGGCTTCGGAACCCCGCCATCGTGGGACAGTTGACAGTGTCCTCCATCGTCTGGGGTTCGGCCATGATGGCCACCCTGGGGTACTGGGTGGACCAGGACAGGGCAGGACGGGGGATAGCGCCCACCTCAGTGGCGCTGGTAACCGACCACTGCTTCAGGGCGCTCGGCCTGCACCGGATGGAAATCAATATCCGGCCCGAGAACGGACCAAGCCTGCGCGTGGTGGAAAAACTGGGGTTCCGGGACGAAGGGTACCGGCCCCGCTTCCTCCACATCAACGGCAAATGGGCAGACCACCGCTCCTTCGCCCTCACCGCGGAAGAAGTCCCGGAAGGCCTGTTGGGTCCCTGGCTGGCATCGCGTCGGTCATAAATCAAACGGTTTGCCCACAGGGGCACGACACACCCTTGATAATGCGGCCTGAGCAGGCATGATGCTCATACGGTTTTGAGTGTGGACTTCCCCCTTAGCAGCTCAGTGATCCTTGTGGTTGCCGTCGCGCTCTGGATTGTGTGGGTTGCCCCCTACGTCCTCCGGAACCGCCGGCACCAATTCCAGCCTGCCGGCGATTTCCTGGCAGACGCCCCCGCCGATGAAAGGCCGGATCCGCACCCCGGCCTGGTCCTGAACGTCGCCGCCCAGCAGGAGAAAGCCATGGAACCCAGGAAGAGTGCCGCACCCGCTGCAGGCACTGCAAGCACCCCGCCCCCGGCCAGGTTCCGCGTCCGCTACGGCCGCACGGCCCTGGCCCTTGTGGGGCTGCTGTCCCTGGTCACCGCTTTCATCTCGGGCGTGCTGCTTCCGTTCGGCGTCGGTTCGCCAGCTCTTCCCCTCACCTGCACCCTGTTGACGGTCGCGTCGGTGGCACTGCTGCGATGGCTCGCTGTCCGCGACCGCAAAGCGAAGGTGAACGCCGCCTTCCGCTCTGCCATGAGTGCCCCGGCACGCCGCCCGGAAGACGCCGTCGTTGTACCTGCCAAGCCGGAGGTTGCCCCCGTGCTGCCGGAAAGCACGCTCTTCGATGCGGAGGCGGGCCAGGCGAAGGTCAAGCCGCTGACGGCCGTAGAGCTGCGTGAAGCGGCCCTCGCCGTCGCTGTGGCTGCCGGTGACACCAGCGCAGCGGCTCCATCCGTCATTCCCGTGGGCACGCCCTGGGAGCCGGTGGAGGTTCCCAAGCCTGTTTACGTGGAGGCGGCCAAGGCTGAGCGCCCCGAGCCGGAGCCGCTGGAGCTTCCGGAGGCGCCCAAAGCAGTCGGGAAGCCGTCCCTGAAGAAGGGCGCTGCCGGCGCACCGTCAGCCGAAGCCGGCGAAGCGGAGCAGTTGAGCGCCCAGCAGTTGTCCAAGGCCCAGAGCGCACTGAGCAACCTCGACGACGTCCTCCAGCGCCGCCGCGCATAAGGCACGGCAGGGGAGCCCGCATTCCCGGCAGCTGCCCGCGCGTCAATTGGCGTTAGGGATGGAAAATTTGTAGCCTAGGGACACCGGTTCCGCACCAGCCTGGAACACCTTCCAGGAGGCAGCCAGTTCCGGGGCTATAGCTCAGTTGGTAGAGCGCTTCGTTCGCATCGAAGAGGTCAGGAGTTCGAATCTCCTTAGCTCCACATCAAAGCCCGCTGGAAACAGCGGGCTTTTTTCGTGCCTACCTGCCCGATGCTCCGAATCCGGTCCGCGAAACGCTGGGCGATGCCCGTCCCATTCCCACAGCTCAGGCCTAGAGTGGGCCCATGGGAATCATCATCGGCCTTCTGGTCCTCTGGCTCATCCTGTCCATCCTCGGCTTCGTCGTGAAGGGCCTTCTCTGGCTCGCCATCATCGGCCTGGTCCTCTTCGTTGCCACCGGCGTCTGGGGTTGGCTGAAACGCAGGACCAACGCCTGACAATCACCGCCTTCCGGACCGTTATTGGGGCCGGTAGGCGGCGGTCATCAACCGCCCAAGGACCCTGGTCTTTTCGAACTGGCGGCGGCACGTTGGCTCCATGGGCCTTGCAGCGAAGCCGGGCGGCCTGACGCCGCTGGTTCCTCCGATCCGGCGTAACCTTGCCGCCAACCACGCCCTGCACCCGGACCGTCCGTGGATACGCGTCATCCGGGTCCTGGCAGGCCTGATCGTTCTTGCCGCAGTGGTCCAGAAGACCGTGGATGCCACCCTGCCCGGCAACGATGTGGACATCCCCCAGCTCTATTCGGAATTCACCGTGCAGGGGAACCTCGTTTTCGGTCTTGTCCTGATCATGTCAGGAGTACTGCGGCGGGGCGTGCTGCCGCCCTGGTGGGACCACGTCTTCGGGGGACTGGTCCTGTACCTGGTCATGACCGGGATCATCTACGTGGTGCTCGTGGCTCCGCCGGGGGAGCCCTGGTGGACCCTGGACCTGTATTGGCCACAGCTTGTCCACCACCGCCTGGCCCCGCTGGTGGCGGCCCTTGACTGGGCCCTGGTCACCCGCACGGTCCGCGGCCCCTGGTGGCGGCCCGCTGCGTGGCTGGGCTACCCCGTAGTGTTTTTGGCCTTCTCGTGGATCCGGGGCGGGCTGGACGGGTGGTACGTCTATGACTTCCTTGACCCCACCCTCGACGGCGGCTGGCCCAGGGTGCTGGTGGCCACCGGGCAGGTCCTGGCCGCCTTCCTGGCAGTGTCGGTCCTGGTGCATGCCGCGGGCAACGCGCGGGCGGCGCTGGCAGCCGGAAAGGCTGCGGGGGCCAGGATGCCTAGATCCAGCCCTTCTTTTTGAAGATCCCGTACATGAGGGCCCCGGCGGCAACCATGAGGACCAGCGCGTAGGGATAGCCGAAGGCCCAATGGAGCTCGGGCATGTTGTCGAAGTTCATCCCGTAGATCCCGGCGACGAAGGAGGGCGCGAACAGGATGGCCGCCCAGGAGGAGATTTTCTTCACCTGCTCGTTCTGCTCGGCGCTGGCCTCATTCTGCCGGTTCGCGGTGAGGGTTCCGTCCAGGGTCAGGGCGTTCTGCAGCAGGTCCCGGAAGGAATCCGCCCGGGAAATCACCCGCTCAACATGGTCCTCCACATCGCGCAGGCTGTGCCGCAGGTCGCCTTCAACCTGGTACTTTTCGAAGCCCCGCTTGAGCTGGTCCAGCATCTCCGGCAGGGGATGGATGGCCCGCTGGAATTGGATGACTTCGCGCGCCAGCTCGTAGATCCGGCGGGACACTGAGGAGTCGCCGCTGAACAGCTGGTCCTCGATCTCGTCAATGTCGTTCTCCAGCCCTGCCACCACCGGGGCGTAGTCGTCCACCACCCGGTCCAGCAGGGCGTACAACACCGCTTCGGGGCCATGCTGGAGGAGATCCGGCCGTGACTCCAGCCGCCGCCGTACCGTGGCCACGCCCGCTGTTTCGGCATGCCGTACGGTCACCACGAAATTCTTGCCCGTGAAAACGTGAAGTTCGCCGAACTCCACCGTCTCGTCCTCGTCCAGGTACCTGGCCGGCCGCAGGACCGTGAAGAGGTTGTCATCGTAACGCTCCAACTTGGGCCGCTGGTGGGCCGAAACGGCGTCCTCCACCGCAAGGGCATGGAGCCCGAATTCGGCGGCCACTGCAGCCATCTCCTCAACAGTGGGCCGGTAAAGCCCGATCCAGGCCATTCCGCCGTGCCGGGCCAGGGTCTCAAAGGTCTGCTCCAGGCTTTCAGGCTCCGCGTGGCGGACGCCGTTGACGTAGACGGCGTTATCGATGATGGTCATTCAGGAAATCCTAGCGGCCGAAGCTGCACCGCTGCTGAGGCCGCTGATGAGGGGCTCCGTCCGGTAAGGGATATGCGTGTGCAGGGCGAGTACCGTTTCCGTCCGGATCACGCCTTTGATCCTCAGGACCTGCCGCAGGGACGCTTGAAGGTTATGGGTGTCCGTGGCCACCACCCGGCACCAGACATCGCCGCGGCCGGAGATTTCGTGGACCTCCAGGACCTGCGGAATGAGCCTCAGCGCCGCCACGACCCCGTCGAGCTCCCGGTGGGAAACCTCGATGGTGACGAACGCCACCACGTCATAGCCCACTGCTTCCAGGTCGACTTCCCGCCCGCCCGGGCGCAGCACCCCGGCGCGCAGCAGGCGGCGTACCCGCGACTGCGCGGTGTTGCGGGCAATGCCCAGGGACTCGCTGATTTCGCCGATCTGGACTCGGGGGTCCCTGATAAGGGCCAGGAGGATCTTCAGGTCGGTAGGGTCCAACTTGTTCAAAATCGTCACTCTCCATCAGGTTGGAAGTCGGAAGTTGATAATTCTGGTCAATTATCCCCGTGAAAACCGATGGATCGCGCAGCCCTACCGCATTCTTGGAGCATCAAAGTTGTATCCGCGCGCAGGCTCCCACAAGGACAACCTGCCGCGACGATCCCTAAGGCGGCACATTGACGGTCTTCAGTGAACTGCGCATGCGTCCGGCAACGGCGGCGTCCAGTGGATGGAATGCCTCCACCACGGCGCGGCTGGTGATATCCGGCGCGGCCATCTTCCTGCTCCTGGTAGGTGCCAACCTTGCCACGCCGCTCTACCCGCTGCTGCAGGCCAACCTGGGGCTCTCCAGCCTCGAGGTGACCGCAGCTTTCGCCAGCTACGTCCTGGCACTGGTGGGAACCCTGCTGCTGGCCGGCCACTGGTCTGACCATATCGGCCGGCGTGCTGCACTCCTGCTTGCTGTGCTGACCGGGCTGGCGGGCGGCTGGATCTTCGCGGAAGCGGCATCGCTCGCCGCACTCTGTGCCGGACGTGCCCTGCAGGGAATGGCTGTTGCGCTCGCCACCGGGGCAAGCGCCGCTGCCCTCCGGGAGCTGCTTCCGTCCCGCCCGGAGTGGGCATCCCGCTTCACGCTGCTGGCCTCGTCCGGGGGAGTGGCCGCGGGCCCCGTTATCGGCGGGCTGCTGTCGCTGCTTCCCGGCCCCACCACCGCCCCGTACGTTGTCCACTCGCTGCTGCTTGCCGGGCTCCTGGTCCCGCTGTACCTGGTCCGTGCCCGCCCGGCCATCATGGCGCCCGCCGTGTCCCGTCCGATGCACGCGCTTGCACCGCGCCGGCCGTCCGTTTCACGCCAGGCGAGGGGCGCTTTCTGGCTGGCGTCCGCCGTCGGCTTCCTCAGCTTTGCCGTGTTTGGCTTCTCCCTGTCCCTGGCGCCGGGCTACTTTGCGCAGGTCCTGGGCACGGAGTCCCGGCCGCTGGTTGGCGTGCTGGCCGGCCTTCCCCTGGCGGCGTCAGCCCTGAGCCAGCTGGTCACCGTGCGCGGCCGCCTGACCCTCCCCGCGGGCCTGGCCGTCCTTGGCGTCTCCGTCATCCTGCTGGGGGCCGCCGGCGCCTGGCACAGCCCCCTGTTGCTGGTTGGGGCCGCCGTTACGGCGGGGCTCGGGCAGGGCCTGGCATTCCGGATCGTCTTCAACGACGTTGCGGACAGGGTGGAGCCGTCCCGCCATGCCCAGATCATCAGCACCGTCTATGTCATCACCTACCTGGGGAGCGCAGTGCCGGTCCTGGGCCTTGGCTGGGCCAGCGCCGCGTTCGGAATGGCCCCGGCCGTCCAAGGCTTCGTCCTGCTGTGCGGCGCAGCGGCCCTTGTCCTGTCAGCCTGGACATTCACCGCCTCCGCCGTCCGGCGGGGAAAGTAACGCCCGGCCTCCCTGCGTAGCAGCGCTAGTCCGGAAGGGGACCGTGGTTGCCCTGGATGTGTTCGAACACTAGCGTCGTCTCGGTGTGCCCCACCACGGGATCGGTAGCGAGGTTGTCCAGGACCCAGTCCCGCAGGTCTTCGGTGCTACCGACGGCGATGTGCAGCAGGTAGTCCACGGATCCTGAGGTGTGGAAGGTGGAGAGCACGGCCGGCAGGTGCGGGACGCGTGCGGTGAACCGGTCGATCTGGTCCCGGTCATGGGCGCGGAGCCGCACGGCCACCAGCGCCTGCACGGACCTGCCGATGGCCGACAGGTTCAGCTTCGCCTCATAGCCCTGCACGATGCCCCGTTCCGACAGCGCGCGGGTGCGCATCAGGGCTGTGGACGGTGCGATCCCCACCAGTTCGGCGAGCTGTTTGTTGGAAATCCTGGCATCGGAAACGAGGGCTTCCAGGAGCCGTTCGTCAATCGCATCCAGCGGCTCAAGATGTGGCCCGGGCCTGGTGTTCCTGGGATTCGTACTCACTGCGGTTCCTTCCACACGGTCTTTGGTTCATCCTAGACCGCAGAATCGCCGCCATCCGCGCAGCAGGGACGCGCCCCGCCGAATATCCAGACCACGCTTGCGGCTGTTGAAGCCGGATAATTCATGAGTGGCTCGGCGGGCCTCAGGCTGGGAGCGTTTCGGCCCGGGGGTGGACGACGGCGACAGTTGCGGCAGTGAGGCAAGCCAGGGCCATGACGGCTCCCGCCAGGGCGCCCCAGCCCCAGGCCTGGAAGACCAGGCCGCCGGCCCACCCCAGGAGGCTGGAACCCAGGTAGTAGGCCAGGTTGTACAGCGAGGCCGCCTGGGCCCGTCCGGTACTGGCGATGGCGCCGGTCCACCCGGATCCGATGCTGTGCGCGGCGAAGAAGCCCCCGGTGAACACCACCAGCCCGGTCAGGATCAGCACCAGGGCCGGGGTGAGGGTAAGGGCGAGACCGGCCACGGCAAGGACAAGTCCCGCGAGCAGGACGTTCCGGCGGCCAAACCTCGTGGTCAGGCCCGCCGCCCAGCGGGAGGAGACAGTGCCGGACAGGTAGGCCAGGAAGATCAGGCTGATCACGGTGGCCGGGAGCCCGAACGGCGCAGCGGACAGCCGGAAGCCCAGGTAGTTGTAGACGGCCACGAACCCGCCCATCATCAGGAATGCCTGCGTGTAGATGGCCAGGAGCCGGACATTCCGCAGATGGGCGGCGAGCGTATGGAGGGCGCTCCGGAGGCCAGTGGCCTGGGCCGGAACGAAGCCCCGGGCTCGGGGCACCAGGACAAGAAATACGACGGCGGCAAGGGTCGCCAGCAGGGACACAGCCAAGGCCGCTGATCGCCAACCCCACAGTTCACCAACCGGCCCCGCCACGAGCCGGCCGGACAGGCCCCCGAGGGTGGTGCCGGCAACATAGCTTCCTGCTGCCAACGCGGCATGGGCTTTGCTGACCTCCTCGTTGAGGTAGGCGATGGCGATGGCGGGGATCCCGCCCAGGGCCATGCCTTCCAGCAGCCGCAGCACAAGCAGCATAGTGAAGTTCGCGGACAACGGCACCAGCAGGCCCAGGACGGTGGCCGCGGTAATGCCCCACATCATGGCTTTCACCCGGCCAATGCGGTCTGCCAGGAAGGACCAGGGAATCACCGTGGCGGCCAACCCCATGGTGGCCAGGGAGATGGTGAGGGCGGCCTCGGCAGCAGTGATGTCCAGGTCGGCCGCCATGAGGGGCAGGACAGCCTGGGTTGAGTAGAGCTGCGCGAAAGTGGCCACACCGGCGCACGCCAAGCCGGCGAGGATCCGGCCGTAGTCCCGCGATCCCTTGGGATGGCCACTCCAAACGGGGGAAGAGCCGGTGCCGGCTGGTGCTTTCTGTGGCATCCAGTCAGGGTAGTCCTCCGCCGATGGATGCTTCCAATGCATGTTTTCTGTTTGACTGATATCAATATCGGATTACTCGGAAGACGGAGGAAAGAGGAGCCATGGAACCGGACCGGAAACAGTTGGCGCAGCTGCTGCCGCTCCTGCCGGTACTGGCCGAGCTGGGCCGCACTGAGCACGTGACGGAGACAGCGGAACTGCTCGGCGTACCCCAGTCAACGGTGAGTAGGGCGCTGGCCCGGGCCAGCGCCGCCGTCGGCACCGAACTCCTGGTCCGGGACGGGCGGGGAGTCCGCCTGACTCCCGCCGCCCGTACGCTGCTGCCCTACATCGAGCATGCCCTCGCGGAGTTCCAGGCCGGGCTGGACCTGGTCCGGAACGAGTCCGAGGTGGTCAGGGGCACCGTGTCCGTGTCCTTCCAGCACACTTTCGGCGAGGCCACGCTGCCCCTGCTGATTAGCGCCTTTCGCGCCCGGCACCCCGGAACCGCCTTCCGGCTCAGCCAGGGCGCCCGCAGCACCTGCCTGGAGGAGCTTGCCTCCGGCGAAGCCGACCTTGCTCTCACCGCCCCCGTGGCCCCAGCCGGTAAAAACGCCGAGTCGGCACCGCTGTACCGGGAGCCGCTCAGGCTGGTGGTGCATCATGGCCATCCATTGGCGCGGCGGCGCAAGGCGGCCATGGCCGATATCCGGACAGAGCCGTTCGTCGCCCTGGGGCCCGGGTACGGGCTGCGGTCCTTGACCGACGCCCTGTTTCGCGAGGCCGGGTACCGCCCGCGGATCGCCTTTGAAAGCCAGGATTCCCACACTGTCCGCGGACTGGTCTCGGCAGGCCTTGGCGTCAGCATCCTGCCGCCAGGTGGTGACGCGCCCGGCCGGATATTGCGCCCCGAAACGGGTGACCTGGGCTGGGTGGAAGTGGCGTTGGATTCACCGTTCGCGTTCCGTGAGGTCGGCGTGAGCTGGCGGCGCCGGAAGCCTGAAAGCGAACCTGTTCCGGCCAGGCTCTTCCGCGAACTGGTGGTAGCCCAAGGTCCGGGCCTGTTGGCGGGGCTGGTTACCAAAGCGGGCCGCTGACCAAGTGAGGCGTCCGACGGCGGCGGGCGGCGCGGCGCCGGGCGGCACCCTGGTGCAGCACCGGCAAGCCGTCCCCGCAAGTACCCTTGTGACGTGACGAACACCCAGAACCCTTTCGCCCATCCTGTCGAGCCAGCCGCGGAATCTCCGCGCGAACCGCGGCCTGGCGATCCGCTGCCCGGAAACCCGCTTCGGGGCGTCACGATCGGCCTGGACATCGGCGGCACGAAGACGCACGGGGTCCGCTTTGAGGACGGCCATCCGGTCGCGGACGATTCGGCAGGCAGTTCCAACGTCCAGAACGTCACCCGTGACCAGGCGGCCCGCAACCTGGCGGAGCTTTTTGGCCGGATCGGCGGTGGGCGCGTGGACCGGGTTTATGCGGGTTCCGGCGGAATCGATACCGACGAGGACGCCGATGCCTTGGCTGCCCTGATCCAGCCGCTGGTCCCGGAAGCACTCATCACCGTTGTCCACGATTCCCGCTTACTGCTGGCGGCCGGCCGTGCGGGCACGGGTGTGGCCGTCATCGCGGGAACCGGCTCGGCCGCCTGGGGACGCAACGCCGAAGGCGGCGAGGCCCGGGCCGGCGGCTGGGGTTACCTGTTGGGGGATGAAGGCAGCGGCTATTGGCTGGGACGAGAAGCCGTTCGGCGCAGCCTCCGCAGGATGAACCAGGGCCTGCCCATCGACCAGCTCACCGCAGCCCTTTTGCAGTCCTGCGGGCTGGACCACCCCAACAAGCTCATTGCGCTGTTCCACTCCCCGGACACCGGGCGCCGCTTCTGGGCACAGCAGGCCAGGCACGTCGTGGAAGCAGCAGCTGCCGGGCACCAGGACAGTGCAGCCCTGCTGGACCAGGCCGGGCGGGACCTGGCCGACCTGGCGGGGCAGGTGCTGGGCCAGCTCAAGATTGACGGGCCGGTGATCCTGGGCGGCGGGCTGGGGATGAACGTCGCGCCCCTGCAGGAGTCATTCCGCCGGAACCTTGCCGCAGCCGGGATTATGGATGTGCGCGTCCTGGACCAGGAACCCGTGTTCGGTGTCCTCCAGCTGCTGGCAGAGCCCGCCTGACTCTTTAGGCACGGCTCCTAGCTGACCGAGCGCTTGCGGGGCGTCAGCCGAACGCCCGGTAACGGGGGAGCCGGGATGCGTCCTGCCTCCGCTCCGGCGTCCGGACCGTGCCCGGGCACCAGGCCGTAGCGGGCGGCGGCCGTTTCGGTGTCCGGCAGCCCCGCCTGTGCTTCCCAGTCGTCCCGGGCCTGTTCCACTTCGTCGTGCGTGCGGCCCACAAAGTTCCACCACATCAGCAGCTCCTCGCCGAACGGCTCACCGCCGATCAGCAGGAACCGGGTGCCGGGGCGCGCTTGCATCCGTAATTCACTACGGCCGGT
Source organism: Arthrobacter sedimenti (assembly GCF_042652025.1). Taxonomy (NCBI): domain Bacteria; kingdom Bacillati; phylum Actinomycetota; class Actinomycetes; order Micrococcales; family Micrococcaceae; genus Arthrobacter; species Arthrobacter sedimenti. The sequence continues at coordinate 467,671 of NZ_JBHSDQ010000001.1, read as the reverse complement.
GCCCAGGTAGCCCAGCGGACCCGCCGGCAGGTCCTGCCCGTCCACCGCCAGGCCGCCGTCGAGCACCAGTATCCCGTGCTCAAAGGTGGGGTCCAGCGGGAGCACAGCATCGCCTTCACAGGAAACGTCAGCGCCGACGATGGGCGAGTACACCGTTGCCGGCGAGGTTACTCCCGCAAGGCTGCCCACCATCACTGTGGCGGTGTAACCCTGGCCGGCGGCGCGCGGCAGCTCGCGGTGCTGTTCGAACGCCGGTTCCCTGTGCCTGTCCCCGTCAGGAAGGGCAACCCACAGCTGCAGGCCCCGCTGCAGCGGCAACTCCTGGCCGCCGTCGGAAGGAAGCACCGCGAACTCCGAGTGCGACACGCCCTGCCCAGCAGTCATGATGTTCAGCTCCCCGGGGCGCACCACCACATCGCTGCCCACACTGTCCCGGTGCCGGATGTGCCCCGCCAACGGCCAGGTCACCGTCTGCAGCCCGATGTGCGGGTGCGGAAGGACGGACATGGCGGTCCGGTCCGGGCCGAAGCTGTCCAGGAAGCACCAGGCGCCGATGGTGGGAAGCCCGCGCTGCGGCAGCGTCCGTTTGACGTTCATGGCGCGGACGCCTCCCAGGGGAACTTCACGTTCAGGCCACAGCTGAAGGCAGGGGCCCGAGGTTTCCTCGGCGGTGGCAGGCGGGCAGAGCTCTTCCTGGGGTGAAACTTCCAAGTTGGTCACGCCTTTACTCTAAGCGGGCCGAGGGCACCCCGACAGGAGCAGTTGCGCAGGCGGATTCGAAACCCATCCGGGCCGGCGCGGGTACCGAATGGTTACAGTAGGGATTCCTTTGCGGGGATTAGGGCTTTAGCTGCTGAAGCCTGCCCCCGTTTGGGTTACCGTAACTATCAGCATGCTGATGGCAATGTCGCGGTGCTGGGAGCAGTCCGTCCAAGAGAACAGGTAAGTCCGCACCATGGACCAGGCGATGATCGAGTTTCAGAGCGTTACCAAGCAGTACCCGGGCGGCCAGCCTGCTGTTGATGGGCTGTCCATGTCCATCGCCAAGGGCACGGTCACCGTCTTCGTGGGCCCTTCCGGCTGCGGCAAAACAACATCCCTCCGGATGATCAACCGCATGGTGGAACCCACGTCAGGGACCATCACCGTGGATGGCCGGGACGTGACCTCGGTGCCTGCGGCCGAACTGCGCCGGTCCATGGGATACGTCATGCAGTCGGCAGGGCTGCTGCCGCACCGATCGGTCCTGGACAACATCGCCACCGTCCCCAGGCTGAATGGCGTTTCGAAAGCTGACGCCCGCAGGCGTGCCGAGGAACTCCTGGATGTGGTGGGCCTGGCCCACTCCCTGGGCAGCCGATACCCCTCACAGCTGTCCGGCGGCCAGCAGCAGCGGGTGGGTGTGGCGCGTGCCCTCGCCGCGGATCCGCCCATCCTCCTCATGGATGAGCCTTTCAGCGCAGTGGATCCCGTTGTCCGGGAGGAACTCCAGCAGGAGCTGCTGCGCCTCCAGAAGGACCTGGCCAAGACGATCGTGTTCGTCACCCACGACATCGACGAAGCCACCATCCTGGGCGACAAGGTGGCAGTCTTTGCCACCGGCGGCAAACTGGCCCAGTACGCCACCCCAGAGGAGATCCTTCGGGCGCCGGCCAACAACTTCGTTGCGTCCTTCGTCGGCCGGGACCGCGGCTTCCGGCACCTCGGTTTCAGCCCGTCCGACGGAGTAGTGGTCCACCCGGTGCCGACGATCATCCGCTCCGAGGGCGGATACGAGTCTGATTCAAGCACAGCGGGCGGCTGGCAGCTGGTGGTGGACGCGGATATCCGTCCGCTCGGGTGGACGGCGCCGGGCACCGAAACCGATATCATTCCCGGCGGTTCGCTGTTCCGGCCCGGAGAGAGCCTTCGGCGCGCCCTGGATGCAGCACTGTCTTCGCCGTCGGGCCTGGGCGTCGCCGTGGATGCGGACGGCAAGGTCCTTGGCGTGGTCCGGGGCGGTGAAGTCCTGGCGCTGATCGAGGAAGCACGCCAGGTTCGGCAGGCAGCCCTCTGATGGATTGGTTCCTTGCCAACAGCGGCATGATCTTCGAGCGCGCTGGCCAGCACTTGGTGTTGGCCATTGTTCCCATGGTCCTGGGCCTGTTGATTTCCGTCCCGCTGGCGCAGTTGGCCCGGCGGAACAGCGCACTGCGTTCCGTGGTGCTGACCGCATCCTCCCTCCTGTACACCATCCCGTCGCTGGCGTTGTTCATCATCTTGCCCACCATCCTGGGCACCCGGATCCTGGACCCCCTCAACGTGGTGGTGGCACTGACCATCTACGCGGTGGCCTTGCTGGTCCGCGCCGCCCTGGACGCCTTCGATTCCGTTGACGCGGACATTAGCCAGGCCGCCCAGGCCATGGGCTTCAAACCGCTGGCCAGGTTCCTGCAGGTCGACCTGCCGCTCTCCCTGCCGGTTCTGTTCGCCGGACTGCGCGTGGTGTCCGTCAGCAACATCTCGCTGGTCAGTGTTGCGGCCCTCCTGGGTGTCGGCAACCTGGGCATGCTCTTCACGGACGGCCTCCAGCGTGACTTCGTCACCGAGGTGGTGGTCGGCATCATCGCCATCCTGGTCCTGGCCCTGCTGATGGATGCTGTCCTGGTCCTGCTGGAGCGCATTCTCACCCCCTGGGAGCGGGCCGGCAACCGGCGGGACCGCGGCGTGGGGCGTACCTCTTCGGAAGCACCTGCCGCAGCCGAACCGTCCGCGTCAACGGCGGGAGGAACAGCGTGAGCAACGTCTTTGCCGATACGTTCGCCTGGCTCGCCGACCCGCTCCACTGGTCCGGAAGCATGGGCATCCCAGCGCGCATGGGGGAGCACCTCCAATACACCGGGCTGGTCATGCTCATCGCCACCGCCATCGCCGTTCCGGTCGGGCTTTTTGTCGGCCACACGGGAAAGGGCCGCGTGGCCGTCGTGGCGCTGGCCGGGGCACTCCGTGCGCTTCCCACCCTTGGCCTGCTGATCCTGTTCGTGCTGCTGGCCGGCATCGGACTGATGCCCCCGGTGTGGGCCCTGGTGATCCTCACCGTCCCGCCGTTGCTCGCCGGAACCTACGCAGGAATTTCCAGTGTTGACCGGAACGTGGTGGATGCCGCCCGCGCCATGGGCATGACCGAACTGCAGGTCCTGTTCCGGGCCGAGCTGCCCAACGCGCTCCACGTCATGTTCGGCGGATTCCGGACCGGCGTGCTGCAGGTGATCGCCACCGTCTCCGTGGTTGCCTACATCAACCTCGGCGGCCTGGGCCGCTACCTCTTCGACGGCCTGGCCCTCAGCGACTTCCCCCAGATGCTGGGAGGTTCCCTCCTCATCGCTGTGCTGGCCATCGCCGTCGACCTCATCCTGGCCCTGTTCCAGAGGCTGTTCCTGACCCAGGGGCCCTCGAAGCTGTCCTACCGCAGCCAGGAGGCTGCGGTTGATCTCACAGACCCCGTTGTTGCGGAGACTGTTGTACAAGGAGGTAAGTCATGAAAGATAGCCGTCCCCAGCGCCTCGGCAGGCGGGCATTCGGTGGCCTCGCCGCCGGAGTTGGCCTGGCTGTGGTGCTATCCGCCTGCGGCGGTTCATCCGACCCCCTGAAGAACCCGCCGGCGTCCAGCAGCGGGGCTTCCGGCGAAGCCACCTCCCTGGTGGTGGGTTCCGCCGACTTCCCCGAAAGCCAGATCATCGCCGAGCTCTACGCCGGCGCGCTGAACGCCAACGGAATCACCGCCACCACCAAGCCGAATATTGGTTCCCGGGAGGTCTACTTCAAGGCGGTCCAGGACGGCTCCGTGGACGTGGTGCCCGACTACAGCGGCAACCTGCTGCTGTACGTGGACAAGGAAGCCAAGGAAGTCTCCGCCGGCGACATCGCCAAGGCGCTGCCCGGCAAGCTGCCGGACGGGCTCGGCGTGCTGGACGCGTCCAAGGCTGAAGACAAGGACGCCATGGTGGTCACCAAGGCCACCGCGGAAAAGTACCAGCTGAAGTCCATCGAGGACCTGGCCAAGGTCTGCAGCCAGATCGTCGTCGGCGCCCCGGCTACCTTCGCCGAGCGCGCCTACGGCCTGCCCGGCCTGAAGAAGAACTACAACTGCGAGCCCAAGAAGCTGGAGCCCTTCAGTGACGGCGGCGGCCCCGTCACGCTGAAGGCGCTGCTGGAGGACCAGGTGCAGGTGGCGGACATCTACACCACCACCCCCTCCATCGCCGACAACGACCTGGTGGTGCTGGACGATCCCAAGAACAACTTCATCGCCCAGCAGGTCCTGCCGCTGTACAACAAGGCCAAGATGACGGACAAGGCCAAGCAGGCACTGAACTCGGTGTCCAGCACCCTCACCACCGATGACCTGATCAACCTCAACCGTGCGGTCAGCGGCAGCCAGAAGCAGGACGCCAAGACCGCGGCGAACAACTGGCTCAAGGAGAAGGGCATCGTTAAGTAGGCATTGCGCCTCCCCTCCGGCGAGGGGAACTTCGGTGACGACGACGGCGGCTGCCGGACCTGCAAAAGGTCCGGCAGCCGCCGTCGGCCGTGTGGTGGATGTCTCAACGGGGACGCATCCCTTCTGTGGCATATTTGAGGAATGGCAGAATTCAGGCAGTCCACGAAGCTTCACAACGTTCTCTATGACATCCGTGGACCGATTCTGCAGGCCGCCCAGCAGATGGAGGCGGAGGGCCACCGGATCCTCAAACTGAACATCGGCAACCCGGCCCCGTTCGGCTTCGAGGCACCGGATGCCATCCTGGTGGACATGATCCGCCACCTGCCGCACGCGCAGGGGTACAGCGACTCGCGCGGCATTTTCTCGGCGCGCACCGCGGTGTCGCAGTACTACCAGACCCGGGGTATCCAGAACATCCACGTTGATGACATCTACCTGGGCAACGGTGTCAGTGAGCTCATCACCATGTCCCTGATGGCGCTGCTGGATTCAGGCGACGAGGTCCTCATCCCCACGCCGGACTACCCGCTGTGGACGGCCTCCGTGGCGCTCGCCGGCGGTAAGCCCGTCCACTACCTTTGCGACGAGGAATCCGGCTGGCAGCCTGACCTTGAGGACATGGAAGCCAAAATCACGCCCCGCACCAAGGGAATCGTGGTCATCAACCCGAACAACCCGACGGGCGCCGTCTACCCCGAAGAGACGCTCAAGCGCATCGTTGCCTTGGCTGAAAAGCACGGCCTGGTGATCTTCGCCGACGAGATCTACGAAAAAATCCTGTACGAGGATGCCGTCCACGTAAACCTTGCCAAACTCACCGACGACCACGTCCTGTGCCTGACGTTCAGCGGCCTGTCCAAGGCCTACCGGGTCTGTGGCTACCGGGCCGGCTGGATGGCCATATCCGGCCCCAAGAAGGAGGCCGCCGACTACCTCGAAGGCATCAACCTCCTGGCCAACATGCGGCTGTGCGCCAACGTTCCGGCCCAGCACGCCATCCAGACCGCACTGGGCGGCTACCAGAGCATCAACGACCTCATCCTCCCGGGCGGGCGCCTGCTGGAGCAGCGGAACAAGGCCTACGACATGCTTAACGCCATTCCCGGTGTCAGCACCCAGCAGGCCAGGGGCGCACTGTACCTCTTCCCGCGCCTGGACCCGGAGGTGTACCACATCCGGGATGACGAGAAATTTGTCCTCGACCTGCTGAGGGAGCAGAAGATCCTGCTGTCCCATGGCCGGGCCTTCAACTGGGTCCGCCCGGACCATTTCCGCATGGTGACGCTGCCCAACGTGAAGGACATCGAGGAAGCCATTGGCCGGATGGGGGACTTCCTAAGCAGGTACCAGGGGAACTAGCCTGTGCTCACGGGCCGCCGGTCCGTGCAACCCTTGCCGAAAGGATTCCCCATGGCCCGCGTCGTTGGCTTCGACCAGCATCCTGCTCAGACCCTTCGGGCGGGGGAGGGGTTCTCCCTTGCCGCGGTGGATCCCGACTCGACTCCCGGTTACAGCGGGAACAAGGACGACGGCAAGCTGCTCCTCGCGGAGATGGACGACGAACTTTCCGGGTTGCAGGAGAAGCTCTTTGCCGAGTCCCGCTTCGGCGGGACCAAGCGGGTCCTGCTGATTCTGCAGGCCATGGACACCGCCGGCAAGGGCGGAATCGTCAGCCACGTCATGGCCTCGATGAACCCGCAGGGTGTCCAGTTCAAGGCTTTCAAGGCACCCACCGACGAGGAAAAGTCCTACGACTTCCTGTGGCGGATCGAGAAGGAAGTGCCGGCCGCCGGGATGGTGGGTGTGTTTGACCGTTCCCATTATGAGGATGTCCTCATCCACCGTGTTCATGGCTGGGCCAGTCCGGATGAAATCAAGCGGCGGTACGTTGCCATCAATGAATTCGAGGCGAGACTTACGGATTCCGGGACCAAAGTGGTCAAGGTGATGCTGCACATCAGCGGTGACGAGCAAAAGGAACGCCTGCTGGCCCGGCTGGACAACCCGGCCAAGCACTGGAAGTACAGCCACGGCGACCTGGACGAGCGCGCATTTTGGGACGATTACATGAGTGCCTACCAGGCGGCGATCGACGAAACGAGCACGCCGGACGCGCCGTGGCACATCGTCCCGGCCAACAAGAAGTGGTATGCCCGCATCGCGGTCCAGCAGCTGCTGCTCGGAGCCCTGTCCGGAATGAACCTCAAATGGCCAAAGGCTGCATTCGACGTCGCCACGGAGCGCGAACTGGTGGCCCGTTCCTGAAAATCCGCCGCCTACAGTGGTTGGTCCCTGGCTGCAGCCAGGCGCTTCCGTGCACCTTCCAACCACTCCTCGCAGCGGGCTGCCAGGGCCTCGCCGCGTTCCCACAGCGCCAGCGATTCCTCAAGGCTTGCGCCTCCCGCCTCCAGCCTGCCCACCACGGCGATGAGCTGTTCCCGTGCTTCCTCGTAGCTCAGACCTGCGACGTCCGGCTCTGGTTTCTGTTCCGTCATGCTTTTTCTTCCAACTCCTCGTGGTGGTCTGGGTCTCCCGGTTGGGATCCGCCGGCGGACTGCACAGGTCCGGTGGACGTGGCGCCGAAGCGTCCCTCCGCCACGCGGATGGACAGGGCGGCACCAGCAGGCGCCTCGGCGGGGCGGCGGACAACTGCGTGCCCGGCTTCGGCGATCCGCGCGGCCTGGTTTCCTGCCAGTTCGACGACGGCGTACCCCCGGTCCAGCGTCTTCTGCGGGGACAGTGCGCGTACCTGGGCTTTGAGGTGCTCAAGCTGGTCTGCTGCGCGCACCACGGTGGAACTTACCGCAGCGGACGAACGCCGCAGAAGCCGTTCTATTTCCTCGGCCCGGACCGAGACCATGCCCTCCGGGGCTGCCATGACAGGCCGCGAGTGCAGGGCTGCCAACCGGTCCGATTCCCGGTCCACCAGCCGCTCCATGCAGCGGCGCAGCTGTTCACGGGCCTGGCGTACTCCGGCAAGCTCTTCGGAGACCTCCGGCACGATCCGCTTGGCGGCATCGGTGGGGGTGGAGGCGCGCAGGTCCGCGACATAGTCCAACAGCGGGCGGTCCGCCTCGTGGCCGATGGCGCTCACCACGGGAGTCGAGGCCGCAGCCACTGCGCGGATCAGGTCCTCGCTGTTGAATGGCAAAAGGTCTTCCAGCGCTCCGCCGCCGCGGGCGATGACAATTACGTCCACCTCCGGCCGGGCATCCAGTTCGCGCAGGGCACGGACCACCTGGGCCACAGCCGTATTCCCCTGGACGGCGACCTCGCGGATCTCAAATTCAACCGCCGGCCACCGCAGGGCTGCGTTCCGCAGGATGTCCTTCTTTGCATCCGAGTCGCGGCCCGTAATGAGACCGATCCGGTGCGGCAGCAGCGGCAGGGGCTTCTTCCTGGAGTCTGCGAACAGGCCCTCCGCTGCCAGGGCCTGCCGCAGCCGCTCAATCCTGGCCAGCAGGTCACCAAGTCCCACCGGACGGATGTCCCGCACCAGCATGTTGAGCCTGCCCGTTTTCAGCCAGAACTCCGGCTTCAGCAGTGCCACCACCCGCGACCCGCGCTCCAGCGGTAGGTTCTGGCGTTCCAGCACCTTGGTCCATACGGACGCCGGCAGTGAGACCTCTGCGTCCACGTCGCGAAGGGTCAGGTAGGCGTTGCTGCCGCGGCGGTTCAGCTCGATGACCTGGCCTTCCACCCATGCGGACGGAGTGCGGTCAATGTGGGCCTTCAGCTTCTGCGAGAGCAGCTGCAGGGGCCAGGGGTTATCCGGGCTGGTTTCCGCCGCGGTAGCCGGCAGCGTAGTGGGGGCGGTACCCGGTAGGGACGCCTGCTCAGACATGCGGACGCCATTGGGAAGCTGGTGCTGCGGGCATGCGGTCCTTTATCTCGTGGGGGCTTCAACCAACCTTATCCATAAGGTGTAGCACCGGGGGCTGACAGGGAGAGCCCAACTGTCCTGCCTAGGATGGGTTAAGGCCCCCAACCACGAAGGACCTGTTGTGCGTACTTTTGTCTCTGCCATTGCCACCGTGCTGGGCATCCTCCTGGCCGCTGTCGCCGTTCCCGCTATCTGGGTGGACCGGAACATTGTCCAGGAAGACGGGTTTGTCCGCCTCGCCGCTCCGCTCGGCAAGGACTCCGACTTCCAGCGGAAGCTGGCTGGGGCGGCCGTGGGAACGATTGACACCGGATCGGTCCCCAGCTTTCTTTCGGGACTGGTCGAACCAATGCTTGAGAAGGCGGCGGAATCGCTGACCGGGCTGCCGGGCTACCCGGCGGCTTGGGAGGAGACGCTCCGCCGCAGCCACCGTCTGAGTTTCGCCGACCCTTCGGCGGATTCCCAGGGCGGTGCGTCGCCGTCATCGCTGACTCTCGACGTGGCCCCCTTGGTAGCCCTCGGCTCGGAGGAGATCTCCCGGACCACGCGGCTTCCCCTGAACCCGCCGGAGCAAACCCTGATCAACGTCGGCCAGCCCGCGCAAAGGGAGTGGACCGAACGGCTGGCCACCTATGCGCCGATGGGCTACATCCTGGCCATCGGTTCGGCTGCAGCGTTCCTGCTGGCGTTGGTCGCTGCACGGCGCCGCTGGACCGTGCTCTTGGCAGCCGGCGTTGGAGGATTGGCGCTCGCCGCCCTGTGGGGGACCGGGTTGCAGGTGGGCTCGGCCCGTGCCCAGGCAACAGACACCGGCAATGCAATGGCCAACATGTTCCGTGACGAGTTCCTGGCCGCCGCAGGGGCAGACTTCCAGGGGTGGATCACCACTGCAGCAATTACGGGTGGCGTCCTGGTGGCGGCGGGCATTGTGACGTTGTTCGCATCCCGGAAACGGGCGCGGACCAGCCGGTAACATGGAGGGATGACCACCACGGCCGTACCCCTTTCGATGCCAACCATTCCACGTAGGCGCCGTTCGCCTGAGGAAGTAGCAGCCGCAGCCCCCGTCGACGGCACCAAGAAGGTGCTGCTGGCGGCTCCCCGCGGCTACTGCGCCGGCGTTGACCGGGCCGTCATTGCGGTCGAGAAGGCGCTGGAGCACTACGGCCCGCCCGTCTACGTCCGCAAGCAGATCGTCCACAACGTCCACGTAGTCAGCTCCCTGGAGGAAAAGGGCGCCATCTTCGTGGACGAGACTGACGAAGTCCCGGAAGGCGCCTTGGTCATCTTCTCCGCCCACGGCGTCTCCCCGGCAGTGGTCCAATCCGCGGAAGACCGCGGTCTGCGCACCATCGACGCCACCTGCCCGCTGGTCACAAAGGTGCACAGGGAAGCCGTTCGCTTCGCCAAGGACGATTTCGACATCCTCCTGATCGGCCACGACGGACACGAGGAAGTGGAAGGCACCTCCGGCGAAGCGCCGGAGCACATCCAGATCATCAACGGCCCCCACGAAGTGGACAAGGTGACCGTCCGCGACCCCGGGAAGGTCATCTGGCTTTCCCAGACCACGCTGAGTGTTGACGAGACCATGGAGACAGTCCGGCTGCTCAAGGAACGGTTCCCCACCCTGCAGGACCCGCCCAGCGATGACATCTGCTATGCCACCACCAACCGGCAGGTGGCCATCAAGAAGATCGCGCCCAAGGCGGACCTGGTGATCGTGGTGGGCTCGGCCAACTCATCCAACTCCGTCCGCCTGGTGGAGGTGGCGCTCGAATACGGTGCCAAGGCTTCCTACCGCGTGGACTTCGCCAATGAGGTTGACGAAGCATGGTTTGAAGGCGTCGCCAGCATCGGGGTCACGTCTGGGGCGTCCGTTCCGGAGGTGCTGGTGCAGGACGTGCTGAGGCTCTTGGCCGATTACGGTTATGGCACCGTGGAGGAAGTGGTGACGGCCGAAGAAGACTTGCTGTTCTCGCTGCCCAAGGAACTTCGCGCAACCCTGAAACAGTCCGGCGATGTCAGCCGCGCCCTGGGTGGCCGCCGGTCCCGCAACTGAAAACAACCACGGCAAACAGCCAGCGCATTTAAGCAGAATTTGAGGTGGGGCCGGGCAGTCACCGACTGCCCGGCCCCACCTGTCTTCATGGGAACTTCAGGCCGCCTCGTCATCACCCTGAAGTTCGGGAGCCGCCAGCGCGCGTGGGGTTACCTCCACCACCGAAGGCGTGGTGAGGCCCGACTCTTCCAGGCTGTTGAGTTTCCGGGCGGTGGGCAGCACCCTGGCTTCCAGCGTGCCGACCATGGCGTTGTAGCGGTCCACGGAGGTCTTCAGCGAGGATCCGAGTTTGGTGACGTTCTCTCCCAGCGTGCCCATCCGGTCGTACAGCTGCCGCGCGAGTTCGAAGAGTTCGCGAGCACTGTCCGTCAGGACGTCCTGGCGCCAAGTGAAGGCCACGGACTTCAGCACGGCCAGCAGGGTGCTTGGGGACGCGAGGACGACATTGCGGGACAAGGCATGGTCCAGAAGGCCGGAGTCAGCCGTCAGGGCAGCCGCCAGGATGGATTCGGCCGGGATGAAGCACACCACCAGTTCCGGCGAGTTCCCCGGAATGTCCCAATACTTCTTGGTGCCCAGCGCATCGACGTGTGCCCTCAGGGCCTTGGCATGCGCGGCCAGCAGGGCCTGCTGGTTCCTTCCGTCGTTCGCCGACTGCGCCCCGGACCGCCGGGCCGGGCCAAGGTCCACCGCGCCCAGTTCCTGCGCCTCAAGGTATGACGACAGTGGAACCTTGGCGTCCACCACCAGCTGCTTTTGGCCCGGCAGCTGCACCACCAGGTCCGGCCGGACAGCCGAGTCGTGGCCGGCGCTGTGCACCTGTTCCACGAAGTCCACGTGACGGAGCATCCCGGCGGCCTCCACCACGCGCCTGAGCTGCACCTCGCCCCACTGGCCCCGGGCGCTGTTGGAACGCAGCGCCGATTCCAGGGCATGGGTGGAGCGGATGAGCTGTTCGTCGGAAAGCCGGGCCTCCTGCAGCTGCTGGGCCAGCTGGCCGTACTGCTCCACCCGGTCCCGCTCCAGCAACGCGACCTGCTGCTGGACGGCGGACAGCTTCTCCGCCACGGGCGCAAGGGCACGCAGCACACTCCCGTCCTGTGTCCTGGCCTCTCCCAGCTCGCGGTTCTGTGCCGCCAAAAGCCGCCGCTCGGCGTCGGCCGCTGCAAACTGCGCCGTGACCTCTGAAAGGCGCGACGAGACCTGGTCAAAGTCCGCCTCCAGCGCATGGGAATTGCGGCGAAGGGAGAAATAGGTGGCTGCGGCGCCGGCAAGGGCGCCCAACAGCAGCATGAAGAGGGCCAGAATCAAGGCAAAAGCATCCATGGCTTCACTGTTGCACGGGGCTCTGACATTCACCGGCAGTGACATTCCCCGGTACTGTCCCCGGCGGCCCGGCGGGTAGAATCAATGCTCGTGGCTCTTACTATTGGCATCGTCGGACTGCCCAACGTCGGCAAATCAACCCTCTTCAACGCGCTTACCCGCAACCAGGTCCTGGCCGCGAACTACCCGTTCGCCACCATTGAACCCAACGTGGGTGTGGTGAACCTCCCGGACCCCAGGCTGCAGAAGCTCGCCGGAATCTTCGGTTCGCAGCGCATCCTGCCCGCCGCAGTGTCCTTCGTTGACATCGCCGGCATCGTCAAGGGCGCATCCGAGGGGGAGGGGCTGGGCAACCAGTTCCTGGCCAACATCCGCGAGGCTGAGGCCATTGCCGAGGTTGTCCGGGTCTTCGACGACCCCGACGTAGTGCACGTTGACGGCAAGGTGGACCCGCGCTCGGACATGGAAACCATCAACACCGAGCTGATCCTCGCGGACCTGCAGACCATCGAAAAAGCCATCCCGCGGATCGAAAAAGAAGTCAAGATCAAGAAGCGGGAAGCTGCCGAACTCGCCGCCATCAAGGCCGCGCAGGCAGTGCTGGAGCGCGGCGACACCATCTATTCCTCCATCAAGAGCGACAAGTTGGAGATGGAGCACCTCAAGGAGCTGGGGCTGCTGACGGCCAAGCCCTTCATCTACGTCTTCAATGCCGACGAAGGCATCCTGGGCAGCGCGGAAAAGCAGGAAGAGCTGCGCGCCATGGTCGCTCCGGCAGACTGCATCTTCCTGGACGCCAAGCTCGAAGCGGACCTCGTCGAACTGGACGAGGAAGAGGCCCGCGAGATGCTCGAGATGAACGGCCAGGACGAGTCCGGCCTGGACCAGCTGGCCCGCGTCGGCTTCCACACCCTGGGGCTGCAGACCTACCTCACGGCCGGCCCCAAGGAAGCACGGGCCTGGACCATCAGGCAGGGGGATACGGCACCGCAAGCGGCGGGTGTCATCCACTCCGATTTCCAGCGTGGCTTCATCAAAGCCGAAGTTGTTTCCTTCAATGACCTGGTCGAGGCCGGCTCCATGGCCGAGGCAAAGTCCCGCGGCAAGGTGCGGATCGAAGGCAAGGAATACGTCATGGCCGACGGCGACGTGGTTGAATTTCGCTTCAATGTGTAGTTTCTGACCCTCGTGAAACCTCTGCGAAGGCCGCCAAGAACACTGTTCTTAGCGGCCTTCGCCTGTATCCAGGGTCAGAAAAACCTGTCCCGGCAAAAATTGACTGCGGCTCGTTTTCGGGGGGATAAGCGGTCGTTCGAGCACTCCCCTTACGCCCGTCCGGGGAATGAGTACGGGCGTTTCGGACTCAAGGTTTGGTGAGCAGGGCCGGGACGGGGAATGGCTCTTTGCCGTGCTCGAAGCAATGTACACACCGCCAACACTGCCTCAAGGCCAATGACTCCGCCGCACAGCTCAGCCCGTGCTATCGAGGATCAGGCGTGCCGTTTCCGTTGGTTGGTCCCAGTGTGGGAAGTGACCGGAGTTTTCGAACCAGTGGAGGGTGGCATCCGGGAACAGCTCCGCGGCACGCGCCGCCTCACTGGGAGGGGTGACCTTGTCCTTCCGCCCCCATCCGATTACCACTTTGCCCTTGAGTGAACCGGCCGGTGCGCCTTCCTGGCGGGGGCCGTGAATCAGCGCGTTGAGGGCCGGGTCCAGGCTGGTCGATGTCTTGAACCCGCGAAGCTCATGCAGGACCAGATCCTGCTGCAGTTTCCAGGGATGGGCGGAGAACTGAGCCAACAGGGCCGTGCGGCCCACGGGGTTGCCCGTGAGGAAGGGGAGTGCCGGTTGGATGCGGCGCACCAGTGCGACGGATGCTTTGATGCTTGCCCCAAAGATCGCTGCCTTGCGGTCATTCCAGAAGCCACCAGGGTCCAGTGCAATCGTGGTGGCAGCGTGCCCTCGCCGCGCCATTTCCATTGCCATCCGGGCGCCCATGGAGCTGCCTACGAGGTCAATGTCATCCAGTTTCTCGTCGCGGATAAAGGCTTCGACGGCATCGGTCAGCGTGGCAATGGTGGTTTCGCCGGTCAGCGGCGCGGATTCGCCGCAACCGGGGAGGTCGATGGCGATTACATTGCGTTCAGCGGCCAGCGCCGGGATTACCGGGTTCCAGTTACCAATACTGGAACCGAGTCCGTGGATCAGGAGGAGTGGCTTACCGGAGCCTTGCCGGGTTGAGTGCAGCATGCCTTCACTCTAGGGGGCGGTGCAATATATCTGGCCAACACCGGCCTCGTTCCGCTTCAACGTCTAGCCCGTGGTGGCCACGACACCATGACGTGCCCGCTTCCGCGGGCGGCTGCCGCTGCTACCGCGCCCGAAGCTTGTAACGGACCACCTCGATGGCGGCCCCGATATCCTCCGGCGAGCGGATCCGGACGACGACCGGCAGCATCGCTCCGGACGTCTCCACCCCGGTGATCTGGGCCCGGAGGTTGTCAGGGAGGGGCAGCGCGGCGAGGTCATTGCGGTGTCGGGCGGAGAAGTAGCACGTGACCGTGGCGTAGCCGTCCCAGACCGCCAACCACGCCATATTCTTGCTGCCCCGGAGAGCCTTGCACAGCCATCCGCCGTCCCGATAGTGGTGCCACGACAACTCCAGGCCAAGGTAGGGTCGGGACAACAGCTCTTTGAGGTCTTGCCAGGCGGCGAAGGAAGCACCCAGATGCTGGCGGATCTGTTCGTCGTCGGGCATGCGGCCGGGATCGGTCAGGACAGCGACATGGCCAGGCACGGGTTCATAGTAGCGGCCCGGCGGGCGGAACCACAGGGTCCAATGCCCCACATCAACGACTGGCCGGCCTGACAGCTTATCCTGAAGTGGTAGGGCGCGATTGGGCGGCCCGGGTCCCCTCCTGGAGAGGGAAAAACACAAGGAGGCGGCATGCCGGTACGGCGTCTGATTCAGTTGCTCGTCGCCGCATTGTCGGCCGCCCTTGTTCTTTCCGGCTGCTCGGGTGGCAGCGCCCCGTCCGTTGTGGTGGGGGAGGCGAAGCGCGGCGGCAGCGTAACGGTGGCTGAGGTCAACGCCTTCTCCTCGTTCAACCCCTACAGCGCCGGCGGCAATACCGACATTAATTCCAAGATCGGTGCTATCACCCATTCCGGCTTCTTCTACTTGGATGACAGTTCCAAGGTTGTCCGCAACGACAAATTCGGACACTTCGAGAAGGTCTCCGACCAGCCGCTGAAGGTGAAGTACACGGTGAACGAGGGCGTCAAGTGGTCCGACGGCGCCCCCATCGGCGCCGCCGACCTTCTGTTGAGCTGGGCCGCAGGGTCGGGCTATTACGACGACGTCGATCCCGCCGCCGGCAAGGGGACCAAATACTTCTCGGTTGCCTCCGACACCACGGGACTCGCCGGCACGCTGTTTCCCGAGATCGGATCCGACGGGCGTTCCATCACCATCGAGTACGCCGCACCGTACGCTGACTGGGAAGTTGCGTTCGACGTCGGACTCCCGGCGCACGTCGTTGCCGCGAAGAGCGGACTCAACGACGAGGAAGACCTGGTGACGCTGCTCAAGGACGCGCCACGTGGCAACCCGGAAAAGCCGGCGTCCAACCCTGCACTCAAGAAAGTCAGCGACTTCTGGAACACCGGGTTCAACACAAAAATTGTGCCCGACGACCCGGCACTCTACCTGTCCAGCGGCCCCTACATCGTCCAGGACATCGTCCCGGAAGTCTCGATGAAACTGGTCCGCAACCGGGACTACACATGGGGCGCCGAACCCTGGCTGGACGAGATCAATGTCAGGTTTACCGGGGCGGTGCCGGCAGCGGTGGATGCTCTCCGCAACGGCCAGGCCGACATCATCTCACCCCAGCCCTCAGCCGCTACGGAGAGTCTCCTGACCGGCCTGTCAAGCCAGGGCATCACCGTGGAACGCTACAAACAGTCCGGCTACGACCACCTGGACCTCAGCTTTTCCGGGTCCTTTGCCAACAAAGATGTCCGGGAAGCCTTCCTCAAGACAGTGCCGCGGCAGGCGATCATGGACGCTGTGGTGGGAACCCAGCTGCCGGACAACAAGCCGTTGGATTCACAGGTGTTCCTGCCGGGACAGCCAAAGTACGACGACACCGTGAAGAAAAACGGTTCCTCCGATTACGCCAAGGTGGACATTGAAGGGGCAAAGAAGCTCCTGAAGGATGCCACGCCCAGCGTCCGCATTCTTTACAACCGCGACAATCCGAACCGGGCCAAGTCGTTCGCCCTGATCCGCGACTCGGCCGCGCTGGCCGGGTTCCGGGTGGTCGACGGCGGGCAGGGAAGTGCCGACTGGGCCGCCGCACTCAGCCGGGGCGGCTATGACGCCGCCCTGTCGGGATGGATCGGCACGGAGGCCGGCGTAAGCCGGGTGCCGCAGATTTTCCGCACCGGCGCAGGCAGCAACTTCACGGGATATTCCGACGGCGACGCGGACAAAGTCATGGAGCAACTGGCCGTGACCACGGACCTGGGCAAGCAGGATGAACTCCTGGCCGAAATCGACAAGCACATCTGGGAGGACGCCTATGGACTCCCGCTTTACCAAACCCTGGGAACAACTGCCTTCAACTCCCGGGTAGCCGGCATTAAGACCAGCCCCGGACCCCTGGGTGTCTGGTGGAACGTTTGGGACTGGCGCCTAACCAACCCTGCGGCGTGACTTAGGGGCTTTCGCCCCTTGCGCAGCCTCCCCGGGCCCGATTCGCCGTACGGCTTACCGGCGAGTAGCATGTGACGTGCCTTACTGCCGAATACCTGCCGGGCATTTCACTGCGCCGGTCACGGTTTGGCAACGGAGTACCAGTATCTGGACTTCGTGCGGTTAGGCTAACTCCGTATTATGTAGGTTTCGTCACAGCGGTGAGCTGCGTCCAGCCTGCGGGGAAACACAAAGATTCCCCTATATCTCTCCCACAACTCATAGGAGGCGGAATGCGTTTTACGCGCACTTCCAAAGCACTGGGCATCGTGGCAATCGCCGCGCTTGCCCTGACCGGGTGCGGCGCCGGCGGCGGCGGCAGCACTGACGGTTCCAGCAGCGCAGCTGGCGATCCGAACAAGGTCATCACCGCCTACAGCAACGAGCCACAAAACCCGTTGCTGCCGGCTAACACCAATGAGGTGTACGGCGGCCGCGTCGTCAACCTGCTGTTCGAAGGTCTTCGCAGCTACGATGCGAACGGCAAGGCAGTTAATGCGCTGGCCGACTCCATCGATTCCACCGATGCCCAGAACTGGACCATCAAGGTCAAGCAGGGCCAGAAGTTCACCAACGGCGAGGCCATCACGGCCAAGACCTTCGTTGACTCCTGGAACTTCGCCGCAAACTCCAAGAACCTGCAGAACAACGGATTCTTCTTCGAATCGATCGCCGGTTATGAAGATGTGTCGGCAGTTGACTCGGTAAAGGGTGCTGACGGCAAGACCACCACTACTCCGGCCCCCAAGGCCGACACCATGTCCGGCCTGCAGGCAACCGACGACTCGACCATCACGGTCAAGCTCGCCCAGCCGGAGGCCGACTGGTCCCTGCGCCTTGGCTACTCCGCCTTCTACCCGCTTCCTTCCGCCGCCCTGAAGGATCCCAAGACCTACGGTGAAAACCCCGTTGGCAACGGCCCCTACAAGTTCGAAAAGCAGGGTTCCTGGGTCCACGACCAGTCCATCACCCTGGTGAAGAACGCCGACTACAAGGGCACCCGCGAAGCCAAGAACGGCGGCGTGACCTTCAAGTTCTACACCGATCCGGGCCCCGCATACACGGATCTGCAGTCGGACAACCTGGACATCACTGACGTCCTGCCGTCCAACGCCCTGAAGACGTACGTCAACGACTTCCCGGACCGCAACGCCACCAAGGCCGTGGCCACCGACTCCACCCTGAACATCCCGGGTTACAACCCGAACTTCCAGGGTGAAGCGGGCAAGCTGCGCCGCCAGGCCCTGTCCTACGCCATCAACCGCGAGGAAATCGCCAAGGTGGTCTTCAACGGCACCCGTACCCCGGCCAAGGCCTTCGCCCCGCCGGTTATCGACGGCTTCAAGGAAGGCCTCAAGGGCAGCGAGGTCCTGAACTTCGATCCCGCCAAGGCCAAGGACCTGTGGGCCCAGGCCAACAAGATCCAGCCGTACGACGATTCCAAGCCGCTCCAGATTGCTTCCAACACTGACGGTGGCAACAAGGAATGGATCGACGCCGTAGCCAACGGCTTCAAGAACAACCTCGGTATCCAGGCTGAAATCCAGCCCTTCGCCAAGTTCGCCGAAGTCCTGAACCTGCGCAAGTCCCAGCAGCTGCCGGGCCTGACCCGTGCCGGCTGGCAGGGTGACTACCCGTCCCTGTACAACTTCCTGGGACCGGTCTGGGCCACGGGCGCTTCCTCCAACTACGAGAAGTACTCGAACCCCGAGTTTGACAAGCTGCTGAAGGAAGGCCTGGCAGCCAAGAGCACGGACGAGGCAAACGCCAAGTTCAACCAGGCACAGGAGATCCTGTTCCAGGACCTGCCCGGCCTGCCGCTCTGGGACCAGGCACGTCCGATCGTGTGGAGCAACAACATCACGAAGGCCGAGACCGGCTGGAACGGTGAAATTCTCTACTACGGCATCACGGCCAAGTAGTTCCAAGATCTAACTTGCCGACAAGCTGATGGGGGTTCCGGTTACGTCCGGGCCCCCATTGGCTTGCAAGCGGCAGGAAGGCATTCATGAACGCGTTTTCCCCTTTACCGGAAGGCAGGTGATCCTGTGATCCGGTTTATTCTGCGCCGACTCCTGCAGGTGATCCCTGTTTTCCTCGGCACTACCCTCCTGGTGTACTACATGGTGTTCGCCCTCCCCGGCGACCCCATCGCCGCGCTGTTCGGCGACCGCCAGCCCCCGCAGGCAGTCATTGACACCCTGCGCAGCCAGTACAACCTCGACCAGCCCTTCTGGGTCCAGTACGGTCTGTTCCTCAAGAACCTCTTCACCTTCAACCTGGGCAACGACTTCACCGGCCAGCCCATTGCGGCCAGCCTGGCGCGTGTCTTCCCGGTAACCGCGATGCTCGCCATCGAGGCACTGGCCATCCAGGCCATCTTCGGCGTGGCCTTCGGCGTGTTCGCCGGCCTGCGCCGCGGTGGCTGGTTCGACTCCACCGTCCTGGTGGCTTCGCTGGTGGTCATCGCAGTTCCCACCTTCGTTCTCGGCTTCGTTTTCCAGCTCGTCTTCGGCGTACAGCTGGGCTGGGCCAAGCCGACAGTAGGCGCCAATGCGAACTGGGGCACCTTGTTGCTGCCCGCAATTGTTTTGGGGCTTGTTTCCTTTGCCTACGTCCTGCGCCTGACCCGCGCTTCAGTCAGCGAGAACATGAACGCCGACTACGTGCGGACTGCCACCGCCAAGGGCCTGTCACGGCCCCGGGTGGTCCTGGCACACATCCTGCGCAACTCGCTGATCCCGGTGGTGACCTACCTGGGCGCCAACCTTGGCGGCCTGATGGGCGGTGCCATCGTCACGGAGGGCATCTTCAACGTTCCCGGCGTGGGCAACAAGCTTTACCAGGCAGTCCTCCGCAGTGAAGGTCCCACCATCGTCTCCATCGTCAGCGTGTTGGTGCTGGTGTTCGTCGTGGCCAACCTGCTTGTCGATCTCCTGTACGCCTGGCTTGACCCGAGGATCCGTTATGACCAGTAATAACAGCCACTTCGTGGCCCCCATTGAAGAGACGCCGCTGCAGGCAACGGACGCCGTCAAGACTGACCAGGCCCCGCTCAGCCTGTGGGCCGACGCCTGGCGCAAGCTCCGCCGTCGTCCGCTGTTCATCATCTCGGCACTGCTGATCCTCGCCCTGATCGTCATTGCGCTGTTCCCCGGACTTTTCACGTCCACGCCGCCCAACGAAGGCTGCGAACTCGGGAACTCGGAAGGCGCCCCCACTGCCGGGCACCCGTTCGGATTCACCTTCCAGGGCTGCGACGTGTACTCCAGGGTTATCCACGGCACCCAGGCCTCGCTGTCCGTGGGCCTGCTCTCGGTGCTGTGCGTCCTGGTGATCGGCGTGACCCTTGGCGCCCTTGCCGGATACTACGGCGGCTGGATTGACGCTGTTCTTGCCCGCCTGGGTGACATCTTCTTCGCACTGCCGCTGGTCCTCGGCGCGTTGGTGATCACGCAGCTGCCCCTGTTCCGCGAGAACAAGAGCGTGTGGACCGTGGTGTTCGTCATCTCGCTCCTGGCATGGCCGCAAATGGCACGCATTACGCGCGGCGCAGTTATTGAGGTACGCAATTCCGACTTCGTCACCGCGGCGCGCTCGTTGGGTGTCTCTAAGTTCGGCGCGCTGATCCGCCACGTCCTGCCGAACGCCCTGGCTCCGATCATCGTGCTTGCAACGCTGGAACTCGGCGTGTTCATCGTGGCCGAAGCCACCCTGTCCTTCCTGGGCATTGGCCTGCCGCAGAGCATCATGTCCTGGGGTAATGACATCGCAGGCGCCCAGGCGTCCATCAGGACCCGGCCGGAAATCATGCTCTACCCGGCCGCGGCGCTGTCCATCACGGTGCTGAGCTTCATCATGCTGGGCGACGCAGTGCGTGACGCCCTCGACCCGAAGAGCCGTCAGCGATGAGAGATAAAGAGATGACAACTCCCGACGTCCGCATCGAAGAGGCCGGCACCACCGGCGTCAGGCCGCTGCTCGAAATCCGTGACCTCGCCATCACCTTCAAGACCGGCGGCGGTGAGGTCCAGGCCGTGCGGAACGCACACCTGACCATCATGCCGGGCGAAACGGTCGCCATCGTGGGGGAATCGGGTTCCGGCAAATCCACCACGGCCCTCGCGGCCATTGGCCTCCTGCCCAACAACGGCAGGGTGTCCGGCGGACAGATCCTGCTCGACGGCGAGGACATCGCCCACGCCACCGAGCAGCGCATGATCGAGCTGCGCGGCAACACGATTGGCATGGTTCCGCAGGACCCCATGTCCAACCTCAACCCCGTGTGGAAGATCGGCTACCAGGTCCGGGAAACACTGAAGGCAAACGGCCGCCCCAGCGGGCCGGACGATATTGCCAAGGTGCTCTCCGAGGCGGGGTTGCCGGACGCCAAGCGCCGGGCCAACCAGTACCCGCACGAGTTCTCGGGCGGCATGCGCCAGCGCGCGCTGATCGCTATTGGCCTCTCCTGCCAGCCGCGCCTGCTGATTGCCGACGAGCCGACATCGGCCCTCGACGTCACCGTCCAGCGGCAGATCCTGGACCACCTGGAGACGATGACCAACGAACTGGGCACCTCGGTGCTGCTGATCACCCACGACCTGGGCCTGGCAGCCGAGCGTGCAGACAAAGTGGTGGTCATGTACCAGGGCCGCGTGGTTGAAGCAGGCCCCTCGCTGGAGCTGCTCCGCAACCCGCAGCACCCGTACACCAAACGGCTCGTGGAGTCCGCGCCGTCCCTGGCCAGCCGCCGTATCCAGGCTGCCCGGGAGCAGGGCGTGGAGACCGCGGACCTGCTGGCACCGGCAGCCGAGGCGGCAAAGTCGGACACCTTCCTGCAGATCCAGGACCTGCGCAAGGTCTACAAGCTGCGCCAGGGGCTGGGCAAGGCGACGGACTTCGCGGCGGTGGACGGCGTGAGCTTCGACGTCCGGCGGGGAACCACGACGGCGATCGTGGGGGAGTCGGGTTCCGGCAAGTCCACGGTGGCAAAGATGGTGCTCCAGCTGGAAAAGCCGACGGAAGGCAGGATCCTGTTCGACGGTGTGGACACCTCTGCCCTGAAACCTGCCGAACTCTTCAAGTTCCGCAGGCGCGTCCAGCCCATTTTCCAGGATCCGTACGGCTCCCTCGATCCGATGTACAACATCTACCGCACCATTGAAGAACCGCTTCGGGTGCACAAGATCGGGGACCAGGCCAGCCGGGAGAAGAAGGTCCGCGAACTGCTGGACCAGGTGGCCCTGCCGCAGTCCACCATGCAGCGGTACCCTAACGAGCTGTCAGGCGGGCAGCGGCAGCGTGTTGCCATTGCGCGCGCACTGGCGCTTGACCCCGAGGTCATCATCTGTGACGAGGCAGTTTCCGCCCTCGATGTGCTGGTACAGGCTCAGGTGCTGAACCTGCTGGCGGACCTGCAGGCCAACCTTGGCCTGACGTATCTGTTCATTACCCACGACCTTGCCGTGGTGAGGCAGATTGCGGACCACGTGTGCGTGATGGAGAAGGGCCGCCTGGTGGAGACCGGTTCCACGGACGAGGTCTTCGAGTCGCCCAAGCAGGACTACACGAAGGCCCTGCTCAATGCCATCCCCGGCGCGAAGCTGATGCTTCCGCCCGAGGTGGCGTAGCAGGACACTTGATTCAAACGGCTGGAGCCGGGGCCTTCGGGTCCCGGCTTCAGCCGTTTTTGCCGTTCGCTCCCGTATATGCCAGCGCCTGTCCGGCTCCCGGGGCAGGGGGAACCCCGAGTTCACGCAAGCGGCGCTCCAGGACCCCGCCCAGCTGCTTCCGGCCTTCCGCATCCATATGGACCGCATCAGCAAGGTGCTGGGTCAGGTTGTATTTGGTCAGCCAGTCGCCGGCACTCACGAACGTGACCCGCTGCCGGGCTGCGATGCCCGCCAGCAGTGCGTCCACCTGGCTCCGCCGGCCGCCGCCGTCCTGGGCTCCGCGCGCAAGAGTTCCCACCATCACGATCCGCGTGCCGGGGTACCTGGCTTTCAGTGCGTCGATGAGCCGGTTGGCGTTGGAACTGATTTGCGCATCGGATGCGCCCCGGGCAGCGTCGTTGCCGCCGCCTTCAATCACGATCAGGCCTGGTTCTCCGGCCGGCAGCAGCCAATCGCCGCGTTCCAGGGCATCGATGTAGTTGCCCACTTTCCCGTTGGCAGCAGTGAACCCCGTGCCGCCGTAGCCGCAGAAGTGGACGCCGTAGCCCAGGCCCGCCAGGGCCCTGCGCGGCCAGCTGTCATCGGGTACGGACTGGGAGTCGCCGATCAGCACGGCGGTGCTTCTCGCATTCGCCACCACCAGCTCATTGCGTCCAAAGACCGGATTGCGGTAAATCTCACCCGGGAACAGTGCGGGGCGCGTCAGCACCGTTGAGAGGTCGACGCCTGACGCGTACTGGGTTGCATTAGGTTGGCCGACGGCGTCGGCCCTAAGCAGTGCGGATGGCAGGTAGCCCTCTGTGGTGGAGGCCTCATCAGGTGCCACGTCTGCCTGCTGCCCGGGGGCGGCAAGGACAAGTCCCGCGGCAAGGGCCAGCACCGCGGCGCGCGTGAGCACGCGCGCTGTACGAGGGGATTCTTTGCGGGGCGATGGGCTGCTCATCAACAGCAATAATGGGGCATTGGCGGGTATTTATCCAGTGAGTGTGACCTGGCAGGCAGAGGTGGTTCCGGGGACTGGCGGCAGCCCCGCATGCGTCCGGATTTAGGCCATCACTTGCCGCAGCGTTTAGACTGGAAGCAGACGCCCTGTGTTAAGGGCCAAGTCCGTCGTGCGTTCCAGTTGGAAATGTCGCGATACAACAGCTGACTCCACTGAATCGAGCCATTACGCATGTCTGAAACCACCACCAACACCGCGGTAGCCACTGCATCGCGCAGTGATCTGCGCAACGTCGCGATTGTGGCCCACGTTGACCACGGCAAGACCACTTTGGTCGATGCCATGCTCAAGCAGACCAATTCCTTTGCCGAGCACAACCACCTCGAAGACCGCGTGATGGACTCCGGTGACCTTGAGCGCGAAAAGGGCATCACCATCCTGGCCAAGAACACCACGGTGGCCTACAACGGTCCTTCCTCCAACGGCGAGACCATCACCATCAACGTCATCGACACCCCCGGCCACGCGGACTTCGGCGGCGAGGTGGAGCGCGGCCTGTCCATGGTCGATGGCGTCGTCCTCCTCGTTGACGCCTCCGAGGGTCCGCTGCCGCAGACCCGCTTCGTCCTCCGCAAGGCCCTTGCCGCCCACCTGCCTGTCATCCTGCTGGTCAACAAGACCGACCGTCCCGATGCCCGCATCGAGGAGGTCGTCCACGAGTCCATGGACCTGCTCCTCGGCCTGGCTTCCGACCTGGCGGACGAAGTTCCCGACCTGGACCTGGACAAGATCCTCGAAGTTCCCGTTGTTTACGCTGCAGCCAAGGTTGGCCGTGCGTCCCTCGAACAGCCCGCTGACGGCACCGCCCCGGAGAACGAGGACCTCGAGCCGCTCTTCAAGACCATTGTCGAGCACATTCCGGCCCCCACGTACAACCCCGAGGGCGTCCTGCAGGCCCACGTCACAAACCTGGATGCCTCCCCGTTCCTGGGCCGCCTCGCCCTGCTCCGCATCTACAACGGCACCCTCCGCAAGGGCCAGCAGGTGGCCTGGGCCCGCCAGAACGGTGAGCTCAAGACTGTCAAAATCACCGAACTGCTGGCCACCAAGGCACTGGAGCGCGTTCCCGCAGAATCAGCCGGCCCCGGCGAGATTGTGGCCGTCGCCGGCATCGAGGACATCACCATTGGCGAAACCCTCACCGACGTCGAGAACCCGCAGCCGCTGCCGCTGATCACCGTTGATGACCCCGCGATCTCCATGACCATCGGTATCAACACCTCCCCGCTGGCCGGCAAGGTCAAGGGCGCCAAGGTCACGGCCCGCCAGGTAAAGGACCGCCTGGACAAGGAACTGATCGGTAACGTCTCCATCAAGGTGCTCCCCACCGAGCGTCCCGATGCCTGGGAAGTCCAGGGCCGTGGCGAGCTGGCGCTGGCCATCCTGGTTGAGCAAATGCGCCGCGAGGGCTTCGAGCTCACAGTGGGCAAGCCCCAGGTGGTTACCAAGACCATCGACGGCAAGATCCATGAGCCCATGGAGCACATGACTATCGACGTGCCCGAGGAATACCTTGGCGCCGTCACGCAGCTCATGGCAGCCCGCAAGGGCCGCATGACCAACATGGCCAACCACGGTACCGGCTGGTGCCGCATGGAGTTCATCGTTCCGGCCCGTGGCCTGATCGGTTTCCGGACCCGGTTCCTCACCGACACCCGCGGTGCCGGCATTGCAGCCTCCATCTCCGAAGGCTACGAGCCCTGGGCCGGCCCCATCGAGTACCGCACCAACGGCTCCATGATCGCCGACCGCGCCGGTGTGGTCACCCCCTTCGCCATGATCAACCTGCAGGAACGCGGCTCCTTCTTCGTGAAGCCCACCTCCGAGGTGTACGAAGGCATGATCGTTGGCGAGAACTCCCGCGCCGACGACATGGACGTCAACATCACCAAGGAAAAGAAGCTCACCAACATGCGTGCCGCTTCCTCCGACACCTTCGAGAACCTGACCCCGCCGCGGGAGCTCACCCTCGAAGAGTCACTGGAGTTCGCCCGCGAGGACGAGTGCGTCGAGGTGACCCCGGAGGCCATCCGCATCCGCAAGGTGATCCTGGACACCAACGAGCGCGCCAAGGCCAACCGCGCCCGCGCCAAGGCCTAGTAACTCCGCAGGTCCACAGAACGCCACCGGTATCTACCGGTGGCGTTCTGCCTTAACGGGCTCGCCGGCGCAATGATGTAGCGGTTCATTGTGCAGGGACTGTCCGTGCACAACGAGCCGCGCTGTCACCGCGCACTGACGGTTGTCCACATAGCGGTTTCCTGGCCCTGCGTCCGGCCCCGTAAACGGCAAGCATGCAGTTATGCCGACTGTTTCCGAAGTCCTGGCTGCCCTGGGCGGCGTTGCCAGTACCCACTCGCTGTCCATGGCGGGAGTTTCGCGCCGGAACCTGGAATCGGGGGTGGCCGCAGGCTCAGTCCAACGAATTGCCCGGGGCGTCTATGCCCACCCGCAGGCGGACCCGGTGCTTATCCACGCGGGCCGCCACCACGCGGTCCTGGGCTGCGTCTCGGCTGCCGGCGCCGCTGGCCTGTGGGTTGTCAGCCAACCAGAAAGACCGCACCTGGCCGCAGCACACGGCAGGCCGATCCCGGGTTGCATGGTGCACCGGAGCAGGATTCCGCTGACACCCCTGGACGTTGTGTGCCAGTCGTTGCGCTGCCTGGCGCCCCTGGAGGGACTGACCATTGCGGAATCCGCGGTCAAGAACGGGCTCATCCAACTTCCTGCCCTGCGGGAGCGATTTCCGGCCGTCCGCGAAAAGGGCCTCCGGGAGTTGGTGGCACGGATCCGCCCCCAATCCGGGTCCGTCATCGAAACGATGGCACGGTATTTGCTGGAGGAAGCCGGGCACACGGTCGAGCTGCAGGTCAGGATCCCCGGGATGGGACACCTGGATCTACTCGTTGATGGCCTGCTCGGTATTGAGACGGATGGTTACGCCCACCACAGCAGCCGGGAGGCTTACCGCGAGGATAGACGGCGTTGGAATGCCACCGTTATCCAGGGTGTCCCAACCCTTCGGATTACCTTTGAGATGCTGCTACGCGAGCCGGACGGGTTCGTGAAGATGGTGCAGCGGGCGTTGGCTACGTACCGTACTGCGCAATGACTGCGGGAGTGGGTGCGCGGGGACAGTGCCTGCGCCGTGGGCGGCGGTGTCAGTGTGCAGCGGCGCGACGCGGGGGAGCGGGCGGCACTTTCTTGGCCGCCACCACGCGGTCAAGGGGAATCACGACGTCGGCCTGCCGGGTGCGGACGGTACAGGAACCGGCGTCGCAGGCCAGCAGATGTCCCAACGCGTCCGTGAGGCCGCCCTCGATTCGGTAGCGCACCACCACCCGGGTGCCTGGCTCGGCCGCGGCGAGGAAGCGCGCTGGCGCAGGTACTGGCTGACTCACCAGTTCATACTAGGGTGCCCGGCTAGGTTCGCGGGAACGGGCTGGGAGATAATAGGCTCAGATGTCAGATACCGGCTGTGCTGCCGGATGCAAGAGCCGGCGGGACGCCGGAACCCCAACGTGGAGAGGCCAGGGACGTGACGTACGTAATCGCGCAGCCGTGTGTGGATGTTAAGGACAAGGCATGTATTGAAGAATGCCCCGTCGACTGCATCTATGAAGGTGAGCGTTCGCTGTACATCCATCCGGATGAGTGCGTCGACTGTGGAGCCTGCGAACCGGTGTGCCCGGTTGAGGCCATCTACTACGAGGACGACACCCCGGAGGAATGGGCCGACTACTACAAAGCCAACGTTGAGTTCTTCGATGACCTCGGCTCCCCGGGCGGCGCAGCCAAGATCGGCAACACTGGCAAGGACCACCCGATGATCGCCGCCCTGCCCCCGCAGAACCAAGACCACTGACGCGGACGGACATCGTGACCGCAGCAGTGAATTCGTTTGGCCTGGATCTGCCTGATTACCCCTGGGAGGCCATGGCACCATACGTGGCCAAGGCCTCCGGGCATCCCGGCGGAGCCGTCAACCTCTCCATCGGCACGCCCGTGGATCCCACGCCGCAGCTGGTCCAGGACGCTTTGAAGGCCGCCGCGAACGCCCCCGGCTATCCCACGGTCCACGGCACACCGGCGCTGCGGGAAGCCATCGCGGGCTGGTTTGAACGGCGGCGCGGTGTGGCGGGCATGGACCCCAAGAACATCATGCCCACGGTGGGTTCCAAGGAACTCGTTGCGTGGCTGCCGCTGCTGCTGGGACTCAAGCCCGGAGACGTCGTCGTACGTCCCAAGGTGGCCTACCCCACGTACGATATCGGCGCGACCCTCGCGGGCGTCACCTCGGTGGCAACGGACAACCTGGACGAGCTGGACGAGGCCACCCGGGCGCGGGTCCGCCTCATCTGGGTCAACTCGCCGGGCAACCCCACAGGCAGCGTCAGGGACGCTGACTCCCTGAAGGCTCTGGTGGTCCAGGCCCGTGAACTGGGCGCCGTGGTGGCGTCGGACGAATGCTACGCGGAGCTCGGTTGGGGCGACTGGGACGTCCAGCGCGGCGGCCAGCGCGTCCCCAGCATCCTCGATCCCCGCGTGGCCGGTGGCTCGCACCAGGGACTGCTCGCCGTCTACTCGCTCAGCAAGCAGTCCAACCTGGCCGGCTACAGGGCAGCTTTCGTCGCCGGTGATCCGGACCTGATGCCCAACCTGGTCAACAGCCGCAAGCATGCGGGCATGATCGTGCCCTACCCCATCCAGGAAGCCATGCGGGTGGCACTGGGCGACGATGCGCATGTCGAGGCCCAGAAAGACCTGTACCGTGGCCGGCGCGAACGCCTGGTGCCCGCGCTGCTGGACTTCGGTCTGGAGATCAAGGAATCCGACGCCGGCCTGTACCTTTGGTCCACGGCAGGAGAGGGCACGTGGGATACCGTTGCCCGCTTGGCTGAGCGGGGCATCGTTGTGGGGCCAGGGGTCTTTTACGGGGACGCGGGCAATGGCTATGTGCGGGTCGCCCTGACCGGCTCGGATGAGCGCATCGACGCAGCAGTGGCGCGGCTGGCCGAAGCAGGCTCCTAAGGGTACGTAATATTCGTGTGACTCGCCGCACATCCGGTGTGTTTTAGGCCGCACGGGCGGACCCCGGATTAGTGACACCCGCTAAGGAGCGGTACTTTTTAACTGATCAATGGTGGCTTTCTACAAGAAGGCAGCCCGGGTGTTGGAACCTGTCTCTTCAGGCTTCGTGCACGGCTCACCTGATGTTGGATCAAGCTTTCGACAGAGGCCAAAGACGCCTCATGAAGGGGACTCCATGACTGAGACCAACAATGCTGCGACCCTGCTCCACGCAGGTGGCGAGCTGAAGCTCCCGCGCATCCAGGTTGTTGAAGGGAACGAAGGTTACGACGTCTCCAAGCTGCTGAAGCAGACCGGTGCCGTTACCTTCGACCCCGGCTTCATGAACACCGCAGCAACCACCTCCGCCATCACCTACATCGATGGCGATGCAGGCATCCTGCGCTACCGCGGATACCCCATCGAGCAGCTGGCGCAGCACTCCAGCTTCCTGGAGGTGTCCTACCTGCTGATCTACGGCAACCTGCCCACGCCTACTGAGCTGGATGAGTTCGACCAGAAGATCCGCCGGCACACCCTGCTGCACGAGGAACTCAAGGGCTTCTTCGGCGGCTTCCCCCGCGACGCGCACCCCATGCCGGTGCTGTCCTCGGCCGTGTCCGCGCTGTCCACCTTCTACCAGGACTCGCTGGACCCGTTCAACGCCGAGCAGGTGGAGGTTTCCACCATCCGCCTGATGGCCAAGCTGCCGGTCATCGCCGCCTACGCGCACAAGAAGTCCATCGGCCAGCCCATGCTGTACCCGGACAACTCCATGAACCTGGTGGAGAACTTCCTGCGCCTGAGCTTCGGCCTGCCTGCCGAGCAGTACGAGCTGGATCCGGTGATCGTCAAGGCACTGGACCTGCTCCTCATCCTGCACGCGGACCACGAGCAGAACTGTTCCACCTCCACCGTGCGCCTGGTGGGCTCCTCCAACGCCAACTTGTTCGCCTCTGTGTCGGCCGGCATCAACGCCCTCTTCGGACCCGCCCACGGCGGCGCCAACGAGGCCGTGCTGAAGATGCTCCGCCAGATCCAGGCCGAGGGCCTCAAGCCCGAGGACTACATGGAGAAGGTCAAGAACAAGGAAGACGGCGTCCGCCTCATGGGCTTCGGGCACCGCGTCTACAAGAACTACGATCCGCGCGCCAAGATCGTCAAGGCCACGGCCCACGAGATCCTCAGCAAGCTCGGTGGCAACGACGAACTGCTGGATATCGCCATGCGCCTGGAAGAGAAGGCGCTCAGCGATGACTACTTCATCCAGCGCAAGCTCTACCCGAACGTGGACTTCTACACCGGCCTGATCTACAAGGCCATGGGCTTCCCGGAGAAGATGTTCACCGTCCTGTTCGCCATCGGCCGCCTCCCGGGCTGGATTGCCCAGTGGCGCGAGATGATCAGCGATCCGAACACCAAGATCGGCCGCCCGCGCCAGCTGTACATCGGCGAACCGGAGCGCGACTACCCGGCCCGCTGATCCCCAGCGCCTGCCCCCAGGCACAGCAGTAATAACGACGACGGCCGCCCACCTTCCACAGGTGGGCGGCCGGTTCACTTTAATCACCATCCATTGCTGAGTAACTGCCCTTTTGGGGGCTCAAAAGGGCAGTTACGGAGCAATCGATGGCGGAGGGTCAGGAGGCGTAGCCCTGGGGGTTGTTCTTTTGCCAGCGCCAGTGGTCCTCGCACATCTGGTCCACGGTCTTGGTGGTGGACCAGCTCAGGTCCGCCAGGGCGGAGGTGGCGTCAGCCCAGAAGGCGGGGAGGTCTCCCGCACGGCGGCCGGTGATCTCGTAGGGGATGGGCTGGCCCACGGCCTTCTCGAACGAGCGCAGCACCTCGAGCACGGAGGAGCCCTTGCCGGAACCCAGGTTCCAGCGGAAGACGCCGGTGCGTCCCGCGATATGGTTCAGCGCGGCCACGTGCCCCTCGGCGAGGTCCACCACGTGGATGTAGTCGCGCAGGCAGGTGCCGTCGGGGGTGTCGTAGTCCCCGCCGAACACCATGAGCTTCTCGCGGCGGCCAACGGCCACTTGGGCGATGAACGGGACCAGGTTGTTCGGGATGCCCTGGGGGTCCTCGCCGATGCGGCCTGAGGGGTGCGCGCCCACCGGGTTGAAGTAGCGCAGCAGTGCTATGTGCCAGCGGGAGTCGGCCGCGCCGAGATCGGAGAGGATGTCCTCGATCTGCTCCTTGGTGCGCCCGTAGGGGTTGTTGGCGCCGATCTCCATCTTTTCCACGTAGGGGATGGGGTTGTGTTCGCCGTAGACGGTGGCTGAGGAGCTGAAGACGATGGACCGGACGTCATGCCTGTCCATGACGCGGATCAGGTTCAGGGTGCCCACCAGGTTGTTGTAGTAGTACTTCAGCGGCTCCTGCACTGACTCCCCGACGGCCTTGAGTCCGGCGAAGTGGATGACGGCGTCAATCGCGCTGCCGGCAAAGACCTTTTCGACGGCGGCCTCGTCCACCAGGTCAACGTGGTGGAACTCGGCGGCCTTGCCGCTGAGCTCAGCCACGCGCCGCAGCGATTCCTCGCTGGAGTTGACCAGGTTGTCGATGACGACCACGTCGTGGCCGGCTTCCTGCAGGGAAAGAACAGTGTGGGAACCGATGTAGCCGGTGCCCCCTGTAACCAAGATTTTCATGCCTCAACGCTATCCCACGCGGACCGCCCGCCGCGGCAGCGTTCCGGATGCCGGGCGCGCGGGTGCGGTGATGGAAGCACATCCGTGCTAATAAGGATGGTGCCCAAAATAGTTGACGCCGATGCCAGGCGGCAGGATGTTGTCCAGGCGGTTCTCCGCATTATCGCCGTGGACGGGCTGGAGCGGGCCTCCCTGCGGGAAGTGGCGGACGAAGCCGGGCTGGCCGTTGGTTCTGTGCGGCACTACTTCCAGGGGAGCGAGGAGCTCCTGGCCTTCTCCTTCGGCACGGTGGTGGACCGGGTGGTTTCCCGGCTGGAGGGACTGCTGCCGCCCGTCCAGGGGGCGGCCGCGGGCAGCCCCGAGCAGCGTGCAGCTGTTTTAACCCTCCTGGGCGGCATGCTTCCCCTGGATGAACGCACAGCCATGGATGCCTGTGCCTGGCTGGCCTTCAAGAACGCCGCCCGGATCAGGCCCTTCCTTGCGGGCGAGGCCGACCGCAGCCATCGTGAAGTCGCCGCCATCGTGGGTGGTGTGGTGGCTTCCCTGCTCCCGAACGATGAGCCGCAGGAGAATTTGGTGGTCGAGGCCGAACGGCTGCTGGCCACCCTGGACGGGCTGCTCATGCATGCCCTGCTGCAGCCGGGCTGGATGACCGCGCAGATGTGCCGGGACGTCCTGGAGCGGCACCTGGACGGGCTGGCACGGTGAACGGCCGGACCGCCTGCCGGCACTACCGTGAATTGGCTGCGGGAATAGACTGATAGCCGGATGCGCCGGACCGGTCATGGCGCCCCGCAGAAGCAGGCCAGGGAAGGACTTCGGATGCAGCACGCAAGCGGTTCAGGGTGGCAGATCACTACGGACACGTCCGGGCCGATGATGATTGCGCTGTACGTGCGGGACGCGGCCGGCCTGAATGGCGTGGGCCGCCCCATGTTGTCCCACGGAACGCCCAAAATCCGCCCGGCAGACCACAAGCACCTGACCTCGGATGTGGGCGGCCTCAGCGCATTGAAGACTGAATGGGAGGCCTGGTGGGAACAGCTGCTCAAGGCCTATCCGCAGTCGTCCCCGGAACTCTCTCCGCCCAGCTTCGAAGCCTTCGGCAACTCCCCGGCCCTGCAGCGGGTACTGCAGGCACATTTCGGCGCCGCGCTCACCTGGGCAAGGGAGCGCAGGAGCGAATATGCAGAGCTTGAAGCCGAACGCGTGGCCACCGGAACGGACCAGCTGCTCCAGGACATGGTGGACGACAGGCTGATGGAAGTGGGCCGGGACTCGCGGGATTTCAAGCTGACCATCATCGAGCTGCCCTTGGATGAACAGCGGGCCTGGTACCTGGAACCTGACAAGATCATCATGAGCCAGGAGCTGATGAGCCAGCCCGAGCTGTTCCGCAGCTACGTCCAGCCGGTGCTGGAAATCCTGGTCTAGCCCCCGCACAGGAGGCCGACGGCGGCCCTCAGCTGCCGCCGTCGGCCGTCCGAACGGTGATGCGCACCTGGCCGTCAGGGGAACCTGTCACCTGCCAGCCGTCGCCACTGGCGCGCTGCCACGTGTGCCCCTCCACTTCCACCCGCACGACGGAAAGGTCCTTGGCGTTGGCGACTGCCCATTGGGCAACCGACCAAGCCAGCGCCCCTTGGGAGTCCACCACCAAGGTGGCGCCGTCCACCCGGCTGTCGACGCCGCCATAGGCCTGGTCCAGTTCCGTGGCCACCGACGCGGAATTCCCGCCGGCTGTGGGGGAGCGCAGCGTGCACTGGACTCCTGCCGGCGTTTGTCCGGTGAGCCCGGACGCGAATGCCCGTCCCATTTCCTCATGCTGCGCGTACGCCTTGGGGTAGGCGGACCGCTGGACCTGCTGGGCTGCGTCGGTGATGTCCAGTGTCTCGTAGCCGGGAATCTTCACCAGCGCGTCATAGAACGCATTGACGGCGTAGTAAGGGTCCATGATCTGCGCTTCCGTGCCCCAGCCCTGGGACGGCCGCTGCTGGAAGAGTCCG
The DNA here is from genome assembly GCF_042652025.1 of Arthrobacter sedimenti. Taxonomy (NCBI): domain Bacteria; kingdom Bacillati; phylum Actinomycetota; class Actinomycetes; order Micrococcales; family Micrococcaceae; genus Arthrobacter; species Arthrobacter sedimenti. The sequence continues at coordinate 434,753 of NZ_JBHSDQ010000001.1, read as the reverse complement.
CGCGAGTCCGGTCCGGCCTGGTCGCCGTGGCCGATGTTGCGCAGCTTCGACTCCTGCATGGCCGTCGCCAGGGCGATGGTGGCAGCACGCGGGGGAAGGCCCCGCCGGACCGCCGCCGCGGTGATCAAAGCCGCGTTGGACGCCTGATCTGGTGCCAGCTCCCCGGTCCGGTCGGCGGCCTTGGCTGTGCAGCGTTCCGAAACGAGGGTCTCGGAACGCTGCACAAAGTACACCGCCGTATAAATGCCTCCCGCTACCAGTGCGAGGGTGAGGAGCAGCACCGCCAGACGGCGCAGGCCGCGTCTGCGCGCCACAGACAGAGGTGCCATGAAGGAACTAGTTGGCGTGCAGGGCGTCGTTCAACTCAACGGTCTGGCCCTTGCGGGGCAGGGCCTCGACTGCTCCGGTGGTGGAGTTGCGGCGGAACAGCAGGTTGGGGACGCCGGAGAGTTCGGCGGCCTTGACGATCTTGGTGGTGTCCTCGCCCACCTCGTCCTTGGGCCCCGGAACGCGGACGCGGGTGCCTGCCGTGACGTACAGTCCCGCCTCCACCACCGAGTCGTCGCCGATGCTGATGCCCACGCCCGAGTTGGCACCCAGAAGGACGCGCTCGCCGATGGTGATCTTTTCCTTGCCGCCGCCGGAGAGGGTGCCCATGATCGAGGCACCGCCGCCAACGTCGCTGCCGTCGCCGGTGACAACGCCGGCGGAGATCCGGCCTTCCACCATGGAAGTGCCCAGCGTACCGGCGTTGAAGTTGACGAAGCCTTCATGCATGACGGTGGTGCCGGCCGCGAGGTGGGCACCCAGTCGGACCCGGTCGGCGTCGGCAATCCGAACGCCGCTGGGCACCACGTAATCCACCATGCGCGGGAACTTGTCGATGCCGTAGACGGTGACGGCACCACGGCGGCGCAGCTTTGCGCGGGTCAGTTCGAAGCCTTCGACGGCCGCCGGCCCGAAGTTGGTCCACACGACATTGGGAAGCTTGCCGAAGATGCCGTCCAGGTTGATGGTGTTGGGCTGGACCAGGCGGTGTGAGAGCAGGTGCAGCCGCAGGTAGGCATCAGCGGTGTCCGCGGGGGCCTCATCCAGGTTGATCTGGACGAAGACCACCTTCTGTTCCGTGCCGCGGTCCTCGTCGGCGCCATTCTCCGCGATGCGGGTCAGGGCTTCGTCGGCGTTTTCCACCGAGCGGAGGTCTTCCGCCGCAACACCAAGTGCCGGTGCCGGGAACCAGACGTCCAGGACTGTCGCCTCGCTGCCGGCGGTGGCGATGGTGGCCACGCCAAAGCCATAGGCGGAACGGTCACCAGCGGTTGAGGTCAGGGTTGCGGGCACGGCGGAGGAAGCGGTCTCAGTCATGTGCCCCAGTCTATCGAGGGCCGGGCGGGCGGTTCGAACTAGACTGGCTTCGTGACTGCTGAAACCGCCCCTGAACCTGCCGTATCCGCCCTTGACCTCCGCCAGGACGTGGCGTTGCTGACCGCAGCCCTGATGGATATTAACAGTGTGTCCGGCAATGAAACGCAGCTGGCGGACGCCGTCGAAGCCGCCCTGCTGGAGATTCCGCAGCTCAGCGTGGTGCGTGACGGCGACGCGATCATCGCGCGGACGGAACTCGGCCGCAGTGAGCGCGTAATCCTGGCCGGACACCTGGACACCGTCCCGCTGCCGCTCACCGAAGGCTCCAGGGGCACCGTCCCCTCCAGCTGGGAGTCCGGTGTTGCGGGCGAGGGCATCCTGTATGGCCGCGGCGCCACGGACATGAAGGGCGGCGTGGCGGTGCAGCTGGCCTTGGCCGCAGGAATGTTCGACGGCGGCGCGCAGCCCAAGCGTGATGTGACCTTTGTGTTCTACGACCACGAGGAAGTGGAGGCGGTGAAGAGCGGCCTGGGGCGCCTGGTCCGGAACCACGGAGACCTGCTGCAGGGAGACTTCGCCATCCTGCTGGAGCCGACCGACGGCACCGTGGAGGGCGGCTGCAACGGGACGAGCCGGTTCGAGGCCAGCACGGCGGGGGAGGCCGCGCACTCGGCCCGCGCGTGGATGGGGAGCAACGCCATCCACGCCGCCGCGCCCATCCTGGCCCGCCTGGCAGCCTACGAACCCCGGACCATCAACGTGGACGGGCTCGACTACCGTGAGAGCCTCAACGCGGTGAAGATCAACGGCGGCACCGCCGGCAACGTCATCCCGGACCGTTGCGTGGTGGAGATCAACTACCGGTTCGCCCCCGACAAGACGCCGGACCAGGCCGAAGCGCACGTCCGGGAACTGCTGGAAGGCTTCGACGTGGTGCGCACCGATGCCGCAGCCGGGGCCCGGCCTGGTCTGCAGCACCCCGCCGCCGCCTCCTTCGTTGCCGCCGTGGGAGCCGAGCCCAAGCCCAAATACGGCTGGACCGACGTCGCGCGCTTCAGCGAAATGGGCATCCCGGCGGTGAACTTCGGCCCCGGCGATGCGCTGCTGGCCCACAAGGATAACGAGCACGTCCACGCCGACGCCATTCGCAAATGCCTTGCCGCGCTCCAAAGCTGGCTCGCTGCCTGAGGAAGGGGTCAACAGCAGAGGGCCGGAACTCCCACGGGAGTTCCGGCCCTCTTTGGTGGGCAGCTGCGAAGACTAGGGAGCCGCAGCTTCCAGGACGTCCGGTTCCGCCTTGGCCGTTCCGCCGGCAGCCTTCTTGGAGCCGCGGCGCTCGATCCACACAGCCAGCCGGGACACCGAGATGTTGATGGCGATGTAGATGGCGGCGGCTACGAAGAATACGGGGAACAAGTACTGCGGACCCAGGAAGTCCGCCATGACCTGCACCGCGCGCAGCAGTTCACCGTATGCCACGATGTATCCGAGTGAGGTGTCCTTCAGGAGCACCACCATCTGCGCCACCAGCGAGGGCATCATTCGTCGGATGGCCTGCGGCAGCTCGATCAGCATGCGGGACTTGTAGCTGGTCAGGCCGATGGCCAGCGCCGCCTCGCGCTGTCCCTTGGGCAGGGACTGGATGCCGGCGCGGATGATTTCCGCGAAGACGGCGGCGTTGTAAAGCACCAGGCCGGCGATGACGGCGACAAAGGCAGAGGTGCGGAACCCCAGCAGGATGAAGAGCATCATCAGGACCACGGGCATGCCGCGCAGGAATTCCAAGATGATCCGCATGGGGACGCGGATGGCAGCTGCGTCCGAGATGCGCAGCAGGCAGAGCAGCAGGCCCAGCGGGAAGGCAATCACCGCAGCAATGGCTGCCGCGGAAAGCGTTGCCCCGAGGCCGTTGCCGAGCAGCCGCCATACGTCGGCCCGGGTGAAGATTTGCCAGCGGCGGCTCTCGAAGATGCCCTGCTGCCCCAGGGTCATGATGATCCAGGCCAGCAGGCCGAGAATCAGCAGGCCGCCGATGATCGAGGCAATGAGGGAGATCCGGCGTGCTTTGGGGCCGGGAACGTCGTACAGGACGGAGCTCATCGGGCAATCGCCACCTTTCGTTCAACCGTGTTGGCGAGGATTCCCAGCGGAACGGTGAGGAGCAGATAGAAGAACGCGGTGCCCAACAGGACGGTGATGACGGCGTCACCGTTGGCATTGGCCAGCTGCCGGCCGTAGCCGAACAGTTCCAGGACGAAGAACGCGCCGGCCACGGAGGAGTTTTTGACCAGGGCGATCAGGATGTTGATCAGCGGCGGGATCACCGTCCGCAGGGCCTGGGGGAGGATGATGAGCGTGAGTACCTGGCCGAACTTCATGCCGATACTGCGTGCGGCTTCGGCCTGGCCGACGGGCACGCTGTTGACACCTGAGCGGACAGCTTCGGCGATGAACGCTGCGGTGTAGGTGCTGAGGGCGATGATCGCGGCAATTTCGAACTGCTCAAACTTTACCCCAAGCCGGGGGAGCACAACGGCTGCGAAGAAGAAGGCGATGGTCAGCGGGGTGTTGCGGAGGATCTCCACGTAGACAGTGCTGAAACCGCGCAGCGCCGCTACGGGTGAAACGCGCGCCGCCGCCAGCAGGGTGCCGAGGATCAACGCGAAGACGCCGGAGACGGCGGAGAGGAAAAGTGTGCGAAGAAAACCGCTCCAGTACAGGGGCAGGTTTTCAATGATGACGTCCATAGGATCCTTCGGCTGTAAGCGTGGACGGATTAAAAGCTGTGCTGCCGGGGCCGTTGTGCAGCCCCGGCAGCGTGGACGCTGTTTAGTAGCGGTTGATGGCCGGGAGGCTCGGTGCGGTCTTGATGACCGAACCTGCGGTGGCTTCCCAGGCCTTCTTGTAAGAGCCGTCCTTTTCGAAGGACTCCAGCTGGTCGTTGATCCAGTTGCGGAACTCGGTGTCGCCCTTCTTCAGGCCGATGCCGTAAGGCTCCTTGGTGAAGGTTTCGTCGGAGGCCAGCTTGAAGGCGTCCGGTTCCTTGTCGACGAAGCCGGCGAGGATCACGTTGTCCGTGGTCACGGCTTCAACCTGCTTGTTGCGCAGCGGCTCGAGGCAGGCGGAGTAGGTGGCGGCCGGGACCAGTTCCGCGCCGTACTTGTCCACGATCGTGGCAGCAGGGGTGGAGCCCGTCACGGAGCAGACCTTCTTGCCCTTGACGTCCTCGGGCTTCTTGATGGTGTCGTTGTCCTTGTTCACCATGAGGGCCTGGCCGGCTTCGTAGTACGGTCCCGCGAAGTCGACAACCTGCTTGCGCTTGTCGCTGATGGTGTAGGTGGCGATGACCAGGTCCACCTTGCCCTGCTCAATGAAGGGTTCGCGGTTGGCCGAGACGGTCTCCGACCATTCGATCTTGTCGGCGGGGATGCCCAGCTTGGCGGCGATCAGCTTGCCCATTTCAACGTCGAAACCGACGGGCTTGCCGTCCAGGCCCACCTGGCCGAACAGCGGCTGGTCGAACTTGGTGCCGATCTTGATGGTGCCGGCGGAGGCCAGCTTCTCCATGGTGGTTCCGGCAGCGAAGGACGGCTTCTCGACCGGGCTCGGGTTGCTGGACCCGCCGGAGTCGCCGCCGCCGCAGGCGCTGAGGGACAGGGCGAGGGCAGCGGTAGCCGCCACGACGAAGGACTTCCGCCGGGACATAAATGTCTTCATGACATTCCTTTCATTGATGGCCGTGGGTTTTCCGGCCTGGATGCGAACTGAAGTGTGTTTGTTCGGTTGAGTCAGTGCGTGAGCAGCTTGGACAGGAAGTCCTTGGCGCGGTCACTCTTCGGGTTGGTGAAGAATTCCTCCGGGGTGGCATCCTCAACGATTTGGCCGTCAGCCATGAAAACCACGCGGTCCGCCGCCTTGCGGGCGAAGCCCATCTCGTGCGTGACCACGATCATGGTCATGCCTTCCTTGGCGAGCTGGACCATGACGTCCAGCACTTCGTTGATCATTTCGGGGTCCAGGGCGGAGGTTGGCTCGTCGAACAGCATGACCTTCGGCTTCATTGCCAAGGCGCGGGCAATCGCGACGCGCTGCTGCTGGCCGCCGGAGAGCTGGGCCGGGAGTTTGGGGGCCTGGTGGCCCACGCCCACCCGTTCCAGGAGCGCCATGGCGTCCTTTTCAGCGGCCCCCTTGGAAACGCCCTTGACCTTGATAGGCCCCAGGGTCACGTTTTCAAGGATGGTTTTGTGTGCGAAGAGGTTGAACGACTGGAAGACCATTCCGACGTCGGCGCGGAGCTGGGCGAGCTCCTTGCCTTCCTCGGGGAGGACTTTCCCGTCGATGCTGATGGTTCCGCCCTCGATGGTCTCCAGGCGGTTGATGGCCCGGCAGAGGGTGGACTTACCGGAACCGGAGGGTCCGATGACCACAACAACCTCGCCCTTGCGGACCTGCAGGTTGATGTCCTTCAGAACGTGCAGCTGGCCGTAATGCTTGTTAACGGCGTTCAGGGAGACGAGAGCATCGCCGGGCACATGAGTAGTCATAGGAAAGAATCTAGCGAACAACCGGGGGTTATGACGCCAATCACCCCAACTTCGTGCTGATCGTGATTCAAGAGATACCTGCAGTTGGAGGTTAGCCTAGGGGAATGAGCATCAACGCAGATCCGGCCAAGAATTCCCAGCCGCGCCGTAAGGGGCCCCTTGAGCTGCGCCGCAAGCAGGCGGCAGTGGAAATGTCGGACCAGCACCTGCTTGATACCAAAGGCCCCGGCCAGTTCGTCCACACGGATCCCTGGCGCGTGCTGCGTATCCAGAGCGAGTTCGTGGAAGGCTTCGGGGCGCTCGCGGACATTGGAAAAGCGGTCAGCGTCTTCGGTTCAGCCCGCACCAAACCCGGCAGCATCTACTACGAGATGGGCGTGGAAGTGGGCCGCAAGCTCGCCGAGGCCGGAGTCGCCGTGATTACCGGTGGCGGCCCGGGCTCCATGGAGGCGGCCAACCGGGGAACGGTGGAAGGCAACGGGGTGTCAGTGGGCCTGGGCATCGAGCTGCCGTTCGAACAGGGCCTGAACCAGTGGGTGGACCTCGGCATCAACTTCCGCTACTTCTTCGCCCGCAAGACCATGTTCGTTAAATACGCCCAGGGCTTCATTGTGCTCCCCGGCGGACTGGGCACCCTGGACGAGCTGTTCGAGGCAATGGTCCTGGTGCAGACGCGGAAGGTGACGTCCTTCCCCATCGTGCTCCTTGGCGTCGACTTCTGGGGACCGATGATCGACTGGATCCGGGGCACGCTGGTGGCCGAGGGCATGGTTTCCGAAAAGGACCTGGACCTCATCCAACTGGTGGACGACCCCGCGGAAGCCGTGGACCGCGTCCTGCACGTCGCGGTGGCCCCAGCGATGACCGGCGAGCAGCGGCCGGAGTAGCCTGGCGCAACGGTTCCAGCCGGCGGGTCTGGCACGATGGAACCGTGAGCTTCTTCCTCGTTTTCCTCGCCGTCCTGCTGGTGGCGGCGGTCCTTTGGGCCGGCCTGGGCCGGCGTTCCCGCGCAACCGGCAACACCGGGCTGCCTGCACTCCTGGATGGCGGATTCGAGGAGCCGCCCGCGAACCTTCCGCCAGTGCTCCTTCCCGGGAACGCCGTTCCCGAGGACGTGACCCGGCTGCGTTTCTCGCTTGGCCTGCGCGGCTACCGGATGGACCAGGTGGACCAGGTCCTGGACGAGCTACGGGGCCAGCTGGCTGCAAAGGATGCGGAAATAGCCGAGCTTCGCGGCAGGCTGGAGGCCCCGGAGGATCCTGCGGAGCAGTCGTCCGACGCCGGATCCGCCACCGGTGATGAGGCAGGGGAAGAGCCGGGCACAGGAAGCGCCGGAGAGGCTGCCCTCCATGGCGGTTCCGCGCAGGTCCCTGAGGACGCAGCACCGGGGAAGGGTGGCCTGTGAGCACGGTGGCCCGCCGCAACCCGCTGGCATCGGCCGGCAACGCAGCCCACCGCGCGGCCTCCGCCGTCCGCAGTTGGCCGTCCTGGCTCCAGGTGATGGCCCTGTACGCGGCGGCGAGGCTGGTTTCCGCCTGCATCTTCATGGCCGCGGCCCTCCACCAGGGACCCAACCCCTGGTTCCCGCCAAAGCCGGACTACTGGAACTTCATCAATATCTGGGACGCGCGCTGGTACGGCCAGGTCATCGCCAACGGCTACCCGTCGGTCCTTCCCACGGACACTGCCGGCAACGTGCAGGAAAATACCTGGGCCTTCTACCCGCTCTTTCCGGCTCTGGCAGGCGGACTCAGTCGCCTCACCGGCCTCAACCCAGCAGCCTCGCTGACTCTGATCGCCATGCTGGCCGGCTGGGCCGCAGCGCTGGCGGTGTACCAACTGTTCCGGCAGAAGGCCGGCCATGCCACCGCCATGTGGGGGGTTGCGTTCTTCTCGGTCTTCCCCGTCTCCGCCGTCCTCCAGGTGCCCTACGCCGAACCCCTGTCGCTCCTGCTGCTCGCCTGGGCCCTGCTGCTGGTAGTGCGCCGGCAGTACCTGTGGGCCATGCCCGTGGTGGTCCTGCTGTGCCTGTCCCGGCCGGTGGGTGTCCCCTTTGCCGCCATGGTGGGCCTGCTCCTGGTCTTCCGCGCCGTCGCATTCGTCCACGCCGGCCCGCAGCGCGGCAGCGATGACGCATCCCATTCCGGCCGGGACCTGGCGGCACTTACCGGGCTTACCGCCGTCGCAGGCGTCTCCGGCCTCGCCTGGCCCGCGGTGGCGTGGGCGGCCACGGGTGACCCGCAGGCCTATACCAAAACGGAGACGGTGTGGCGCGGCCAGGACCTGGTGCCTTTCAAACCGTGGTTCGACACCGGCGTCGAGCTATTTGGCCCGGTGGTGGGCGTCCTGGCCCCCGTGATGTTCGTGGCGCTGTTCGGCGCGATGCTGTTCCTTCCCCCGGTGGTGCGGCTCGGCGTCGAACTGAGGCTGTGGTGCGCCTGCTACATGGGCTACCTGCTGGCCTTCCTCCACCCGCAGACCAGCACCTTCAGGATGTTGCTGCCGCTGTTTCCACTGGCCCTGGGCGCGGTGTTCCTCTCCCGGTCGAGGGCGTACCGGGGGACCGTTGTGGTGATGTTCCTGCTGCTCCAGGTAGTGTGGATCGTCTGGCTGTGGGCGTGGGCGCCGCTGCCCGGCGGAGGGGATTATCCGCCGTAGCAATACATGCTTCTGCGCAGGTCAGGGCGGGAATAACACGCCCAGGAAAATGTCCATCGATTAGCTACGTGCGGGTAATTCCGCGATAATGATAGGTAAGCAAGGACAAAAGCATTCAGAAAACGCGCAGCCTTGGCGGTGGAGCCAACACCCCGCCATAGCCGCCTGATCGACATGCGGACACAGCCCGCCCGGGCTGATCAGTCCTGGGACAAAATGGAGGGGAATTCCTCATGGCGGCTATGAAACCACGCACCGGCGACGGCCCAATGGAAGTCACCAAGGAGGGCCGCAGCCTGATCATGCGCGTCCCGCTCGAAGGCGGCGGACGCCTGGTGGTCGAACTGAATGCTGCCGAAGCAGCCAATCTCAAGGAATGCCTGGTCGGCGTTACCGAATAAACGTGCCGGACAGGGTCCGCAGCCTGCGGGCTGCGGACCCTGTCCGTCTCTGGGGGATACCTATTTCTTGACGGCCACCAGCAGGCCGTCCCCGGTGGGAAGCATTGCCGACGCCAGCCTGTCGTCGTCGCGGATCGCCTTGCCCACCTGACGCAGGGTCACCGTGTTGGGCTCCCGGCCGGCGGGGTTGGCCACTTTGTCCTTGTCCAGGGCGTCGTTGATGACCAACAGCCCGGAACGCTTGAGCAGCCGGATGGCCTGTTCCACATAGCCGGGGAGGCCGGGCTTGTCCGCGTCGATGAACACCAGGTCGTAGGCCCCGTCCGTCAGCCGCGGCAGGACATCGCCGGCGCGGCCGGAAATGGTGCGCGTACGGTTGGCCGGGCTGCCGGCCTCGGCGAATGCCTCGCGGGCCGCCCTCAGGTGTTCGACGTCCACGTCGATGGTGGTCAGGACCGCGTGCGGGCTTAGGCCGCGCAGGAGGCACACGCCGGAGACGCCGGCGCCTGTGCCGATTTCCACGGCGGTCTGGGCTTTGGATGCAGCAGCCAGCACCGTGAGGACGGCGCCCACGCCGGGGCTGATGGCGCTGACGCCCAATTCAAACGACCGCTCCCGGGCCCGAAGCATAACCTCATCCTCAGCGGGCAGATCTTCTGCATAGGACCAGCTGCTGGACTTGTCGGCGCTCATGGATTTCGCTTTCTGGGCGTAAGGGGGGAATGTCTCCCCAAGCCTACTGTGTCCGGCCGGTCAGGCCGGGAAAGCACCCGTTGCGCCCAAGGCTGAAGTTTGCCTGCGGTCAGGAAATTCCCAGCCAAGTTTGACATGATTGGTATCCGCTCATCCAAAAGGTGACCGGCGCCGAATCAGAGATGTCAACAGTATCCGGGCGTTAGCATTCCACGAGGGGAGTGGACGATGTCATCTTCAGTTGTGGCACCTGTCCCTGCAGTCAACAATCCCGATGATGAGTGGGTCCGTCCCACCTGGGAAGAAGTGGTCACCAACCATTCCGCGAAGGTCTACCGGCTGGCCTACCGCCTGACCGGCAACAAGTTCGACGCCGAGGACCTCACCCAGGAAGTGTTCGTCCGCGTCTTCCGTTCCCTGGACAACTTCAAGCCCGGAACGCTCGACGGCTGGCTGCACCGCATCACCACCAACTTGTTCCTTGACCAGGCGCGCCGGAAGACCCGCATCCGTTTCGATGCCCTGGCGGAGGACGCAGAGTCCCGGCTGCCGGGCCGCGAGCCCGGTCCCGAGCAAAGCTTCGAACTGAACAACCTCGATCTTGATGTGCAGGCCGCGCTGGAGGAACTTCCGCCGGACTTCCGCGCTGCCGTGGTTTTGTGCGACCTCGAGGGGCTGTCCTACGACGAAGTCGCGGAGGCGCTGGGCGTCAAGCTGGGCACTGTCCGGTCCCGCATCCACCGGGGCAGGACGATGCTCCGGGAGAAGCTGGCCCACCGCGACCCGCGCCCCCAGCAGTCCCGCCGCAAGCTCAAGATGCCGCGCATCGCCGGCATCCTCTGAACGGCACATGAGGTCCCAGTTTCCTTTCGGTGGCAGGCATCAGCGCACGGGCAGCCACCTGGAGGCCTGCCAGGAGTGCGCTGCCACCGTTCGCCGGGAACGCCAGTACCTGGAGCGTCTGCGGGACGCTCCCGTACCGCCCGCCAGCGATGACCTGACCGCACGGCTGCTGGCGCGCACCTCAGAACTGGCCGCACAGCCGGCACCGTCCGTGGACCACAGCAGCACTTCCCGCCTGGCTGCCCGGGCCCTTGCGCTGACTGCCGGCGGGACAGTGGCCGCGGCCGGAGTGTTGGCCGTTGGGGCGTTCACGGCGGCTGGAGATCCCACGGCCGGCGGGGCGGTGGGCACGGAGGCGGCCTTTTCGCATGTCTCCTCGCAGACACCGGCGGACGGCAGGACGTTGACCGCGGCACAGCTCGCAACGCTGCGCTCCGAGGGCTGGGCCTGCCCTGAACTGCAGGCCATGGGATTCCACGTGGAATCGGCCAAGGCGCTGGTTGTTGACGGCCAGCCTGCGGTGCAGCTTTGGCTTACGGACGGCGCCAATCATGCCACCGTCACGGAACAGCATCCCGTCGCCGGGCAGGCGGCAGTAGAGGCTGCCGCTGCCGGAAGTGCGCCGGCGGAAGCCGACGGTGGGAAAACAGGCCCCTCGCAGGATTGGGCCACGTCACCAGGGGCCGCCACTTACCGCGCGGCAGGCCTCACCGTCACCTACCGCTCCGACCTGCCCGCCGCGCAGTCGAACCAAGCCCTGCCCATCCTCAAACGGCTTGTGGACAGTGCCGCAGAGGGGGTGGCGGCCGCTGTTCCGGACAGCTCAGAGGGGCAGGCGGCCGAGCCGCTGGAGGCACGGCTGGAGCGCGGGTTCGGCAAGATTGCGGCGCTGTTTACGCAGTGACCCGAACTGTTGCTCCGTCCGCCGGACGGGAATCGTCACTCGTGGCCCGGAAAGGGTAATCTTCCTAAAGTGTTTGGAATCAACGGCCCGGAGTTCATTCTTCTGCTGATCATTGGCGTGCTGGTGATCGGCCCCCAGCGGCTGCCTGAATATACCCAGAAGCTGGCGAACCTGGTCAAGGAAGTCCGCCGCATGGCCAACGGCGCGCGTGAGCAGATCAAGGAAGAAGTGGGCATCGATATCGACGATGTCGACTGGAAGAAATACGATCCGCGCCAGTACGATCCCCGACGCATCATCAAGGAAGCACTGCTCGACGACGACACCAAGCCTGTGAGCGCGGGCGCCCCGGCCGCCGTGGCTGCAGTTTCCGGCGCCGCGGCAGCAGCCGAGTCCGCTCCTGCGCGGCCCGAAAGGGTTGTGGAGAGGCTGGCCCCGGGCGAGATTGCCCCGTTCGACACCGAAGCCACCTAAGCCCGCCCGGCCACTTAGGCCTGCCTCGTCATCGGGGCTTACTGCTCAGCGGGGCTGCAGCCCCAGCTTCATCCCTGCCAGGCCGCGGGGTTTGGCCGCCAACTGCCCTGCAATGGCCGCCAGCGCCGCCGCTCCCGCCGAAGCCGGCTGGCCCAGGACGATCGGCACCCCAGAGTCCCCGCCTTCCCGCAACTGGATGTCCAAGGGTATCTGGCCCAGCAGCGGAACGTCGGCCCCTACCGTGGCGCTAAGGCGTTCCGTGAGGACCGCCCCGCCGCCGCTTCCGAACAGTTCCATCCGCCCGCCGTCGGGCATTTCAAGGTAGGACATGTTCTCGATGACGCCCGCGATCTTCTGCCCGGTCTGGGTGGCAATCGCACCGGCGCGTTCTGCGACGTCCGCCGCTGCCGCCTGGGGAGTGGTGACCACCAGGATTTCGGCCTTGGGCAGTAACTGGGCAACGGAGATGGCAATGTCACCCGTGCCCGGCGGAAGGTCCAGGAACAGGGCATCCAGGTCGCCAAAGTAAACGTCGGTGAGGAACTGTTCCAGGGCCCGGTGCAGCATGGGTCCGCGCCAGGCGACCGGTTTGTTGCCGCTGACGAACATGCCGATGGAAATCACCTTCACGCCATACGCAACGGGGGGAAGGATCATGTCGTCCACCTGGGTGGGTTTTTGCGTGACGCCCATCAGCGCAGGGACGGAGAATCCGTACACGTCCGCGTCCACGATGCCCACTCGGAGACCCTGGGCGGCCAGGGCGCTGGCCAGGTTGACGGTGACGGAGGATTTGCCCACCCCGCCTTTGCCGCTGGCCACAGCGTAGACCTTGGTGAGTGAGCCGGGGTCATTGAACGGAATGCTGCGCTGCCCGCCCGCGCCGCGCAGCTTCTCCTTGAGGGCGTCGCGCTGCGCCTGGTCCATCACCTTAAGTTCGACGTCGACGGCGGTGACACCGGGAACGGCGAAAAGGGCCTTTTGGGAATCGGCGGTGATGGTGTCCCGCAGCGGGCAGCCGGCGATGGTAAGCAGGACCGCCACGGTGACCTTGCCGTCGTCGGACACCTGGACGGAATCCACCATGCCCAGCTCGGTGATGGGACGGCGCAGTTCGGGATCGATGACCGTGGCCAGGGCGTCGTTGACGGCCTGGTGCAGCGGGGCGGCGCTTGCTGTGGCGGGATCGATAGGGGCGCTCATAGGAGGAGCCTCGGCTTTCATGCAGTTGCGGGCCGCCGGATAGTGGACGGCCTGGCGGTCATTGGGCAGAGTGGCCGGGTTTGACCCGGGGGATCTGCTGGGTACGCGGGCTGCGCTGCCGGTCCCGTTGTTCGCGCAGTTTGTCCTTGACCTTGTCCCGCGGAGATTCGTGGGATCCCGGGCCGGTGTCGTCGTGGGTGCGCAGCTCCTCCTGGGCCTCGAGCAGGTCCTCAAGGAGGGAACGCAGTTCGGCCCGGACGTAGTCGCGGGTGGCTACCTCGCGCAGTGCGATCCGAAGGGAGGCAAGCTCCCGGGTGAGGTACTCGGTATCGGACAGGTTGCGTTCGGCGCGCTGGCGGTCCTGCTGCAGGGAGACGCGGTCACGGTCGTCCTGCCGGTTCTGCGCCAGCAGCAGCAGGGGTGCTGCGTAGGAGGCCTGCAGCGACAGCATCAGGGTCAGCAGGGTGAAACCAAGGTCCCGGGAGTCGAACTGCCAATCAACCGGCGCCCACGTGTTCCAGCCCAGCCAAAAGATGCAGAACACCGTCATGTACACCAGGAACTGGGGCGTACCCATGAACCGGGCGAAGGCCTCGGTGGCGTGCCCGAACGCATCAGGGTCCGGGCGGAACGTCGGCAGGATCCGTTGCCTGCCGCTCAGGGGAGTGTCGAGGCTGCCTTTTGATTCCGCTTTGGCCAGGTTCCGCTGGTTGGGGTTCTTCGGAGCACTGATATCAGCCAATGCGGCCACCGAGCTTTCTTATCGGGGCTTCGCCATCATGGGCGCGCCAGTCGTCCGGCAACAAATGATCCAATACGTCATCAACAGTCACCGCCCCCACAAGCCGGCCGGCGTCGTTAATCACCGGGAGGGAGTTCAGGTTGTAGGTAGCCAGCGTCCGCGCCACTTCGCTGATGTGCGCCTGGTCGGACAGCGGCTCCAGGTTCTTGTCCACCAGGTTTCCCAGTGCCTCGAACGGCGGGAAACGCAGCAGCTGCTGGATGTGCACCACGCCCAGGAAGCGGCCGGTAGGCGTTTCCAGCGGCGGCCGGGCAATGAAGATCGACGACGCCAGGGCGGGGGAGAGCTCCTCGCGCCTGACGTGGGCCAAGGCTTCGGCGACGGTGGCTTCCGGGGGGAGGATCACCGGCACGGGGGTCATGAGGCCGCCGGCCGTGTCCTCGTCATATTCGAGCAGGCGGCGGACGTCCTCGGCGCCTTCGGGTTCCATCAGCTGCAGCAGTTCCTCGGCCTGGGCAGAGGGGAGCTCACCAAGGAGGTCGGCGGCGTCGTCCGGGTCCATCTCCTCCAGCACGTCGGCTGCGCGCTGGAGATCCAGTGCGGAGAGGATTTCCACCTGGTCGTCCTCCGGGAGCTCCTGGAGGACATCCGCCAGGCGTTCGTCCTGCAGTTCGCTGGCCACCTCGAAGCGGCGCTTGTCGCTCATCTCCTGGAGGGCCTCGGCGAAGTCGGCGGGTTTAAGGTCCTCGTGGTTGGCCACGAACTGGGTGGCGGCCTGCCGCTCGGTCTTCTGGCCTTGTTGGGCGTCTGCCCAGTCAATGATCAAGGTTTCGTTGCGGCGCAGCCGGCTCAGGGGCGACAGCGAATGCCCGCGCCGGACAAAGAGCTTGCTGACGAACCAGTCACGCGACCTGTGCTGGTCGATGGCGATGTCTTCGATGGTGGCGTCGCCGCTGCCGTCGCGGAGCGTGACGCGCCGGTCGAACATCTCAGCTACAACCAGGGTTTCCGCCCCGCGCTGTTCAAACCGGCGCAGGTTGACCAGGCCGGTGCAAATGACCTGGGTCTGGTCGATCGAGGTGATGCGGGTCATGGGCACGAAGACGCGCTTCTTGCCCGGAACTTCCACCACGATGCCCACCACGTGCGGGGCACCCTGGGTTCCCCGGGACAGCACAACAACATCGCGCAACCGGCCCAGCCGGTCGCCCAGCGGGTCGAAGACATCGAGGCCCAGAAGGCGCGCCACGAAGACGCGTGTAGGTGTTGTGCTCACCACTACAGGCTACCGAGTCTGCTCTCTTTTAGCTGAATTTACAGGCAGCACCCACCTTGATGGGCAAGAATGGGGTTATGTCGAACTTATTTGGTGCACCCAGGGCCGGCGCCCCGAACGGACCGGACGATGCCCGGGCTGTTCCCACCGGTGACACCGTTGGCTCCTACACCTCCTACCTCGACGCGCAAAAAGCCGTGGACTACCTGGCGGACCAGCAGTTCCCGGTCCAGATGGTCTCCATCGTGGGCAATGAGCTGAAGATGGTGGAGCGGGTGACCGGGCGGCTGAGCTACCCCCGGGTGGCACTTTCGGGGGCACTGAGCGGCATGTGGTTTGGCCTGTTCGTCGGCGTCATGCTGTCCTTCTTCGCGTCTTCCCCCGGATACTTTTCGATCATGACGTCGGTGTTGATGGGTGCCGCCTTCTTCATGCTCTTCGGCATCGTCACCTACGCCATGCAGCGCGGCAAGCGCGACTTCACGTCCACCAGCCAGGTGGTGGCAACGAACTATGACGTCATCGTGGCCCCCGAAGCAGCCCACGAGGCCCGGCGCCTGCTGCAGCAGCTGCCGATGTCCCGTTCCGACGCCGCCTCCAGCCATGGTCCGTACACGCAAAACGACTACTACAACCAGCCCCACCAGCAGCAGCATCCGCAGCAGCAGGGGCCCGCGCGTCCGGCCGGCTGGAACGACCCGTACGGCCAGCGGCCTGCAGGCCCTTCCCACGAGGGACCCGAGCACGGTGCATCGGCCCAGGACGGACACGCGTATCCGCACGACGCCGGGCAGCAGGGCAACCAGCAGTATGGCGGCGGCCAGCAACAGCCCGTCCGTTCGGTCCGCTACCCGGACCTGCCGGATGGCCGTCCCCAGTACGGCGTCCGGCTCCCGCAGGGTCCCGCCGCGGACGCCGGGCAGCAAGGTCCGGGACATAGCCCGGAACATGGTGCGGAACAGCAGGAACACCATGGTGGAGCACATCGTGCGGAAGAACATTACGGATCCGACGGCGACCAGCACCAGGGCGAACACCGGCAGTAGCAGCCGGCAGGTTTACAGAGCCTGACAGCAGGACACACAAAGAGCGGGACCGCCGGAAAGAATCCGGCGGTCCCGCTCTTCGTTAATCGCTGGCGCGAATCAGGCTTCTTCGGTCCGGTAGATCCCGGCCATCCAGTCCTCCACGTCCTCCGCGTTGCGAGGCAGCGCTGCGCTGAGGTTGACGGGGCCCTCAGCAGTCATGAGGATGTCGTCCTCGATCCTGACGCCGATTCCGCGGTACTCCTCCGGGATCGCCAGGTCTTCCTTCTTGAAGTACAAGCCCGGCTCGATGGTGAACACCATGCCTTCGGTCAGGACGCCGTCGAGGTAGAGTTCCCGCTTGGCCTGCGCGCAGTCGTGCACGTCCAGTCCCAGGTGGTGGCTGGTACCGTGCGGCATCCAGCGGCGGTGCTGCTGGCCTTCCGGGCTGATCGCTTCCGCAACAGTGACGGGCAGGATTCCCCATTCTGCCAGGCGCTCGGCCAGGACCGTGGTGGCCGCGGTGTGGATGTCGCGGAACTTGGTCCCCGGCTGGGCGGCGGCGAAGCCTGCATCGGCTGCATCGAGCACCGCCTGGTAGACCTTGCGCTGGATGTCGCTGAAGGTGCCGCTGGCCGGAAGCGTCCGGGTGATGTCCGCGGTGTAGAGCGAGTCGGCCTCGACGCCGGCGTCCAGGAGCAGGAGTTCGCCGGCGTGGATGCGGCCGGTGTTGCGGGTCCAGTGCAGCACCGTGGCGTTGTTGCCGGAGGCCGCGATGGTGTCGTAGCCAAGCTCGTTCCCCACCTCGCGGGCCCTGGCGAAGAACGCTCCCTCCACCACGCGTTCGCCGCGGGCGTGGGTGAGGGCGCGCGGCAAAGCCTTAACAACCTCTTCGAAGCCTTCCACGGTGGCGGACACCGCGATCTTCATCTGCTCAATTTCCCACTCGTCCTTCAGCAGGCGCAGTTCGGAGAGCGCCTCGCTGAGCTTTTCGTCCAGGGCATCCAGGACGCCCAGGTCCAGGTTCTCGGGGTCCCTGGCGGTGTTGTAGCGGGCGGTGTCCACCAGGGCGTCGATGTTCTCGTCGACCTTACGGACCAGGCGGACGGAGATGCCGCCGATTTCCGGGGCGCCCACATCCTTGGTGATGGCTGTTTCCAGCTGGTCGATGTGTGCGGTGGCCAGGCCCAGGCGGGCCTCGAACTCTTCGAGGGTGGGACGGGCCCCGATCCAGAACTCGCCCGAGCGGGAGTCCGCGTAGAACTGTTCCGTGTCCCTGCCGGCCAGCGGCCGGAAGTAGAGCGTGGCGCGGTGGTTCCCGCCGTCCTCGCCTGTTCCTTCTTCCACCGGTTCCAGGATCAGGACCGCGTCCGGCTCGTGGTCCAGGCCGAGTCCGGTCAAGTGTGCGAAGCCGGAGTGCGGGCGGAAACGGTAGTCGCAGTCATTGGACCGGACCTTCAACGGCCCCGCGGGGATGACTAGGCGTTCGCCCTTGAACAGGGCGGAGATCGCCTTGCGCCGGTTTGCGGCATAGGGGGCGACGGCGTCGAGCTGGGGAAGCTCCTGGCTGGACGGCGCCCAATTGCTGGCCATGAAGGCCTTGAAGGCGTTGGAACTGGGCCGCTGGGAGCGGTTGTTGACGCGCTCCTCCAACGGCTGGGAAGCAGAGTTTTGGGTGTTTTCGGCATCGTTCACGGCACCATCGTCTCACCAGCTTCCCGGCTAAGCGAACAGGCCTCCCGGGTCTCTTGTTCCCGGTCCACTACGCTGGATAAGTGAGGATTGACCTGCATGCCCACTCCAACGTCTCCGACGGCACCGAGACCCCTGCCGATGTCATGGCCTCTGCTGCCCGTGCGGGGTTGGACGTGGTGGCGCTGACCGACCACGATTCAACGGCAGGCTGGGCGGAGGCTTCCGCCGCTGCTGCAACGTACGGGGTGGCCCTGGTACCTGGGATGGAGGTCTCCTGCCGGACGGAGGAGGGCATCAGTGTCCACCTCCTGAGCTACCTGCACGATCCCACCCATCCAGGCCTCCTGGAGGAGATCACCAAGGCCAAGGATTCCCGCCAGACCCGGGCCGAGCGGATGGTGACCATCCTGGCCGAAGACTATCCGCTGACCTGGGACGACGTGATCCACCACGTTGCGCCCGGCGCCACCCTGGGCCGGCCGCATATCGCCGACGCCCTCGTTGCCGCAGGGGTAGTGGAGGACCGTTCGGAGGCCTTCGCCTCCATCCTCACCTCCCGCTCGCGGTACTTCATTCCGCACTACGCTCCGGACCCTGCCACCGCCGTCGAACTTGTCCGTGCCGCCGGCGGCGTGCCCGTGTTTGCCCACCCGGTGGCCTCCGCCCGGGGGCGGATCGTGGGGGAGCGGACGTACCGCGAAATGATCGACGCCGGCCTGGCAGGCCTGGAGATCGACCACCGGGACAATCCGGAGGAGGGCCGCGACTTCCTCCGCCGGCTCGCGGCGAAGCATGACCTGCTGGTCACCGGCTCCTCTGATTACCACGGAACCGGGAAGCCCAACCTGCTCGGGGAGAACCTCACGGCGCCAGGCATGTTGGCGCGGATCGAGGAACTCGGGACGGGAGCCATGGTCGTCCGCCCCTGAAACGCAGCCCGTCCCCGAAGGGCCGGCGGGAACCTAGCTGGGCTGGCGGGATACCAGGGTGGCGTGCGCACCCAGCCGCTTGGCCATGATGTCAATGGCCGGCTGGTTCTGGTCCACGCACACGAACTTCCGGCCCAGCTTTGCGGCCACTGCCCCCAGGGTGCCGGAGCCGGCGAAGAAGTCCAGGCACCAGTCCCCGGGACGGGACGAGGCAGCGACAACGCGCCGGACCAGGCCCTCCGGTTTCTGGGTGGGGTAGCCGGTCTTTTCCTTGCCGGTGGGCGAGACGATGGTGTGCCACCAGACGTCGGTGGGCAGCTTTCCCAGCTCCCGCTTGGCAGGAGTCACCAGGCCCGGTGCCATGTACGGTTCACGGTCCACCTCGGCGCTGTCGAAGTGGTACTTGGCCGGGTTCTTGACGTACACCAGGATGTTGTCGTGCTTGGTGGGCCACCGGTTTTTCGCGCGGGCGCCGTAGTCGTAGGCCCAGATGATCTCGTTCAGGAAGCATTCCCGGCCAAAGATCGCATCCAGCATGACCTTGGCGTAATGCACCTCGCGGTAGTCCAGGTGCAGGTACAGGGTGCCGTCATCGGCCAGCAGGCGCCAGGCCTCCACGAGCCGGGGTTCCAGGAAGGACCAGTAGTCGCTGAACGCGTCGTCATAGCGGTGCAGGGCGCCCTTGATCGTGTCGTAGGAGCGGCCCTTGAAACCCACCCGGTCCCCGCTGCCGCCGGCGTTGACCACCATGCGGGTTTCCTGGCGCTGCTGCGGCCGGCCGGTGTTGAAGGGCGGGTCCACGTAAATCAGTGTGAAGGCGCCGTCCGGCAGCGTGGGGAGGTACTCCGCGTTGTCCGCGTGCACCACCAGGCTGCCGCCGTCCGGCGCCCAAACAGTGTCAGTCATCGAGGCAGTTAGCCCTCGGAGTTGCCAGGCTGCGTGCCCTTGTCGGCACCCGCCACCACTTCGCCGTTGCGGCGGCGGGTGCGGGTCCGGGTGCGGCGGGCGCGCGAGGGCTGACCGCCGTCGGCTGCAGGGGCGGCAGCTTCACCGGCAGGTGTGGCTTCCGGGTTGGACGTACGACGCCGGCGCTCACCCGAGTGGCCGGCCGAATCGCTGCTGCGGCCTCCTTCGCGGTTGCCGCCCTTGCTGCGCCCGCGTCCGTCCCGGTCCCGGTCGCGCGAGCGGCCCGAGTCCCGGCCGCCGCGGGTGTTCTTCTTGCCAGTCTCGCCGAGATCCTCGAGCACCTCGGCGTCGACGCCGGCCAGCGTCCGCTTGTCGCGGGGCAGGCGGCCCTTGGTGCCCTCGGGAATATCCAGGTCCGTGTACAGGTGCGGGGATGATGAGTAGGTTTCCACCGGCTCCGGGACGCTGAGGCCCAGGGCCTTGTTGATCAGCGCCCAGCGCGGCATGTCGTCCCAGTCCACGAACGTGACTGCGGTGCCCTTGTTGCCGGCGCGGCCGGTGCGGCCCACCCGGTGCAGGTAGATCTTCTCGTCTTCCACGCACTGGTAGTTGACCACGTGGGTGACGTCCTCGACGTCGATCCCGCGGGCGGCAACGTCCGTGGCCACCAGGACGTCCACCTTGTTGTTGCGGAAGGCCCGCAGCGCCTGTTCACGGGCGCCCTGGCCCAGGTCCCCGTGGAGGGCGGCGGCGGCGAAGCCGCGGTCCACCAGTTCCTCGGCCACCTTGGCGGCGGTGCGCTTGGTCTTGGTGAAGATGATTGTCCGCCCGCGGCCGCGTGCCTGCAGGATGCGCGCCACCACTTCGGTCTTGTCCATGCTGTGCGCACGGTAGATCAGCTGGCGAATGTCCCGCTTGGTCAGGCCCTCGTCCTCCGGATCCGCTGCGCGGATGTGGGTGGGCTGGGTCATGTACCGGCGGGCCATGGCGATGACGGGGCCGGGCATCGTGGCGGAGAACAGGAGTGTCTGGCGGACGGCGGGGGTGGCGGCGATCAACGTCTCCACATCCGGCAGGAAGCCCAGGTCCAGCATTTCGTCGGCTTCGTCAAGGACCACGATCTTGACGTTCTTCAGGCTCAGGTGCTTCTGCTTGTAGAGGTCGATCAGCCGGCCGGGGGTGCCAACCACTACCTCGACACCCTGCTTCAGGGACTCGACCTGGGGTTCGTACGCGCGGCCACCGTAGATGGTGGTGATCCTGGCATTGCGCTTGCGCGACGCGGTCTGGAGGTCGCTGGCCACCTGTACCGCCAGTTCACGGGTGGGAACGATGACCATAGCCTGCGGGGCACCCGGCACGGCCAGTTTGGCGTAGCCGGGGTCGTCCTGGCCGATGACACGCTGCAGCGCCGGGATGCCGAAACCTAGGGTCTTGCCGGTGCCGGTCTTGGCCTGGCCAATGATGTCGTGGCCGCCCAGGGCCACCGGCAGGGTCATGGCCTGGATGGGGAAGGGGTGCGTGATCCCGGCGTCGGCCAGGGACTCCACGATGTCTTCGCGGACGTTGTAGTCGGCAAAGGACTTCTCGGCGATCTCGTGCGGCGTCTCGTCCGAGATGATGGTCTCTTCCGGTTCGATGGTCTCGGTACCGGACACGTCGCTCAGAAGCTGGTGGGTATGCAATTCACTCACAGGGGAGTTTCCTTATTCATTTAGGCATTGGCGCTGCCTGCTCAACGGGCCGGCCAAGGCTGGCCGCTCCGGAGCACGCTCTGGCGCGCAAGCGATTCCAGTGGAAGCCGATCGCGGGCTATCTAATGCTGGCACTGGGGACCAGCGGGCAAATCTCAAGATCGCGTAGGGGCGGGCTTGTTGGTTTCAAATGGAGGAAATCAACGACCGGGCATCCAGTTCTACCCCTCCAGTCTAGCCGCATGGGTGCGGAAACACGCTTTCGGCCCGCCTGCGGCGTCCGCTGGTTCCTCAGCAAACGAGTTCGAAGTGGATCTCCCGGGTGGTGATGTCCGAGGACACCAGCCGGACCCGTACCTTGGTGCCGGATTCCAATTCGCCGGCGCAGCGCGCGGTCACCGCGGGTTCTGCGATCTGGATGATCCCGGAGCTTCCGTTGCCGTTCTTCGCATTGCCATTGCCATTTCTCCCGTTGCTTCCACTGCCGTTCTGCGGCTTGGACCCGGAGATTACGATCGCGTCGAACTCCTGCCCGATGTGGTTCAGCAGCAGGGCCGCCTCCACGGTGTCCAGGGCCAGGCGTTCCATCCGGGACGCCAGCTGGTCCGATCCCGCCATGATGCCAGGCAGCAGCGGCAGGGCTTCGCGTGCCCAGCCGGGAACATCGCCGCCATTGCTCAGGGCCTCGCAGATGACCAGGACGAAGCGGTCCACCAAGCGGCGCAGCGGCGCGGTGGTGTGGGCATACGCCGCGCCGATGGCGGACTGGATCCCATCCTCGGGGACGGTTCCGTCAAAGGCGGTGTAGGAGGCTCCGCGGAACAGCATGCCTGCCGAATGCATGATGGCCAGCTGCCTCGGGTCGGTGGGATCCAGTGACCGCAGGTATTCGCCGTAGCTGACTTCGCCGTCCCACGGCCTGCCCAGCACCTCGGTCTGCAGCCGGAAATGCCTCAGGGACCGTTCATCCGGGGCCGGCATAGTTCGCAGGATGCCCACCTTGCCCTCCAGCATGAGCTCCGCCGCCGCCATCCCGGTCATCAACGAAATCTGCGCGTTCCAGTCCTCCACGGGAAGCTGCGGAACGGCGTCAATCCGGTAGCCGCCGTCGGGCAGTTGGACGATCTCCTGTTCGGGCATGTTGAGGCTGGCGCCTTCACGCGCCCGCTCCAGTGCCACCCGCTTCAGGCCCACCTCGCGGAGCAGATGGAGCACGGGGGAGGCCGTCCCGGCGTCGAGGTCTGCCTGGGCGCCCTTGTAGCTGAGCTTGTCACGGCTGCGGACCCGCGCCCGGCGGACGCCCACTGTCAGGACGGTTGCTTCGCCGTCGAGAGTGAAATCCCATACGAAGGCAGAACACTCCTGGCCGGGCAGCAGGCTCCCGGCCCCTTCGCTGATGACTTCCGGGTGCAGCGGGATCCGGCCGTCCGGTGCGTAGAACGTCTGTCCGCGCCGCCGCGTCTCGGCGTCCAGGGGACCTCCCGGCGCAACGAAGGCCGGAACATCGGCGATCGCGTACATCACGCGGTAGCCGTCCCCGTCCAATTCGATGAACACCGCCTGGTCCAGGTCCGTGGAGGACGCCGGGTCGATAGTGACAAACTCGACGGCGGTCAGGTCGTAGGACGGCAGTTGCAGCGCCGCCACGGCGGCCAGGGCGTCTTCCACGGCTTCGGCGGGATAGGGGCCGGGAAGTTCAAGTTCCGTCCGCAGCAGGCCCAGCGCCTCTTCCAAGGCATTCTTGTGGTCGTGAACGTTGGGAGCCAGCCGATGATGTGACACAAAATTCAGCGTAGCCCCAAGTTCCGCGATTAAGCAGGCTCAGGAGCCGGCGGCGTCCAGCGCGTCGAGGAGGGAGGCAGCAGCTGCGGCGGGATCAGGGGCTTCGGTGATGGTGCGGACCACCACGATCCTGCGCGCACCCGCCTCCGCCACCTGGTGGACGTTGCCGTGGTCGATGCCGCCAATGGCAAACCAGGGCACGGGATCGGCAGCCTGCCGGGACGCCCCGGCTGCGTACTTCACCAGTTCGGGACCGACGGCGGCCCTACCGGGTTTGGTGGGGGTGGCCCAGACCGGACCCACGCAGAAGTAGTCCAGCCCGGAGGGGCCGGCGGTTGCGGCCAGGGCGGCATCCACCTGTTCGGTGGTGTGGCTGGAAAGTCCGATGGCGGCGTTGCCGTTGACCAGAGTGCGTGCTGCCGCCAGCGGCAGGTCCTTCTGGCCAATGTGGAACACGGGGGCCCCGGAAAGCACGGCGATGTCGGCGCGGTCATTGACCGCCCACAGCTTGCCGTGACGGACCGCCACTTCCTTCAGCACCGCCAAGAGGTCCAGTTCCTCGGCGGCTTCGATGGTCTTGTCACGCAGCTGGATGATGTCCACGCCGCCGGCAAACGCCGCGTCCACGAACTCCGCAAAGTCGCCGCGGTCCCGCCGCGCATCGGTGCAGAGGTACAGGCGCGCCGCCTTGAGGGCCTCGCTGTCGCGGGCATTGACAACCTCGGCACTGGCAACTCCGCCGGCCGGAGCATGGGAACCTGCGGGAAAGGATGAGGTGGTCGCATTCATGCCTGCAAGCCTAGTTCCTCTAAACTGGGGAGGTACTGCGGGAGCCCGCGGCAGCTGTCACAAAGCGCCGGGCTGAGAGGGCGTCAGAGCCGACCGCTTGACCTGATCCGGTTAATGCCGGCGTAGGGAAGGAACCCAGATGCATACCCCCGGCACCGCTCAGCCCGCATCCGTTGACGCGTCCATCCCCTCCACCCTTCGTGCCGACGTCGCCGTCATTGGCGGGGGAGTGGTGGGACATGGCATCGCCTGGGAATTGCAGCGTTCCGGACGCTCCGTCGTCCTCATCGACGATGCGCCCGGCGCCGGCGCCAGCTGGGCCGCGGCCGGCATGCTGGCCCCGGTGAGCGAACTGCACTACCAGGAGGAGGACCTCCTGGAACTCATGCTGGAGGCATCGTCACGGTGGCCGGCGTTCGCTGCCGGTGTCACCGATGCATCGGGGGCGGATTCCGGATACCTCACGACGCCGACACTCGCCGTGGGTGCCGACGCCGCCGACCGCCGCGCGCTGATGGACCTGCGCACAGTCCAGCAGGCGAGCGGCCTGGCCGTGGAACCCCTGACCGTGCGGGAGGCCCGCAAACGCGAACCCCTCCTCAGCCCTGCCATCGCCTGTGCCCTCGACACCCTGGCGGACCACCAGGTGGATCCCCGCCGGTTGGTGGCGGCCCTGCGGCAGGCCCTGGCCCGCGCCGCCCAAGAGTTGCCTGGCCTGGTCGTGGCCGGTGCGGTGGACGGGTACGCCGTGCCGAAACGGGCAGCCGGGCTGATGTGGGAAGGTGGAACGGTCGCCGGCGTCCGGCTCGCCGGTGGCGGTGCCGTCCTGGCAACAGAAACCGTGGTGGCCAACGGCCTGCAGTCAGGCGCGCTCGCGGACCTGCCCCGTGGCCTCGAACTGCCGCTGCGGCCCGTCCACGGGGACATCCTCCGCCTTGCGGTTCCCCGGCACCTCCAGCCCCTGGTGACAGCAACGGTGCGGGGCCTGGTCCACGGAGTCCCGGTCTACATCGTCCCGCGGCAGGACGGGACCGTGGTGATTGGAGCCACCCAGCGCGAGGACGCCCTGTCCGATGCCGTCAGCGCCGGCGGCGTCTACCAGCTACTGCGCGATGCCCAGGCCCTGGTGCCCGCCGTCGCCGAACTCGAATTGCTGGAGTGCACCGCCCGTGCCCGCCCCGGAACCCCGGACAATGCACCGCTGCTGGGGCGGGTGCCGGTGGACCTGGCCTTAGGAAGCGAAGGATCCGGAGCGGATTCCGGTCACGTCCCGGGGCTCATCATCGCCACCGGGTTCTTCCGTCACGGCGTCCTCCTCACACCTGCGGCAGCAGCAATTTGCGCGGAACTGCTGGACGGAAAAGCCGACCCCCGCTGGGCACCCTTCAGCCCCGACCGGTTCTCCAGGCCGGCACCGGCGGCAAAAGACACCGATATCAAGGAGACAGCGTGAACATCACCCTCAACGGCAACCCGCACGCGGTGGCGAACGGCGCCTCCATCACCACGCTCGTCAGCCAGGTCACCGGACGCCCGCTGGCTGACAACGGGCAGGCGACGGACGGTGGGAAACTGGGCGTCGCCGTCGCCCATAACGCCCAGGTGGTGCCGCGCAGCCAATGGTTCGCCACGGTGCTCGCCGAGGGCGACGACATCGAACTCGTTACAGCAGTACAGGGAGGCTGACGCCATGACCGAAACCAGCACCATCAACCCCGCCGGGAACACAGGTGCCGCCGACGCCCTGGTGATTGACGGCGTCGCCCTCGGCTCCCGCCTCATCATGGGCACCGGCGGGGCGCCCAGCCTGGACGGCCTGGGCGCAGCGCTCCTGGCCTCCGGCACTGCCCTGACCACCGTGGCCATGCGTCGTTACTCAACCGCCGAAACCGGCTCGCTGTTCCAGCTGCTGGTGGACCACGGGATCCGGGTGCTGCCCAACACCGCCGGTTGCTTCACCGCCAGGGACGCGGTCCTCACGGCGGAACTGGCCCGCGAAGCCCTGGAAACCGACTGGGTGAAACTGGAGGTCATCGCCGACGAACAGACCCTCCTGCCCGACGCCGTGGAGCTCGTGGAGGCCACGGAGCAACTGGTCAACCGCGGCTTCAAGGTCTTCGCCTACACCAACGACGACCCCGTGCTTGCCCTGCGGCTCGAAAACCTCGGCGCCACCGCCGTGATGCCCCTGGGCGCCCCGATCGGGACCGGCCTGGGGATCCTGAACCCGCACAACATCGAGCTCATCGTTTCGCGCGCATCGGTTCCGGTGGTCCTGGACGCCGGTATCGGTACGGCGTCCGACGCCGCCCTTGCCATGGAGCTGGGCTGTGACGCCGTACTGCTGGCCACGGCCGTGACGCGCGCGCAGAACCCGGCCCTCATGGGCGAGGCATTCAAGCACGCTGTGATCGCGGGCAGGATGGCCAGGGCAGCGGGCCGGATTCCCCGCCGGGAGCACGCCCTTGCGTCGTCGGCTATGGAGGGCCGGGCGGAGTTCCTCTGACCGCCGCTTAATCTGATCAATCCTTAAATGGCTGTGGCCACTACCCCTGGGGGTAGTGGCCACAGCCATTTAAAGACGCATCAGCGGCGCAGGATGGCCGTCAGCCGCTCCATGTCGTGGCGGGTACGCGAACGGCCCAGGTAGACCACGGCCCCGGTTGCGGCCGCGATGCCCAGGACCATGGGCAGGACCCAGGGGAGCCAGGTCAGGCCGGGCAGGTAGCCGAAGCCGGCCGTCATGAGGATGATCCACGCCAGCGCAGCAACACCCACCGCAATTCCAGCCGGCAGCGCCGCGCCGTAGGTGGCATGGCGCTTGTCATTGGCCCAGACGATGAAGCCGCCCGCGGCGGTTGCCAGCACCACGATGGTCAACGAAAGCATGGGTCTCCCTCTTCGGCGCGGGTTAGAACTGGCCGAAGCCCACGCGGCGGACCTCTTCAGCGCCGATTTCAACGTACGCCAGGGCGTTGCCCGGAACGATGATCAGGCGTCCCTTGTCATCCTTGAGGCGCAGCTCATTGCCTTCGCTGATGGCCTCGCCGACAACCTTGGCCACCGTCTCGGCATCCTGGGTCGATTCCAGTACGATTTCGCGGCCAACGTTCTGAACGCCGATCTTAATTTCCAAGGGGGCCTCCCAGCCTGTGAAGTGCTCGTACTTCTCTACGAGGTGTTGTCTTATTTGTAGTCTAGGACTCTTTGGGGAAGCGAGAGATTCCGCGCCAAGCTAAACGGTAGATGAGGTCGCTCGCCACATCGAGGTCCAGGTTGCCGTCGGTTTCCAGCCAGTACCGGGCACTGACCTGCGCCATCCCCGCCAGGCCGCGGCCCAGCAGTTCCGCCTCGAGATGGGGGAGCTTGGTGTCCTCCGCGATGACCCGTGCAATGGCATCGGCGAAGGTCCGGTTGAAGGTTTCCAGCCGGGAGCTGACGTCGGGGTCGTTGATCAGGTCGGATTCGAAGACCAGCCGGTGGGCCTGGTCGTCGCTGGCAATGAAGTGGAAGTACGCCCGCATAACGGCTTGCACGCGTTCGTCGTTGTCCGTGGTGGAGTTCAGGGCACCGAGCATCAGTTCGGTCAGGGACGCCAGGTGGCTTTCCAGCAGGGCGAGGTACAGGTCGCGTTTGGAAGGAAAGTGCTGGTACAGCACCGGTTTGCTCACATGGGCGGTCTCAGCGATCTCGTCCATGGCAGCACCGTGGTAGCCGTTGGCAACGAACACTTCCTGGGCCGCAGCAAGGAGTTGGGCGCGGCGCTCATCCCGGGGCAGCCGGGCGGACCGTTGGCCTGCGGGGCGGGAGGGAGTTTGCGGTTCGGCGGCGGGCGGGCGGTCGGCCCGTGCTTCAGGGACCACAGTTGTCCTTCTTTCCATTGCAGTTACCCTTCACTTTACTGCGGGGTAATATGACCCGGCGGTATCCCGGGGCATACATTGAAGTATGGCTTCGTCTTTCACCGCAAATGTTTCAACCCTTTCCCTGGATCCGCTGGTGGAACCGGCTGCGGACCTGAGCCCAGACGAGGTGGAACGGTACTCCCGGCACCTGATCATTCCCGAGATCGGAGCCCTGGGGCAGCGGCGGCTTAAGAACGCCAAGGTCCTGGTGATCGGCGCCGGCGGCCTGGGCGCGCCGGCGCTGCTGTACCTGGCCGCGGCGGGTGTCGGCACCATAGGAATCATCGACGACGACGTGGTGGACCTGAGCAACCTGCAGCGACAGGTCATCCACGGGGTGGGCGACGTGGGACGGCCCAAAATCGAGTCGGCACGCGACGCCATCGCCGAACTGAATCCGCTGGTGGACGTCCGGCTGCACAACGTGCGCCTGGACTCGTCCAACGCTCTTGAGCTGTTCAGCGGATACGACCTCATCCTGGACGGTGCCGACAACTTCGCCACGCGCTACCTGGTCAATGACGCCGCGGCCATCCTGGGCAAGCCCTACGTGTGGGGTTCCATCTTCCGTTTCGACGGCCAGGTCAGCGTGTTCTGGGAGAAACACGGCCCCACCTACCGCGACCTCTACCCGGAGGCCCCGCCCGCAGGTTCCGTCCCCTCCTGTGGTGAGGGCGGCGTGTTCGGCATGCTTTGCGCCGCCGTGGGGTCGCTGATGGTGACCGAAGCGGTGAAGTTAATTACCGGCGTCGGACGTTCCCTGCTGGGCCGTGTGGCGCTCTTTGACGCTCTAGGCGGCAGCTGGCGCGAGATCCGCGTGTCCAAGGACCCTGCGGCGGAACCCATCACCGAACTGACGGACTACGAGGCCTTCTGCGGGATCACGCCGGCAGCGCCGGCCGATACCGAACACACCGTCACCGCCACCCAGCTCGCCACCATGCTCGCCTCGCGGAAAGCCGGGCTCAAGGATTTCGAGCTGGTGGACGTCCGGGAAGCAGGGGAGTACGACATCGTGCGGATCGATGGTGCCAGGCTCATCCCGCAGGGACGTATCCTGGCCGGCGAGGCATGGGACGAACTTCCGCAGGACCGGGACATCGTGTTCCACTGCAAGGCCGGGACCCGGTCCGCCAACGTGCTGGCGGCGGCGCGGCAGGCCGGTTATCAGCGGGTGAGCCACCTCGACGGCGGGATCCTGGCCTGGGTGCGGGACGTGGAACCCGAAAAGCCCGTCTACTAACAGTTGCTCTATCAGATATGGCTCCCAAACCGATGGTTTAGGAGCCATATCTGATAGAGCAAGGGGCTCAGGCGGTTTCGCGGCCCTTGTGGTCCACCGGGCACTCGGCCTCAGCCGGTGCGGGGGAGGCGGCGGGCTGTTCGACGGTGATGCCGTACAACGCTTCCAGCGCTGCCACATAGTCGTCCTGCTGGCCGTTGGCAGCGAGTTCGCGGGCACGGACCGTGGGCACGTGCAGCAACTGCTTGACCATGCGGCGGAGGGCGAACTCCACTTCCTCGGCGGCGGCCGTGCAGCCGTGCCGGGCGCGGACCTTTTCCATTTCCGCGTCCAGCACATTCATGGTGTGGCGCCGGAGGGCAACGATGGCCGAATCGACGGAGCGGGCTTCGCGTTCCTGCTCAAAGGCCTTGGCCGCACCTTTCACGATGCCGCTGGCCTGGGCGAGTGATTCTGCCTGTTCCTGCGGTGCCGCGAGCCGGACCGATTCGAGGGTGAGCAGCTCAACGCCCTCCAGCTCGCCAACGGCGGGGTCGAAGTCGTGCGTGAGGGCCAGGTCGATGGCGATCAGGGGCTGCGCGGAGCCGGCGCGGACCTGGGCCAGTTCATCAGCCTC
Source organism: Arthrobacter sedimenti (assembly GCF_042652025.1). NCBI lineage: Bacteria > Bacillati > Actinomycetota > Actinomycetes > Micrococcales > Micrococcaceae > Arthrobacter > Arthrobacter sedimenti. Next base: position 405,066 of record NZ_JBHSDQ010000001.1, on the reverse strand, counting down.
GACGCGGGTATCCGAGCCGCTGCAGCCGATCATGACGTCGGCGGCGGCCACCGCAGGCCGCAGGGACTCAACGTCCAGGGCCACACCGCCCCGCGAGGCCACGAAGCCTTCGGCCCGGCCGGATGAGGAGAAGACGGAGATGTCCGTGCAGCCGCGTTCGCGCAGCAGTGCCATGGTGGCGCCGGCGTAGGCGCCCGTCCCGAAAAGCACAACCTTCTTGGTTGACCAGTCAGGGTTTTCGGAAAGATCCGTGGCCAGGTCCAGTGCCACGGAGACGATGGAAAGCCCACGGGAACCAAGGGCGGTCTGGGCGCCCACATCCTTGGCGGTCTTGGAGGCCGCCTGGAACAGCCGGACAAGGCCGGCGCTGGCGGTGCCATCGTGCTGGGCGTTGATCAGCGCCCGCCGCACCTGCCCGGCGATTTCGCGTTCACCCACGACGGCGGAGTCCAGTCCAGCGCTGACGGCGAACAGGTGCTGGGTCACCTCGGGTCCCGTCCGGGTGCTGAAGGAACGGGAGACGAGGGGTTCGGCCAGGCCGCTGGCCTCGCTGATGCGTGATACGAGGGCTGCCCGGGCCGCTTCGACGTCGTGTGGGTTGGGAGCCTCACCGTAGATTTCGTAACGGTTGCAGGTGGCAAGGACCACCGCCCCGGCCACGGCAGGGGATTCGGTCAGCGCGGATGCGGCAATCCCGGAGGAACCGTTGCTCAACTGAGCAACGGTTTCAAGATCGATGTCGGCGTGTGTAGCCACCAATGAGAAAAGAACCACAGCAGACCAATCATAGCTTTTTCGTTGCCCGGTAGAACAACCTCCGGAAAGGATAGTCGCCACACTTCGCGGTGATTCGCGCCACCTTACCGGAGCGGGCCCTGGCAGCGACAGGTTGTCGTTATCTTTTGCTGCTCTTTTTGGGCACAATCAAAAGCATGACTCCTAGCCCCGCCGTCTCAGCTGCCGGCGCCCTCGCCGCAGACCATCCACTGATGGACGGCCGCACCGCCGACTCCCCGCTGATCACGGCTTACCGCGGGGGCACGCCGTCCCGCCGTCCCGTGTGGTTCATGCGCCAGGCGGGCCGGTCGCTGCCGGAATACCTGAAGGTGCGCGAGGGCATTGCGATGCTGGACTCGTGCCTCCGTCCTGAGCTGGCCTCCGAGATCACCCTCCAGCCCGTCCGCCGACATGACGTGGACGCAGGCATCTTCTTCTCCGACATCGTGATCCCGCTGAAGCTGGCCGGTGTTGGAGTGGACATCGTGCCCGGGGTGGGGCCCGTCCTGGAAAGGCCCGTGCGCACCGCGGCCGACGTTGCCGCCCTGCCGCAGCTCACCTGGGAAGCCCTGGAGCCCATCCGCGAAGCCGTTCGGCTGACGGTGGCCGAACTGGGCAAGACCCCCCTCATCGGCTTCGCCGGCGCACCATTTACCCTTGCCGCCTACATGGTGGAGGGAAAGCCGTCCCGCGACCACCTTGGCCCCCGGACCATGATGCATGCGGACCCGGAGACCTGGGCCGCGTTGGCCAACTGGGCTGCCGACGCCTCCGGCATGTTCCTTCAGGCCCAGCTCGAGGCGGGTGCCTCGGCCGCCCAGCTCTTCGACTCCTGGGCAGGCTCGCTGGGACTGGCCGACTACACCAGATATGTTGCGCCGGCGTCGGCCCGTGCCCTGGACCATGTCCGCCACCTCGGCGCCCCGCTGATCCACTTTGGCACCGGCACCTCCGAACTTCTCGTTGCCATGCGCGACGTAGGCGTGGACGTGGTGGGCGTTGACTACCGGCTGCCGCTCGACGAAGCAAACCGCCGCCTGGGCGGAACGGTGCCGCTGCAGGGAAACATCGATCCCGCGCTGCTGTCAGCCCCCTGGGAAATCCTCGAAGCCCACGTCCGCGAGGTCATAGCCGCGGGATCGGCAGCGCCGGGCCACGTCCTGAACCTTGGCCACGGCGTACCGCCGGAAGCGGACCCTGACGTCCTGACCCGGGTCGTGAAACTCATCCACTCCATTTCATCGGAGTAAACCCGTGGGCAGCTCTCCGGCGGTGCCCGGCACAGCATTGGTGGTGGGCGGCGGGATCTCCGGGCTCCTGTCCGCCCGGGAACTTGCCGCCGCCGGCCACCAGGTGACCGTCCTTGAAGCGGGGACGGCGTGGGGCGGCTGCGTGGGCAGCCACGTGGTGGCCGGACTCACCCTTGACAGCGGCGCCGAGTCGTTCGCCACAAGGTCCGACGCCGTCGCCCGGCTCTGCGCCGAGCTCGGCCTGGGTGGAAAGATCGTTCCTCCGCGGCCCGGCGGTGCCTGGGTGCAGCTTCCGGACGGGCCCCGTGAACTGCCCCGGACCGGAGTCCTGGGCATTCCGGCGAACCCCTGGGATCCTGAGGTGCGGCGCACCCTGGGGACACTTGGCTCGTTGCGCGCCTCCCTGGACCGCCTGCTGCCTGCCTCCGTAGGAGCCGGCGCGGGTGTTACCAGCGTGGCCGCCCTGGTCCGGGCCCGGATGGGGTCGCGGGTGCTGGAGCGGCTCGTCTCGCCGGTGGTGGGCGGCGTCCACTCAGCCGACCCCGGCCTCCTCGACGTCGACATGGTGGCTCCGGGCCTGCGTGCAGGCCTGCGGAAGCATGGTTCCCTCGCTGCCGCGGTGCTGGCGCAGCGCCGCCGCGCCGGCACTGCGGCCGCCCAGCAGGCTCAACAAGGACAACCGGCGCAGCAAGCCCAGACCGGTAAACCGGCCAAGGCAGGCTCCGCCGTCGCCGGGCTCGAAGGCGGCATGCGCATCCTGGTGGACGCCCTGGTGGCGGAGCTCCAGCGCCTGGGCGTTACGCTGCTGCCGGGCACTGCCGTCACGGCTGTCGCCCGCACCCAGGACGGCTGGCGCGTTGAAGCGGCCGCGGCTTCCCATAGCGCCGCCCTGCTGGTCGTGGCTGTGGACGGGCCTGCCGCCGTCGAACTCCTGGAAGATGCAGTTCCTGCCATCGCAGGAAAGAAGCCGGCCTCCGGGCCGGACGTCAAGCTGGTCACACTGGTCCTGGACAAACCTGACCTGGACGCGAGGCCCCGGGGAACCGGAATCCTGGTGGCCCCGCAAACGCCGGGAATCCAAGCCAAGGCCCTGACGCATGCCACTGGCAAATGGGACTGGCTGGCTGCCGCCGCCGGTCCCGGGAGGCACGTGGTGCGTCTCTCCTACGGCAGGGTGGACGGCGCTTCCGCCCAGCCTGCCGGGCCGGAAGCCGATGAAGAGCTGTTCGCGTCCGCCGTCCGTGACGCGTCCGCACTGCTCAGCGTCCGCATCACGGGGGAGGACGTGGAGGGCTGGGATGTGGTCCGGTGGCGGGGCGCCTTGCCGTTCGCGGCGGTGGGCCACCGCGAACGGGCAACGGAAATCCGCAGGGCCTGCGCCGCCGCCGGCGGCCTGGCCGTAGTGGGCGGCTGGGTGGCCGGGAACGGGTTGGCCGCTGTGGTGGCCGACACACGTGAGCAAATCGGCCAACTGACCGCCACCTGAGCATCGCTGCTGGTCAAGCGGCCGGGTCTGGTTTTCGGAGCCCATCCAGGACACGCCCCGCCGGTCTTTCCGGTTTTCAATCGGCCAACCGTTCTGGTTAGGGTCGATGACTATGGTTTCAAACAGGTCCGAGCTTTCACTGTCCCGGACCGGTATCCATGGGGGAATCCGACGTGGTACCGCAGCAGCGGCCGTCGGAGCGGTACTGGTTCTTTCCACCGGCGTCCAGGCAGCCTTGGCTGACGATGCAGTTGCCCCTCCCCAGGACCCGCCGGTGCAGGCTTCCGCGGCAGCATCTGCTGCGGCGTTCGGACTTACCATCGCTTCGGGCCAAGGCACCCCCGGCCAGCAGGAAGCCAAGCGGGGCGATGAAAACGGTGCACCCGGGCAGCAGGGTGACACCCCTGCCGGCACCCCTGCAACCCGGGCCCCGCGGACGCCGTCTCCGTCCATCTCCTTGCCGGGTACCTTGCTTCCGGTGATCACAGGTTCCGCGTCTGCAAGCACCACGCCCTCCCCGTCGCCGACCACCTCCGGAACGCCCCTGGCACCCGGCCCGCAGACCACAGCCCCCGCGGCTCCAACGGGCACCGGATCCGCCCTGGCCACCGTCCGGCCGGGATCCCCCTCCGCACCCGGCGGAGCCCCCGCTGCCGGCACCTCGAATGCGGCAGGCGCTCCTGAACAGGCCCCAGTGGCTGTTCCTCCGGCCGACGCACCGGGAACAGGAGCAGTTCCGGGCGGGGACCTTGCTTCCGGTGCAGCGTCCTCCGTGTCGGGTGCCGGAGCGCGTGGACCTGCGGGCCCAGGCATCCTTGGGGCCGACGGCAATGCTGCGGGCCAGCAAGGGGCCATCCGCGAAGGAACAAACGGGGCAGGGAGCAGCGAAGCGGAGGCAACGCCAGCGCCGGCCCTGCCGATCGCCCTGCCGACCGCCCTGTCGATCAATGCCCGGCAGTCCCTGCCCACCCGCGCGCCCCAGGCTGCGGGTGCACCTGCAGGTCCAGGCCAGGCAGTTTCATCCACCGGACCGCTGCCGGACGTGCCGGACGCCATGATCTGGCTTGGGGCGGGCCTGGTCGGTGTGGGAGCCGCGGCAGGCTTGGTGTTCCTGCGCATGCGCCGCCTCTAGGACCCCTCCCCAAGACGGTTCGCTGCAGTGCTAAACGTGACTTTGGTCACTTCTACGAGTTGTAGAACTCTTCGGTTTCGTCTTGGAGGGAGGGAAGGGGCAAACTTGTAACCATGAGCCACACTTCTGCCGAATCTGTCACTAAAACCGAAGAATCAGCCGAGCAGTTCTTTACCCTTTGGACGGTCTTCAAGCGGTCGGAGTCCGTGGTCCGCAGCGCCGATGCCGCCGCAGACTTCGAAGCGCTGCTGGAGCGGCTCGCCGCTGCCGGCGTAACGCACCGGGGCAGCTACGACGTCTCGGCCATGCGCGCCGACGCCGACGTCATGGTGTGGCTCCACGGCTCCAAGCCGGAAGCGCTGCAGCAGGCCATCCGCGACATACGACGCAGCACCCTGTTTGCCGGCACCGAGATTGTCTGGTCCGCCATGGGTGTCCACCGCGAGGCCGAGTTCGCCAAGAACCACACCCCCGCCTACTCCCGCGGAGTCGCTCCGGCTGAATGGCTCTGCGTCTACCCGTTCGTCCGCTCTTACGAGTGGTACATCCTTCCCGAGGCCGAGCGCGGCAAGATGCTCCGCGACCACGGCCTGCTGGGCCGCGACTTCCCGCAGGTCATCTCCAACACTGTCTCCTCCTTCGCGCTGGGCGACTGGGAATGGATCCTCGGCCTGGAAGCACCGGAACTGGTGGACCTGGTGGACCTGATGCGCCACCTGCGGGCCACGGAGGCACGCAACCACGTGCGCGAAGAGATTCCCTTCTACACGGGACGCCGTATCTCTGCCGACGAGGTTGCCGAGGTGCTGGCATGAGCCCCGAGCAGCAGGCCACTGCCGTCAACCCCGTGACCGAGGCCGGACGCATGGCGCCGAAGAATTACGACGCCGTCCTGCTCGCCTCCTTTGGCGGTCCTGAAGGGCAGGAGGATGTCATTCCGTTCCTCCGCAATGTCACCCGCGGCCGCGGCATCCCGGACGAGCGGCTTGAGGAAGTCTCGCACCACTACCGCGCCAATGGCGGCGTCAGCCCTATCAACCAGCAGAACCGCGAGCTCAAGGCGGCGCTGGAAGCCGAACTGGCTGCCCGCGGCATCGAGCTCCCCGTGCTGTGGGGAAACCGCAACTGGGCGCCCTACATCCCGGAGACCCTGCAGGAAGCGTACGACGCCGGCCACCGCCGGGTGCTGATGCTCACCACCAGTGCCTACTCCTGTTACTCCAGCTGCCGCCAGTACCGCGAGGACATTGGCATGGCGCTGACGGAGACCGGCCTGGACGGCAAGCTGGAGGTAGACAAGGTCCGGCAGTACTTCGACCACCCCGGCTTCGTGGAGCCGTTCGTGGAAGGAACCGCCGCCGGCGTGGCCGACGTCCGCGCCAAGCTCGCAGAAGCGGGTACGCCGGATGCACCGATCCATGTCCTGTTCGCCACCCACTCCATTCCCACCCGGGACGCCGAAGCTGCAGGCCGTTCCGAGGGGGAGCCGCGCGTGTTCGAGGAAGGCTCCGCCTACGTGGCCCAGCACCTCGCCAACGCCGGCGCCGTCATCGAGCGCGTCAAGGATGAATCCGGGCTGACCGCACCGTGGTCCCTGGTGTACCAGTCCCGTTCCGGTGCCCCGCACGTGCCGTGGCTCGAACCGGACATCAACGACGCCATCGAGGAGCTGGCAGGCCAGGGCGTCAAGGGCATTGTCATCGTTCCCCTCGGCTTCGTCAGCGACCACATGGAAGTTGTCTGGGACCTGGACACCGAGGCGATGGAAACCTGCGCCAACCTGGGCCTGGCCGCCACCCGTGTCCCCACGCCGGGGACACACCGGAAGTTCGTCGACGGCCTGGTGGACCTCATCCGTGAACGGACGGTGGCCAACAACATCGCCGACCGTCCCGCTGTCACGGATCTTGGCCCCTGGTACGACGTCTGCCGGCCGGGATGCTGCGCCAACTTCCGCGGCGAAAAGCCCACCATCGCAGGCGCCGACACCACTGTTGGCACCGGCCACGATCCGTACCCGTCGGCCGCTGCCGGGGAAACGGCCCAGCTGTGACGGTCCGCATTGGAACCCGCGCCAGCAAGCTGGCGCTCACCCAGACCCAGCAGACCGCAGACCAGCTGGCCGCCGTCGGAGGTTTCCCGGTGGAACTGGTGCACGTCCGCACCGATGGCGACGTCCTCACCGGGTCGCTGTCCCAGATGGGCGGGACAGGCGTCTTTGTCGCTGCCCTGCGCGACGCGCTGCTGCGCAATGAGTGTGACGTGGCGGTTCATTCGCTAAAGGACCTGCCCACCGGGGCCGCAGTGGGCTTGAGCCTTGCCGCCACCCCGCGCCGCGTGGACGTCCGCGACGTCCTGTGCGCCCGCGACGGACTCAAGCTGGCAGACCTGCCGGCCGGTGCCCGTGTGGGGACCGGGTCGCCGCGGCGTGCAGCCCAGTTGCGTGCCGCCCGTCACGACCTGGACATTGTCGATATCCGCGGCAACGTGGACACCCGCCTGGGCCGTGTTCCCGGATTGCCCGGCAACTCCACGGACCAGGTGGTGCCCGGCAAGTCCTGCGACCTCGATGCCGTAGTCCTCGCCGCGGCCGGCCTGCAGCGGATCGGCAGGCTGGACGCCGTCACCGAGTACCTCGAAACCGACGTCATGCTGCCCGCGGCCGGCCAGGGATCCCTCGCCATCGAGTGCCGTACGGCCGACGCGCCGCCGAAGCCCGGATCGGCCGAAGGGTCCCAAGCAGTCCTGGCCCAGGCCCTGGCCGCGCTGGACGACCCCGACACCCGCCTGGCCGTCACCGCCGAACGCGCGCTGCTGGCCCGGCTCGAAGCAGGATGTGCCGCTCCGGTTGGCGCCTACGCCTACCGGAAGGGCAGCATGCTGCACCTGGAGGCCGTAGTGTGCGCCGTCGACGGAACAGACACGGTGCGGGACAAGCGCGCTAGCGACGGGCTGACCGAGGTCGGTGCCACCCTGTTGGGAATCGAACTGGCTGAAGCCCTCCTGTCTGCCGGAGCAGCCGACATCGCAGACCTGCAGGCGTCCTGACCTGGCAATGACGCAGCCTTCCAGCAGATCCGGGCAGGACGAGCCGAACGGCAACGCGCCGCTCGGCGGGGTCCGGGTCCTGGTCACGCGCAGCCCGGAACGCTCCGCAACACTGGTGGCGGCCCTGCGGGACGCCGGTGCCACGCCGGTGCTGCTCCCGCTCATCGATTTCGAACGGGCCCGGGACCAGCATGCCATGGACGTCGCCTGCGACGCCCTGGCGGCAGGCGCCTTCGACTGGCTGGTGGTCAGCAGTGCCACCACCGTCCACGTCCTGATGGAAAAGGCAGCCGAGCGTGGGCTGCGGCTGGACCAGCTGGTTCCTGCCGGCACCCGGGTCGCCGCCATCGGTCCCGCCACGCGCAGGCTTCTGGACTCGGCCGGAGTTCAGGTAACCCTCACGCCGGACGCCGAGCAGTCTGCTGCCGGCCTGCTCGCTGTGTGGCCCGGCGGCGGTACAGTGTTCCTGCCCCAGGCGGACATTGCCGCACCCACCCTGGCGGAAGGCCTGGCAGCGGCGGGCAGTGCCGTTGAGGCGGTAACCGCCTATCGCACCGTTGACTACCCGGCGGCAGCGGAGCGAAGGCTCGGCGTGCAGCCGGAGGATGGCGACGCCGGCCCGCAAGCGCCGTCGTACTACCTCCTGACGCCTGAAGCCGCCGCGGCAGAGATCGCGGCCGGAAAGATCGCCGCCGTGATCGCAGCCTCCCCGAGCGCCGTCCGGCGGATCGCTGGGCTGGGGCCGCTGGCGGCTTGCAGGCTGGTCGCCATAGGACGCTCGACGGCGGACCAGGCCGCCGCCCTGGGCCTGGACGTGGCGGCAGTGGCGACTGAGCCGACGCCGGACGGGCTGGTGGCGGCCGTGGCCAAAGCACTCAACCCGCCCTGACCGGGACCGGCACGTTACCTCCAAAAAGGCTTCACAACCAATGCGAAGGACAGGATCCATGACTTTCCCCAACCAACGCCCCCGCCGCCTGCGCACTACCCCCGCCATGCGCCGGCTGACCGCCGAAACCCGCCTTGCACCGGCCGAACTCATCCTTCCGGCCTTCATTCGGGAAGGCCTCACCGAACCCAACCCCATCACGTCGATGCCCGGCGTGGTCCAGCACACAACCGACACCCTGAAGCGCGCCGCAGCGGAAGCCGTTGAGCTCGGCCTCGGCGGCATCATGCTCTTCGGTATCCCGGAAACCCGCGACCCGGAAGGCTCGGCTGCGCTGGACCCGGACGGAGTGCTGAACAAGGCCATCCGGGACGTCCGTGCCGAGGTGGGCGACGACCTGGTGATCATGAGCGACGTGTGCCTGGACGAATTCACCGACCACGGCCACTGCGGAGTGCTCGACGCCGACGGGTACGTCGACAATGACCGCACCGTGGAGATTTACGCCCGGATGGCCGTTGCACAAGCGGAGGCCGGGGCGCACATGCTTGGCCCTTCGGGCATGATGGACGGCCAGATCGCCGCGATCCGCTCGGCCCTGGACGAGGCCGGCCACGTCAACACCTCCCTCATCGCCTACGCCGCGAAGTACGCCTCGGCGTTTTACGGTCCCTTCCGCGAAGCCGTGGACTCCCAGCTCAAGGGCGACCGGCGGACCTACCAGATGGACGCCGGCAACCGCACCGAAGCCCTGCGCGAGGTCGAACTCGACCTCGCTGAAGGTGCGGACATCATCATGGTCAAGCCGGCCATGAGCTACCTGGACATCGTGGCGGATGTGGCCGCGATGAGCCCCGTGCCCGTGTCCGCGTACCAGATCTCCGGTGAGTACGCGATGATCGAAGCCGCCGCCGCCAACGGCTGGATCGACCGCCGGGCCGCCATCACCGAATCAGTGCTGGGCATCCGGCGTGCGGGAGCCCACACGGTCCTCACCTACTGGGCCGCCGAACTTGCCGGCTGGCTCAAGGAATCCCGGTGACGGACGCGCCTGCTGCTGTACGCACCGCACCGGGACCCACCGCGCCGGTGGGGGAGGAGCGGATCCTCCTGGGCCTGAACACCTTTGGCGACGTTGGCGAAAATCCCGACGGCAGTCCTCAAAGGCACGCTGAGGTCCTGCGCCAGCTGCTGGAGCAGGCGGAACTGGCCGACGCCGTCGGGCTTCATGCATTTGGCGTGGGGGAGCACCACCGCAAGGACTACGCTGTGTCCGCGCCGGAGGTCTTCCTGGCTGCCGCTGCGGCGCGGACGTCCCGAATCCGGCTGGGCTCCGCCGTAACGGTCCTGAGTTCCGACGAGCCCATCCGGGTTTTCCAACGGTTCGCCACGGTGGACGCCATCTCCAACGGCCGCGCCGAAGTGATGCTGGGCCGCGGATCGTTCGTGGAGTCCTTTCCGCTGTTCGGGCTGGACCTGGCGGACTACGAGGTCCTGTTCGAGGAGAAACTCGAGCTGTTCGACAAAGTGCGGGCGCAAAAGCCCGTGCACTGGGAAGGCCGCACCCGGCCCGCACTGGCCGGCCTGAGCGTCTACCCGCCGCTGGAGCACCACCTGCTCCCAACGTGGATCGGGGTGGGCGGAACGCCCGAATCCGTGCTCCGCTGTGCCCAGTACGGCTACCCGATCATCTTCGCCATCATTGGCGGCCAGCCGCGGGCCTTCAAGCCCCTGGCGGATCTCTACCGCGAGGCGATGGCCAAGTACGGGCACCCGATGCAGCAGATTGCCACCCACTCGCCGGGGCATGTGGCCGAAACCGACGAACAGGCCCGGGAAGAGCTGTTCCCGCACTGGCTGAAGCTGCGCAACAAGCTGGGAGCCGAGCGCGGTTGGGGGCCGGCGGGGCGGGGCGAGTTTGACGCCCTCTGCTCCACGGAAGGTGCCCTCTACGTTGGATCGCCGGAAACGGTGGCCCAAAAGATCGTCCGGCTCAAACGGAACCTTGGCGTGGACCGCTTCGACCTCAAGTACAGCAATGGGCCGCTCCCGCACGCAGCCATGATGCGCTCCATTGAACTGATGGGTACGGCGGTGGCGCCGCGCGTGGCGGAGCTGCTCGCCGGCTAACTGTGCCTTCCGGCTAACTGAGAGAATAGGAACCATGACTTCCAGCAATCCTCGCAATGAGGCACTCTTCGACCGCGCCCGCCAGTTGATGCCGGGCGGCGTCAACTCCCCGGTCCGGGCTTTCGGTTCCGTCGGCGGTACGCCGCGCTTCATGGTCTCCGCCAAAGGCCCGTACCTGACGGACGCGGACGGCAAGGAATACGTGGACCTCGTCTGCTCGTGGGGCCCGGCGCTCCTGGGCCACGCCCACCCTGCCGTCCTGGATGCAGTGCACGCCGCCGTCGACCGCGGCCTGTCCTTCGGTGCTTCCACCCCTGACGAGGCCAACCTCGCGGAAATCGTCAAGGAACGCGTCCCCGCCGTCGAACGCCTCCGCATGGTGTCCACCGGCACCGAGGCCACCATGACCGCCGTCCGTCTGGCCCGCGGGTTCACCGGCCGCAACCTCATCATCAAGTTTGCCGGCTGCTACCACGGCCACCTGGACGGCCTCCTGGCCGCCGCGGGCTCCGGCGTGGCCACCCTGGCTCTTCCCGGCTCCGCGGGCGTCACCGAGGCCACCGCGGCCGAGACCCTGGTGCTGCCCTACAACGACCTCACGGCGGTCAAGGAAGCCTTCGCCGCCCACGGGCAGAACATCGCAGCCGTCATCACCGAAGCCGCACCTGCCAACATGGGTGTCGTCACCCCAGCCGAGGGGTTCAACGCCGGGCTCTCCCGGATCACCCGCGAGCACGGCGCACTCCTCATCGTCGATGAGGTCCTCACCGGCTTCCGCACCGGCTACTCCGGCTACTGGGGCCTCACCGGCGGGGCGCCCGACGCCGAGGACCCCTGGACGCCCGACCTGCTGACCTTCGGCAAGGTCATCGGCGGTGGAATGCCGACGGCGGCACTCGGCGGCCGTGCCGACGTCATGGACTACCTGGCCCCCACGGGCCCGGTGTACCAGGCAGGAACCCTGTCCGGAAACCCGGTAGCCATGGCGGCCGGCGTTGCCACCCTGACCAACGCCACCCGGGACGTCTACTCCTTCATCGACGTCCGGTCGCTGGAGCTTTCCTCGGCGCTGTCCAACGCGCTGGATGCCGCGGGTGTGGACCACTCCATCCAGTTTGCCGGGAACCTCTTCTCGGTGGCCTTCGGGACCTCGGCCCACGGCGTGCACAACTACGCCGACGCGCAGGCGCAGGAAGCGTTCCGCTATGCGCCGTTCTTCCACTCCATGCTGGAATCAGGGGTCTACCTGCCGCCGTCGGTCTTCGAAGCCTGGTTCCTGTCGGCCGCCCACGACGACGACGCCATGAACCGCATCTACGACGCCCTGCCCGCGGCAGCGAAGGCAGCAGCCGCCGCACGGGGCTGAGCCCGGGCCGAAAGGCTCATCCCGCCGTCGTCCTCTCGCGAGATGAAATAGAAATCCCCGCCTGCACGCTGCAGGCGGGGATTCCTTTTTGTGTTCCGGGTGCTACAGGACGTCTGAAAGGAAGCCTTTGAGCCGGTCCGTCCTGGGTTCAGTGAAGAGCTGCTCAGGCGAGCCGGTTTCCACCACCACGCCGGCATCCATGAAGGTTACCGAGTCCGAAACGTTGCGGGAGAAGCCCATCTCGTGGGTCACCACCACCATGGTCATGCCGCCCTTCGCCAGGTCCGTCATCAACGCCAGAACGCCCTTGACCAGCTCAGGGTCCAGTGCGGAGGTGGCTTCGTCGAAGAACATAACCTCGGGCTTCATGGCAAGCGCCCTTGCGATGGCCACGCGCTGCTGCTGGCCGCCGGAGAGGTTGGCCGGGCGCGAATCCGCCTTTTGCTTCAGGCCCACCAGGTCCAGCTGTTCCAACGCTTCGCTGCGCGCCTGCTCCTTGGAGAGCTTGCGCAGTTTCCGCAGGGCCAGGGAGACGTTTTCCTCCACGGTCTTGTGCGGGAACAGGTTGAACTGCTGGAACACCATGCCGATCCGGCGGCGGAGTTCGTCCGGGTTGTCCTTCAGCACGGAACGGCCATCCAGCAGGATGTCGCCCTGGTCCGGCTCGATCAGCCGGTTCATCACTCTTAGCAGGGTGGACTTGCCCGAGCCCGACGGTCCGATGACGGATGCGGTGGTGCCCTGCGGAACGTGCAGGTCAATGCCCCGCAGGACGTGGTTACTGCCGAAGGAAAGGTGGATGTTCTTGGCGCTCAGCGTTCCTGATGCGAATTCGCTCATGCCTGGGCTCCCTTTCCAACGACGGCTGCGGCGTCGTCCGGTTCTTTCTTTTCGGGCCGCCCGGTACGCAGCCTGGCGTCGATGTAGTTGACCAGGTGGGTGAGCGGAATGGTCATGGCGAGGTAGAAAATCGCCGCTGCCACGTACGGGGACAAGTTTCCGCTGCGGGCGGCGGCGTCCTGGCCGATCTGGAACAGTTCCCGTTCCGTGGCCAGCAAGCCCAAGGTGAAGACCAACGAGGAATCCTTGATCAGCGCAATGAACTGGTTCATGAGCGCAGGAAGCACCCGGCGGATACCCTGGGGAACCACTACAAGCCGCATGGATGCGCCGTAGCCGAACCCCAGGGCACGCGATGCCTCAAGCTGCCCTTTGTCTACGCTCTGGATGCCGGAACGGAAGATTTCACCCGTGTACGCGGCGGCCATGAGCGACAGAGCTGCAACTCCCATGGGGTAGGGGCTGTTGCTGCCAGTCATCTCGCGGAAGATTGGTCCGAACCCAAGGCCGATGACCAGGATGGTGAGGACGGCCGGGAGTCCACGAAATACGTCCGTGTACACCCGGGCAGCCCACCGCGCCACAGGATTCCGTGAGATTCCCATGAGAGCCAGGACCAGGCCGACGACGGCACCGATCAGTCCCGAGGTGATCGCCAGGACCAGGGTATTGGGCAGGCCCACAGTGAACATGCTTGGCAGAACCTCGGCGATCTTCTCCCAGTCAAGGAAGGTCTCTCCGAGTCGTGTCAGGAAATCCATATGGCGTCGCTATCTTTTCTGGGTAGCCGGTGTCTAGTTCGCTGGGACCTTGACGGCCTTGCTGCCCGGCTTCCAACCCTCGGGGGTCTGCTCGGCAGCCGTCGGGCGGTCCGTGTACCACTGGGCAGTCAGCTTGGACCAAGTGCCATCGGCAACTATGGCGTCAAGGGCCGAGTTCAGCGCTTCGAGCAGCGCAGGGTTGTCCTTGGCCACGGCGTACGCGGTGAAGTTCTGCGTGTTGAGCTTCTTCTCGGCGATTTTCGTGCCGTCTCCGGGCTTGACCTGGCCGGTCGCCTGCTGGGAAGGAGCCACCCAGGCGTCCACCTGCCCACTCTTCAGGCTGGCAAAGACGGTGTTGTAGTCAGGGAAGGAAACGGGCTCAATGTTCAGGGTGTTCTTGACGTAGTCTTCCTGGACACTGCCGCTAACGACGCCGATGCGAAGGCCGCTCTTCAGTTCGGCGAACGTCTGAACCCTGGCGTTTTCTTTGGTGACCAGAGCCATGTAGCCGAAATCGTAACCATTGGTGAAGGCAACCGTTTCACGGCGGGCGTCCGTGGTGGAAATCGAGGAGGAGCCGACGTCGAACTGCTTGTTCTTGACCTGGCTGAGAAGCGCCTGGAACTTGGTGGAGGCGAACTCGATCTTGAGCCCCAGCTTGTCGGCCATGGCACGCAGAAGCTCATTGTCGTAGCCGGTGAACTTGCCGGACGCATCAACAAAGATATTCGGCGGGGCGTCTGACAAGGTCCCCACGCGCAGGGTGCCCTCGGTGGCGAGGCCGAGCTTGCTCTTGTCAATCTTGTCGATCGGGGTCACGTTGGCAGTGGTGTACTTGTCCAGCGTCTGCTGGTCACTGCCCTTCAGCGCGTCCGTGGGGGTGCCGCTGGGCTGGGAAGACCCGCCGCCGCAGGCTGCGAGGGACACCGCGAGGGCAAGTGCAACGGGAGCGGTAGTGAGCCACTTCATCGCTTTGATTTTCATCAGGTTGTCACTTTCATGTGAGTCGTAAGTCGACTGGGCCGCAAGGCAGCGCTGTGGCGCCTGGCACCTGCCCGGCGCGGGTTGGGCTGTCCGGGGCAGGGGTGACCGCAAAACTTTATTGTCTCACCAAGGCGGAACCGGAGCCTGGGCAGAAGAAAACTGCCCTACGCTGCTGCTGATGCTGAATTTTATGCGCAGAATGAGTTTTCTGCGCAGTATTTGAAGCGGTGCGCACGCATGAAGGCGAACCAGGCTCGATGGGTAGCGGCCCGTTTATTTCGCGGCGTGACTGTGACATGTCTCCCACTTGGAGTAGGCCCGGCGGCCTAGAAGCCTCCAGCCGTGGCGTCCTGCGGCGGAAGTACGGGCCAGTCTCCCTCGATTACGGCCGCGGGCTTGGTCTTTCGAAGATACCCCTGGAAGTCCGCCGCCTGGCTGACCGCCCAGTCCACCTGCAGCTGGTGCAGCTGGCTGGCGGGCATCATCAGCTTGGGAAACTTTCCCGCCATCGCATCAAGGACGCGGAGGGTTGCCAGGGCATCGGCAGCCGACGTGTGGGCATTGTCCAGGACCACTCCGTACTCCTCGCAAAGCGCGGTGAGTGTGCGTTTGCCCTTGCGGTACCTGTCAACCTGTTTGTTCATGATGTACGGGTCCAGGACGGGGAAGCGGGTGAGCTGCGGGATCCCGTAGCGGGCCGACTCGGCGGCAAGGACCGTGAAATCATAGCTGGCGTTGAAGGCGATCACCGGGGTTCCGGAATCAAAGAGCTCCTGGAGGACGCCCGCCACTTCCCGCGTGACCTCGTGCGCGGGCCGCCCGTCCCGCCTTGCCTGCTCCGTGGTGATGCCGTGGACGTCGCTTGCCTCGGTGGGAATTTCAACGCCCGGATCGGCCAGCCACTCGTGCTCGGTAATGACCTGGCCTTCGTGATCCACCACGGTGATGGATGCCGTGACGATTCGTGCCGCCCTTGAATTGCGGCCGGTGGTCTCAAGATCGAAGGCTGCGCGGGGGAGCGTGTTCCAGGAACTCATGCTTCAACGCTAAGGGGACCCGCCGACAATTCCCGGGAGCGCCACTGCGGCTACATTGGATCAATGCGGAATGAGTACGTCCAAGCGGTCCTGGCCGTCGTCAGGCTGGTGCCTGCAGGGTCCGCGGTCTCGTACGGGGACGTCTCCGAGCTCCTGGGGTCAGGAGGTCCCCGCCAGGTGGGTTACGTCATGAGCCACCATGGCGGAGGTGTTCCCTGGTGGCGCGTCCTGAAAGCCAGCGGCCATGCACCGGAGGGCCATGAAGCCGAGGCTCTGCTCCTTTACCTTGAGGAAGGAACCCCGCTTCTGGGGGCCTACAGTTCCTACTTGCGCACCGGGGAGGGGCGGTGGCGGGTGGATCTGGGGACCGCGCGCTGGGCGCCGACAGACAGTGATTTTGACAGTATCGATGCCGTTGCCGAGGACCTGGAGCGCCGCCTCCATGAATTGTCGGTGGCTGATGATGGAATGAGTTTGTGACCGTAACGATTCCTTTGACCGGCCCTTGGGACCCCCAACGGCAAGAGCCTGGGATTGGCCAGGAGCCCGCTCTACCTGATGCCGGGGGGCCTGAACCCAGGAGCGCACTGACCGGATCCCCCGCCCTTCGGTTGCTTCCGCCACGGCGGGTGCATGCGGAAGCGCCCAGGCTCACACCGGACCAGCAGGCAGCGGTTGACGTCGTCCAGGGCTCGGGGCCCGTGCTGGTTCCTGGGGCTCCGGGTACCGGGAAGACCACCGTCCTCGTCGAGGCCGCGGTCCAGCGGGTCTTCCGCGACGGCGTTGACCCCGAACGCATACTGATCCTTGCACCCACCCGCCTTGCAGCGGATTTCCTGCGGGACCGTTTCACCGCCCGGCTGGACAGGAGCCTCAGCACCACACCAGCCAGGACATGGGCTTCCTATGCATTCGACCTGATCCGCCGGGCCAAGGCAGAGGGAGTTATTCCACTGCCCAGGCCACCGCGCTTGCTCTCAGGCCCTGAACAGGACCTCATCATCAAGGAACTCCTTGAGGGCCACCGGCTTCCGGGACTGGAACTACCCTGGCCCGCCGACCTGGACGGGGCCATGGAAACCCGCGGTTTCCGCCAGGAAGTGCGGCAGCTCTTTGACCGCATCATTGAATCGGGCCGTACGGCCGAAGACCTTGTGCAACTCGGGGATGACTGCGACCGGCCGGACTGGAAGGCCGCAGCAGCCCTCTACGCCGAATACCGGGACGTCCTGGACCTGCGGATGCCGGAGGCCTTCGACCCCGCTGGAATCATCACGGCAGCACGGCAGATCTTCCAGGACTCTCCCGATTTCCTCGCTGCGGAACGCGCCCGGCTGCAGGTTGTCCTGGTGGACGATGTCCAGGAAGCCAACCCGGCAATCTTCGAGCTGCTGGCGGACATCGCCGCCGGCAAGGATTGCTACGTGACGTCATCCCCGGACACAGTGGTCCAGGGCTTCCGGGGAGCCCGGCCCGATCTGGTGGCTGAACTGCCCCGGCTGCTCTCGGCCAAGGGGGCCGTCATGGAGCGCCCGCTCTGGCATGCCCACGGTCTCACGCCTGCCGTGGCCCAGGCCTGGTTGAACGTGGCTGGCCGCATTTCCCAGCGCGCGGGCGGGCAGTTGGCCCGCCGCCTTGAGCAACCCGCATGGCCCGGAAAGCCCGAACATCCCGTACAGCCTGCACACCAGCCGGTGACGGGCGGGGTGGAGGCCCACTTGGTTCCCACTCCCGTTCATGAGCTCCGGTACGTTGCGCAGCGGATCCTGGACCAGCACATCAACCTCAACCGCGACCTTGCTGACATTGCCGTCATCGTGCGCAACGGCGGCCAGGTCAGCGAGCTGCAGCGGTACCTTTCCGGGCAGGGCATTCCCGTACGCGTACCAGTGGCTGAGTCCGCAGTCCGGGACGAGGTGGCGGTGCGTCCACTCCTGGATGCTTTCGCCATCGCCCTGGACCCTGCGCTGTTGACACCGGAAGCTGCGGTTTCATTGCTGACCTCCCGCATCGGCGGGGCCACCTCCATCGAGCTGCGCAGGCTGCGCCAGTCGCTGCGGCGGGAGGAACTCCTGGGCGGTGGGGGACGCGCCAGTGATGCCCTCCTGGTCGAAGCCCTGCTCGAACCCGGTGCGCTGGGTGCGTTGGGTATTGAGGGCCGCGCCGCCCGCCGCACTGCGCGAATGATCCACGCCGGGAGGGAGGCTGCAGCCCTGCCCGGAGCCAACGCGGAGACGGTGCTGTGGGCACTGTGGGACTCCACCGGGCTCTCGTCGGCCTGGACGGCAGCGGCATTGGAGGGCGGACCCCACGGGGCCCGCGCTGACCGCGACCTCGACGCGATGATGGCGCTCTTCCACACGGCGGAGCGCTATGTGGACCAGATGCCCGGCGCCGGCCCTGAACAGTTCCTCGAGTACCTCCTGAACCAGGAGCTTCCCATGGACACCCTTGCCGCCCGCGCCCAGCTCGATGACGCCGTTGAGCTGATGACCCCTGCTAGTGCTGCAGGCAGGGAATGGCCGGTGGTGATCATCGCCGGACTGCAGGAGGGCGTATGGCCCAACACGAGGCTCCGGGGCGAGCTTCTCGGAAGCACGCTGTACGCGGACGCTGTGGAGCATGGTCCCGCCTATGCCCTCCAGCGCGACCCCTTGAGCCGGTTGCGCGACATCCGTTACGACGAACTCCGAAGCTTCTCCACGGCGGTCTCCCGGGCACGGGAAGTGCTGGTGTGTACGGCAGTGTCTTCGGAAGACGACCAGCCGTCGTCCTTCCTGGACTTCGTTGCGCCCTTGAGGCCGGGCCAGGAGGGCAGGGCTTTCACCCAGGTGGAACGGCCGATGACGCTGCGCGCGTTGGTCGCTGAACTCCGGCAGTATGCCCAGCTGGATGGTGACTCGGGGCAGGCGCAGGAAGCAGCCAGGGTCCTGGCGCACCTGGCCGCAGCGCAGCCCGCGGTTGCGGGCGCACACCCCGACAGCTGGTGGGGGCTGGCGCCCCTGACGTCCTCCGGCGCGGTTGTTCCCCCGGGCGGAACGGTTTCCGTGTCCCCCTCGAAGGTGGAGACGGTGCAAAAGTCGCCGCTGGACTGGTTCGTCCAGGCGGCGGGAGGGGAATCGGCAACCGATTTCGCCCGGAGCCTCGGGACTCTTGTGCACGCGATCGCCCAGGACATGCCGGACGGGTCCGGGTCCGAGTACGTTGCTGAACTGGTCCGCCGGTGGCCGGCGCTGGGCATGAAGGACAACTGGGAGGGAAGGCTGGACTTCCAGCGTGCCGAGGCCATGGTGCGGAAGCTGGCGCAATACGTGCTGTCCATGAGGAGCGAAGGCCGCAGCCTGCTGGGCGTGGAACAGGACTTCGAAGTGGCCCTTGGCGAGGTGCCGGTGGATGAGGCAGCGCCGCGGGAGGCGGTCCTGCGGGGGCAAGTGGACAGGCTGGAGATCGACGGCGAAGGCCGCCTGGTGGTGGTGGACCTCAAGACCGGGAAGCGGCAGCCGGGCAAGGGCGAGTTGTCCCGCCATCCGCAGCTTGGTGCCTACCAGGCCGCAGTATTGGCCGGTGGGTTCGAGACCGGGTCCCCGGGGTCCGGCCAGCCCGGCGGAGCGGTGCTGGCGCAGCTGGGGACCACCGCCAAGAGTCCCGCCATCCAGCAGCAGGAACCTCTCGACCCGCAGGAGAACTGGGCATTGGACATGGTCAAGAACGCCGCCGCCGTGATGGGCGGCAGCGAGTTTATTGCCCGGCACGACCCCTCAAAAGGCAGCCATGGCGGCCATGGTTGCCGGCTCCCCGAGGTATGCCCCTTATGCGTGCGCGGAAGGCAAGTGACCGAATGAGCGAGGCACTTTCCACGCTGCCTGCGGCGCAGGTTACACCGCCCGTACGCTTCAGTCCGGAAGAACTTTCCGTGCTCCTCGGCGAAAAGAACACCCCTACACCCGAGCAATCCGCCATCATCTCCTCGCCCTTGGCACCCCGCTTGGTGATCGCGGGAGCGGGCTCGGGAAAGACTGCCACCATGGCGGACAGGGTGGTGTGGCTGGTGGCCAACGGCTGGGTCACCCCGGAGGAGGTCCTGGGCGTGACCTTCACCCGCAAGGCTGCGGGCGAGCTGGCCACCCGGATCAGGTCAAAGCTTCTGGCCCTGCAGCGCCTCGCCGCCAAGGACACCGTGAAGGGGATGTTCCCCGAGGGCC
Organism: Arthrobacter sedimenti; assembly: GCF_042652025.1. Taxonomy (NCBI): domain Bacteria; kingdom Bacillati; phylum Actinomycetota; class Actinomycetes; order Micrococcales; family Micrococcaceae; genus Arthrobacter; species Arthrobacter sedimenti. The sequence continues at coordinate 385,164 of NZ_JBHSDQ010000001.1, read as the reverse complement.
TTCTCAGCAGTGACGCCCTGGAGCCCAAGGTGTCCACCTACCATTCGTTCGCAAGCGGCATTGTCTCGGACTACGGGCTGAGGCTTGGCGTGGAACGGGACGTGGTGCTGCTGGGCGGAGCGCAGGCCTGGCAGCTGGCAAGCGAAGTGGTCGAGGCCTACGATGGCGAATACGCCCACTTCCGGGCCGCGAAATCCACCCTTGTCAAAGCGGTCATCCAGCTGGCGGGAGAGTGCGCAGAACACCTCCAGGAACCGGAAGATGTCGAAGCGTGGCTCATGGCGCGCCTTTCGGAGTTTGAGTCGCTGCCGTACCTGGCCGGCAAGATGAAGAACCCGCCCAAAGCGGCCGCGGACCTTGCGGGCATGCTGCGGACCCGCGCAAGCGTCGCTGACATGGTGGGCCGCTACGCGGCAGCCAAACGTGCCCGCGGGGCACTTGATTTCGGCGATCTGGTGGCGCTCGCCGCCAAGGTGGCGCAGGATGTCCCGTTGGCGGCTCAGATGGAGCGGCAGCGGTACAAGGTGGTTTTGCTGGACGAGTTCCAGGACACGTCCTACGCGCAGCTGGTCCTCTTTTCCCGTCTCTTCGGCGGCGGCCACGCGGTGACAGCGGTCGGTGACCCCAACCAGTCAATCTATGGATTCCGTGGGGCTTCCGCGGGACAGTTGTTCCATTTTGTCCGCGAGTTCCCCGTCCGCACCGGGCAGGCGGAACCTGGAGGAGGTTGGGCGCCGGCTCCAACCTCCTACCTGACAACCGCATGGCGGAATGGCCGGTCCATTCTTGGAGCAGCCAATGTCATGTCGCAGTCCCTCGGCAGGGCAGCAGCACAAAACGGACCTGCCGGGGGCAAGGCCGCCGCCGCTGAGGTCCCTCCATTGCAGCCGAGTCCATTTGCCGTGGAGGGGACTGTGGTGGTTGGCCGTTTTGCCAGCGACGTTGAGGAAGCCGCAGCCTTGGCCGACGACGTCCTCAAATATCGGGTCACCGACTTTGAGCTCAAGCCAGACGGCACTGCCGAGCCTCCGGCCATCGCGGTGCTGTGCCGCAGGCGAGCCCAGATGGAGACCGTCCGGCGGCAGTTCGAAGCCCGGGGCATCCCATACGAAATCGTGGGTCTTGGGGGGCTCCTGGACACCCCGGAGATCGTCGACCTTGTGGCCACCTTGCGGGTGCTTGCCGATCCGGGCCGCTCCGACGCCCTGATGCGGCTGCTTGCCGGCGCCCGGTGGCGGATAGGTCCCGCCGACCTCATGGCATTGCGCGACTGGTCGGGCCAGCTGGCCCGGCACCGGGAGAGGGCAGCACAGGGCTTCGACGTTGACAACCCCGACACCGACAGCGACGAGGCGGACGCGCCAATCCTCGAAGGCGACCTGACTGACGGCGCCAGCCTGGTCGAAGCGTTGGACTTCCTGCCCCGGGACGGGTGGACGTCGCCAAATGGCCGTGCCCTCAGCACGGGGGCGCGCAGCCGGTTGTCGCGCTTGTCGATCGAGCTGCGGCAACTGCGGGCCTATCTGGGCGACGATCTCACCACACTTCTGGGTGAGGTGGAGAGGGCCATGCTGCTGGATATCGAGGTGGCGGCCCGCCCGGGGATCAGCATCCACCAGGCGCGCCGCAACCTCGACGCCTTCCAGGATGCAGCTGCCGGTTTCCTCCGTACCTCCCAGCGGGTGGACATCCTCGCGTTCCTGTCCTGGCTGGAGGCTGCGTCGGCGGAAGAGAACGGGCTGGAAGCGCCCGCCAGTGACGTCAACCGGGAAGCGGTGCAGCTGCTGACCGTGCACGCATCCAAGGGCCTGGAATGGGACGTGGTGTTTGTGCCCGGAATGAACGCGGGCGCCTTCCCCAGCGACAGGGACTCCCGCTGGAGCAGTGGTGCCGCAGCGCTGCCGTGGCCCCTGCGCGGGGACCGGGCGGACCTGCCCCAGTGGGACCTTGACCAGCCGGACCAGAAGGGCTGGCTGGACGCCGAGAAGGACTACAAGGCCGGCGTACAGGCGCACGGCGAGTCGGAGGAACGGCGCCTGGCCTATGTCGCCTATACCAGGGCCAAGCACGTGCTGTGGGTATCCAGCGCCGCCTGGGTTGGTTCGCGGGCCGGGCGGGCGGAGATGTCACCGTTCCTTGCCGAGCTTGAAACCTTGACGCAGCGGGCGGGCGGTGCCTCGCCTCCGAACGCGGTGGTCCACCCACTGTCGCTGGAAGAAGCTGCTCTTCCTGACCAGAGCCCGCTGACCCTCGAAACAGAAGAAGCAGGCTGGCCGTACGATCCACTGGAAGGTCCTGTGGACCCGCGGAGCGGTGAACGCCTGCGCCTGGCCAGCGGACGCCGGACAGCCATGGAAGCAGCCGCCCAGCGCGTGCTGGGGATTCTGGAGCCAGGCGCCGGCAAACCGGCTCCCGGGGAGTGGGCAGGGCAGCACAACATCCCGGGGCAGGGGAGCAGTTCACTGCCTGGGGTCCGGCCGGAACTTACGGGGGCCGCGGCGGGCTGGGCCCGTGAAGCGGCCTTGCTGCTTGAGCGCAGGGCAAGAAGGTCCAGCGGCCAGGATGTGCACCTGCCCACCCATATCTCCGCTTCAACCCTGGTTGACCTCGGCGACGACCCCCACGCTGTAGTGGGGCGGCTGCGCCGGCCCGTGCCCCGTGAACCAGGTATGTCGGCGCGCAAGGGAACGGCCTTCCATGCCTGGGTTGAGGAGTACTTTGGAACGGCAGGGATGCTGGACCTCGGTGAAGCGCCGGGTTCAGACGACCACATCGACGCCGCTTACAACCTCGACGAGATGGTGGCCACCTTCAAGGCTTCCCCGTGGGCTGACAGGTCGCCCGCGTTCGTTGAGGTCCCAGTGGAAACCAGGGTGGGCGAGGTAGTGGTCCGCGGACGGGTCGATGCAGTCTTCCAGGACGCGGACGGCCGTTGGGACCTGGTGGACTGGAAGACCGGACGCCGCCCGTCCGGGGCACAGCTGAAGACCCGTTCAATCCAACTCGCGGTGTACCGGCTGGCGTGGGCGCGACTGAAGAATGTGCCGCTGGAGGATGTGCGGGCCGCGTTCTTCTACGTTGCCGATAACGCCGTGGTCCGGCCGCACGACCTGGGAACGGCCGCCGAGCTGGAAGGAATCGTCGCCGCGGCGCTCAGCCAACCCTAGGACGCGCAGGTTAGGCCCGGTACCAAGGCGCGGGCGCCAGCTCCAGGGCCGGCGCAAGAGCAGTTCCGCGCGAAGCTCAGCCCTGTTTGACGTTTATGACCGAGATAGCGGCTGTTGACGTGTCGTCCGGACCCTTCTCTTCCTGCTCCTGCCCCGCCTGGGCTTTGCTTTCGGCAGCGGGCGGTTCCACCGGAATGGGGGCCACCTGAACGGCAGGACGGGCATGCACGACCGGCTCCGCTTGGGCAGCCGGCTGGCTGCCAGCGGCGGGTTGTGCCGGTACGGCAGGTTGGGCAGCCTCGAGGCTGCTGGTGCCAGGTTGGGCAGCGGCAGGACTGGCGGGACCAGGTTGGCCAGGGCCGGCTTGCGCGGGGACGGGGATGACAGTAACGGCGGGAGTTACGGCGGAACTGCCGCTCCCCGTTACATGGGCTGTCCCGGAAGCCCCACCAGCCGTTGCTGCTCCAGAAGTCTCCGGCCCATTCTTGGCCGGCAGCGGCTCAACGCTGATCGGCTGCCCGCCGTACTCGGCGATGTCGCTGGCGAGGCTTTCCAGCATCCCCTCCGCTTCGGTGACCATTTCCGCGTCACCCGCGGCCAGGCCCTTGACCAGGTACTGCGCCAGGGCGAACTCCGCGGACAGGGCGGCCCGGCGCAGTAGGTGCTGGTCCGGCACGTCCCGCCGGCTGGACGTGTAGGCCGCCAGCACTGTGTCAATGAAGTCCTGCTCGTTGGACGCCACGAGCCAGGCAAAGTCGTCGGCAGGATCGCCGATGCGCAGATCGGTCCAGCCGGTGACTGCGGTAACCCGTCCGGACTCCACCAAAAGGTTGTCCTCGTGCAGGTCGCCGTGGACCACGCAGGGGTTGAATCGCCACAGGGACACGTCCTCCATGGCGTGTTCCCACCGGCGCAGCAGCGTGGCAGGAATTCGCCCGGTGGTTGCTGCCTGGTCCAGTTCGTTCAGCCTCCGCTGGCGGAATTCGTTGGGGGTGTAGCTGGGAAGGTCGGCGTTGCTGACCAGTGACCGCGGCAGGTCATGGATCGCCGCCAGGGCGGAGCCGATCTCGCGGCCCAGGCCGGCCGGGCCCGAGGTGAGTTCCTCCACGCTGCGCGTACTGCCGGACAGGTGCGAGTAAACGAAAGTGCTCAGGGTCCCCAGGCGGACGCTGCCGGCCACAGTCGGCATGAGGAACGGCAGTTCCGCCCGCACCCCGGGCGCGAAAGCCCGCAGCACCAGGAATTCCGTTTCCAGCCGGGCGCTGGCCTCGGCGTGCCGCGGCGACCGGACCCGCCAGCGCTTTCCCTCGGAGTCTAGGAGCAGGGCTGAGTCGAAGTCCGCGGGATCATCCGGCGCAGAGCTAACGGCCGTCGGGGTCAGTCCGGGGACTGCCGCGGTTGCAATCGCCGCCAGTTCAATCGGTTTTCTTCTCACCGTTCCACGGTAAGTTGCGCGCCGTCCCAGAAGGCGGTCCGGCCGCGGCGAGTCTTGAGATAGCTGCAAATAGGGGGGGGGGCACCCCCGCAGGGAATTGCCCGGGAAATGTGAAATGTCGGTGGCAGTCAGTACGGTGGAACCATGAGCCACACGGAGTCCATAACACCCGTCCACCAGGCTGTGCCTGCACCACTGCCGGCAAACCACCTTGTTGACACCCTGCTCCCTGTGCGGCCGGCCCTGGTGGACCGCGGATCTGCCGTTCGCGGCCGGCCCGGCATGGTCGATGAGTTGCTGGCCGGTCCGGAGGCGGTGGCCGCAGTCTTGTCCCGGCGCCAGGGACTGGTGCGGGGCAGCAACCTGGTCCTGACCGGGGCCAGGGACCTCCTTGCGGAACTCACGGAGGCAGGATCCGCGCCGGAGCTCATCGTGTACCTGGGGTCGGCACTACCCGACGCCGATCTCCCAGCCGGTACCGAACTGCTGCTGTTCGTACTGCCTGAACCCGCGGAGCCAGGCACTGCCGGGATTCCCGCCGATGCAGCCTGGGCCGGGTTCAGGGAGGTCGCGGCAGGATTGACCGCCACTTCCACTGCCCTTTTCGTGGAGTCCAGCGCCATCGCCAACTGGCACGCAGCCCACACCCACTGCCCCCGCTGCGGCACACCCACCCAGGTGGAAGCCGGCGGCTGGGTGCGCCGGTGCCCGGCAGACAACTCCGAGCATTTTCCCCGGACCGACCCCGCCATCATTGTCACGGTGGTAGGCCCGGACGGCAGGCTGCTCCTGGGCGGCGGCGGCCCCCTGGATGCACGGAACTACTCCACCCTGGCCGGATTCGTTGAGCCCGGGGAGTCGCTCGAGGAAGCGGTGGTCCGCGAGATCCAGGAAGAGGTGGGAGTGCGTGTCACCGCCTGCCAGTACCTGGGCTCCCAGTCGTGGCCGTTCCCGGCCTCCCTTATGCTTGGATTTACCGCCGTTACCGAGGACGCTGAGGCAACGCCCGACGGCGTGGAGGTCACCAGGGCGCGCTGGTTCAGCCGCGACGAACTCCAGGAGGCGGTGCTCAGCGGGGAGATCACCATTTCCACCAGGCTCTCCATCGCCCGCTCGCTGATTGAGCACTGGTACGGCGGCCGGATCCAGGACCTGGCCGGCGCCTAAGTTATTCCATCCACCAGACACCAGCACGCGGTAGTCGAGAAACAAAGCAGCAGAAGTGACTACAGAGAATTTTGATGGATCAGGCTCCCTTGAGGACCGGATCCTTGGAGGGCTGGACGACGAACAGCGTGAGGTGGCCAGCACCCTGAACGGGCCGCTGTGCGTGCTGGCCGGGGCGGGAACCGGAAAGACCCGCGCCATCACGCACCGCATTGCCTACGGTGTGCACTCCGGGGTCTACACCCCGCAGCGCCTCCTCGCAGTCACCTTCACCGCCCGCGCCGCCGCTGAGATGCGCAGCCGCCTGCGGGACCTCGGCGCGGGAAATGTGCAGGCACGGACCTTCCACGCGGCCGCCCTGCGGCAGTTGCAGTTCTTTTGGCCGCAGGCTGTAGGCGGCACGCTGCCCAACCTGCTGGACCACAAGGCCCAGCTGCTTGCGGAGGCGGCCCGCCGGCTCAGGCTCAGCACCGACCGCGCATCCATCCGCGACCTTGCCTCGGAAATCGAGTGGGCCAAGGTGTCAATGCTGACACCTGCCAACTACCTGGAAAACGCCCAGGGGAGGGGCGCGCCCGGCGGGTTCGACCTCACCGCGGTGGCGCGTGTCTTCCAGGCCTATGAGGACGTTAAGACCGACCGCAACGTGATTGACTTCGAGGACGTCCTGCTGATCACGGTGGGCATCCTGCAGGAGGACGAAAGGGTGGCCGCCACCGTTCGCGAACAGTACCGGCACTTCGTGGTGGACGAATACCAGGACGTGTCACCGCTGCAGCAGCGGCTCCTGGAGCTCTGGCTCGGCGGGCGGGACGAACTCTGCGTGGTGGGCGACGCCAGCCAGACCATCTATTCCTTTACCGGCGCATCGCCCCGGCACCTCCTGGACTTCAAGGCCCGCTATCCGCAGGCCAATGTAGTCAAGCTCATCAGGGACTACCGTTCAACGCCGCAGGTGGTGAAACTGGCCAATGACCTGCTGGCCGGCCGCCCCAGCGGAGGGCCTGCCGCCGACGCAGCCTGGGCCACGCCCCTGCAGCTCGTGGCCCAGCGTCCTGCCGGGCCTGCACCGCAGTTCACCGAGTGCACGGATGATGAAGCGGAAGCCGCCACAGTGGCGCAGAAGATCAAGGCACTGCTCGACGCCGGCACTCCGGCCAGCCAGGTGGCTGTCCTTTTCCGCACTAACGGACAGTCCGAGGCGTACGAGCAGGCACTGGCAGCGGCGGGCATTGGCTACCAGCTTCGGGGCGGTGAACGCTTCTTTGCCCGCAAGGAGGTTCGGGACGCAATCCTCCAGCTCCGCGCAGCCACCAGGGCTGTGTCCGAAACGGATACCCCCGAACCTCTCGGGCAGCTGGTGCGCGACATCGTTTCCTCCCTGGGCTACACCGAGTCCGCGCCGCACAGTGGCGGCGCCCTGCGCGAACGCTGGGAGTCGCTGGCTGCCCTGGTGGCGCTGGCCGATGAGCTCGTGCAGAACCGCGGAGCCCAGTTCGGCCTGGCGGACTTCGTCAACGAACTCCAGGAACGCTCGCTCGCCCAGCACGCGCCCACCGTGCAGGGCGTCACGCTTGCCTCCCTCCATGCCGCCAAGGGCCTGGAATGGGATGCCGTCTTCCTGGTGGGCCTTAGCGAAGGGCTGATGCCTATTTCCTTCGCCGATTCGCCCGAATCGGTGGATGAAGAACGCCGCCTGCTGTATGTCGGGATCACCCGTGCCCGCGAACACCTGTCCCTCTCATGGAGCACGGCAAGGACCCCCGGGGGCCGGGCCAACCGCAAGCCGTCCCGGTTCCTTGACGGCCTGCGGCCTGACTCGGTAGCAAGCTCAAGTACCCGGGGGAAGGGAACGGTGCCCCGCCGCAAGGCTGCCGCCCCCGCCGTCTGCCGGGTCTGCGGCAGCATGCTTGCCACCGGAGCTGAACGGAAGGTGGGACGCTGCAACGCGTGCCCGCCCACCTACGAGGAACAGACCTTCGACGCCCTCCGCAGCTGGCGCCGGGAAGTGGCGCAGTCCGCGGACGTTCCGGCGTTCGTGGTGTTCACCGATGCCACCCTCACGGCCATAGCCGAGGCGCGGCCGGCGTCGCTGGAGGAGCTGTCCGGGCTCGCCGGCGTGGGTCCCTCCAAGCTGGAGAGGTACGGGGAAGACGTCCTCCGGGTACTGGCTGAAAGCTCCGTCCTGTGAGGCGCAGCCCCAGCAGCAGTTCCCGGCAGGCACCCGCCCGGCGGGCAGCGCCCCAGCCGGCCGCGGCCTTGGCCACTGCCGACGGTTTCCCCGTGGAGGTGCGGCGGTCTGCCCGGCGTACCCGCACGGTAGCTGCGTTTTGGGAAGACGGGACGGCGGTGGTTGCCATCCCGGCCCGGTTCACTGCTGCGCAGGAGCGGGAGTGGGTCCAGCGCATGCTGGAAAAACTGCACAGGCAGGGGGAGCGGCGGGCAGCATCCGGCCGGCGGCGTCCTGCCACCGATGAGGCCCTTGCAGCCCATGCGGCACAGCTGTCCGCCAAGTATCTTGGCGGCCGGTCACGTCCTTCCGCCGTCAGGTGGGTGGGCAACCAGAACTCCCGGTGGGGTTCTGCCACCCCGGCCGATGGAACCATCCGGCTGTCGGACAAGCTGCGGCCCATGCCGCAGTGGGTCATCGACTACGTCCTGCTCCACGAACTGGCCCACCTCCTGGTGGCCTCCCACAGCGCGGCGTTCTGGAAGTTGCTGGAGGCGTATCCGGAGACCCGGCGGGCCAAGGCATTCCTCGAGGGTGTCTCGTATGCCACGTCCCGGGGGCTGGCACACCAGGGCCTGAAGCAAGATGCGGCAGGGAGCCAGACAGACACCGGGCAGCTGCAGGGAGACTGGTTGGCAGACGCGGACTAGGCCCTTCCCGGGGAATCCGGCCTTTGTTCCGGCGGGTTAAACACCCCGGCGGGCCAGGAATTCCTGGCCCGCCGGCTAAGTGTCAGCCCCTGGGCTGGTCGGTTCCGCCGTCGTCGTCCTTGCCCCGCGAGTCCTTGCCCCCGGCGTCCCCGTCCCCACCCTCGGAGCTGTCGGCTTCGGCGGTGTCCTCGAATCCGCCGCTGAGCAGCTTCTGCAGGGCATCATCCACTTCGCTGTCGCTGGCTTCGGCGAGCTTGCGGCGTGAGCTGAAGCCCTTCGGGTCATCCAGGTCCTCGGCGGTGGGCAGCAGGTCGGGGTGGTGCCAGATGGCGTCACGGCCTTCGATGCCGCGCTCTTCCTTCAGGCTGGCCCACAGGGTGGCGGCGTCGCGGAGCCTGCGCGGCCGCAGCTCGAGTCCCACCAGGGAAGCGAAGGCGTGTTCGGCGGGGCCGCCGGTTGCCCGCCGGCGGCGCACTGTTTCGCGCAGCGCGCCCGCGGACGGCAGGACCTTTTCGGTGGCAGCAGCGGTGAGTTCATCCACCCAGCCTTCCACCAGGGCCAGCGCCGTCTCGAGCTTCTCCAGGGCCTGTTCCTGGGCGGGGGTCCGCTGCGGCATGAAGACACCCTGGGACAGGGCTTCCTGGATGCCCTCGGGGTTGCTGGGGTCCAGGTCGCGGGCGAGCTCTTCGATGCGTGAGGTGTCGATGTGGATGCCCCGGGCGTATGCCTCAATGGCGCCCAGCAGGTGGCCGCGCAGCCACGGGACCTGCACGAAGAGGCGTGCGTGCGCGGCTTCCCGTACGGCAAGGAACAGCCGGATGTCGTTTTCGGGCAGGGACAGGCCTGCACCGAACGCCGCAACATTGGTGGGCAGGAGCGCCATTTCCAGGTCGGCGAGCGGCACGCCGATGTCGGTGGAGCTCACCACGTCCTGGGAAAGGGCACCGATGGCCTGCCCCAGCTGCATGCCGAAGATCGCGCCGCCCATGTTCTGCAGCATGGACGAGGCCCCGCCCATCATGGCTTTCATTTCCTCGGGCATCTGCTCCGTCATGGCGGAGGACAGGGCGTTGGCGATGCTGTTGGCCACGGGCTCAGTGAGCCGCTTCCAGGTCCCCAGCGTGGCCTCCACCCACTCGGCGCGCGACCAGGCTTTGCCGATCAGGCCGGTGGAGGGCAGGTCGGTGACGGGGTCCAGCCACAGCTCTGCGAGGCGGAGGGCTTCGTCGACGTCCCGCGACTGCTGCGCAGTGACCGACGGATCAGAGCTGCTTGCGGCTACGCGCCGGGCATTGTCGTGGGCCAGGGTCCAGTTAACGGGGCCCTCGGACGGGGCGCTCATCATCGCCTGCACCTGGGAGAACATCTGTGCCAGCAGGTTGGGGTCGTCCGGGAGGCCTGCAGCCTTGGCGAGTTCGGCGGGGTCGAAGTTTTCCATCCCCTTGCCGCCCATCAGGTTCTGCAGCATTTCGGTCAACGGATCCTTCGGATTGTCGTCGCCGTTGGACGGATTGAGTGGGTTGGAGGTCATGGTCCCGCCGATCGATGGTGTGACTGTTGATCAACCTTCACGGTACCCCGGCGGGGGTCGGCTGTCTGCCGTCCGCCGCCGTCGTTCGCTCTAGGCAAAGCGCCCCCGCCGCGCCGTCACCGCGTAGTGTTGGGGGGTGACTACAACCCGTGGCGGACATCCCTCCGAGGACCACGTTCCCGACGTTTCCCACTTCTCCACTACCGCGCCTGAGGGTGCGGGCGGTCCGCCGGGAAGCCCGGGTGGAAGCGGCACCGAAGGCGCGGGCGGCAGCTCCACGGCGTACGACGACGGGCACCCCCGCAGGCGGCTTTCCACCATGATGGTTGCCGGGCTGGCGGCGTTGGGGTTGGGGATTGCCGTGGGCACACTTCCGGTGCCCTATGTCATCGAGTCTCCCGGGCCCACCTACAACACGCTGGGGGAGAGCCAGGGCCACCCGGTGATCAACGTCAGCGGCCATGAAACGTATCCCGCTGCCGGAAGCCTGGATCTGACAACGGTATATGTCGACGGCGGCCCCACGGGCTCCGTCAGCATCCTCAACGCCTTCTCCGCCTGGCTGGATGGTTCCAAGGCCGTATACCCGGTGGAACTGATCTATCCGACCGGCACCACCAAGGAAGAGGCCCAGGAACAGAGCGCGGTGGCCATGGCCACGTCGCAGGAGAACGCTGTGGCCTCCGCACTGAACGAACTGAAGATCCCGTTCGGCCAGCAGCTCCAGGCCGCGGACCTGTCCAAAGACTCGGCGTCCGCGGGCAAGATCCAGCAGGGCGACATCCTCAGGGCCATCAACGGCAAGGACATCACCTCATTGTCCGTTGTCCAGGACGAACTGGCCGCGGGCAAGGGAGCGCCGGCAACTGTGACAGTTGAGCGGGCAGGCCAGCTTGTCACGGTCCAGATCACCCCCAAGGACAATGGCCAGGGCCGCTTCATCCTGGGCGTCATGTTGAAATATCTCTTCACTTTCCCCTTCCAGGTGCAGATCTCGCTGGACAAGGTGGGCGGCCCCAGCGCGGGCCTCATGTTCTCGCTGGGCATCATCGATACCGTCACGCCGGGCGACCTCACGGGCGGCAAACACATCGCCGGGACCGGCACCATCTCCCCGGACGGGGCCGTGGGCCCTATTGGTGGCATCGGCCAGAAGATGCGGGGCGCGCGCTCCGCCGGGGCCACCCTCTTCCTGGCGCCCGCCGCCAACTGTGACGAGGTTGCCGGCCACGTTCCCGACGGACTCCAGGTGGTCCGGGTGGAGAACCTCGCCGGGGCCCGGCACGCGGTGGAGCTGGCGGGAAGCGGGCAGGACACCTCCGCACTTCCGTCCTGCACCGGCAAATAGCACCGGCGCCAGCACTAGACTGAGCCCAACTAGACTCGACAGGAACTAAGCTCCACCGCCACTCGTGGCACAGATGACGGACGAAACCAGCCGTTTGACCGGTACCGTACGTCGCTCGCACGCTTCGAATCTCGACGACCAGCTATGAGGTACCCAGTTTGTCCCGTCCCGCCAGCACCATGTCCACAGGCAGGCCCCCTTCACGACGCGGCGCCCTGACGCCCACCTTGATCGTCGTCGCCCTGGTGGTGGTGGGGTTCATCTTCTTCGCCAACGTCTGGACCGACGTCCTCTGGTACCGGCAGCTGGGCTTCGTCGAGGTCTTCATTACCGAGAACCTCGCCAAGATCGCAACATTCGCGGCCGGCTTCGCCATTATGTTCGCGGCCGTCTTCTTCTCGATCCGGATTGCCTACAACGCCCGGCCCGTTTACGCGCCTGACTCAGAGGTGCGGGACAACCTCAACCGTTACCAGGCACAGCTGGAGCCTGTCCGCAGGATTGTCATGGTTGGCCTGCCGGTCCTGTTTGGCTTGTTTGCCGGCAGCGCAGCCGCCAGCCAGTGGCAGAAAGTCCTGCTGTTCTTCAACCAGGTGGGCTTTGGCCAGACCGATCCGCAGTTCAACATGGACATCAGCTTCTACCTGATGACCCTGCCGTTCCTTGGGTTTGTGACCGGATTCCTGATCAGCGTGGTGGTGATAGCGGGCATCGCCGGCATCCTCACCCACTACCTCTACGGCAGCATCCGGCTGATGGAGCGCGGCGTGTTCACCAGCCGGGCCGCGCAGATCCACATCGCCGTCACGGGCGCCGCGTTCCTGGTGCTCCTGGGCGTCAACTTCTGGCTGGACCGCTACTCTTCGGTGCAGAGCAACGGCGGCCGCTGGGCCGGTGCCCTTTACACGGATGTCAACGCCGTTATCCCCACCAAGGCCATCCTCGCGGTGGCCGCGGTCCTGGTGGCCATCCTGTTCATCGTGGCTGCCGTCATCGGCCGCTGGCGCTTGCCGGTGATCGGCACTGCCATGCTGATCATCACGTCCATCCTGGCCGGCGGTGTCTATCCGTGGGTCATCCAGCAGTTCCAGGTCCGCCCATCCGAGCAGACGCTGGAAAGCGAGTACATCAAGCGCAACATCGATAACACGCGCAAGGCCTACGGCCTGGACGGCATCCAGGAAACCCGTTACGACGCCACCAATACGGCCAACACCGGGGCCCTGGCCCCCGATGCCCAGACGACAGCCAACATCCGCCTCCTGGACCCGAACCTGATTTCGGATGCTTTTGCGCAGCTGGAACAGTACCGCCCGTACTACCAGTTCCCCAAGGCCCTCAACGTGGACCGTTACGAGGTGGACGGCAAGATCCAGGACACCGTGATCGCGGTCCGGGAACTGAACCCCACCAACGTACAGACCAACCAGCAGGGCTGGCTCAACCAGCACGTGGTGTACACCCACGGCTATGGAGTGGTGGCCGCCAAGGGCAACAAGTTCACGGCTGATGGCAAACCTGAATTCCTGCAGTCCGGCATTCCGTCAACAGGCGTGCTGGGCAACGACAGCACCTACGAACCCAGGATCTACTTCGGCGAGTCCTCACCCGAATACTCCATCGTGGGCGCCCCCGACGGCGCCACGCCCCGTGAGCAGGACCGGCCCTCCGGCAAGGAAGGGGAGGGGGAGACCCAGTACACCTTCAAGGGGAACGGCGGCCCGAACGTGGGCTCGTTCTTTAACAAGATCCTCTACGCCATCAAGTTCCAGTCCTCGGACCTGCTGCTGTCGGACGGCGTGAACCCGCAGTCCCAGATCCTCTATGACCGCAGCCCGCGCGAACGGGTCCAGAAGGTGGCCCCCTACCTGACGGTTGACGGCGGTGCGTATCCGGCGGTGGTGGACGGCCGGGTCAAGTGGATCGTGGACGGCTACACCACCAGCCAGTACTTCCCGTACTCGCAGCAGAAGTCATTGTCGGATGCCACCGCTGATTCGCAGACGAGTTCCGGCCGTGCCGTGGCCCTGCCCAACAGCACGGTGAACTACATCCGCAACTCGGTGAAGGCAACGGTGGACGCCTACGACGGTTCGGTCACCCTGTACGCCTGGGATGATACGGATCCTGTCCTGAAGGCCTGGCAGAAGGTCTTCCCGTCAACGCTGAAGCCGTACTCCGAGATGTCCGGCGCCCTGATGAGCCACGTCCGGTACCCGGAGGACCTGTTCAAGGTCCAGCGTGAACTGCTGGGGCAGTACCACGTGACGGATCCCATCAGCTTCTACAAGAACAACGATGCCTGGAGCACGCCGGCGGACCCCACCGTGAGCACGGACGTGAAGCAACCACCGTTCTACATGTCGCTGCAGATGCCGGACCAGCAGAAGCCTGCCTTCCAGCTGACATCTTCATTCATCCCGCAGATTGTCAACGGAAATGCGCGCAACGTCCTGTACGGCTTCCTCGCCGCTGACTCGGACGCAGGCAACCAGGCCGGCGTGAAGGCGGACGGCTACGGCAAGCTGCGGCTCCTGCAGATCCCGCCGGAAACTCAAGTTCCCGGTCCCGGGCAGGCGCAGAACAAGTTCAACTCCGATCCCACGGTGTCCCAGGCGCTCAACCTGCTGCGGCAGGGCGCCTCGGACGTCCTGAACGGCAACCTGCTGACCCTGCCCGTGGGCGGCGGCATCCTCTACGTGCAGCCGGTCTACCTCAAGTCGACGGGTGAGACGTCCTACCCGACGCTGCAGCGCGTCCTGGTGGCCTTTGGTGACAAGGTGGGCTTCGCGCCTACCCTGGACGCCGCGCTCAAGCAGCTCTTTGGCGGGGATTCCGGGGCGGCCGCAGGTGACTCCGCCAACAACGGCCAGACGCCGGCGGGTCCGGCGGCGCCCACCACACCGGCCGAGGCGGATGCGAAAGCCCAGCTGAAGGCGGCGCTGGATGAGGCGAACTCGGCTATCCAGGCCGGCCAGAGCGCGCTTGCGGCCGGCGACTTCGCTGCCTATGGTGACGCGCAGAAGAAGGTTGCGGCGGCGCTGAAGAAGGCCATGGACGCCGAGGCTAAGATCCCGGCCACTGCTCCTGAGGCCAACCCGGCCCCCGCAGCATCCGCCTCGCCTTCGGCCACGCCTTCACCGTCCGCCTCAGCGGGGCGGTAGTACGACGGCGGCAGCCCGGCACTTGAGCCCTTGGGGGAGCGGGTGCCGGGCTGGCGTAACGGACGTCACGCCGCTCCGATTTGGCCTCGGGTTCACCTCCCGGTAAAGTAGTTCTTGCGACGCGGGGTGGAGCAGTTCGGTAGCTCGCTGGGCTCATAACCCAGAGGTCACAGGTTCAAATCCTGTCCCCGCAACTGAGGAAAGGCCCGGACACTGGAAACAGTGTCCGGGCCTTTTGCTTTGCCCGGCACGGGCGGCCGCGGCAGCACCGCCGTCGAACTTTGCCATAGCTGCACCTGACGTGACCACGCTACGTCGCCGGGGACGGGCCTTAGGGCCTGCGTGGTCGGGGTGCCGGCAAAAGTAGGGTAATGTTGATCAAGCGACGCGGGGTGGAGCAGTTCGGTAGCTCGCTGGGCTCATAACCCAGAGGTCACAGGTTCAAATCCTGTCCCCGCAACTTATAAAGGCCCCGACCGGCAGTTACGCCGGCCGGGGTTTTTCGTTTCCTTGGATGCGCCCAGTTCCTAGTATTCTCTTTCGAAGGGCCCCGCGATCTGCGGGCAGCCCCAGTCCTTCCTGAGAGGTATGTTGTTCGATGGCCACACCCACGAAGAAGCCCGGCGCCGCGACGGGCAAGCGGTCCCGGCTTTACTGGATGGTTCCCGCCGTCCTCGTGGCCGTGGTCCTGGTGGTGCTGATCGCCAAACTGCTCATGGGGCTGCCGGCGGTGGCTTCCTTCGTCGCCGACTACCCGGGCCAGTCGAAACTGCCGGGCGACGCCCCTGTAGGGTTTCCGGCCTGGCTGGCGTGGCAGCACTTCCTCAACGCTTTCTTCCTGCTCCTGATCATCCGCACCGGCTGGCAGGTGCGGACCACCACGCGGCCCAGCGGCCACTGGACCAGGAACAACAAGGGCTTGATCCGTACAAGGAACGCGCCCACCAAGATCAGCCTTGAGCTCTGGTTCCACCTGACTCTGGATGCGCTCTGGATCCTGAACGGGCTCATCTTCGCCGTCCTGCTGTTCGCCACAGGGCAATGGATGCGCATCGTTCCCACCAGCTGGGACATTTTCCCCAACGCGCTCTCGGCCGCACTGCAGTACGCCTCCCTGGACTGGCCCACTGAGGACGGCTGGATCAACTACAACGCGCTGCAGCTGCTGGCCTACTTCGTGACCGTCTTCATCGCGGCGCCGCTGGCGTTCATCACGGGCCTGCGGATGTCCGGCGCCTGGCCCAGGAAGGCAGCCAGCCTGAACAAGGCGTTCCCCATCGAATGGGCCCGTGCCGTCCACTTCCCGGTCATGATCTACTTCGTGGCGTTCATCGTGGTCCACGTCTTCCTGGTGCTTACCACCGGCGCGCTGCGGAACCTGAACCACATGTACGGAGGGAGCGACGACGACGGCTGGTTCGGCTTCTGGGTGTTCCTTGCCTCCGTCGCCGTTATGGTGGCCGCATGGTTCCTCGCCCGCCCCATCTTCCTGCGGCCCATCGCCTCCCTGATGGGCAAGGTCAGCCGCTAAAGGCTGCGGCGCTGCCTTGTGCTTGGTCAGGCGCTTTTGATCTTCTGGTAGGCGTCCAGGGCCCGCTCCCGCGATTCGGCCAGGTCCACGAGCGGCTTGGGATAGCCTTCCGCTTCAACCGTCCACGGCTCGTGGATGCCCTTGCCCTCGACGTCCCGGAGCTCCGGGATGAAGGTCCGCAGGTAGCTGCCGCCGGCGTCGAACTTCTTGCTCTGCGTGACGGGATTGAAGATCCGGTAGTAGGGCGAGGCGTCCGCCCCGGACCCGGCCACCCACTGCCAGTTGGCGGGGTTGTTGGCGGCGTCCGCGTCCACCAGCGTGTCCCAGAACCATTCCTCCCCGATCCGCCAGTCGGTGAGGAGGTTCTTAACCAGGAACGACGCGGCGGCCATCCGAACCCGGTTGTGCATCCAGCCTGTCTGCCACAACTGCCGCATCCCGGCATCCACCAGCGGGTAGCCCGTGTTGCCCTGCTGCCAGGCGGCAAGCTCTTCACGACTGGTGGGGGCCCACTGGAAGTTGTCGAAGGCCGGGCGGAAGTTGCGGGTGGCTAAATCCGGGTTGTGGTAGAGCAGGTGCCAGTTGAATTCCCGCCAGCCCAGCTCGGCCCGGTAGGTACCGACGTCGGAAGGGACGTTGTGCGGATGCCGGCGCCGGATCTCCCTCCACACGCGGAACGGGCTGACTTCCCCGAACCGCAGGTGCGGTGACAGCCTGCTGGTGCCTTCGGTGCCGGGCAGGTTCCGGCCGGTTCCGTAATCCTCGATGGGCCCGTCCAGGAAGTCTTCCAAGCGCTGCTGTGCACCCGTCTCACCGGGCCGCCAGGTGGCAGCCAGGCCGCCGCTCCAGTCGGGGGAGGAGGGCAGGAGGTTCCAGCTGCTGAGCGTGTCGCTGGCTGGGAGGCCGCGTCCCGATGGTGCAGGCTCCGGCAGGGTGTCCGGCGCCTCGAAGGGGTTCCGGATGTCCTGTGATGCGAGGCAGGCCCGCCAGAACGGCGAATAGACCTTGTAGGGTCCGCCCGCTCCGGTCTTGACGGTCCAGGGCTCGAAGAGGAGGTTCGCCTGGTAGCTGGACGCCTGCATCCCGTGGCCGCCCGCCCACTCCTTGAGGTCGGCGTCGATAGTCCGTTCCGGCTGCCCATACCGGCGGTTCCAAAAGAGGTGGTCCGCCTTCGTCTGGGTGGCCAGCGTCCTGATGGCTTCTCCGGCAGGGCCACGGCGAAGTACCAGGCGTGATCCCCGGCTTTCGAGGTCCGCGGAGAGTGCGGCCAGGGAGTGGTGCAGCCACCACCGGGCGGCTCCGCCGAGGGGCCGCACACCCTGGGACTGCTCATCCAGGATATAAACGACAGTGAACGGCAAACCGCGGCCGGCCGCTTCGGACAGGGCCGGGTTATCGTCCAACCGCAAATCATCGCGCAGCCAGACCAGGGACGTTCCTTCGGAAGAAGCCATGGCACCACGGTACACACAGCGGACACAACTATGGCCGGGACCCGGTCCCGGCCATAGCCATGTATCAGTTGGCGACGTATCGCCGGGCTTTACAGCTTGTCGAAGTCTGCCTCGTCGACCGTCGATTCTGATGATGCCGGGCTTGCTGCGCCCAGAGCAGGCTTGGAGTTGCCGCCGGCCTTGAGCGCCGCCAGGCGCGCTTCGATCTCAGTCTGCTCACCCAGGTCCTCCAGCTGGTTGAACTGGGCGTCCAGGCTGGACGCTGCAAGCTCCTGCTGGCCGCGGACCTTTGCCTCTTCGCGGCGGATCTTCTCCTCGAAGCGGCCCACTTCGCTGGTGGGGTCCATGATGTCGATGCTCTTGATGGCGTCGTGGACCTGGGTCTGCGCGGCTGCGGTCTTGGACCGCGCAACAAGCTCGTTGCGCTTGCTCGTCAGCTGGTTGAGCTTGTTCTTCATCTGGTCCAGCCCGGTTTTCAGCTTGTCCACGACCTCGCGCTGGGAGGCGATGCTCGGCTCCGCGCCCTTGGCTTCGCTTTCAGCGGCCATCTGCCGCTGCAGGGCCACCTTTGCCAGGTTGTCGAACTTCTCGGCGTCGGCTACGTCGCCGGCCGCGCGGAACTCGTCAGCCTTGCGGGAGGCGGCAAGTGCCTTGTTTCCCCAGTCGTGGGCGTTCTTGACGTCCTCGTTGTAGTCGTCTTCCAGCATCCTGAGGTTGCCGATGGTCTGCGCTACGGCGGACTCGGCTTCGGCGATGTTGTTGGTGTAGTCGCGGACCATCTGGTCCAGCATCTTCTGCGGGTCCTCGGCGTTGTCCAGCAAAGAGTTGATGTTCGCCTTTGCCAGCTGCGCGATCCGGCCGAAAATGGACTGCTTAACCATGGTGTTTGCCTTTCGTCCTGCTCTTTGTTGACCACTGGAACCGGTGCACAGTGGTGTAGTTCGTCTGTCCGCCCGCCGGGATCTTCCGGCGTGTCCGGCGGAAGTCTTTAGAAACTGCCGGAGTCTCCGCCGCCGAAATCGCCGCCGCCGAAATCGCCGCCGCCAAAGTCCCCGCCGCCGAAGCCGCCGGAGTCTCCGCCCCAGCCGCCTCCGTCGCCGCCGCCCCAGCCGCCGCCACCGCCCCAGCCTCCGTGGCCACCGTTGAGGATGGAGTTGATCAGGATGCCACCCAGGATGGCGCCGCCCAGTCCGCCGCCGCCTCCGCCGCCGAACATGCCTCCGCGCCCGAAGCCCTGGTTCGCGTAGCCGTCGAAGTGCTCCACGTCCGCCTGGGCCTGCTGTGCCGCCTGCGCCGCGAGGGCGTGGGCCTGCTGCGCGTAAGTGAGCGCGGTGACGGGGTCGGTCCGGGCAATGGACAGCGCATAGTCGAGGTTCCGTTGGGACTCCGCCAGCCGGGTGCGTGCCTCGGTTCCCACGCCGCCGCGCCGGGCGGTGATGTAGTCGGAGGTGGCGCTGATCTGGGCCTGCGCGGACATGATGGTTTGCTGCAGTGATGCCTGTGCCCGCCGTGCCTGCTCCTGCTGGTCGCGGATCCCGGTCAGGGCCTGGTCCAGGGACTGGTGGGCCGTTTCTACCCGCTGAAGGGTGGCGATGGGATCGATCTTCCCGCCCTGGATCTCCGTCTTCACCTGCGCGAGCGCTGCCTCCACCGCGGCTACCGGTCCTGCAAGTTCCGCGTGGGCGCCGGATTGGATCATGGCTTTTGCCTGGGCCAGGTCCTGTGAGGTGTCCACAACTGCTGCTTCGAGCCCGTTGCGGGCCTCGTCGAGGTTGCCGGCAACCTTGGTGATGGCGTCCAGGAGGACGTTGGTCTGGTGCAGGCTCTCCTCGGCAGCACGGACGGCCACGGCCGCCATGCTGCCTTCGCCTTCACCCAGCTTCTGCCGCGCGGTCTCGGATGCGTTCTGCACGAACGCCAGGCGTTCCTTGGCCTGGACGATATTGTCCGAGACCTGGACCAGCGCGCTGTCGGCATACTTGGACCGCATGGCCGCCAGGGACTGTTCGGCGCTGGAGATCTTGGCGTCCGCCTCGCGGGCTCCCGCGTTGACGGCGGCCAGGGCCTGCGGAGCGTTCTTTTCGAGTTCGCGCAGGGAGTCGAAGTCAGCTTTCTGCTCCTGCAGCGACTCCAGGGCGGCCTCAGAGCGGCGAATGATCTCACCCAGCCAGGTCCGCTGCTGTTCCTCGGTGTCCGGGATGTGGTCATCGAGCTGCTGCTGCAGCTTGAAGGACTCCGTCATGTGCGCCTTCGCTTCCGCTAGGGCTTTGGTGAAGTTTCCGACGGCGGCATCCCCGTACTGGGCCTGGGCGAAGCCAAGTTCCTGCTCACTGGACTTGATGGCGTCGTCCGCCTCGATAAGCAGCGAACCGCCCTTCCGGCGGAGTTCCTCAACGCTTAGCGAAGCCAGCGGGTCCAGTTCGGCCCCCTGGGGGCCGTAGCTTGCGCTGGATGCACCCTGTCCGGCTGCCTTCTTTCGGCGGTTCCGGTAATACAGATACGCGCCGCCGCCGGCAACCACCACGCCTGCGCCTACCAGCAGGCCCGCACCTGCGCCGTCACCGGAGGACACGTTGCCACTGCCGCCGCCGGCAGCGTCGCCCACGGCGGATGCGGTGTCGATGGCGGCCTGGGCATAGTCCTTCTTCCCGCCGGCGAGGTTGGCGACAACCGCGTTCTGGGTGATGTTGCTCCGCTTGGAGTAAATGGCGCTGGCCGAGTTGGGGGAGAAGTAGTACTTGCCCTGGTCGGTGGCGATGGCAAGGATGACATCGGCCTTGCCCATGCCTTTTGTCTTTGCCACGGCCTGGCTCCAGGCCGTGGGGTCAGAGGGGTTGTCGAACGACTTCACTGTGATCACGTACAGGTTGTACTTGTGATCCTTCAACAGCTTCTGAATCGCATCCTGGACTTCACCCTTCCGGCTGCCCAGCACGTTTGCGTTATCAACGATGTTGGTCCCGGAGGGGATGGTGACCGGGTCGTCGGCCCAGGCGGCGCCGGCAGGTACCGCCAGCAGTCCGGCAAGGCCGATCACGGCGAGGATACGTTTGAACTTTGACCGCATGTGCAACCCTTCAGCACGCCTGACACCGATTCGGGACGAATCAGTCGTCGAATCCAGCAGCGCCCCCACGCTTGGTGTGAAGCCGCAGGTCGCTGTGGCATTTCATCTTGATTCTATGGTGCACCCCACAGGCAGTCCATGCGACCGAATATGCCTCCAGCGAAACGCCCCCCGACCAAACAGGCTTGCTTGAAGCGTTCAGGAAGCTCTCAGCAAACATCCGAGCTTGTTCCAGCGGAACGGTTCATAGTTAATGGCAGACGAGGATGAAAGGAAGTCTCATGACTGAGAATCAAACCCCAGGACCGGTCCCTGAGGACAACGGTGCGCAAAGCCGGAACCCGTGGCACCAGCAGGGGGCGGAACAGCCTGGAAACCGCCAGTCGGAAACTCAGTATGGGAACGCAGGCGGCCCCCGCACCCCTCAAGGCAACCCGGCCCCCCAGGATCACGCCGGCCCACAGAACAACACGGAGCGGCTGGACCGGCCGGAGGCGCGTGACCACCACACCCAGGAATTGCCGGGCGCACCACGCCCCGTCTACCCGCAGCGTCAGCCGTTCTACGGCCAGTCCGCAAATTATGGCCAGCAGCACCAGGACGGCCAGCCCGGATACTACGGCCAGCAGCAGCACCAGAATGGCCAGCCCATGCACGGCACCGGCCACGGCGCGCCCAACGGGAACGTCGGCCTGGCCCCCAACCCCAAGGACGCCCCGCGCCGGAAAGCGACGTTCGGCATCGGCACCCTCGTGGCCAGCATCCTCGCAGCAGGCCTGGTGGGCGGCGGAGTGGCGACCGTTGGCGCGGGCGAGCTCTCCGGACATAACGCCTCCAGCACCTCGACCGTTGGCAGCAACAGCCAGCCCGGTACGGTCATCGTCAACAACAAGGACGACGTCAACGCGATTACCGCAGCTGCGGTGAAGGCTTCGCCCAGCGTGGTCACCATCAGCGCCACCAGCGGCAGCTCCGGCGGCACCGGTTCCGGCATTGTCCTTGATGACCAGGGGCACATCCTGACCAACACCCACGTGGTGACCCTGGACGGCCAGACCGCCAACGCCAGCCTTGAGATCCGCACCAGCGACGGAAAGGTCCTGCCGGCAAAGCTGGTGGGCACCGACCCCCTGTCCGACCTCGCCGTCATCAAGGTGGACGATACCTCCGGCCTCACCCCTGCCACCCTTGGTGACTCGTCCAAGCTGAATGTGGGCGATACTGCCATCGCCATCGGTTCCCCGCTCGGTCTGACCGGAACCGTCACGGACGGCATCGTCTCCACCCTCAACCGGACCATCAGCGTGGCATCGTCGGCTGCTCCCAAGGGCGGGGACAACAGCCAGGGCGGCGACCAGGGATTCCAGTTCGCCCCTCCGGGCGGCGGGCAGAGCCAGCAGAATTCCAGCGAGGGCTCAATCGCCATTAACGTGATCCAGACGGACGCGGCCATCAACCCCGGCAACTCCGGCGGCGCCCTGGTGAACAGCAAGGGCGAGATCATCGGCGTGAACGTGGCCATCGCGTCCGCCGGCTCCGGCACCTCCACCTCGCAGAGCGGGAATATCGGCGTCGGGTTCAGCATCCCGATCAACCATGCCAAGCGCGTGGCACAGGAGATCATCGACAGCGGCAAGGCCTCCCATGGGCAGCTTGGCGTCAGCGTCAAGGCCAAGACCACCTCGGGCGCGGCCTCAGAGTTCTCCGTCGGCGCCGACGTAGCCACCGTCGATCCCAATTCCGCAGCGGGCAAGGCCGGCATCAAGGCGGGTGACGTCATCACCAAGTTCAACGACCTCACCATCGGCGAGCCCAACCAGCTGACCGCGGCAGTCCGGGAACAGCCGGCAGGATCCAAGGTAAAGATCACCGTGCAGCGCGGCGGCAGCGAGCAGACGTTCGACGTCACGCTCGGCGCGGCAGCCAGCTAAGGCAGGACAGCACTAACGCAGGCCCTGACGACGGCGGCGTCCCCACCAATGGGGGCGCCGCCGTCGTCATTCCCTGCTCGGGAAACAGCGCTGAAACAGGCGTTAACGGAAGGGGGCGCGGGGACGCGCCGATATGGTTAGCTAGGAGCTACCCGCCTGCCGGGCATCCCGCGGCCATGCCCACCCGGCTGGCTGTCCACAAGCATGGAAGGCTGCTGTAAACACAGTGGAAGAGACATTGAAGATCGTAGTCCTGGTCAAACATGTACCGGACGCCCAGTTCGACCGCCACCTCAACGGGGAGGGCAACACCGCGGACCGCGACGAAAGCATTCTGTCCGAGCTTGACGAGTACGCCCTTGAAGCAGCCCTGCAGCTGGCGGAGGCGCGCGGCGGAAGCAAAGCAGGCAACCAGGTCATCGCCCTCAGCATGGGACCCGCCGGAGCCGTCAACGCAGTCAAGAAGTCACTGCAGATGGGCGCCACCGAAGGCGTGCACCTCACGGACGACGCCCTGGCGGGATCCGACGCCGCGGCCACCTCGCTTGCCCTGGCCGCCGCAGTTCGGCACCTGGGCGACGTGGACCTGGTCATCACCGGCATGGCTTCCACCGACGGCGAGACCTCCCTTGTTCCGGCGCAGCTGGCCGAGCGGCTTGGGCTGCCCCAGGTCACGTTCGCGTCCACTCTCCAGGTGGACGGCGGCCGCCTGACCGCCCGCCGCGACGCCGACACGTCGTCTGAAACGGTGGAGGCACCGCTGCCCGCCGTCGTGTCCGTCACGGACCAAATCAACGAACCCCGGTACCCCAACTTCAAGGGCATCATCGCCGCAAAGCGCAAGAGCATCACCACCCTGTCCCTGGCCGATATCGGCGTGCAGCCGGCGCAGGTGGGCTTCGCCGGCTCCTGGACCAGCGTGACCAGCGCGGACCAGCGGCCGCCCAGGACCGCAGGCACCATCATCACCGACGAGGGCGACGCCGGCATCAAGCTGGTTGACTTCCTGGCCGCCCAGAAGCTGCTCTAAGAGGGACACCGACATGGCAAAAGTACTCGTATTCATCGACAACCCCGGCGCGTCGCTCAAGAAGAGCAGCCTGGAACTGCTGACCCTGGCCCGTTCCCTGGGCGAGAGCACAGTGGCGCTCAACGGCGAACTCTCCGACGGCGTCGCTGCCACCTTCGCCGAATACGGCGTGGGCGGCATTCTGCGCCCCTCGGCCCAGGACCTGGACGACTTCCTGGTGGCACCGAAGGCTGCCTATGTTGCCGCCGCCGCTGAAACCACCGGTGCCGGCATCGTCCTGCTGGACAACTCACCGGAAGGCAAGGAGATCGCTGCACGTGCGGGCATCCGCTTGAACGCCGGCGTCATCACCGACGTCGTCGCCGTGGACCCGGACGGCACCGCTCACAAATCGGTGCTGGCCGGTTCCTACAACACCGCCTGCAAGGCCAGCACCCCGGTGTCCGTAGTGACCCTGAAGGCCAACAACGTCACCCCGGAGCCCGCGGCGGCCCCCACAACTCCCGGGACCGCCACGGTGGAGGTTCCCGCGGTAGCCGCAGCGGCCCGCATCACCGAACGGCAGCAGAAGGTGGCCAGCGGCCGGCCCGACCTCACCGACGCGCGGATCGTGGTGGCCGGCGGACGCGGCATGGACGGCGACTTCGGTCCCGTCGAAGAGTTGGCCGATGCACTTGGAGCAGCTGTCGGCGCCTCCCGCGCCGCCACGGATGCGGGCTGGATCAGCCACGACGCCCAGGTGGGGCAGACCGGCAAGACCGTTTCCCCGCAGTTGTACATTTCCGCGGGCATCTCCGGCGCCATCCAGCAGAAGGCGGGCATGCAGACGTCCAAGGTCATCGTTGCGGTCAACAAGGATGCCGAGTCCCCGGTCTTCGAGATTGCGGACTTCGGCATCATCGGCGACGTCTTCGATGTCCTGCCGCAGGCCGCCGCCGAGATCAAGAAGCGCAAGGGCTGATTCGTTGACTGCCTCCACGGGGCAGGCAGGGAGCCCGTTCAACCCGGATAAGCACCGGGTTGGGCGGGTGCTCTGTTTTGCGGCCCATCCTGACGACATCGACTTTGGCGCTGCCGGAACCGTCGCCGCCTGGACGGCGGCCGGCGTCCAGGTCAGCTACTGCATCATGACCGACGGCGAAGCGGGCGGCTTCGACCCGGCCCACCGTGCGGACATCATCGCCATGCGCGACGCCGAACAGCGCCGGGCCGCCAAGCTGGTCGGTGTCACCGACATCCACTACCTCCACCAGCGGGACGGGTACCTTGAGCCGTCGCACGAAGTGATGAAGGCCGTGGTGCGGCTGATCCGCGAAGTCCGTCCCGACGTCGTCCTTGCCATGCATCCGGAACGGAACTGGGAGCGGATCCAAAAGAGCCACCCGGACCACCTGGCCGTGGGGGAGGCAGTGACGCGGGCCGTGTATCCGGCACTCGAAAACCCTTTCGCCTACCCCGAACTGGCCGACGCCGGTCTAGAGGCCTACAAGCTGCCATGGCTGTGGCTCTACGCAGGGCCCGGGGAACGGGAAAACCACTTCGTGGACGTCACGGACCACGTGGACGCCAAGCTGGCTGCCATCCATGTCCATGTCAGCCAGCACCCCGACGTCGCGGCGATGGAAGTCACCGTCCGCCAGGGGATGCAGCATAATGCCGCCAGGGCAGGGTTGCCGGAAGGGCGCAGCGCGGAAGCCTTCCACGTGGTGGCCGTCAACGGGCCAGACACAATCGCAGGTTTCTAGGTACGGAAAAGCGCCCCCGGTTCCTGTCATAACGGAACCGGGGGCGCTTTCCTGTTGCCGGGACTCGAACCTCAGGCTCCGAGCGGAGCCGCCGCGACCGTCGGCAGCGTGGGGGCCTTGGACCCGCCGGCCGGCTCGACAGTGATGCCCAGCGACGCGGCAGAATGGATGCCCTGGACCACGGCAGGCTTGGAGAGAGCCTGCTCGTCCATCAGCCCCTGCGACACCGGTGCCGAACCGTCCTTGGGGATCAGCCACATTTGGTAGACCTTGCCCGCAGGGGGAGCGGGGACGCCGCTCATCTTCACTACGGCAGCGTCCTCGGATGCTGAAATCAGCAGGGTTGCCTTGCCGCCGCCCGCCACGTTCACGGACGCCTCGCGCAGGTCGCCTGCCCTGGCCACCTGGTTGACGGGATCGTTCTGGTCGGCCATGTAGGCGCCCACGCCCACACCGCCGAGCGCGATGGCCGCTGCTGCCGCCACGCCCACCAGCCAGCGCCGGGTGCCGGATGGGCCGCGCCGCTCCTCGCGGCGCTTGCGCGCCTGCGCCAGCTCATCCTGTGTACCGGCGCCGGCAGGGGTGCCCTGCGAAGAAGCCGGCAGTGTGCTTCCGGCCGGTGCCGGTGCGTCGACCGCTCCTGGTCCACCATGGCTGGGGAGTTGGGCAGGAAGCTGGGCGACGATCCGTTCGAACAGGTCCGACGGCGGCTCCTCCTCCGCACGGAAAGTACGGGCCAGGGCCTCCCGGGACTGCCGGACGCGTGCAAGGAAGGCCAGCCGCTCCGGCTCCGGGGCGGTGGAGATGTACCGGTCAATGGCATCGCGTTCCTGCTCCGTGACCGCGTCAAGGGCATAGAGCTCTGCGAGGTCCACGGCGCGGCCTGCGGCAAGATCCATCGCCACGGTGTCACCGAAGGAACTTGACCGACTGTTGCGGCCTTCTTCCATTCCGCTCATCTCAACTCACCCCCAAACAGGTCTTCAATCGGATCAGTCCGTCGCGGATGCGGGACTTGATAGTGGGCACTGCCGCATTCAGCCGTTCTGCCACCTCACGGTAAGTGAGGCCGCCGTAGTAGGCCAGGCGCACGGATTCCTGCTGTGTTTCCGTCAGCGTCCCCAGGCAGCGGACCACGGCCTCCGCTTCCAGCCGGCTGCCCACTTCATCGGAAACGGTGTCATGGTCGATGTCCTGCGTGCTGGCACCGTACTTGGCTTCCCTGTCGGTGGAGGACTGTGACGAGCGCACCTTGTCCACGGCCCGCCGGTGCGAGATGGTCATCAGCCAGGAGAGCGGGCTGCCTGCCTGCGGATCGAACTTCGCGGCGTTCTGCCAGACCTGCAGGAAGACTTCCTGCGTGGTGTCCTCGCTGAGTTCGGGATCGATCAGGACGCGGCGCGCCATGCCGAAGACCCGCCGGGACGTCAGCTGGTAAAACTCGGCAAACGATGCCTGGTCCCCACGGGCGATGCCCGCCAGCAGGACCGAGAGGCGTTGGCTGAGGTCAGCCGGTGGGTCAGTCACCGCGGCGGAGCCCTCGGAATTCGGCGCGTTGGGAGTTTCCATTACGTCCAAGCATAAGTCTCCGGGCGGGGAATCCTCAGCAGTGCCGTGCCGGCTGCGGCTGTCCGGCCTGGATCCTGCCTCCAGTAGTGTCACCTGCCGCTCCTTGGTCCCGGTCCGCTTGAATGCCTACAGGAGCTGTTCGGAGCAGGGCCGGGCGCGGATGGGACGACGGGTAAAGATTTTCCGTGATCCGGAGCGGGATCCTAAAGCCTTGCCCCCGCAAAGCCCTGCTGGCGCCAGGCTTCATAGACAGCGATGGAGGCGGCATTGGCAAGGTTGAGGGAACGAAGGGCCGGCAACATGGGCAGCCGCACCGTGGCGGTCACGTGGGCATCGTTCTTCAGTTCGGCCGGCAGCCCGACGGATTCGCGGCCAAACATCAGGACGTCGCCCGGGGCGTAGTCGATGTCCGTGTAGCTGGTGGTGCCGTCAGAGGTGAACGCGTAGACGCGCTCGGGCTGGAGGTGCTGCCAGGCGTCCTCGATGGTCTTGTGCACGGTAACCACGGCGAGGTCATGGTAGTCCAGCCCGGCCCGGCGCAGCTTGGCGTCGGAAAAGTCGAAGCCAAGGGGTTCCACAAGGTGCAGTTCGGCGCCCGTGATGGCGGCGAGGCGGATGGCGTTGCCGGTATTGCCGGGAATCTCTGGTTCATGGAAAAGGATGCGGAACACCTCCCCATCCTAGCCACCGCCGTCAGTGCATGCCGCGCAGCAGCCTGGCCAGGACCGGGACGTTCACTGTGTTGGGTGCGGGACCGGAGGCAAGGAAATCCTTCAGGCCCCGCACCGTGCCCGCCGCGTTCAAGATCTGGACGGTCTCCAGGGCTCCGGCGGGCCGCCGGTGGTGGTCAATCACGGGTTCATGGAGGTTTCCGTCCGGGCCGTGCACCACGGTCCATCCTGTGACGTTGAGCTCCGGGAAGATTTCCTGCATGGCCCACACCACCCGGGCCAGCTGCGGAGGTGCCACAGAGCGGCCGCCATGGTTGAGCGTCCTGCCGTCCCAGGCGTAGGCACCCCTGGGCAGGAGCATGGAGTTGACCAGGGCCAGCCGGTAGCCGGAAAGGACCGCATGGTCGATGTGGCTGTTGTCCGCCGGGGATTGGAGTCCATTGATGAGCCGGGCGGCGGGAATGGCAGGCAGCACCTGCCGGGTCAGCAGCTGCACGGTGCGCATCTCGCGCTGGATGCGGGCCTCAGCGCCAAAGATGCCGCGTTTCCGCGGCACCCCGTGAACCTGCTGGCGGGCTTGGGCCAGGGGGATGAGGGCAACGTCGTTTCCTTCGTACGGCGGAACGTAGATCGGCGGGTCGCCGGCGGTGTTCCTGCTGTTGCCTGGCCTCCGGACGGTGGCCGACGCTCTGCTTCCGGCGGCCGGGGCATCAAAGTGGGCGCCGTCGTCGGGCGCAGCGCCGCGGACTGAACCGGCGCCATAGGACCGGTCGTATGCTTTTCGCCGCTGCGGATCGATCAGGGTTTCGTAGGCAGCAGTCACGCGCCGGAAGGTTGCGGCATCACCGCCGTGGTCCGGATGCGCAATCCTGGCGGCTCGGCGGTAAGCCACCTTGATTTCCTTGTCGGTGGCGGTGACGGCCACGCGAAGGACCTGGTAGTGGGAGCTGCTGCTCTCGGTCAAGCATTCTTCCTTTTCATCATGCGCGGCTTCCTGTTTTCCGTCGGGGAAACCCGTGCCCGCCCAGTCTAGCCAGCACTTGTGGCGGCCATGCCGTGACAACGAACGCCGGGTGCTTGCGGGTTCCCGGGGGACCGGAGTCTAGACTCGTGCCTGCGCGGCTGAACGGGGACCCGCGGCCGGAAGGAAACTAACAGGGGTGGAAATGGAAATGCCGACGACGGCTGGGCGGCCCGGCAGGGCACGGCACAGGGGAGTGCCGCTCGCCTTCGCATGCCTGGGCGCTGTGCTCTTGGGCGGCTGCAGCGTTGGGGTTCCGGATCCTTCCGCACCGGCTGCAACTTCGAATACTCCGGTGCCGGCCACTCCCACCATCACCCCGGGATACGACGCCGCCGCAGTTGCGGCGCGGGACCTGCCCTTCGCTGCCGGCGGGACCCTGGCGCCGGGAGTGCCGGTGGGCATCTCTGATGAGCTGAAAGGCGCGCCGGGCTGGAAGCTCGAAAAGGAAAACGTGGCCGGTGCCAGCCAATATGCAAAGACGGACGGCTGCGTTGTGGCGGCCCGTGTCAGTACAGGCCAGGCTCCGCTGGCGCGGGGCGGGGACCGGGATTCCACTGTTGCTCTCTTCCAGTACCTGGACGGCACCATCCAGCCTTCGTACCTGAAAACGGAGACATTGCAGTGGGGCGGCACCCCGGATGCCCCGGGCAAAAACGTGGAAGTGCTGGCGCTGGAGCAGGCGGCCCCGGGCGGACGGTCCACTGCGGTGATGGCGAGGGTTTTTGGTACGGCGGATTCGTCGGCCTATATATCGGTGTCCTGCCCGGACGCGGCGGCGTTGGCGTCAGCGCGCAACGACGTCCGCCGCTACCTGCCGCTGCTTCCTCCCGGTGCTTGACCTGGCCCGTTGGCAAGGCCGGCCAGTTGGCGCAAGGCCGCCGGCGGCTGGAGGGCACAGCTGCCGGCGGATTCTTTGCACAGAACGCCCGCTTCCGCGGGCAGAACCGGGCTACTCGGCGGCCCGCCCGACCCCCACTGACAACCGATTGAGGGCCAGGGCGCCTACCAGGAGCCCGAAGTCCCGCAGGGCCACATCGTAGAAGCTTCCCAGCAGCAGCAGGTTGATGATAATCCCGGCCAACCAGGCGGCCACCAGCAACGAGCCGTATTTTGGACGCACCGCCACAACCACGCCGGCGATGATCTCCACCAACCCAACGACATACATGAAGGTCTGGGGTGGCAGTGGCACCACCGCGGTGGCCTGGGGCGCTAGATAGACAGTCCACTGGGCAAGGACGTTCGTGAACTTGTCCAGGCCGAAGAGGATGGGTGCAACGGTGAAGACAGTGCGCAGCAGCAGGAAGGCCTGCCGGGCCGCCGGCACGGTGGTGAATGCATGCCGGGTGCGCACTGCCGATGCTGGTTTCATGGTGTACTCCTTCTAAAAGTAGGTATCGTAATTTTAGAAAGCTGGCGTTCTATAATCAATAGATCTTGAATTTGGATTTGGAGGCCCCATGTACCGACTTCCCTGGGCGGACAGGATCGCGGCCGTCGCCTCACTCACGGATGATAAAAGGCTGCAACTATTCGAGCTGGTTACGGCGTCGCCCCGGCCGATGGGGCGCGATGAGGTGGCCGAGGCCGCAGGTATGGCGCGGAGCACCGTTTCCTTCCACCTGGACAGGCTGGTCCAGGATGGACTGCTGGCCGTGGAGTTCCACAAGCCAGCGGGCAGGACGGGGCCAGGCTCGGGACGCCCGGCCAAGATGTACCGGCCGGTGGGCGGCGAAGTGGCAGCCTCCGTACCGGACCGGAACTATGACCTCGCCGGGGAGCTGATGGCCGCTGCCATCGAGTCTTCGCAGGCCGAAGGCGGGCCGGTGGGGGAATCGCTGCGCGCCGTTGCGTTCCGGAAGGGCCGGGAGCTCGCAGCAGCGGCCGGCGGTCTGGAGGATTTCCTGTCGGAGGCGGGCTACCAGCCGCAGCCTGATGGTGACGGCGGCTACCTGCTGCCCAACTGCCCCTTCCATAGACTTTCGAGGGCCCACGCAACAGTGGTGTGCGACATGAACGGCGCCTTCCTGCGTGGGGCGGCGGTTGGCTGCGGCGGCCCCGAGGACCGTGTTGCCGAGGCCTCCGGACCGGGTCATTGCTGCGCCCGGATCAAGGGCGCCGGCTGACGGTGCCCGGCGGGAGCTGAGGCGCGGCACGATAGAATTGAAGGATGCCCGCCTACCTCGATCATGCCGCCACCACGCCGCTTTCCGGCGCCGCGCTCGCCGTCTTGACCCGGGAACTCGCGCGGACCGGCAACCCCTCATCTCTGCATGGGTCCGGACGGCGTGCCCGCCGTGCCGTGGAGGATGCGCGGGAGGCCATCGCCGCAGCGGCGGGAGCGCACCCCTCGGAGGTGATCTTCACCTCGGGAGGCACCGAGTCGGACAACCTCGCGGTGAAGGGCATGTACTGGTCCCGAGTGGCAGAAGACCCCCGACGGCGTCGCATCCTTTGTTCCGCCGTCGAACACCACGCGGTCCTTGACACCGTGGAATGGCTTGAGCGCCACGAAGGTGCCGAGGTGACCTGGCTGCCGGTGGACGGCGAAGGAGTGCTGGACCTCAACGTGCTCGCAACTGAACTTGCGCGCGATCCAGGTACCGTGGCGCTGGTGACCGTCATGTGGGCCAATAATGAGGTGGGCACCATCCAGCCGATCCGGCGCATCGTTGAACTGGCCCATGGTGCGGGCGTCCCGGTGCATTCCGATGCAGTCCAGGCGTTCGGCTCGGTGCCGGTGCACTTCAAGGATTCCGGCCTGGACGCCATGTCCATCTCGGGGCACAAAATCGGGGGTCCCGTGGGGGTGGGGGCACTCCTGCTGGGACGGGCGGTGAAATTGACGCCCGTGCAGCATGGCGGCGGGCAGGAGCGCGATGTACGCTCCGGCACCCTGGACACCGCTTCCATTGCCGCCTTCGCTGCAGCCGCGGAAGCTGTCACTGCAGCGCTTCCCACGGAGTCGGCACGGATCGCCGCGCTGCGGGACAGGCTGATCGACGGCGTCCGCGAACGGGTGCCGGAGGCGGTCCTCCGAGGTGCACCCGGCGCCGGCCGGCTTCCGGGAAGCGCCCATTTCACCTTCCCCGGCTGTGAAGGGGACTCGCTGCTGTTCCTCCTTGACCTCGCGGGGATCGAATCGTCCACTGGTTCGGCGTGCACGGCCGGCGTGCCCCGGCCCTCCCACGTGCTCCTGGCCATGGGCCTGGACGAGGAAACGGCGCGTGGAGCCCAGCGGTTCAGCCTGGGGCACGCTTCCACGGAAGCCGACGTCGACGCCCTGCTTGCGGCGCTGCCTGAGGCTTATGCCCGGGCTCGCCAGGCGGGCATGGCCGGGCATGAGTCCTCGATCCAGACCGCAGGGACCGTGGCACGGCAGGTGCCGGGCGGGGCGTGACCCTCACCCTCACCTTTTCCGGCCGATTTGCCTGCCGCCGTAGAATGGATAGTCGAAGATCGTTTCCGCCGCCGCTGCGTCCAGTCCATGGCGGCCCCGGGAAGCAAGCATCCCCCAACAGAAAGCCAGCATGCGAGTACTAGCAGCCATGAGCGGTGGAGTTGACTCCGCTGTTGCCGCCGCCCGCGCGGTGGAGGCCGGGCACGACGTCGTCGGCGTCCACCTTGCCCTGTCCCGCATGCCCGGAACCCTGCGCACCGGCAGCCGTGGATGCTGCACCATCGAGGACTCCCGCGACGCGTGGCGTGCCTGCGACGTACTCGGAATTCCCTACTACGTGTGGGATTTTTCCGAGCGCTTCAAGGAAGACGTCGTCCAGGACTTCATCGACGAATACGCGGCCGGCAGGACGCCCAATCCCTGCATGCGCTGCAACGAACGCATCAAGTTCGCCGCCCTGCTGGAGAAGGCCATCGCCCTGGGCTTCGACGCCGTCTGCACCGGGCACTACGCCAAGGTCATCGAGGACGCCGACGGCAACCGGGAACTGCACCGCGCTGCCGACTGGGCCAAGGACCAGAGCTACGTCCTTGGCGTGCTCACCCACGAACAGCTCAAGCACTCCATGTTCCCGCTGGCGGACACCCCCTCCAAGGCCGAGGTGCGGGCCGAAGCGGAGCGGCGCGGGCTCTCGGTGGCCAACAAGCCGGACAGCCATGACATCTGCTTCATCCCCGACGGCGACACCGCGGGCTGGCTTGCTGAAAAGATCGACATGACCAGCGGCGACATCGTGGACGAGACGGGAACCAAGGTGGGGGAGCACCCCGGTGCCAATGCGTTCACCGTCGGCCAGCGGCGCGGACTGAAGCTGGGGACTCCTGCTGCTGACGGCAAGCCCCGCTTCGTGCTGGAAATCCGGCCCAAGGAAAACAAGGTGGTGGTGGGCCCAGAGGCGCTGCTCGCCATTGATGAGATCCGCGGCATCAAGGTGTCCTGGGCAGGGCTTCCCATCGCAGAAGTGGAAACGGGTGCCGGGTTCGACTGCTACGCACAGGTGCGGGCCCACGGGGACCCGGTTCCGGCCACTGCGCACATGGAACCCGCCGCCGACGGCGCGGCCGGAGGCCAGTTGGTGGTCCGGTTGGTGACACCGCTGCGGGGCGTAGCTCCCGGCCAGACCGTGGTCCTGTACCAGGGCTCCAGGGTTCTGGGCCAGGCAACCATCGACGCCGCTCGTTCGCTCCAGCGGGCTGCCCTGTAACCCACCCCTTTTGATAGCCCCGTCCCGGTCTGCCCCGGGGCGGGGCTTTGCCGTCCCCGGAACTTTTTGCGGCCCGGCGCGGGCAGACTTTGTCCGGCAAGTGGGCAACAGTACCAATGAGATAAATTTTGTGTTTCAAGTCACGGAATTGGCCGTCTTGAGGGCTGACTCTCTGATTGAATCTAGGGATCAGCACTGCCCGCCGGGGCAGGGGTCAACATTGCCCGTGTCTCCGGCGCGCGCGTACTCATCGGACAGAAAGTTCACAGATGATCAAGAGCACAACCGGCCTGCACCGCGCCATCGCGCTGGCAGGCATTTCCGCCCTGGCCCTGACAGCCTGCACCGGGCCATCGGGCGGCGGCGGTGGAACGTCGAGCGGCGGAAGCGCCGGTGGCGGTGCCATCACCTTCGGAACGACCGACAAGGTCGTCACCCTCGACCCCGCGGGCTCCTATGACGCCGGGTCCTTCCTGGTGATGAACCAGGTCTACCCCTTCCTGATGAACTCCAAGCCCGGCTCAGCCGAGGTCAGTCCGGACATCGCTGAGTCCGCGTCCTTTACCTCGCCGACGGAGTTCACGGTGAAGCTCAAGCCCAACCTGAAGTTCGCCAATGGGCACGCCCTGACCGCCTCGGATGTGAAATTCTCCTACGACCGCGTGGTGAAGATTGACGATCCCAACGGTCCCGCCTCCCTGCTGTCCAACCTCAAGTCGGTTGAAGCCAAGGATGACACCACAGTGGTGTTCACCCTCAAGGCCGGCAATGATCAGGTGTTCCCCAGTGTCCTGGGTACCAACACCGGGCCGATCGTGGACGAGGAAGTCTTCCCGGCCGACAAAGTGATGAGCGATGAAGACATCGTCGCCGGCAAGCCCTTCGCAGGCCCCTACACCATCGATTCCTACAAGAAGAACGAACTTGTCAGCCTCAAGAGCAACCCGGACTACAACGGACTGCTGGGCAAGCCCGCAAACGACAGCGCCGTCATCAAGTACTACGCGGACTCCAACAACCTGAAGCTGGACGTCCAGGGTGGCAACATCGACGTTGCCGGCCGCAGCCTGACCGCAACCGATGCCGCGGACCTGGACAAGGACTCCAAGGTCAAGGTCTACAAGGGCCCGGGTGGTGAGCTCCGGTACATCGTCTTCAACTTCGACACCATGCCTTTCGGTGCCAAGACGCCGGAAGCCAACCCAGCCAAGGCGCTGGCGGTCCGCCAGGCCATGGCTGACATCGTGGACCGCCAGGCCATCTCCGACCAGGTCTACAAGGGAACCTACGTTCCCGCGTACTCGGTGGTCGCTGACGGCCTGCCGGGTGCAACCCAGCCCATGAAGGAGATGTACGGCGACGGCAGCGGCAAGCCGAGCCTGGACAAGGCCAAGAAGACCCTGTCCGACGCCGGCATCACCGGTCCGGTCAACATCAAGCTGCAGTACAACCCGGACCACTACGGCAAGTCCTCCGGCGACGAGTACGCCATGGTGAAAGAGCAGCTGGAGAAGTCAGGCCTGTTCACCGTGGACCTGCAGTCCACCGAGTGGGTGACCTACTCCAAGGCACGCACCGCTGACGCCTACCCGGTGTACCAGCTGGGGTGGTTCCCGGACTACTCCGATGCTGACAACTACCTCACGCCGTTCTTCATCCCCGGTAACTTCCTGAAGAACCACTACGAGAACCCGACCGTCACGGACCTGGTGCAGAAGCAGCTCACCACCCCGGACAAGACCGAGCGCCAGAAGCTGATCGGCGATGTGCAGACGGCTGTGGCCAAGGACCTCTCCACCCTGCCGCTTCTCCAGGGCTCGCAGCTGCTGGTGGCGGGGAAAGATGTCAAGGGCGTCGAAAAGACCCTTGATCCTTCCTTCAAGACCCGCCTTGGCGTCCTGTCCAAGTAAGCACTCCACCCCCATCGGGCTCTGACAGGCCAGAGGCGGGACGCCGCGACGGTGTCCCGCCTTTTGCCGGTCATCAGCCAGCACCGAGGGGACTGCTGGCTCCCGGTCACCACGAATCCAGGTACCGATGACAACTTTGATTGACGCGCCACCCAGTGACGCGGACGCGCTCCTTCCGCCAAAGAAAAAGCAGGCAGGCGGAGGGCTTGGCCAGTACATCCTGGTCCGCTTTCTGCTGATTTTCCCAACCATCCTCATCCTCGTCACCATGGTGTTCTTCCTCATGCGGATTACCGGGGACCCCATCACGGCCGCCATGGGCGGCCGGCTGCCCCCGGACCAGCTGCAGGAACGGATCCACGCCGCCGGCTATGACCGGCCGCTGCTCGTGCAGTACTTCGAATACCTGGGCCAGCTGGTCACAGGAAACTTCGGCACAACGCTTTCGGACAACCGCCAGGTCACCGAGATGCTGACCACCTACGGCTCGGCCACACTGGAGCTGGCAATCAACGCCCTCATCGTCGCCCTGCTGGTGGGAATCCCGCTCGGCATGGTCGCCGCGCACCGGCGTGACCACCTCCCGGACGCCGTGCTCCGGATCCTGGCCATCCTCTTCTACGCCACCCCGGTTTTCTTCGCCGGCATGCTGCTCAAGCTGGTGTTCTCGGTGTGGCTGGGCTGGCTTCCCGTCGCCGGCCGAGCCGGCACCAGGACCGAGCTGTCCCTCACCGCACTGGAAGCTCCCACCGGCATCTACTGGCTGGACGCCCTGCGCAGCGGCAACATGGCCGCCTTCAGCGACGTGATGTCCCACGCCGTCCTTCCAGCGCTGGCACTGGGCTTCCTTACCGCGGGAGTCTTCCTCCGGCTGGTGCGGACAAACGTCATCGGCACCCTGGGCAAGGACTACATTGAAGCGGGGCGCTCGCGTGGGGTCAGCGAGTACCGGCTCGTCACCAAGCACGCCTACAAGCCGGCGCTGATTCCCATCATCACCGTCATGGGCCTACAGATCGCGGTGCTGCTCGGCGGCGCCGTGCTCACCGAAACGACCTTCGAATGGAAGGGCCTCGGGTTCCAGCTGGCCAACTACCTCACGGCGCGCGACTTCGTGGCTGTCCAGGGCATTGTGGTGCTGCTGGCAGTCATCGTCGCCGTCACCAACTTCATCGTGGACATTATCGCCGCGCTGATCGACCCCCGCGTGAGGTACTGACATGACCGCAGAAACCACTCTCGAACCCGTCGCAAACCCGCGGGCATCCTTCATCCGCCGGCTGCCGGTAGTGTCGCACTTCAACAAGAGCGTCGGCCTGCAGCGTTTCATGCTGGTGGTGGGCCTGGTCCTCACCGGCATCTTCCTGCTCACGGCGCTGGCCGCACCATTGCTGGCGCCCTACGGCTTCGCGCAGCTGTCCGACGCCGACGGCAGTTTCCCCACCCAGCAGGCCCCGGGAGGTAAACACCTCCTGGGCACCACCGTGGGTGGATACGACGTCCTGTCACGCGTCATCTGGGGTACCCAGACGGCACTGCTGGTCATCATCGTGGCCGTGGTCCTCTCCATTTTCGCGGGCGTCATCCTCGGTTTGGTGAGCGGCTACATCGGCGGGTGGCTGGACCGGGTCCTCGTGGTGGTGGCCGACGCGATCTACGCGTTCCCGTCACTGCTGGTTGCCATCGTGATGGCCATCGTCATCAGCGGCGGCCAGTCCAGCCTGTTCGGCGGTATCCTGGCCGCGGCCATCTCCATCACGGTGGTGTTCATCCCGCAGTACTTCAGGGTGATCAGGGCAGAGACCATCCGGCTCAAGGCTGAACCCTTCGTGGAGTCGGCAAAGGTGGTGGGCGCATCGAACATCCGCATCATGACCCGGCACATCTACCGCAACGCCACCCGCACCCTGCCGTTGATCTTCACCCTCAACGCCTCCGAAGCCATCCTGACCCTGGCGGGCCTGGGCTTCCTGGGCTTCGGCATTGAACCAAGTTCTGCGGCCGAGTGGGGCTTCGACCTGAACAAGGCGCTCGCGGACACCACGTCGGGGATCTGGTGGACGGGCCTTTTCCCCGGCCTGGCCATCGTATGGACAGTCCTCGGGCTGACGCTGGTGGGCGAAAGCATTAACGACCTCAACGATCCGCGCCTCCGCGGCCGCAAGCGCAGCGGACGCAAGGGCACTGGCGCTGCGCCGGCCGCTTCCGGCGGATCCGGCACCGAAACAGAATTGAGCAACCCGTGAGCGAAAACCTTGGTTCACTGTCAGACCAGCAGGACCAGGACCGTATAACAGTCCTGGACATCGACCACCTGAAAGTCACGTTCGCCACGGACGGCGGTGACGTGCGCGCCGTCAAGGATGTCAGCCTGGAGGTCAGGGCCGGCGAGGTGCTGGCCATCGTTGGCGAGTCCGGCTCCGGTAAAACGGTGACCGCGAAAACCATCCTGGGCCTGCTTCCGGAAACTGCCGTGAGTTCGGGCGCGGTGCTGATCAACGGCGCCAACGTCATCAGCCTCAGCCCGGGGCGGCTGCGCCAGATCCGCGGCCGCGACGTGGCCATGGTGTTTCAGGAACCGTCCACCGCCCTGAACCCAGTGTTTACGGTGGGGTGGCAGATCGCCGAAGGCATCCGTGCCCATGCGGGAGCGAACGGCGGGGGACGGGTGTCCGCGAAGGAAGCCAAAGCCCGCGCCATCGAGGCCCTGCGCAAGGTGGGCATCCCCGATCCCGAACACCGCGTCAACTACTACCCGCACCAGTTCTCCGGCGGGCAGAAGCAGCGGGTGGTGATCGCCGCGGCGCTGGCGCTGAACCCCGGCCTCATTGTTGCCGACGAACCCACCACCGCCCTGGATGTCACCGTCCAGGCCGAAATCCTGGAACTCCTCCGGGACCTGCGGGACAAGTACGGCACCTCGATCGTATTGATCACGCACAACATGGGCGTGGTGGCTGACCTGGCGGACCGTGTGGTGGTGATGTACCAGGGCGACGTCGTGGAGGAAGCTCCGGCGAAGACGCTGTTCGCCGAACCAAGGCAGGAATACACCCGCAACCTCCTTGCCGCGGTGCCGCACCTGGGCCGCAACTCGGCGTCGGCAGGCCTGACCGAACGCCGCCACCAGGATGAGGAAGTGCTGGTGGCTGCCGACAACCTGGAGATCGAGTACCCGGGGCGGCTTGGGGCGCCCGCCTTCAAAGCCGTGGATGGTGTCAGTTTCACCCTGTCCAAGGGCGAGGTGTTTGGCCTCGTGGGGGAGTCAGGGTCCGGAAAGACCACCATCGGCCGCGCCATCGCCGGGCTCAACCGCACCACCGGCGGGAGCCTCAAGGTGTTGGGCTACGAGATGCTGAATCTTCGCGAGCGCACTTTCAAGCCGCTGCGCAAGGATATTGGCTTCGTGTTCCAGGACCCGGCCGCCTCCTTCAATCCGCAGCTGACCATTGGCGAGTGCATTGCAGAGCCGATGCTCATCCACACGAGGCCAAGCGATGCCCAGGCGCGCAAGCGCGTTGGTGAGCTGCTCGAATCAGTCCAGCTGCCGGCGTCGTACGCGGGGCGTTACCCGCACGA
This sequence comes from Arthrobacter sedimenti, assembly GCF_042652025.1. NCBI lineage: Bacteria > Bacillati > Actinomycetota > Actinomycetes > Micrococcales > Micrococcaceae > Arthrobacter > Arthrobacter sedimenti. The sequence continues at coordinate 346,297 of NZ_JBHSDQ010000001.1, read as the reverse complement.
GCTGTCCGGCGGCCAGCGGCAGCGGGCATCACTGGCGCGTGCCCTGAGCCTGAACCCCCGGCTGCTGATAGCGGATGAGCCGACGTCGGCCCTGGACGTTTCGGTGCAGGCGAAGGTCCTGGAGCTGTTCAGGGACATTCAGGAGGAGTTTGGGTTCGGCTGCCTCTTCATCAGCCACGATCTTGCGGTGGTGGACATCCTGTCCTCCTGGGTTGGCGTGTTGTACAAGGGGAAGCTGGTGGAGCAGGGGATCGGCAGCCAGGTGATGGGCAACCCGCAGCATGACTACACGCGGCGGCTGATTGCATCCCTGCCCGTTCCTGACCCGGCCGAACAAGCGAAACGCCGGGAGGAGCACCGGGCGCTCCTGGGCATCTGACCCTGCAGTGCGTCACGCAGTGAAGCGCCGGTGCCGGCAGGCTGCCGGCACCGGCGCTTCACACCCGCGGTGATTCCGTCCGCTCCCATAGACTGGAGCCATGACGCAGCACAACCCCATCCCTCCTGGCTCCGATGATTTCGATCCCACCGCCAGTTCCCTGGCAGGCCACGTGGACGAATCGGTGATGGCTGAACTGCTGTCCATCCGCTCCAGCATTGACAACATTGATGCCACGCTGGTGTACCTCCTGGCTGAACGCTTCAAGGCCACCCAGAAAGTCGGCTTCCTCAAGGCCACCCACCGCCTGCCCGCCGGTGACCCCGGTCGGGAGGCCGCCCAGATCGCGCGCCTGCGCCGCCTGGCCGAGGACGCGCACCTTGACCCGGCATTTGCCGAAAAGTTCCTCAACTTCATCATCGGCGAGGTAATCCGCCACCACGAGGCCATCGCCGAGGACCACCAGGCTTCCTCCGGCCAACAGTCCCAGACCTCCGCACTGGCGTGAGCCGGGAACCGAACCAACGGGGGTCCGGCGAGCCAGCGGCTGAGGCCGCGGGGCCTTCATACGAAGCCGCGGAGGTCACGGCAACGGCACTGGGTCCGTGGCCGGGCGAGGACCCGCTCGAGGCAACCCGGATTATCCGGGGCGAGCTCGGCAGCCCGCACCTGCCGTTCCTGGCCGAGCTTCCGGACCGCGGGGTTGGTTCCGACGCGCTGGGTCGTACCGCTTCCCTCCTGGAGGAACTCGCGGTGGATGTCCAACCCCACGGATGGCGGCTTGTGGACCGGCCCGGCAAGGACATGCGGCGTGCCGCGTCGGCGCTCTCCACCGATTTGAACGTGCTTGCCGACGTGGCGGGGGCGGAAGACGTTTCCGCTGCTGAATTCAAGGTGCAATTGGTGGGCCCGCTGAGCCTTGCCGCAGGCCTGTACCTGCACAACGGTGAGCGCGCGCTGCTGGACCATGGCGCGCGGCGGGACCTGGCCGCTTCCCTCGCAGCAGGAGCCGGCAGTTACCTCGCGCGGGTGGCAGCAGCCGTTCCGGGTGCCCGCTTGGTGGTGCAGGTGGACGAGCCCGCCATTGCCGCCGTGCTGGCCGGAACCATACCCACCGCCAGCGGCTACCGCACCCTCCGTGCGGTGGCGGCATCGGAAGCACGGGAGTCCTGGCGGCTGGTCCTGGATGCCCTGCGCGCAGCCGGTGCCGCAGACGTGGTGGTTTCGTTTCCGGAAATCGAGGCGCCGATCGAACTGGTCCTGTCCGCCGGCGCCGACGGCGTTGCGTTGCCGCTGAGGGCGTTGACGAACCGCCAGTGGGAGCAGGTGGCCGGTGCGGTGGAGGCCGGGAAACAGTTTTGGGCAGGCGCCCTGGAGGTGTCTGGGGGGCCGCTGCCCAAGGTTGCCGACTGCGTGGAGTCCGTATGGCGTCCCTGGCGCCAGTTGGGCCTTCCGGCGTCGCTGCTGGCCGCCACCCGGGTGACGCCCTCGGCAGGACTGGCCGGCCTCACACCCACGCAAGCCACCGCGGTCCTGGGCAGGCTTACCCAGGTGGCTGACGGCCTCAACCAGCAGGTACTGGGGTAGGGGCTAGACCCTGCTTTCCCAGCGTTCCGGCTGCGCGTAGCGGGGAAGGTAGCTTTGCGCGGAACTGCCGCCGCTGTAGGGGCGCAGCCGGTAGTCGAAGGCACCCGCGTACACCAGGACCAGGCCGATCTGCGGCTGGATGACCTTCACCTGGATGCGGTGCCGCCCGTTGCTGCCCTCCTCCGGGTCCCACCACTGTTCGGCATAGGCCTTGGCATCCAGGCCTGGCGGAAGGGGTACCCGGAGGGGGCCCAGGAAGAGCCGCGAAGCTTCTGATACTCCGCGCAGCCTTCCTTCCAGGGTGACGCTGAGGTTCAGGTCAGTTACCAGGCGCCGGTACCGTCCCACGTAGTCCACCAGCTGGGTGGCGCCGGTCCGGGTGGTGGCGCTGGTGGTGTCCTGGAAAAGCCGGGTGCGTTCCGGGAAACGTATTTCGCGGCGGGCGGTGAGGCTGGAACGGCCGAACGGATCCTGGTGCGCATGGTTCTCGATCCGGAACGGGATGTTTTCACCGTACTCGGGAAAGAAAGCTTCTTCGCCCCCAGTGAGGCGCAGCAGAGGGCGCAGCCACCGCTGGCGGCACCCGACGACGTCGAACGTTCCTTCCCCCACGCCGTAGTGCCCGGATCCCGGCGCCAGAGAGAAGTACTCCTGCAGCTCGGGTTGCAGCCGGGAGAACTCCGCGCCCAGGGCCTGCCGGTAAATGGGGACGCTCATATATAGTGGACCTCCTGTTGCCTGTGACCTCGTGCCAAGCGGGGCTGACTGTCTCCGGGTTCACAATCTACCGGCAGCTTTGAGCCGGATGTACATGTCCGCCAGCCGGGGCGGCAGTTCGTGGGGCTCGGCGTCCACCACCTCCACTCCATAGCGCCGCAGCTCCGCGGTCACCGCCGCACGCTGCAGGAGTGCCCGCTCAGCCGCTGCCGCGCGGAAGACTCCGGTGGCGTCGTTTCGTTCCCTGAGCATGGCACCCAGTTGGGGGTCGCGGACGGCCGCCACTACCACCACATGCTGGCTGGCCAGCCGCTCGGCCACCGGCAGCAGGCCCTCTTCCGACGCTCCACCGTCCAGTGACGTCAGCAGCACCACGAGGGACCGGTGCGTGGATACGGCCCGGATCTGCGCAGGGACGGCGGGCCAGTCCATCTCGATCAGTTCGGCGTCAAGGGGCGCCATGGCCTGGACCAGCCGGCCGAGGATGGTGCCCTGCCCGGCAGAGCCTGCCCGCGCCCGCGTCCTGCGGTCGAAGGCCACGAAGTCCACCCGGTCTCCGCCCCGTTCGGCCAGTACCCCCAGGAGGAGTGCCGCCTCGATCCCGGTGTCGAGGCGCGTTTCGTCACCAATCCTGGCCGCGGACGTGCGGGACGTGTCGAGGACCATCACCACCCGCCGGTCCCGTTCCGGGCGCCACGTCCGGACCACCACTGCGGAGCGCCTCGCCGTGGCGCGCCAGTCGATGGAGCGTACGTCATCGCCGCGGACGTAGTCGCGCAGGGAGTCGAACTCGGTGCCGGCGCCGCGGATCTGGACGGCGGCCTTCCCGTCGAGTTCGCGCAGTTTCAGCAGTTTCGAGGGCAGGTGCCGCCTCGAATGGAAGGGCGGCAATACCCGCACTGAGCCGGGGCATTCGATGGTGCGCTGGCGGGCGGCCAGGCGCAGGGGCCCGAACGAGCGAAGCGTCACGTGCGGCGCTGCCAGGTCACCCCTTCGGACCGGCAGCAGCCGGACATCGTAGCGCCTGCCTTCCCCGGCCGGTACGTCGATGTCCTGGACCGGGTTCTGTGCCCCGGCGGACGGTTGCCAGCCATCCCGCAGCGATCCCCGGAGCGCGCGGCTGCCGCTGTTTCGGACCGTGAGGACGGCGTTCATCGACCTGTTAAGCGTCACGTTTTCCGGCTCCGCGCGCACCACGCTGACCCGGCGAAGGGAGGCCGCGAAGACCAGGTCCGCCACCAACAGGGCCGCGAGCACGGCGGCGGTGGCAAGCACGGTCAGCCACCCTGGGGACAGCAGCACCGGCACCAGGCCAAGCAGCACCAGCGCAACGAAGCGTCCCGAGACGGCCATCAGCGTGGGACGGGGACGGACGCCAGGATGCTGCCCAGGACATCGTCCACCCGGACGCCGTCCATCTGGGCTTCGGGCTGCAGGGCCACCCGGTGCCGCAGGCACGGCAGGGCCAGTGCCTTGACGTCGTCAGGGGTGACGAACGGGCGGCCGGAGAGCCATGCCCAGGACCGTGAGGTGTTGAGGAGTGCAGTGGCACCGCGGGGTGATACGCCCAGCTGGAATGAAGGGGCGGCCCGGGTTGCCCGTACGAGGTCAACGATGTACGCGATGATTTCCGGTTCCACGGCCACCCGCGTCACTGCCTCCCGCGCCCGTTCCAGGTCCTCCGCGCCGGCCACCGCCCGGACGCCGGCTGCTGCCAGGTCCCGGGGATCGAACCCGGCGGCATGGCGGCGGATGACTTCAATTTCGTCCCCGCGCTCAGGCAGCGGCATGGTGAGCTTGAGCAGGAACCTGTCCAGTTGCGCCTCCGGCAGGGCATAGGTCCCCTCGTACTCCACCGGATTCTGCGTAGCCGCCACAAGGAAGGGCGCCGGCAGCCGCCGGGAGGCGCCGTCCACCGATACCTGCCGCTCTTCCATGGCCTCGAGGAGCGAAGCCTGGGTCTTTGGAGGGGTGCGGTTGATCTCATCAGCCAACAGCAGGTTGGTGAAAACAGGTCCCTCCCGGAAACTGAATTCGGAAGTGTGGGAGTCGTAAACCAGAGAACCGGTGACATCGCCTGGCATGAGGTCGGGGGTGAACTGCACGCGCTTGGTGTCCAGGCTCAAGGCGGAAGAGAGCGCCCGGACCAGCAGGGTCTTGGCAACTCCGGGTACACCCTCCAGCAGCACGTGCCCCTGCGACAGCAGGGCAATCAGGAGGCCGGTGACGGTGGCGTCCTGTCCCACCACTGCCTTTGCCACTTCCCGACGGACAGCAAGCAATGCCTGCCGCGCGCCGTCGTCGTCCATGTAGCTGCCGGAGTCCACGGCATTAAGGGTTCCCGGGCCACTGCTCTGTTCGCTCATCGGGTCATGACCTCTTTCTCGAGTTTGTTCAGCGCCTGTGACCAGGCCACAAGCCGGGCTTCGGTTGCGGGGTGTTCGTTTATCAGCGCGCGGATGGCGGTAGCGTCCATGCCGAGGAGCCTGGCGGCAGCGGCTATGGTGTCCTCGGCAGTGGCGCCCGGGCCCAGGCGGAGCTTTCCGGAGAGCCGCACCAGCAGCCCGGCCCGCAGGTTGTCCCGGGCCTGGCCGATGGAGCGGGAGTCCTGGTAGAGCCGGGCGCGCCCCTCCGCCGTCTCAACAGCCTTGACCACCACCGGCAGCGGCTCGAACACCAGTGGGCCGTGGCGGCGTCCCCGCCACAGGACGGCGGCCAATGCCACCAGAACCAGCCAGGGGCCCAGGAAGCGGGCCCAGTCCGGTGCAAGGTCATCGAGTGTTTTCCCGGATCCGGTCACCGCTACGTCCTCCAGCGAGGGCAGGTACCAGACGAGGTCCGGCGACTTACCGAGCATCCGGACCGCGAGCGCGGCGTTGCCAAGTTCATCCAGCTTGTCGTTGCCCAGCACGGCCCTGTTGCCCAGCACGGCCAGGCGTCCGTCGTTGCTGACGGCGAGCATCCCGGCGGTTCCCGCTGTCCGGTAACAGGACGTCCCGCCGTCGTACACGAAGCCACCTTGGCCCGTGACTTGTCCGGCTGCCTCCGCGTCCGGGTGCGTGCATCCGGGCTCCAGGACCGGGAAGCCATCGGGAACCACACCGGCCTGGCGGATCCCGCTGTCAAGGGCGGTGACAGTTTCCAGCCTGGGGGAGACCACCACCACTTTGTCCGCGGCCGAAATCAGGGCGGCCAGCTGTGGCTCACCCAGGATGCCGTTCCTGTCATAGAGCAGGAGGGTAGGGGAGGAGCCGGAACGCAGGTCGTTCAGCGCTGCGTCGAAGCGGGCGGGCGTGTGGACGGAGACTCCGTGCCGGCCCAGGATTTCGCCCAACGCCCTGGCCCCGTCCGGCCCGGCATTGTGGACGGAGAGGGGAATGGTGTCGCCCTTGGGAGCGAGTTGCGTGCCGATCACCAGTGCCAATGCAGCAGCCACCAAAACACCCGCTGCCGTTAGTCCACGGTGCTGCCGCAGCCACGCGAGGAACTTTCGGGCCTGCGGCCTCGCTGTGACGGGCACGGCTTCCGGGGTGTCTGCCAGGCTGCCGGCCGGCCCCGGCTGCCTGGTGTCAGTAGCGGACACGCTCATGGCAGCCGTACCGCGCTGCCGGCGGGAACCGGTTTCATGGCGTCCAAGGCGGAGTCCAGACCCGTCATCTCCTGGTAGTCGGCCCTGCCTGCTGCCCTGTTCCCATACCGGATGCCATCAAAGACGGCCGCCGCCCGCAGCAATCGCCCCGACTCAGTATTGAAAGGTATGGACAGTGCCCGTGCCGCTTCGTCCGCGGTGCGGCCCGGCTGCGGGTCCAGTACAGTGCGGGCTTCAGCGCTGCGGACCACCGCCCGGAAACGGTCGACGACGGCGTCCCCCCACTTTCCGGCCGCGGCTGCGGCGTCTGCCCGGTTCCGGTAGTCCGTGGCTGACATGGAGGCTTCGCTTTCGAAGACGTCCCTGGCTTTCCGCGCGCGGGCGTTCAGCCGGGGGCGGGCGAGGATGATGGCGGCTGCGATGATGGCCGCAATGACGAGGGCGATGACCGGGCTGGGCACCGCTGCCGGGTCCCCGGAGGAGCCGCCCAGAGACTGCAGCCAGTCGAGGAAGTTCCGCCAGAGGGTGTCCAGCCAGGACGGGGCGGCGTCCCGGTATTCCGGTTTGGCCAGCTCCTCCACCGCCCAGCGCCGTGCTTCCGCCGAATCAGGGAGCACCGGAGGTTCAGCGGCCATACGGCCATGCCCCCGGCGACCCTGGTGCCGTCCCGTATCCGGGGTGCGGCGTGCTGCTGCCTGCCTGCGTTCCCCGGCCCGGGACGCCGTCAGGATCAGCGCCGGTCTCCAGCTGGCGCAGCAGCGCGATGTCCAGACCGTCCTTGCGCATCCGCAGGTCCATGTAGAGCAGCGCCATCACGGACGTCTGGTAGGCGTAGGCCACCGCGCCCACCAAGGCACCGATCACCGCAGTGACCACGCCCATGACGGCGCCCATTGTGGCGTCCTGCCCGCTGCCGCCGTGCGGCGAGACAACACCGGACACGAACGCGGGCAGGAGGCTTACCGGGATCAGGACCACCTGGGTGATCACTCCGACCAGGATGGCGACCACCAAGGTGATGCCCAGGATCCGCCACCAGTTGGCCCGCGTGAGTTCCCAGGAGCGACGGATTCCGGCGAGGGCCCCGACTTCTTCGATCACGACGGCGGCAGGGGCCACCATGACCTTCACCGCCACCCACGCAACCGCGACGCCAAAAGCCAGCATGAGGGGGAGGACCAGCAGAACGGCTGCGCCCCGGACATTGGAGAACAGGAAAACAATGATGGCGAAAAAGATCGCCGTGGTGGCCATAACCGCGGCAACCAGCAGCGCCGCCAGTGCGGCCAGCGCGCCGAACCTTGGCCGCGCCAGCGACAGCATGCGGCGGAAGCCCGTGGGCCGGTTCAGGATGGAGCGCGCCACGGGCACCACCATGGCGCCTTGGAGGATGGCGGAAATGAACACCGACAAGATCGACAGGAGGATGAAGCCGGCCATCATCCCGATCCCCAGGGAAGTAAGCTCGGCGCTGCTGGCCGTTTCCGCCCAGGCCTGGACAGACCCTGACGACGTGGCAACGAGTGCAGCGACCACCGCAGCGAGGACGGCAGACAGTGACTGCGCCAGCAAACCGGCTCCGAGCATTGCCTTGGCATTGCGCCTGATGGCCTGGAACGATCCGTCCAGGACCTCCCCGAACATCAGGGGCCGCAACGGAATGATCCCCGGCTTGGGCGGGGCCACGTAGCGCGGATGGGTGGCGGGCGAGGCGCCGTACGGGGAGGCTCCGTAGGGCGATCCTCCATAAGGCCCAGGGGAATAAGGGGAGCCCGGGTACTGCGGCCCGCTGTACGGGGATCCATTCTGGGGCTGCCCGCCATATGCCTGGCCGCCGTACGCCTGTCCGCCGTAGGCGTTGCGGCCGTATGCCTGGCCGCCGTCTGGCTGGGTCCCGGAGGTAGAGGCGCCGGGGTATGGACCGCCCGCGTACGGGTTATTCCCGGACTGCTGCCGCCACTGCTGCGGCTGCGTTTGGTACCCCTGCTGCCATGGCCGCTGCTTCTCCCAAGGGGACTGCCGCCCGGACTGTGATTGCTGGCCTTCGCGTGGCTGGTGGCCCGGAGGCGCCCAGGGCTGGTCCCAGGCACCCGCGCCTGGTCTGGGCGTTTCCGGTCCTGGCGTCCCTGGTGGGGGCATTCCTGGTCCCGGCGCGCCTGCCGGCGCCGGCGCACTGCCGTCCGGTGCCTCGCCCGGCCGCTCCTGCCCGGGCTCCCCGGGCCCCGACTCCTGTGGTGACACTGATTCCTCCCCCAATACCAGTCCGCCTGCCCCGCCTGCCGCCCGCCGCAAGGTGCGCACCGGAAGCGCAGGACATGACCCCAAGACTATAGTTCCGGCGTCGGACGGCCTAGTACTCCCGCCATGCCGGAAGCCCCTCAACAGGACAAACCCATCCCGATAAGGGAATATATAGCTATGAAGGCACGCATTCTGGTGGTAGATGATGACGAAGCGCTGGCCGAGATGATTGGAATTGTCCTCCGTAATGACGGCTTCGAGCCGGTCTTTTGCGCCGACGGCGCCCAGGCACTGGACGTCTTCCGGTCATCACGGCCGGACCTGGTCCTGCTCGACCTCATGCTTCCCGGCATGGACGGCATCGAGGTCTGCCGGCAGATCCGCGGCGAGTCGGACGTGCCCATCGTGATGCTGACCGCCAAGTCGGACACCTCCGACGTCGTCCGCGGACTGGAGTCCGGTGCCGATGACTACGTGCCCAAACCCTTCAAACCCGCCGAGCTGGTGGCACGCGTACGTGCCCGCCTTCGCCCCGGGGACCAGAAGGCGCCCGAGACTCTTCGCATCGCCGACATCACCATCGATGTCGCCGGCCACACCGTCAGCCGCGGTAGTGAGCGGATCTCCCTCACCCCGCTGGAATTCGACCTCCTGGTGGCACTGGCCCGTAAACCCTGGCAGGTATTCACGCGGGAGCTGCTGCTGGAACAGGTTTGGGGATACCGCCACGCTGCCGACACCAGATTGGTCAACGTCCATGTCCAGCGGCTGCGGTCCAAGATCGAACAGGACCCGGAAGCCCCGGAAGTTGTATTGACGGTGCGTGGTGTCGGCTACAAAGCAGGGGTCTGACCCCGCTGCGCAGGGCGGGGAACCGGACCAGCGCACAACCCCGCACACTGCGGTTGCCGGCCCGAACGGGAACACCGCGGGCCAGGACGACGCCGCGGGGGACAGCACCCCACGGGAGGGCCCCGCAAGCGGGGCCGCCCCTGACGGCGCGCCCGGCCCCGGGGACGGCATCACTCCCGTGCTCAGGCATGTGGCATTCCGGGCAAGGATCTGGCAGCGGCGTGCCCTGATCGTCGCCCTGCGCGTGGCACGCCTGGTCCGCACGGGTGTGCGCCGCTTCCTTCCCGGCCTGAGGTATCTTGGCCGCGCCCTGCAGCAGCGCTGGCGCCGGTCCCTGCAGTTCCGCACCGTCCTCACCACCCTGATGCTGGCTGTGACCTCGTTCGCCCTTGTAGGCGCATATCTGTCCAACCAGATCGCCAACAACCTGTTCCAGGAGCGGCTGACCCAGGCGGAGTCGGAGACCCGTTACAACGTCAAGCAGGTACAGGACACGTTCGACGGCGCCCAGGTCACCGACCAGTCCAGCGTCATCACCTTGGTTTCGGACACGCTGAGCGCAGTGGAAGGCCGGGGTTCGGTCATCCAGCGACGCTACGTCTTCGAAGCGATGCCGAACCAGACCAAACCCCGGAACCGCTGGGTGGAGTCAAGAGCCTCCGACCAGCTGACCGTCAGTGTCATTCCGGCGGACCTGCGGAAGGCAGTCCAGGACTCCGGCAAGGACCAGTACTGGGCCTCCACAGTCATCCCGGTGGGCACGGAGGACCGGCCGGGGATCGCCGTGGGGAACAAGGTGACCTTCAACGGCACGGTTTATGAGCTTTACCTGATCTATGACCTGAATACCGCCCAGCAGACACTCAACGAGATCCAAAGTGTCCTGTGGGCCGGCGGTGCAGTGCTGGTCCTCCTGATCGGCGCCGTAGCCTGGTACGTCACCCGTAACGTGGTCAGTCCTGTCAGCCATGCCGCCATGGTGTCCGAGAAACTGGCAGCCGGGCAGCTGCAGGAGCGCATGGTGGTCAGGGGCGAGGACGAAGTGGCGCGCCTTGGCGCTTCCTTCAACCACATGGCAGCCAGCCTGCAGGAGCAGATCACCCAACTGGCAACGCTTTCGCAGATGCAGCAGCGATTTGTCTCCGACGTCTCGCACGAGTTGCGGACGCCGTTGACCACCGTCCGGATGGCAGCAGAAGTCCTCTACGACGCGCGTGATGATTTCGATCCCATTAATAAGCGGTCCGCAGAGCTGCTTTACAACCAGGTGGAACGGTTCCAGTCCCTCCTCTCCGACCTCCTTGAAATCAGCCGCTTCGACGCGGGTGTGGCAATGCTGGATGCCGAGCCGGAGGACCTGCTCCAGGTGATCGCCCACGTCATTGAAGGAGCGGCACCCGTGGCCGCGGAGTATGGCTCCGAGATCATCTTCGCTGCCCCCGAAGGTGCCATGATCGTGGAAATGGACGCTCGGCGGATTGACAGGATTTTGCGGAACCTGATCCTGAACGCGGTGGAGCACGGTGAGGGTAAACCGGTCACGGTCACGGTCGCGGCCAATGAAACTGCCGTGGGCGTCGCCGTCCGGGACCATGGCATCGGCATGGACCAGGCACAGGCGGCCCGGGTTTTCGACAGGTTCTGGCGTGCCGATCCCGCCCGCGCCCGCACCACCGGCGGCAGCGGCCTGGGATTGTCCATCGCCATGGAAGACACAAAACTGCACCATGGCTGGCTGCAGGCCTGGGGACGGAAGGGCGACGGCGCCAACTTCCGGCTCACCCTTCCACTGCGCCAGGATGTCGTGATCGCCGAATCGCCCGTGCAGCTGGAACCAAAGGACGTGACCTTTCCGGGAGCACCGGGAAGTATCCCGGCAGAACAGGACTACAAAAACATGCTGGTGCTGCAGACAGGCACCGCCAGGCCTGCTCCGGCACGGGCGCCTGAGGAGACGCCATGAGGGCCGCAGTGCGCCACGCCAAGTATCCGGCGGCATTGCTGGCGCTGCTGATGGTCCTGCTGTCGGGGTGCGCGCGGATTCCCACTTCCGGCCCGGTGGGGAAGAGCAGCGAAAGCAGCGCCGGAAACGTCAGTGCACCGGTGTTCCTACCGGCAGCGCCACAACCGGGCGCATCACCGGAAACCATCATCGACTACTTCTACCGTGCCGGCAGCGGCTACGAGGACGACTATGCGGTGGCCCGGCAATACCTGACGCAGGCATCGGCCGTGTCTTGGAAACCGGACAAGCGCGCGCTGGTGTACCGGGAGGCACGTGTTGTCCCCGCGGGCCCCGAGAACGTCTTCAACTATGAACTGGACGTCTCCTACACGGTTGACGCCGACGGCATCGCCACACAGTCGCCGCCCGGAACAGTGGAACGCATTCCCGTGACGGTGACGCAGGTTGACGGGGAGTGGCGGATCTCCGGGATTCCGGATGGGACCGCCATCGCGGAGGAGACGTTCAAGGTGATCTACGGCGCCTACCCCATCTACTTCTACGACCCCACCTTCACCTACGCCGTCCCCGACGTCCGCTGGTTCCTGAAGAACAAGACTGTCAAGGCCATGACCAGCGCGCTGCTGGCCGGCCCTGCTCCATACCTGCGTGGCGCCGTCGCCAGCGCTTTTCCCTCGGGGATCAAGCTCGCCCGTGAATCAGTACCCGTGGTGTCGGGGGCGGCCCAGGTGGACCTGACGGCCAAGGAATTGACGGAAACGTCAGCCGAGGACCGGCTGCGCATGCAGATGCAGCTGACGCTCACGTTCCGAAGCCAGCCCGATGTGGTCAACGTTGAGTTGCGTGCCAACCAGGACCTGGTCCGGGTGGAGGACAACGGGAGTGTTCTTCCGCCGGTGCTGGACAAGACCGTGCCGTCGCGGCAGATCGCCGTCAGCGGTAATGAGCTGGTGCGCTACGAGAACAACCGGGTGTCACCGCTGCCCGATATGCAGCCGGTTTCCGCGCTCAATCCCCGGTATCCTGCCGAGTCCCCGGTGTCGCAGACTGCGGCCTTCCTCAATGACGGCCGGACCACCCTGTACAGCATCAGCCCAGGGCAACCGGCGCGTGCGCTGACCACCAGGAGCACTCTCAGCCGGCCGTCCATTAACCTCAACGACTGGGTATGGACAGCGGGGCCGGGCGCCACCGGTGCCACTGAGGTGGTGGCGTTCCACCCAGCCGGCGTGGCGGAAGGAGCAGCAGTCCCATCCGTAACGCTGGCCCCTGCCTGGCTCGCCGGCCGCACCGTGAGGGAGCTCCGCATCTCTCGCGACGGCGTGCGCGCCCTGGTCATCTCCGAACAAAACGGCAAGTCCAAGGTGCAAATAGCCGGCGTGATCCGGGCCGGGGACGGCACCCCCCGGGAGCTGACGGCGCCCATTACCCTGGTGGCTTCCAGCGATCCCGACCAAGGGGTTTGGGTGAACGGCACCACTATTGCGGTGATGAAGGGGGCGGCAGGTACGAATGTCACGCCGGAACTGCTGTCCCTGACTTCCGGGCAGCCGCAGCAGCTGGCTCCCTGGCCGGGCCTGGTGGCTATCAGCGCGGGAAATGGCGCCGACGACCTTTACGTACAATCCGGGGAAGGGATCTTCCAACGCCTCGGCAATGGCTGGTCGCCGCAAATCAAGGGCCCCATCGATCCTGCGTTCCCGGGCTGACCTGCTCCTGCCCCCAAAATGGCAAACGGCAGGCAGCTTAGCGCTTCACGGCGTTGGTGTTCCCCGCCTTGTCCACATAGCCGCCGGCGTGCTGCCGCAGGCCCGGGATCCGGGCCACAGTGGAACGGTGAACGGCATCACCCCAACGGCGGACCCCATTGATCGGCGCCGCAGCGGAACCAGGGCAGTGGATCCGGATCTTGCCCCGCACCCGCCCTCGGCGGCCCTGCACCGCGCTGAACACCAGGCCGCCTTCCTGCGACTTCTCGACTGGGTGGCCGGCGCCGCGGAAGACCTCTTCGCTTTGGCGGTCCCGGTGGACTGCGTCTGCTGCGGATCAGAAGACCACAGTCTTTGCCCCTCCTGTGCTGGCCGCCTCCGGCAGTTGACCAGGGAGCCCTTCCGCGTGGAAAGCGGGGCGCCTGCACTGATGGATGTCGCGGGGACAGTCATACTGCCAGTGGTGGCGGCAGGCGTGTACCGGGACGAACTGGCACAGGGGCTGTTGTCGTTCAAGCGGCACGGGCAGCACCAGCTCGCCAAGAGTCTTGGCCGCGCGCTGGCCTCGGCAGTCAGGGCGGCAGCCCGCGGCGGCCCCGGGTTCCTGCTGGTTCCGGTGCCCACCAGCACGTCCGCATACGTCAGCCGGGGTTTCAGCCCCGTCCACCTGCTGCTGAAGCAGGCGGCGCGGCAGTTGCCGGGGTTCGAGGTCGCAGATGTCCTGCGTAAGGCGGCCCCCGGGGGCCGGGTTCCGGACGGGTACAAGGGGTTTGTAGGCCGGAAAGCTTTAGGGGGTCAAAAGGGGCTGGGCAGGGGAGCCCGATCACAACGGGTCCGGGGATCCATGCAGGTCAAGCCCAGGGTCCGGGCAAAGGTCACAGGGCGCCCATGCATCCTCATCGACGACGTCCTGACCACCGGCGCCACCCTTGGCGAAGCAGCCCGGGCACTTCACCTCGCCGGCGCCCAAGTGAGGGGTGCTGTCGTGTTGGCGGCGACACGCCCGCCCGACGCCCCTGACCCGGACGCGGTACCCGCAGGGCCGCCGCGGAACCACCATGACTTAGAAAAAAATAAACCGGGAAAGGATGAATAACGGGTGGCTATGAACTAACGTCTGAGGTGGGTACCAAGAACAGAATGTACCTTTCGATGGCGGCTCGGAGAGGGGCTCGACTGTCAGGCAGCAGGGCCCATGGAAGTGCCGCCGTCGTGTCACCGAAGTCATTTGGAGGGCACCATGGAGTTTATGATCAGCGGACGAAATCTGACGGTTTCAGACCGGTTCCGCGAATACGCCGGGGAAAAGATCGCAAAAATCGAATCGCTGGGTGACAAGATCCAGCGTGTCGATACGAAAGTCTCCAAGGAGACCAATGCCCGGCAAACCGGCGACCAGTTGACGGTCGAGGTGACAGTCCTGGGCCGGGGCCCTGTGATCCGTGCCGAAGCGAGCGCCCCAGACAAATTTGCCGCCTTCGACCTCGCCTACAACAAGCTGCTTGAGCGGCTCCGCCGGGCCAAGGACCGCAAGAAGGTCCACCATGGCCGCCACACTCCCAAGGCTGTCCGTGAAGCAACAGCCACCCTTGAACCAGCCAGCGCGCACGAACCGTTGTACCTTGAAGCCAACCGCAGGAGTGAATCCGCGCAGGCGCCGGAAGAAAAATCCCCCTACGACGTTGAAAATGACATCCCGGCCGGGAACTCGCCGGTACTGATCAGGCGCAAGGTCTTCCCCGCTGCTTCAATGACGCTCGACGATGCCGTGGACAACATGGAGCTCGTCGGCCATGACTTCTATCTCTTCGTGGACAAGGCGACCAATACGCCTTCCGTCGTGTACCGCCGCCGCGGCTGGACCTACGGAGTCATCACCCTGGACCACGAATGCGAGCCAGGGGACACCGCCGTGGAGGAAAAGGTCCTGGCCTACCGCTCCGATGACGCTGCTGCTAACGCTTAAGGTGGACAACACCACCGCCAGAGAGGACTGAATTGTCAGCAACGCTGAGCCTTGACCAGGCCCGGCGGATCGCACTGGCAGCACAGGGACTCCATAAAGGACGGCCCGCCGGCCCCGTGACAGCACGGACGGTGGGCCGTACTTTTGCCCGGCTGCAGCTCGTCCAGATCGATTCCGTCAACGTCCTGGTTCGGAGCCACTTCCTGCCCTTTTATTCCCGGCTTGGCGACTACGACCGCGACATCCTGCAACGCATGTCAGCCAGCCATCCGCGCCGAATGCTTGAATACTGGGCCCACGAAGCCAGCTACATCCGGCCGGAGCATTACCAGGACCTGCTTCCGTGGCAGAAGCGGTCCTGGGTGGGCGCTTCCCGGCTCGACCCCGGGATTCGTGCTGACGTCGCCGCCAGGATCCTGGCAGCCCTTGCCCGGTCCCGGCCCATGACCGCCTCGGAACTGACAGCACGGCTTGGCCATGTGGAGGAAAAACAGTCGGACAACTGGGGCTGGAACTGGAATGCGGTTAAACGCGTGCTGGAAGACCTCTTCGAAGAGGGGCTGGTTTCGGCGGCCTCCAGGACCGGGCAATTCGAGCGCAGGTACGCGCTGACATCGAAGGTCCTGCCGTACCGGGCTTCTGAAGTCCGCGAGGTGGACCCAACTGCTGCACTCCAGCGGCTCACCGATGCGGCCGCGCTGGCGCATGGAATTGGAAGCATCCGCTGCTTCGCCGATTATTTCCGCACGCCGGTCAAGGCAACCGCCCAGGCCGTGGAGCATCTCGTGCAGCAGGGCCGGCTGGAACCCGTCAAGGTGGCTGGCTGGGGGCGGGACGTCTTCCGGCATGTGGAAGCGACACTCCCACGGCGTGCCACCGGCCGTGCCCTGTTAAGCCCCTTCGATTCGCTGGTCTTCGAGCGCCGGCGCCTGTGGGAACTGTTCGGGTTCCATTACCGGATCGAGATCTACACGCCGGAGCCAAAACGGCGTTTCGGATACTATGTCCTGCCTTTCCTGCTTCGTGACAGGATCGTGGCACGGGTGGACCTGAAAGCGGACAGGGCGGGCGGCCGCCTGTTGGTGAGGTCCGCTTTTGCCGAGCCGGACGCGCCGCTGGACACCGCCGTCGAACTCGCCGCGGAGCTGAAGCTGATGGCCCAATGGCTTGGCCTGCCGGAGGTGGAAGTGGGGCAGGCAGGCGACCTCGCCGCGAGTCTGTCCCAGGAACTGGCACGCCTGTAGCGAGTATCCGCTCTCAGGGAAAAGGGGCACCGGCCGCGTGTCTCTCCCGTAGACTGAACACGCCAGAATTCGGCGGCATCAGACTGGGAGCATCTTCACGTGGCATCACTTATCGAAAAAATTCTCCGCACGGGTGACAAGAAAACACTCCGGCAGCTGCGGAACTATGCCGATTCCATCAACGCCCTCGAAGACTCATTCAAGACCTTTACCGACGCCGAGCTGCGCGAGGAGACCGACCGTCTCCGCGAACGCCATGGGGACGGTGAAAAACTCGACGACCTGCTTCCGGAGGCATTTGCCGCCGTGCGGGAAGCGTCCTCACGCACCCTGGGGATGCGCCACTTCGATGTCCAGCTGATGGGCGGCGCCGCCCTGCACCTGGGCAATATCGCTGAAATGAAGACCGGTGAAGGCAAGACCCTGGTGGCGACCGCTCCCGCCTACCTGAACGCCCTCACCGGCAAGGGCGTGCACGTGGTCACCGTTAACGACTACCTGGCCGAATACCAGTCCGAGCTGATGGGCCGTGTGTACCGGTTCCTCGGGCTGACCAGCGGTGTTATCCTCGCCAACCAGGATCCGGCCGTTCGCCGCCAGCAGTACGCCGCCGACATCACCTACGGAACCAACAACGAGTTCGGGTTCGACTACCTGCGCGACAACATGGCGTGGGACCGCAATGAACTGGTGCAGCGCGGGCACAATTTCGCCATTGTCGACGAAGTCGACTCCATCCTCATTGACGAGGCGCGGACGCCGCTCATCATCTCCGGCCCGGCCCAGGGCGATACCAACCGCTGGTACAGCGAGTTCGCAAAAGTCGTGCTCCGGCTGCAGCCCGAGAAGGACTACGAAGTCGACGAGAAGAAGCGCACGGTTGGCGTCCTGGAGAGCGGGATCGAGAAGGTCGAGGACTACCTCGGTATCACCAATCTCTACGAATCGGCGAACACCCCGCTGATCGGCTTCCTGAACAACGCCATCAAGGCCAAGGAACTGTTCAAGCGGGACAAGGACTACGTCATCCTTGACGGTGAAGTCCTGATTGTCGACGAGCACACCGGCCGCATCCTTGCGGGACGCCGCTACAACGAAGGCATGCACCAGGCGATCGAGGCCAAGGAAGGCGTCGAGATCAAGGCCGAGAACCAGACGCTGGCCACCGTGACGCTGCAGAACTACTTCCGCATGTACGGCAAGCTTTCGGGCATGACGGGTACCGCCGAAACTGAGGCCGCTGAATTCATGAGCACCTACAAGCTGGGTGTTGTGGCCATCCCCACCAACCGGGACATGCAGCGGATTGATCAGTCCGACCTTGTGTTCAAGAACGAAGTTGTAAAGTTCGACGCCGTGGTTCGCGATATCGCCGAACGACACGAAAAAGGCCAGCCCGTCCTGGTTGGCACCACCAGCGTGGAGAAGAGCGAATACCTGTCCAAGCTCCTCGCCAAGGAGGGCATCCGGCACGAGGTCCTGAACGCCAAGAACCACGCACGCGAAGCTGCCATCGTGGCCCAGGCAGGCCGGAAGGGCGCTGTCACCGTGGCCACCAACATGGCCGGCCGCGGCACCGACATCATGCTGGGCGGCAACGCCGAATTCACTGCCGTCGCCGAGCTCGCCAAGCGCGGGCTGGACCCGGAGGAGAACTCCGAAGAGTACGAGGCCGCCTGGCCCGCTGCGCTCGAAGAAGCCAAGCAGTCCGTGAAGGATGAACACGAGGAAGTCCTGAACCTCGGAGGACTCTACGTCCTTGGCACCGAACGCCACGAGTCACGCCGCATCGACAACCAGCTCCGCGGCCGGTCCGGCCGACAGGGCGACCCCGGCGAATCACGGTTCTACCTCTCGCTGACCGATGACCTGATGCGGCTCTTCAACTCCGGTGCCGCAGAGCGTTTGATGAACAGCTCCGTCCCGGACGACGTGGCGCTGGAATCCAAGCTCGTGTCGCGTGCCATCGCTTCCGCCCAGGGGCAGGTGGAAGGCCGCAACGCCGAGCAGCGCAAGAATGTGCTGAAGTACGACGACGTCCTCAACCGCCAGCGTGAGGC
This sequence comes from Arthrobacter sedimenti, assembly GCF_042652025.1. Taxonomy (NCBI): domain Bacteria; kingdom Bacillati; phylum Actinomycetota; class Actinomycetes; order Micrococcales; family Micrococcaceae; genus Arthrobacter; species Arthrobacter sedimenti. The sequence continues at coordinate 327,987 of NZ_JBHSDQ010000001.1, read as the reverse complement.
CATCTACAGCGACCGCCGGCGCATCCTTGAGGGCGACGACCTGCACGAAAAGGTGCAGTTCTTCGTAGAGGACACCATCACGGCACTCATCGATGCCGCAACCGCCGAAGGAAACGGCGACGACTGGGACTTCCACCAGCTGTGGACAAACCTCAAGACGCTCTACCCTGTCAGCGTTACTGCGGAAGACATCATCGAAGAGGCCGGCGGCAAGTCCAGGGTCACCGTGGAGATGCTGAAAGAGGAAATCCTTTCCGATGCCCGCCTGGTGTACCAGGCCCGGGAAGAGGTTATTGGCTCCGAAAGCATGCGGGAGCTTGAGCGCCGGGTGGTGCTTTCCGTCATCGGCCGAAAGTGGCAGGAACACCTCTACGAGATGGACTACCTCAAGGAAGGCATCGGCCTTAGGGCCATGGCGCAGCGTGATCCGCTGGTGGAATACCAGCGCGAAGGCTTTGCGATGTTCCAGAGCATGATGGAAGCCATCCGCGAGGAGAGCGTCGGGTTCCTCTTCAACCTGGAGGTGGAAGTGACTCCTGCACAGGATGTCGTAGTGCAGGACGCCGCCGGCGGACACACCGAACATGTGGACCCCCAGGTCCGCGCCGCCGGTCTGGAAGCCCCGGAGAGGCCTGCACAGCTGCAGTACACCGCTCCCAGTGAGGGCGGTGGAACCCAGACCCGGGTGGAAACCCGGTCCGGGGGCGGACGCTCCGGGAATCCGGCCAAGGCGGCAGCGCAGGATGCTGCCAAGCGGCCCGCGAAGAAGAAAAAGCGTTAGCAGTACCGCCGGAAGTATCGGGAGGCAGCAAGCAGGACAGGGACGGAAGCGTCCCTGCCCTGCTTGCTGCCTCCTCGCTTGTAGCTTCGCCCCCGGGGGGCAGTTCCAAATCTCAACCGATGACGAGCTCGACTATCCGCCATACCTGTTTGCTGCGCTCAAGCCTGACAGCAACGGCACGGGCGCGAACGTCATCCACCACTACGGCACTTGCCTCGTAAATGCCGTCGGCCACCTCGCACACCCGGACGGAGCGGACCGTCGAATTGCGGTGGAGCCGGGCCAGTGCAGGGTTTCCGGTCCGGGTCAGTTCGCGCCTGATCAGGGCTGCACGATGCTGCAGCGCTGCAAGGCACCGCGGATCAAGGCGGCGGGCCAGCTGGTGGACGGGACGGATTCCCGCCAGGACTTCCATGGAGGCTTGGATCGTGCCCCGCGTGATCGCCCTGACTTCCGCCGCCTCATTGACAGGCTGCAGGGATGGCTTCGCCCCGGGAGGCTGGGCTATCGGTGCCGGTGCAGGGCGGGTTTCTGCCGTGCCCTTCCCGCCGTTTCCCGTAGTGGCGGCAAGCCCCCGGACGGTCCGGACAGGTGTCGCTGCAGTCATTGTGTTCCCCTAGCTTCATGTCGTCTGATGGATTGTGTGGCAGGCTGGGGCCCGCCAGGCTGCCGGCCGGAATTTGCGGGATGCACCCTGGCCCGGGTGGCCTGGCTACGACGCCGCAGGCGCCTGCAGTATTTGGCCGGGAAGCAGGACGTCGGGGCTTCCGCCGATCAGGGCGCGGTTTGCTGCGTACCACCGCGGCCATTCAAGGGCCACCTCCACGTCCGATGCCTCAGGCCCCAGATAGGTCGCCACGATGCCCCATAGTGTGTCGCCGGCCAGCACGGCTACTGAAGTTGCCTGGCCACTTAGGGCTGGACCGGAGGCATCTCTCACCTGAGGTCCGGCCAGCAAACCGGGTTCCACCACCGGGGGAGCAGGCTGCCAGCCGGGGTGGAGCGTGGCATCGGGGAGCTCGCTGCGGGAACTCCGCGCCATCGCAGCGTCTTCAGGGCCTCTTGGCGCTTCTTTTGCAGCCACGGTTGGCGAAGGGACCTGCATGCCGCCGGCGCCCAGGCTCCTACCTCCCTCCGCAACAGTGCCTGCGGGCGCAGGTTGCGATGGGACTGACGCCGCATATGCCTGTGTGGGGGTCCACGCAGGCCCGGGCGTGGCCGGTGCGGCATTCGCCGCGGCTCCTGCCACCAGCTGCAGCGACAGTGCGGCAACCACTGCCCGCTGCATGAAGGCCGGAGACAGACTGCGGGCCGACGCCGCGGCATGGCCTCGTCCGAAGCGTTCCAGCAGAACCGAGGCGCCTGCGGTCAGGATCGAAAAGACCCACCACAGCAAAAGGGCCATGCCGGCTGCAGCTGCGGCCGCCCCCAGAAGAACACTCACGGGTGCGTCCTGGTTGCGGGCTGCGGAGTCCTGCCACTGTCCAAGCAGGCCAACCCCCAGGAAGCAAAGCAGAATGCCCAGCACCAGAAGACCCAGTGCCATGAAGGCATCGGACCACTTTGCCTCTTCGGAGGGGCCCATTACTTCTCCTTTGATGTCGTTTGATGCTGTTTGATAATGCTTGAACAAGTTTGAGCGCAAAGATCAGCGTTTGTCCATACGTTGGAGAGGAAAAGATGCGGCCGTTGACTGGCCGGGCAGGGCAACCTACGCTGACGGGATGCGCTGGGATGCTCTCTTTAGTGACATGGAAAGCCAGTTCGCAGAGGCCGACCGTTTAGCGCTCGACAGCGAGATCAACGAGCGGACCCGGGCCGAGATGGTCAGCCTGCCACTCGAGCACCGGCTGCGTGCGGCCGTCGGGTGCCGCATCGGCGTTTACCTGCTTTGTGGAGAATTGGCGCGCGGGGAACTCAGGCATGCCGGAGCGGACGCGCTGGTCCTCGACGAAGACCAGCACCAAGTACTCATCCCTTACGCCGCTGCGGCGCGGTACGTCGGCCTCGGCAGGCACGCGTTGCCGGAGAGCTCACCGGTTCGCCGCTCAATCGGGCTTGCCCACTCCCTCCGCGGCCTTGCCCGCGACCGTGCGGAATTGTCCGTGACGATCGCGGCGGGAGCCGGCGCACAGCGGCTGGCCGGCGTTATCGACCGCGTCGGCCGGGACTACGTAGACCTGGCCTCGGTTACTCCTGGGGAGGTACGGAGGAGCCGGAGTGTCGGTGAAGTGACAGCTATCCCATTCACTGCCCTGGCCATGATCAGGTCGCCCAAGGCAGGCTGACTCCGGCTGGGAATCCGCGAAGGGTGCGGGGCGTCAAACAGACTTGGAGCGTGATTCCTGGATCATGCGACTGGCCTCGGCGTAGCGTTCCTCGATGTACTGCTCCAGCATTTTTTCTTCCACCCGCCACTGCCCGCGGCCGCCCACCTGGATGGCTTTCAGTTCGCCGCTGCGGACCAAGGCGTACGCGGCAGGGGAGTTGATCTGGAGCTGCTCTGCTACGTCGGCAAGCGTGAGGAACCTTGGCATACATCCATTTTGCCATCAAGTGGCACCTTGTGGGCCTGTTATCCACAGTTTGGCCGTATTTGGATATTTGACTTTTGTTCGCGTGGCCTTGCGGTAACAATGGGGAGTCCGGCCAGAGCGGGCAGGTCCGGTATACCTAGGGGGAGAACGGTATGGTTCCTGATTCAAGTGCCACAGCGGCGCGGCTGAAGCGCCCTTCGTGGAAGGATCCGCGGCTACTGGTGGGCGTCCTCCTGGTCCTGGCATCCATAGCGGGGGTCATCTTCCTGGTTGGCAGTGCAGACCGCAGCACTGAAGTCTATGCAGCACGGGAGGGCATCGCTGTCGGCGAGCGCCTCACGCAAGAGAACGTGGTGCGCGCCAAGGTCCGGCTGGGTGACACGGAACAGCACTACATCACGGTGGCGGCCGGCCTGCCCCAGGATGTTGTGGCCATGCAGAGGATTGGTAAGAACCAGCTTGTTCCCAGGGCGAGCCTTGGTGCCGTCGACCAGCTGAACCGAAAGCCCGTTGCCCTCACTGTCGAACAGACGTTGCCATCGCAGGCGGTCGCCGGGGCCCGTGTGGACGTCTGGGTGGCCCAGCCCGATGCGAAGAACGGATTCAGCGAGCCCAAGCTCATCCTTCCCGGAGCGGAAATTGCAGAGGTTGCGAATGGGTCCACTGCCCTCGGGTCATCAAAAACCACCGTGCTCATGGTCCTGGTCGAGGACAAGCAGATGCCTGCATTGCTGGGTGCCCAGGCCAATGAGGCGAAGATCTCCGTCGTGTGGAACCCGGGCGGCGCCCGATGAACATCCCCGTCGTCACCGTCGGCCAAAGCCGTGAGGACCTGGTTGGCGGTCTCGAAAGACTGCACGGTCCGGTCACGGTGGTACGCCGGTGCGCGGAACTTCCCGAACTGCTGGCGGCCTGCCAGAGCGGACTTGCCCGGGCGGCCGTGGTTGCCGATGGGTCCGAGGGGTTGACTGCTTCCCTGGTTGACCGGCTTGGTGCAGTAGGCGTCGCGGTCATCGCGCTGACCGACAATGCAGAGGAGGCGGTGAGGCTCCGCAAAATTGGCGTTGCCTCGGCGTTGACGGGGGTCGAGTCGGCAGAGCTTTCGGACAGGATCGCCGACGCAGTCGCTCAACTTACGGGTGGGGCCCGTCCGGCCAGCCTCAGCGCAGCCGCTGACCCCGGAGCTGCGCTGGCAACCGATCCTGTTGAGTCGGAGCAGGAGGCTGAAGGGCGCGGAAGCGGAAGGCTCATCGTCGTCTGGGGACCAGCAGGCTCGCCCGGAAGGACCACGGTGGCGGTGAACATCGCCGGGGAGATGGCCGCCGACGGCCAGGACGTCCTCCTGGTCGACGCCGACACCTACGGCGCCAGCGTCGCTGCAGTACTTGGTCTCCTGGACGAGTCAGCCGGGCTGGCCCAGGCGTGCAGGCTCGCCGATCACGGGCAGCTGGATGCCGATGCACTCCGGAAGGTTGCCGCCACGGTCGCTACGGCATCAGGACAGTTCCGGGTGCTGACGGGTATCACCCGGGCGGACCGTTGGACAGAAATCCGTGCCACAGCGCTGGCGCGGGTCCTCGAAAGGGGCCGGGAGATCGCCGAAGTGGTGGTGGTCGATACCGGCTTCTGCCTGGAAGCCGACGAGGAACTAAGCTTCGACACCATGGCGCCGCGCCGGAACGCGGCCACACTGCGGCCGTTGGAGCTGGCGGACACCGTCTACGCCATAGGCGCTGCCGATCCCGTGGGCGTACCCCGGATGGTACGCGCGCTCGCCGAGCTCGAAGACGCGGTTCCGCAGGCGTCACCCACTGTCCTGATGAACAAAGTGCGTTCCTCCTCCGTCGGGAGGGATCCTGAGCGCCAACTGCGCGATGCATGGGAAAGATACGGGCCGGCCTCGGAACTGAGGGCATTCTTGCCCCATGATCCCCGCGCTGCCGACGCCGCACTCCTGGCAGGGTCCCTCCTGCTGGAGGCCGCCCCGGATTCTGAACTGCGCCGTGCAATCCGCGGACTCGTTTGTGCACCAGACCAGCAAAAGCGGAGATCCTCTGTATTTTCTTCCACACCACGGCGAAGGGCGAAGGACTAGGCTCGCCATAAGAGCTGCAAAGGTGCGGCGAATATCTCTGATGGAGGCGTTGTCGATGTCGTCTGGATCCAGTGTGGAGGACCAGCCCCTCTCCATTGAAGGCCTTGAGGGTTTCATGGGGGACTACTACCAGCACCTGGCTGAGGAGGATGCGCGGAGCTACCCGCGTGATGTGCTGGAGGCCCGGGCTGAAGAGCACCGCCGCGCGGCTTCCGTGAGGCAACCCGGACAGGCCAGGATCTCGATTGTCGATGAAGAAGACAGCAGCGTCATCTTTGTCGTCACCGACGACATGCCATTTCTGGTCGATTCGGTAAACGCCGAACTTGTCCGGCAGCACGCGGCCATCAAACTCGTCGTCCACCCGCTTTTCGTGGCTACCCGCAACCGGGAAAGCGGTGAGCTGGTCAAGGTGAACAGGGTGCCCGCACACCTCGGGATTTCCAGCGGGGACACCGCTGCGATGCCCAACCTTTCCCACCTCATCGCGCAGGGGGAGAACGCCTCCCACATGGAATCGTGGATCGCCGTCGAAATCCAGCGCGTCCCGGACGAAACGAAGACGTCGCTGCTCGAGGGCCTGACCCGCGTGCTGAACGATGTCCGGGCCGCCGTGGAGGACTGGCCCAGGATGCGCCAGAAGGCGCTGGAAATCGCCGAAAGCCTGGACCGGGTGGCCAACTCTACGCAAATTGCCGAGCTCCGGCAGGCGAAGGACCTGTTGCGGTGGCTGGACGACGGGAACTTCACGTTCCTCGGGTACCGAGAATACGACCTGCTCAACGTGGACGGGGAAGACGTCCTCGAATTGCGCGAGGACAGCGGGCTCGGGCTGTTACGTGCCGCCGCAGACTCCCCCCACATCCAGCACCTGACCGATACCGGCCGCAAGAAGGCACGGGAAAAGCGTGCGCTCGTCATCACCAAAGCCAACTCGCGTTCCACCGTTCACCGTTCCGCCTACCTGGACTACATCGGCATCAAAAGCTTTGACGCTGCTGGGAACGTCAACGGCGAACGGCGCTTCATCGGACTCTTCGCCACCAGCGCCTACGCCGGCTCCGTCCGCGACATTCCCATCGTCCGGGAAAAGGTGGACGCCGTGCTGCAGAACGCAGGCTTCCCGCCGGACTCGCACTCCGGCAAGGACCTGCTGGGAATTCTGGAAACCTATCCCCGTGACGAGCTGTTCCAGATCGAAGTCCCCGACCTTGCCGCCACCGCGCTGGGAATCCAAAAGCTGCAGGAACGGCGGCGCACCCGCCTGTTCCTGAGGCCCGACATCTACGGCCGCTTCATGTCTGCCGTCGTCTACCTGCCCCGCGACCGCTACACCACCAACGTCAGGCTCCGTATTGAGCAGGAACTGAGGGAAACGTTCCAGGCAGTCTCGATCGACTACGAAGCCCGGATGACCGAATCGGCACTCGCGCGGCTCTTCTTCCGCATCCGCCTGCCCAAGGACGCCGACGTCAGCCATGTCAACAGCGATGAGCTGGAAAAGCGCCTGGTCCGGGCCGCACGGTCTTGGAGCGAAGGCATCGCGGAAGTCCTGCGCGAGGGCCGGGATGCAGCCGAGGCCAAGGAACTTGCTGCCATCTGGGCCGAGGCGTTTCCTGCCAGCTACCGGGTGGACTACGAAGTAGAGGACGCGCTGGAGGATATTGCGCGTTTTGAGAAGTACGGGGCTGCGGCCGAGCGAAGCACCGGCGAGCGTCAGGACCGGCCCGGCGTGCATGTGTACCTTCCCGAAGGTGCCGGTGCCACGCTGGAGGAGGATGCCCGGGTCAAGCTCTACATGCTGGAGCCCAAGAGCCTGAGCCAGATCCTGCCGTACTTCCACAACCTCGGACTTGAGGTCCTGGATGAGCGCCCGTTCGAAATCGAAACGGCGGACCACCGGGACTTCTTCCTGTACGACCTGGGCCTTAAGTACCCGGGGGCAGTGGACCCGATGTCCACGGGAGAGTTGCTGGCTGAGTCCTTTGGCGCGGCCGTCACCGGCGCCGCGGAATCAGACAGCTTTGACCGCCTGGTGCTGCGGGAAGGCCTGCACTGGCGGCAAATCACGGTGCTGCGCGCGTACGCCCGCTACATGCGGCAGATGGGCAACAGCAGTTCCTTCGGCTTCATGGCTGACACGCTCCTTGCCAACCCTGACGTGACCAGGGGCCTGACCGCGCTCTTTGCGGCCCGCTTTGACCCGGCGCTGGCGGAAGACAGCCGTGAAGAGGCCCAGGCGTCCGTGCGGCAGGAACTCGCAGCCTCCATTGAGAAGGTGGCAACGCTCGACGCCGACCGCGTGCTGCGGACTTTCGTCAACCTGATCGAGGCGACCCTCCGCACCAACTTTTACCAGGACAAGCCGCACCTCAGCTTCAAGCTGGATCCGGCGCAGATCGAAGGGCTGCCTTTCCCGCGGCCAATGTTTGAAATCTGGGTTTACGCTCCCCGGGTGGAAGGTGTGCACCTTCGCTTTGGCAAGGTGGCGCGCGGCGGGCTCCGCTGGTCCGACCGTCGGGAGGATTTCCGGACCGAAATCCTGGGCCTGGTCAAGGCGCAGACAGTCAAGAACGCCGTCATCGTGCCCACGGGCGCAAAGGGCGGTTTCTTCGCCAAGCAACTCCCGGACCCGTCCACGGACCGTGCCGCCTGGATGGCGGAAGGCGTCGAAAGCTACAAGACGTTCATCCGGGGCCTGCTGGACCTTACCGACAACCTCCTGACCGAAGGTGACGGCCAGCGGCTTGTGCCGCCGTCGAACGTTGTCAGGCATGACGACGACGACTCCTACCTTGTAGTTGCCGCCGACAAGGGCACGGCTACTTTCTCCGACATCGCCAACGGCCTGTCAGCGGAGTACGGCTTCTGGCTGGGCGACGCCTTTGCCTCGGGCGGTTCCGTGGGCTACGACCACAAAGCGATGGGCATCACGGCGCGCGGCGCCTGGGAATCGGTGAAGCGGCACTTCAGCGAGCTGGACCTTGATACCCAGACCGAACCGTTCACCGTGGTGGGCGTGGGTGACATGTCCGGGGATGTCTTCGGTAACGGGATGCTCCTGTCCCGGCACATCCGCCTGCTTGCCGCATTCGACCACCGTCACATCTTCCTGGATCCCAATCCGGATGAGGAATCCTCGTTTGCGGAGCGGCAGCGGCTGTTCGAGCTGCCCCGGTCCTCCTGGGACGACTATGACAAGTCACTGATCAGCGAAGGGGGCGGGATTTTTGCCCGCCAGGCCAAGTCCATCCCGGTATCCGCGCAGGTGCGCACCGCACTTGGGCTGCCGGCGGAAACCACTGAACTGAGCCCGCCGGAACTCCTGCGTGCCATCCTGCTGGCACCGGCCGACCTGCTGTACAACGGCGGAATCGGGACCTACGTCAAGGCAAGCTCAGAGTCCAACGCCTCTGTGGGGGACAAGGCCAACGACGCGATCCGCGTCAACGGCCGGGACCTGCGCGTCAAGGTGGTCGGCGAGGGTGGAAACCTGGGCATGACGCAGCGCGGCCGTATCGAGGCAGCCCTGCAGGGTGTCATCCTTAACACGGACGCCATTGACAACTCCGCGGGCGTGGACTGCTCGGACCACGAGGTCAACATCAAGATCTTCGTGGACCGGATGGTCGCTGCCGGCAGGCTGCCCGCCGATGAACGCGCGGACTTCCTGGCCTCGATGACCGACGAAGTGGGTCGCCTGGTCCTGGAAGACAACATCGACCAGAACATCCTGCTCCTGAACGACCGCACCCGGGTGGCGGAGTGGAGCCCCAGCTATGAACGGCTCATGGACTGGCTGGAGAAGAGCGCCGACCTGAACCGTGACCTGGAGGCGCTGCCTTCCACGGAAACCCTTCGGGAGCGGCTGCAGCAGGGCCAGGGGCTGACCTCCCCGGAGTTGTCGGTGCTGGCCGCCTACGCCAAGATCGAGCTGGCGTCGGCCCTGCGGGACAGTGAACTCGCCGACGATCCGTGGTTCCGTGGGACGCTGCGCTCCTACTTCCCGCACCAGTTGCGCGAACGTTTCGACGCCGAGCTGGACACCCATCCGCTGCGCCGCGAAATCATCGCCACCGTGGTGGCGAACGACATGATCAACCTGGGCGGCATCACCTTCGCCTTCCGGGTGATGGAGGAAACGTCGGCCAGCGAAGTGGCGGTGGCCAAGGCTTTCGTGGCCCTGCGTGAGGTGTACGAACTCGACGCGATGGTGTCGGAACTGAACAGCCTGCCCGCTTCGTTCCCCACCGAGCATTGGAGCGCCGTCCACCTGGACATCCGCCGGCTCCTGGACCGGGCAGTCCGGTGGCTGCTCAGCCAGGAAAGTGTTTCGCGCCCCATCGCCGAGGTGGTGTCCGAGTTCAAGCCGCTGATGGATCCGATGCGGGCCCGGCTGCTCGACTATCTGCGCGGCGATGACCGCGAGCGGGTGGCGGCGTGGCTGGCCAAGGGCCGTGAGTGGCAGCTTCCCGAAGACCTTGCCCTGCGCTGGGCCGAGCTGTTCGAGAGCTTCGTGCTGCTGGACATCGCCAAGATCGGCCGCTCCCGCAAGGACCCTGTCGAGGAGATCGCGGCTGTCTACTACACGGTCTTCAACCGCTTCCATGCGGACTCGCTGCTGGAACGGATCAGCAGCCTGCCCCGGCAGGACCGGTGGCAGGCGCTGGCCCGCGCCGCCTTGCGCGATGACCTCTACTCGACAGTGTCGGATATGACGACGGCGGTGCTGGACGCCACGTCCGCCGCCGAGTCACCCGACGCGCGGCTCAAGGACTGGGAGGCCCAGAATGCCGAGCAGCTGGGCCGGGCCAAGAGCATGTTCGATGAGGTGAACGCCCTGGAGGCCGACGACATGGCCTCACTGTCGGTAGCATTGAGGCTCTTGAGGTCAATCGTCCGACGCTAGCAAGCCGGCGTCGCAAATGGAGGTGCAGTGGCAATCTTTACGGACCCCATCAGGGAACACGCTGATTTCGGGCCGGGCGATGCCGAATGGCTGCACCTCCTGGTGGGGGACTGGCAGATGGTGGCGGACCTGGCGTTCGCCGACCTGGCGCTGTGGTTCCCCCACCCGGAGCTTGGCTACATTGCGCTGGCGCACGTGCGGCCCTCCACCACCCACACGGCGTTCCACAGCGACTTTGTGGGCGAAGGCATCAGGTCCGATCTGCAGCCACTTGTGGACAGGGCGTGGAACAGCAGGACCATCGAGCGTTCCAGCGAGACGAACTGGAACAGCGAGATGGCCCTGCGGGTGGAGGCCGTTCCCATGGTCCGCAATGGCAGGACCCTTGCGGTGGTCACCACGCACATGGACTTGTCCAGCTCCCGGATGCCGTCCCGGCTGGAACTGACGTACCGCCAGTGCGCGTACGACCTCCTGCGGATGGGAACCCTGGGGTTGTGGCCGGACTTTGCCTCACCCACCGGGTCCCGCCGGGGCGCCCCCCGTGTGGGGGACGGGCTGATCAGGCTGGATGCCGACGGCGTGGTGCAGTATGCCAGCCCCAATGGCGTGTCGGCCTTCCGGCGGTTGGGTGACGGCGAGTCCCTGGAGGGCCGTTCGCTCGCTGAGGTGACGGCCGGCCTGCTGAAAGACCGCCGGATGGTTGATGAAACCCTGCCGCTGGTGGTGACCGGCCGCATGCCGTGGCGCAGCGAAATTGAGTCCCGGGGGGTGAGCCTGTCCCTGCGGGCCATTCCGCTCCGTGATGAGCAGCAGCGGTTTGGCGCGCTGGTGCTCTGCCGCGACGTCTCCGAATTGCGCCGTCGTGAGATGGAGCTGGTAACTAAGGACGCCACCATCCGGGAGATCCACCACCGGGTCAAGAACAATCTTCAGACCGTTGCTGCGCTCCTGCGGATGCAGTCCCGCCGCATGAGGAGCGACGAGGCAAAGCAGGGCTTGGAACAGGCAATGCGACGTGTTGCCACCATTGCGCTGGTTCACGAAACCTTGTCGCAGGGCCTCACCCAAAGCGTCGATTTCGACGAGCTGATCGGGCGCCAGTTCCGGCTGTCCGCGGAGGTGGCGTCCCCCTCCCAGCAGGTCCGGACCGAGCGGGAGGGCACGTTTGGCGAACTCCCCAGCGATCTCGCAACCCCTCTTGCCCTGGTCATCAACGAACTGGTGACCAACGCCGTAGAGCACGGACTTGAGGGCAGGGCGGGAACAGTATGGCTTGTTGCCGACCGGTCCGAAGGTGAAGACGGTGAGGAGTTGACGGTCACCATTGCCGACGACGGCGTGGGACTTCCCGAAACCCCGCACGTTGAGGGACTGGGCCTGCAGATCGTGCGGACCTTGGTCACCAGTGAACTGGGCGGCACCATCACGTGGCAGCGCCGCGAGGGCGGCGGCACCGAAGTCAAGATCCGGCTGAGCCTGGCCGGCAAGTAAGGCGCGGCCTCCCCTCCCTGCCGGCGCATGCCGGAAGTGAGGCCAACGCCAGCAGGAGAACAGACAGAGGCCCCGGGACAATCCATCTGGATAATCCCGGGGCCCCTGTTTTAGTTGCTCTGCGCTTTTGCCTTGCCGTTTGAAGCCTTACTAGGAGGCGCGGCGGGCACGGGCAGCGCGCCGTTTCAGGGCGCGGCGCTCGTCTTCGCTCATGCCGCCCCACACACCGGCATCCTGGCCGGATTCCAGCGCCCACTGCAGGCATGTGTCCACGACGGGGCACCGCCGGCAGACGCTCTTGGCTTCCTCGATCTGCAGGAGGGCCGGCCCTGTATTCCCAACGGGGAAGAACAGTTCCGGGTCCTTGTCGAGGCACGCTGCGCGATTACGCCAATCCATGCTGATCAGTTGCTCCATTTCTGGGAAGTGCCTTTGTGAAATTATTCACTAGTGGCTACAAAGGAAAAGGGCCCTCTGGGCCCCCTTGGTCATCTGCATCAAGCCTGTCATGTTAACGCTGTGTAAACAAGGGGTAATAACGCCCGAAATCCCACGAAACCTGAGCGATGCATCACAGTGTCGGCCTGCGCCTTCACCAGTGTCCGACTATGTCCGGTAGGGTGCCATTGTGTCAAGACCCCCGGTGAACCCAGCAGGTACCCCATCTTCTCCCGATGACTCCAGCGGGGACGCCGGTCGCCCAGTGGGCCGACCGTCGACGGTGCCCGGTGGGGCCAAAGTGGTCGCGCTCGTGGCTGCTGCCGAGGCTTCCGCGCTCCTGGTGGCGGCGGGGTGGTATGCCTACGAGTTGCTGTCCGGGAGCCCCGTCCTGTCCTTCTGGGGCGCGGTCTTCACCCTGGGCCTCCTGCTGGCCTTTTCCGCCTGGCTTTACGCCGTTGCCGTCTCTCTCTACCGGGGCTTCCGGTGGACCAGGGCGGCCGCCCTGGTGGCCCAACTGTTCGTACTGACCATTGGCGTGCCGGCCATGACGAGCGGCCTGGTCCTCGTCGGGATCGCAATGGTGGTTCCGGCGGTCGCAGCCATCGTTCTCCTGTTCTCCAACAGGGTGATAAACCATGCCTCACGCACAGGGACCGCGCCGCCCACTCTCTGACCTTGCAGCCGGGGTGTTCCCAATCCGGGGCCTACATGTTTGTGGGACGGTGAAGCTCGCTCCCATGCTCCGCCCTGGCCACCTGAAGGGAGCAGGACCGGCCGCCGGAGATCAGCACGCCGCGGCCGGCCGGGGGATTCGGCTCGATTTCGAACCGGCTTCCGAACAGGTCACCGTCAGCTGCTGAGCGCGGACAGAGCAGCAGTCCAATGCCCGATGCCCTGGAGCTCATGATCAGCGGAATGCGCTGGGGGAGCGCCGGGCTGAAAGCGGCGGTGACCACGGCAGGGTAGCCAAGGGCAGTCAACTGGCTTAAGTCCCTTATTGCGGGTGGTGCGAGCAGATCGACATCATCAACAAGGAGAATTGACCCGCGGGGCACCTGTCCTGCTTCGGCCTGCACCAGCAGCTGGGACCAAAAACTTCCAGCCGGGTCCGACGGTTCAGGACAGGTGCACCAGGACTGTTCCGGGTTGAGCGCCTCCAGTGCGTGCAAGGTATTGGTCTTGCCGCTTCCGGGGCTGCCAAGGACCGCCATGACGCCGCCGCCGGGCAGGCGAAAGGACAGTGGGGCAACTTCGTCCCCCGATACCCCGAGGAGGATCTCGCGCTGGCGTCGGTCCCTTCCCGGGGGCGCCGTTGCTGACAATCCGGAATGGGGCCCTCCGTCCATCCCGTCCCGTCCTGGTGACGGGTGTTCGGGGACAGGGCCAACTCGCGTTGGCTCTGCCATTGCTGCAACCTGACTGACCGTGATTGTCACCGGGAGGGGTGCCACGCGAAATGGAGGCGGGCCCGCAGGCAGGTAATTGGGGTTGCCCGCGATGTCCGGGACAGCGGTGCGGTAGAACTGGCACACTGCGGGGTCGCCGCCGGAGGCAGGGCCAAAGACTGCCGCCCGCCCCTGGACGGCCGGGGCCGAGGGCAGCCGCGGCCACATGCCCCGGCTTTCCTCCGTGGAACCGGCCGGAAAGTAGAAGCGGTTGGGAAGGGCGCCGAAAAACCTGGCCGTTACCAGCTCGCGCTCGCCCGAGAGCAGCAGCGTGATTCCTGCTGTGGCGCCGTCACGAACGAGGTCGTGGACCAGGTCCTCAGCCCAGGCCAACGGCCCCGACCGGAAGGCCGAAACCCAGGACCCCCAACCGGAGATGACGAGGACGAGAGGTGTCCGGCTGCCGGCTGGATTACTCAGCCGCTGCCCAAGTTCCCGCGCCAGCCGCTCCAGGATCCGTACTCCACGCCGCAGCTCGTGCAGTCCGGCATGAGCGCCCGTCCTGGCTGCCCGGGCCAGCGGCAAGAAGCCTCCTGTGGCGTCCAACAGGTAAAAGTGGGTTTCAGCAGGACGGGTCATCAGTTTGTGGACGGCCAGTTCCAGGCCTTCTCCGGCGCCGGAAGCGGCACCGCCGACGAATGCAGCGTGACCGTGGCGGGCGGGGCTCCACACCAGGGCCTCTACCTTTTGCTTTTCCGGTAGATCCATCAAGCCCAGCTGTACGTGGCCGGCTTGGGCCAGGGGTTCCCCCCGGCTGGGGGTGGCGGTTGCCGGGCTCCAGGCGGGGCCACACGGAGCAGGTTCTTCCAGTTGCTCCGGCAGAGGCGGAGCTACAGGCCTCCGTGGCAGTGCTTTTTCCTGCGCGGCGCACAGGTTCCGCACCATGGCTGTCAGCGGTTCCACTGCCCGCGCGGGGGTTGGCGCAGCGGCTGGCCCGTGGCCGGGTTCGTCGCCGTGTGCGGTGAGGTAATCAGTTGTCCGGTGGACTTCAATTGCGGCGGAACGGCTGACCCCGGAAGGTGGGGCGAGGGAGGCTGCCTGGAACTCCTCTGCTGCCTCCGCTCCACGGGCCAGGAAGGCGCGGCCTGGCGAGTCGACACTGATGGCCGCGGCGGCCTTTGAGTTGACGATATCCAACGACTCCATAGCTGACTGCACGCGAAGGGCAATGCTGGAGGTGACGTTGGCGCGGATGTCTGCCGTCAGGGCGCCCTGCGGTCGCTGCGTTGCCATCACCAAGTGGATGCCGAGCGATCGCCCGATAGCTGCAATCCGCAGCAGTTCACGCAGTGCTTCCGGGGCGTCGTCAACCAGCATCCGGAACTCGTCGATGACGATGACCAGATGGGGAAGGACAAAGTCCCGGGCCGCAGCCGTGGAGCGGTATGCGGAGATATCCGGGACGCGGGCGGCTGAAAGGCAGCTCTCCCGAAGCCGCACTTCGGCGCGGAGTGAAGTCAGTGTCCGGACCATTTCGCCATTGGAAAGGTCTGTCTGCAACCCGACACAGTGCACGAGGCTGGCCAACGGGGCCAGCCCTGAACCGCCCTTGAAATCGATGAAAAAGAAGTTGACCCGCTCCGGCGGATGGCTCAGGGCGAGGGCAAGTGTGAGGCTGCGGAGCAATTCCGACTTTCCCGAGCCGGTGGTGCCTGCGACCAGAAGGTGGGGTCCGTCGGCATGGAGGTCGATGTACTTCGTTCCGGCTGCGCTCCGTCCCAGCGGTGCGGCCAGCCCGTCATCCTGTGCACTGGAGTCCCAGCGGTCAGCTGTGGCCTCAGGGGTGAGGGACAGGACCTGGCCGAGGCTGCAGGCAGCCGGAACAACACTGCCCGCTTCCCCGTCCCCGGAATGTTCGCCTGCCAGGCGCCGGCAAAAACGGGTGAACACGCCTTCGGGTGCCAGGTCGGGGACGAAGACCGTCTCGCCGAGGTCTAACAGTGCCACCGAGTGTCGTTCGGATAGAAGGACATCGGGTGCGGGCCGTTCCCCTTCGTCCGGAAGGAAATGCAGAACCTGCCACCCGTGCCGGAGTGCTGCTTCGCGGATCCGGTGTTCAGCCTCGAGCGTGGAGGATTCCCCCCTAATCAACAGGACCCCGCGCTCGCAGCCTGGTGGATGGCTGCTGTTCACGACTCCGAGTCCGGCACCGGCTGTTGCCGTGAGCGTCACCCTGGAAAGGTAGCGGGCAGCGAGTGGCAGGGTTCCCGGCGTCCCGTGGACGACGACCTGGGTGGTGCCCCCGCGCGGGTACCCCGCCAGTTGCATGAGGAAGGAGCGGATGGCCCCGTCGGTGGCAAAGCGCGGTCCGCCCACCGTGGTGAGCGGGCGGGCCGGGTCGAGCAGCACAGGCGCAATTCCGGAGGATGGAACCACTTGGGCAGCGCCAAGCGGTTCGACTCTGATGTTCGGCGCCTGTTCTGCCTGGCCCACCCGCAGCCAGATGCCATCGGCGCCCGTATCGTCATAGGGCATCTCCTTGGCTGATTCCGCGGCCATTGCTACGAGCGACAGGGGAGGGGCGCACCGCCGTCGGCGTTTTCTGTCTTCCTCGACAGCGGCATCCACAGCGGCGGACAAATCCCGCTTCTGCCGCCTTCCGCTGAGGGCGGTAACCAGGACCGGGAACGCGGAAGCCAGGGAAAAGGCGAGGAACATCCACATGCCGGTGAACGAGGCGAGCAGCACCCCGATTGCAAGTGGCAGAACAGCGGTGACAAGGAGTACGAGACGGTTTCCGGCCTCGGCCCGGCCGGCCACCACGATCGGGTCCGCCACCGACTTTCCAGCATCTGCCAGGATCTGAACCGGCAGTTCTGCAAAAACCAGTGACAGGTTGGACTGCCCGCACCTGATGCTGGAGTCCGTGGAGATGACCGTGCTGCGGATCCGCTCCCCGTTGACGTATGTCCCGTTGGCGCTATCCAGGTCAACCAACATGATGTCCGTCTCCGTAACCACGACGCGGGCGTGTTCGCGGGAAAGCTCCGGATCCGGAATGACAATCCTCGTGCCGCTGCGGCCAATGCTGTAGCTGCCACGTTGGAGCCGGACAATCGTTCCCGCTGCCGCGCCGCTGTCAACAGTGAGGGCCAGCGGAGCCACAGGACCGCCCACCGGCGGACGTTCAGGCCGCCGCCTCAAAGGAGCGGTGCCGGCATCGACAAGGATGGCCGCCTCCACCAACGGAGGAACACCCAGCACCAGGCAGCATAAATCTTCCCCGTCCACGGTGACAGCGCCTGCGCCGAACTTTCGTACCAACTGCTGGTGAATCACGGAGCCGGACGTGCCAAACGGGGCATCGATGGATAATTCCACAGGTGGCTCGACCTTCGGTGATCCCGGGCCGCCAACCAGCGTGCAGTTGAATGTCATGGTTGGGATCCTTCATGTTGTAACCCACACGCTAACCACGGCGGGCAGGCCCGGGCAGGCACTTCAGGCTCTATGTGGATAAACGTGTGGTTTCTGGTGTCCCCGGAGCCTGGCAGCGCGGTTAGGATCACTACATCCTGGACCTGGCCAATGCGTCCGTGAGTTGCGAAGGAGTCCCCCTTGACCACGATCGCTGACAGCGCGGACGTTGCGACCGGAGCCCACATCGGGGCAGGCACCAAGGTGTGGCATCTCGCACAGATCAGGGAGGCAGCCCGCCTGGGGGAGAACTGCGTCATCGGCCGCGGCGCCTACATAGGGCCTGGGGTGGTACTGGGGGAGAACTGCAAGGTCCAGAACTACGCGCTGGTGTACGAGCCCGCGGTCCTGGAAGCAGGTGTCTTCATTGGTCCGGCAGCGGTGCTGACCAACGATGTCTTTCCCCGGGCTGTCACACCGCAGGGCGTCCTTAAAACGGAGGACGACTGGGACAAAGTGGGTGTCACCATCCGGCAGGGGGCTGCCATCGGGGCGCGGGCAGTCTGCATAGCACCCCTGACCATCGGCGCGTGGGCCACGGTGGCGGCGGGCGCCGTCGTCACCAGGGACGTGCCGGACTTTGCGCTCGTTGCCGGGGTACCCGCGCGTCGTATTGGTTGGGTGGGGAGGGCCGGCCAGCCACTCCGGCAGGAGGGCGGGCAGTGGATCTGCCCCGGTACGGGGGAGGCCTACATTGAAGACGGCGGGACACTGCGCCTTGCCTGACGGCGGCCTGTGTGCCGGCTCACAGCCAGCGGGCTGATTCGACGGCCCGTGCAGTCCCTCGGGTAGGCTAGAGCAGCAGACAATGCGCACCATTGCGCTGCCCGCATTCGAACCAGGAGATTTTGTGACCGCTGACCTCGTCATCGTAGGGTCCGGCTTTTTTGGCCTGACAATCGCAGAACAGGCCGCCACTGAGCTCGGCCTGAAGGTCGTCGTCATCGACCGTCGCCATCACATCGGCGGAAACGCGTACAGCGAAAAGGAAGAGCAGACCGGGATTGAAATCCACCGGTATGGCGCCCACCTTTTCCACACCTCCAACGAGCGGGTGTGGGAGTACGTGAACAGGTTCACCACCTTCACGGACTACGTCCATAAGGTCTATGGCGTCCACAAGGGCGAGGTCTACTCACTGCCGATCAACCTGGCCACAATCAACCAGTTCTTCCGGGCCAACCTCACCCCCGGCCAGGCCAGGGACCTTATCAAGGAACAGGCCGGCGAACTGGCCGGAACGGACCCGCAAAACCTGAACGACAAGGGCATCCAGCTCATTGGCCGCCCGTTGTACGAAGCGTTCATCAAGCACTACACCGGCAAGCAGTGGCAGACGGACCCCAAAGACCTTCCGGCGGGCATCATCTCCCGGTTGCCCGTCCGCTACAACTACGACAACCGGTACTTCAACGACAAGTACGAGGGCCTGCCGACCAACGGTTATACCGCATGGATCGAAAAGATGGCGGAGCACCCCAACATCGAGGTGCGGCTCAACACGGACTTCTTCGACGAATCCCACGAGTACAGCAAGAACAAGGTTGTGGGCAACATCCCCGTCGTCTACACCGGCCCGGTTGACCGGTACTTCGACTACGCCGAGGGCGACTTGTCCTGGCGCACCATCGACTTCGAGGAAGAAGTCCTGGAGATGGGTGACTTCCAGGGCACGTCCGTTGTGAACTACAACGACGCCGATGTTCCCTACACCCGCATCATCGAACCCCGCCACTTCCACCCGGAGCGCGACTACCAGACCGAAAAGACGGTCATCATGCGTGAGTTCTCCCGTTTCGCAGAGAAGGGCGACGAGCCCTACTACCCGGTCAACACCTCCGCGGACAGGGAGCGCCTGCTCAAGTACCGCGACCTGGCGGCGGCAGAGAAGGATGTTCTGTTCGGTGGCCGGCTGGGCACCTACAAGTACCTGGACATGCACATGGCCATCGGAGCCGCATTGAGCATGTTCGATAACAAGATCAGGCCGCACTTCGAAAGCGGCGTACAGCTTGAAAGCGGGGGAGTCGACGCATGAGCGTCCCTACCGACAACAAGACGAAGAAGTCCGTGAAGACTGACCGGACGGGAAGCCCGCAGGCGTGGCAGACGCTTCAACGCGTGATCCTGCCCAGTGCAAGCCAGATGGACACGGTTCCCCTGTACATGGACATGGGCACCGCTACCGGTATCCAACTGCCTACTGCCGGGGACCGTGAGGGGAAGGCCAGCAAGGCCCGGACCATCAGCAGCCCCACCAAGGAAGCCCACGTGGAAGACTTCCTTTCACGCCACTCAACGTCTGTCCGCTCAGGCGAGCGGGTGTCCTTCGGTTCCTACTTCAATGCATTCCCGGCCAGCTATTGGCGGCGGTGGACCACCGTGGACAAGGTCAGGCTGCAGGTCCGAACCCAAGGGACCGGCTCCGTCATCGTGTACAAGTCGAATGCGCGCGGGTCCCTGCAGCGGGTGGACACTCGAAGGGTTGAAGGCACAGCGGAAAGCACCTTTGAGCTTTCGCTCGCACCTTTCGGTGATGGCGGATGGTACTGGTTTGACCTGCTTGCCGGTACAGAGCCGTTGATCATGCTCGACGCCGAGTGGCAAGGAGCAGCGGTCGAAACAACGCCGGGGTCCGTCACGCTCCAAATCACCACGCTGAACAAGACGGATTTCTGCCTGAACAACCTGCGCCTCCTTGCGGAAAGCGAAGAAGCACTTGCCCACGTGCAGGAAATCCTGATTGTGGACCAGGGGACGCAGAAGCTTGCCGACGCAGAGGGCTTCGACGAAGTCAAGCGGTCCCTGAACGGCAAGCTTCGCATCATCAACCAGTCCAACCTGGGCGGCTCGGGCGGGTTCGCCCGCGGCATGTTTGAAGCTGTAGAGAACGGCAGCGACTACGCCCTCTTGATGGACGATGACGTGGTTGTCGAACCGGAAAGCATCATCCGCCTGCTGACTTTCGCGGATCGGTGCAAGACCCCGACTCTTGTCGGCGGGCACATGTTCGACCTCTACAACCGCACTGTGCTGCATACCTTCGGCGAGGTGGTCAATCCCTACAGGTTCCAGCCGTCGCTCCCCAGCGAGGACATGATCCTGGGCCACGACTTCCTGTCGTCCAACCTTCGACAGACCCCCTGGCTGCACCGGCGTTGCGACGTCGACTACAACGGCTGGTGGATGTGCCTCATCCCCACGCAGGTCATCCGCGATATCGGATTGTCACTCCCACTGTTCATCAAGTGGGACGATTCCGAGTACGGGTTGCGGGCCAAGGCCGCCGGCTACCCGACGGTGTCCTTGCCCGGCTCAGCTGTCTGGCATGTCTCGTGGATCGACAAGGACGACCTTGTCGGCTGGCAGGCCTACTTCCACGCCCGCAACAGGGTAGTGGCCGCGCTCCTTCACAGCCCCTACGAGTTCGGCGGCAGGGTCATCAAGGAGTCGCAGTACGCCGACGTCAAGCACCTCGTCTCCATGCAGTACGCCACAGCGCAGGGCCGGCAGTGGGCGTTGGAAGATGTGCTGAAGGGCCCGGATACCCTGCCAGGACTGCTGTCCGCCAAGCTGCCGCAGATCCGCGACATGATGTCTGCACACTCTGACGCGGTTTTCCGGCCAGACCCGGAGGACTTCCCTGCGCCAAAGATGGATAAGCCGCCACGCCGCGGCCACGGCCCCTCCCAGCCCGGGAAGCTGACGCTCCTTCCCTGGGCCGCAAAGACTGTCGTCCGGCAACTGGCGAGCCCGGTCAAGGGCACCAGCGCCGAGCGCCCACAGACGACAATTGCGCACCAGGACAACCGGTGGTGGCGGATGGCACAGTATGACAGTGCCGTGGTGTCCAATGCCGAGGGCACAGGGGCCTCCTGGTACCGACGTGATCCCCAGCGGCTGCGGAAGATGCTGGCCGAAAGCGCCAAGCTCCACTCTGCCCTGCTGAAGGAGTGGCCTGCTCTCAGTAAGAAGTACAAGTCCGCCGTTTCGGAGCTGACCTCCATGGAGTCCTGGAGGAAGACGTTCGAGCAACACACCCAGAACGAGATCAAGTGAGCGCAATCGCATCCGGTGAGCTGACCACTCCCGGGCTGGGCGGTGGGTTGCGGGACATCAGGCAGTCCGGCTTCCTGCTCAAGCTGCTGGTCCGCAAGGAACTCAAGGTGCGTTACCGGGGCTCCGTGCTGGGCCTGTTGTGGTCGTACGTGAAGCCCGGGGTGCAGTTCATTGTCTTCTACGTGGCCTTGGGGGTTTTCCTCGGCCTTGAGCGGAGTGCACGGAACCCGGAAGGGCTCTCAAACTACGCGGTCTACCTGTTCTCCGGCATTGTCCTGATTAACTTCTTTACCGAGGCTTTGGGCAACGCCGCGCGGTCGATAGTCAATAACGGAAACCTCATCAAGAAGATCTACCTTCCGCGCGAGCTCTTTCCCGTTGCTTCCGTCTGGGTCTCGGCTGTGCACTTCTTCCCGCAGCTGGTGGTGCTGGTCATCGGGTGTGTCCTGGCCGGCTGGCATCCCAACCTCATTCAACTGCTGGCTGCGGTTGCGGGTTTCGTTATCGTGGCTCTGCTTGCCACGGGACTAGGTCTCTTGTTCGGGGCTGCCAACGTCTATTTCCGGGATTCGGAAAACCTGGTGGATATGCTCCTGATGGTTGCCACCTGGGCTTCCCCTGTGATGTATGCGTGGTCCATGGTCCACGACAAGCTTGGTGCGGGGTGGTTCGCCGTCTACCAAGCAAACCCGATCACTATTGGGGTGGAGCTTTTTCATTATGCGTTCTGGTTCCCCACAACGGACGGATCCGTGGCCATGCCCCCGAATCTTTTCAGTCTTTGGCTGTTTGTTGGGCTGGGCGTGGCGGTGGCCATCCTCCTCTTGGGCCAATTCACCTTCCGGCGCCTTGAGGGCCGTTTCGCGCAGGAGCTATAAGTGGTCAAGGCAATTGAAGTTTCGGATATCAGCAAGCAGTTTGTCCTGCGCCACACACGGTCCATCAAGGAAGCCGTCGTTTGGCTCATAAAGGGGCGCAAGGGAGATCTTTCCGAGAAGTTCCACGCCCTGAAGAACGTATCTCTTGACGTCGAGGCAGGGGAGACCGTGGCGCTCCTGGGCCTGAACGGTTCGGGCAAGTCCACTTTGCTGAAGCACATTTCGGGAGTCATGCTTCCCGACACCGGAATGGTAAAGACGAGGGGCCGGGTTGCCGGACTTATCGAAGTAGGTGCCGGCTTCCACCCCGACCTCTCCGGGCGGGACAACGTGTTCCTCAACGGTGCCATCCTGGGAATGACTGAGCAGCAAATTAAGGAGAGGTTCGACGCTATTGTCGAGTTTTCCGAGATCGGCCAGTTCATTGATACCGAGGTCAAGTTCTACTCTTCCGGGATGTACCTGCGCCTGGCTTTTTCGGTCGCCGTGCATACAGACCCGGAAGTCTTCCTGATCGATGAGATTCTCGCGGTCGGTGACGAGCCTTTCCAGCGCAAATGCATCGATAAGATCCAGGAACTGGCGCACGAGGGAAAGACACTCGTTGTGGTGAGCCACGACTTGGACCTCGTTTCCCGCATCTGCGACCGGGGAATCCTGATGGAGCACGGTAACGTGAAATTCGATGGACCCATCCAGGAGGCCGTCTCGATTTTGAGGGCCTGACGGGCGTCATCTGCAGCAGGTCAACGGCTGCGCTCACTTTTTGATTGACCATCAGCGGTACGAGGTGCCGCTTCGGCTGGCGTGCCGACAACTTTTCGGAGGATTCTTGTCCTGGTTTGACGCAGTACCGCAGTTTCTCCTCGCAGTGGTTCTGCTGTTCATTCCGGGACTTGCCGTTGGCTTCGCTGCGCGGCTTGGCGCACCCCGGGCGGTCGCGGCAGCTCCGGGCGTAAGCGTCTCGGTCATCGGTGTGGCGGCCATCGCCGCACCCTTCCTCGGAGTCTCGTGGTCGGTGTTGCCGGTGGTGGCGGTAACCATTGGAATGGCAGTAGTAGCCTTTGGCGCTTCCGTTTTGCTTCGAAAGAGAGCCAAACCGGTTGAATTGGCTGGTGAGGACAGGCCGCGCTATTGGATCGTTGCATCTTTAGCGGCAGCGGCCGTGGCAGCATTCCTGATAGGGCGCAGGCTCCTGAACGCCATTGGCTCGCCTGAGTCGTTCTCGCAGACCTTCGATAACGTCTTCCACTTGAACGCGGTACGGTACATTCTCGACACCGGGTCCGGTTCGTCCCTTACCCTCAACGCCATGACAGGTGCGGGGTCGTATCCTGCCGCCTGGCACGACGTCGTGTCCCTGCTCGTGAGTGCCGGCGGTGGGGAAATAACCTCGTCAGTGAACGCCGTCAACATAGTCGTCGCCGCCCTGGTGTGGCCGCTCGGATGTATATATCTCGCGCAGACTATCTGGGGACGCCGTCCCGCGGTCAGCATCACGGCAGGCGTGCTGTCTGCCGCCTTTGGCGCGTTCCCCATCTCCCTGCTGGATTTCGGAGTCCTCTACCCGAATTTCCTGGCGCTGGCCCTGCTGCCCCTGGTATTGGCCCTGGGAGTGGATGCGCTTGGCCTGTCCGCCGTTTCGCACGGGTCCAGGATCATGAGCCTGCTGCTGTTGCTCGCTGTTCTACCCGGTATGGCCCTCGCCCACCCCAGTGCCGCCATGGCCTGGCTTGCTTTGATGTTGCCTCCCGCCTTCTATGTCTATGTCCGCGTTTTCGCTAAAACCCTTAGGTCCCGGAGGGGCAAGGGACGAGTGGCCGCTTCGGCTGCCCTGGTACTGGCTTTCGTTGCCGCCGTCGTACTGATCCGCCTTCTGTGGGACGTCGTGCGTCCCCCGGCGGAGGCTGCTTTCTGGCCACCGGTGGAGACGACGGGCCAGGCCATCGGGGAACTGATTGCCAGTTCGGCGATCGGACGCCCCGTTGCTTGGGCCGTCATGGCGCTGACGCTCCTTGGCATCTATGCGACCATCCGTTCCGGCCGCAAGGTATGGCTGCTGGGAACTTACCTGGTCGCGGCAGCTCTCTTCGTCGTCGTCAGTTCCTTTCCTGCGGATGACTTCCGGCTGTCTCTCACTGGTATCTGGTACAACGATCCGCCCCGCCTGGCCGCACTCCTGCCATTGGTGACAATCCCGCTGGCCTGCAGGGGCGCCGTCGAGGTCTGGTGCTGGTTGTCCTCAGCCCTGGCGCTGGCTGCCGGCTACCTGAACAAAAGGCGGCCTGGCCGAACCTTCGAGGGGGCAACCACGAGGAACAGGCTGCGTCCCGCGGTTCTCTTCACCGCTGCTGGAATCGTCATGATTGTGGCATTGGCAGCGGCCACTCAACGCGGCAACGTCAGCCAGGCGCAAGCTTCGATGGCGGGATCCTATCGGTTGTCGGAGGATTCGCCGCTGGTCTCCACTGATGAGCTGGCGCTCATCAAACGCCTGCCCGGAGAAGTACCCAAGGATGCCCTTATGGTCGGGAATCCCTGGAACGGCAGCTCGCTCGCCTACGCCTTCGCTGACCGGAAGCTCGTCCAGCTGCACATCCTCAGTGCTGTTCCGCAAGGCGCGGCGCCGCTACTCAACGGGCCTGTTCCTTCCAAGGACGATCCCGCCGTGTGCCCCACAGTAGACAGCCTGAAGATCGAGTACATCCTCGACTTCGGGCACCGTGAAGTACACGGCCGGGACAGTGGCTACAAAGGGCTGGACGCCCTCATAGCTGCAGGTTTGGCCACGCTGGAGGACTCACAGGGTGAAGCGAAGCTGTACAGGCTTGACCTGTGCCCTGCTCCCTAATGCTTGCAGTGGAATAAAACTTAGTGGTCTGCGACGTCGTGGGCCCTCGCACATCACATGTGGGCTGCCGGTTACCTTATGTACGAAGATAACGCCGGAGCACGTACACCTGGAAAGCGGCGACCGCCACTTCCGAAATCGCCATACCCCAAATCACCCCGGCCACACCAAAATATGCTGCTCCCAACAGGATCAAGGGGGTACCAAGGACAGCCCCGACCAAAGTGGACCTCGCCAACTCCCTGGCCTTGCCAATGGGTACCAGGCATGCAAGCCCAATGACTTGTGACACGGCAACTGCAGCAAAACTAGTACCAACGGGAATACTCAGGTTATAACCGAAATTGGTCGGTCCAGGGACAAGGAGTTGGGCCGCCCAAGGTCCCGCCGCCGCGAGAACTGAACCCCCGACAATCCCCAGTAGCGGGGCAAATTGTGCTGCCCTCCTGATCCTATGGGCAGTGGAGCCAGCACCCCCCTCGGGGATCCAGCCTTGAACGAATTGCAGAATGGGGGAGAACGCGGTGACCGAGAAGCGGAAGAGACGGTCGGCGATGGCGTAGCTCGCCAATTGCGCGGGAATGATCATATTCACCGCCACCATGGGCAAGTTGACGTAAAAGCTTCCAGTGGCTGCCGTGATGACCCCATGCCGCTGCTGCGCCATTTGCCGGAGAGAGTTCCGCAAAGAAAAGTTGGGCGCCAGTTGGCCGCTACCGTCCCGAAGTATCACGCGGGAACTAATCACAACGGCACAAATGTTGAAGACCAGTTGCGTGATGACCAGTAACGTGAAATCCCCGGTCATCACCAGAACGCCCACGCCTGCCACCGTGCCGAGCAACTGGGGGAGGGCATCAAAGAGGAACAGTCTCATGGGCTTGCCCTCGCCGACAAAGTACCAGGAAGCCCCGACGAATGGCATGAGGTAGGCGGCTGAAGCGATAGAAACAAACACAGCTTCCCGGGGCCGCAGCACTGCCAAGACGATCATCATGACAGGAGCAGCCACGAGCAGCAGGTACGTGCGGGTGATTAGGGAGTCCAAAAAAAGCTGCGGCCGGTCCCTGCGGTCATGGGAGGCTACAAGACCCGGACCTATTGTTCCCCAGCCGAAAGCAACGACTACACCAAACAGGGTTGCGAGCGATTGCACGAGAACCTGCACCGCCCACGCATCGGCACCCACCACTCTCGTGATGATTGGAATCGCGAGAAGTCCAACGACAGTTCCTGCTCCAACGGTGAGAGCGAAGGTACCCATGCGAAACAGGGCGGCCATGATTGCCTTCATGACGCTTAGACCAACCTTTCGATCCCAGGCGCGGGTTAAGCGCCAAAGTCTCCAGCTTAGAGCAGCGATGGCACTGCCGCTCCGCAAGCCCACGCCGGTCCACTAAGCTGTATTGGTAACTCGCACCGCAAAGTCAGGATGGTCCATGTCCGTAGCAGCCGTAGTTGTGTCCTTCAATAGACTGGATTATCTGAAGAAGTGCCTCACGGCATTGGAGGAGCAAACTCGGCCACTGGATGAGATCATCGTGGTCGAAAATGGCTCCACTGACGGCAGTGCCGATTACGTACGGCAAAACCATCCAGGCATCACACTCTTTGAAACCGGGGCGAATCTGGGTGGGGCCGGCGGATTCGCTTGGGGTCTTGAGCTTGCCTTGAAGCATGGGCACAGTCTCGCCTGGTTGATGGACGACGACGCCGAGCCCAGAAGGGATGCATTGGGGCCCCTCGTTGCTGCGATGGAGAGCGAACCGCGGCCGGGATTTGCCGCGCCGCTTGTTGAAGACGAGACCGGAGCGGTTGTCCAAGGGAACCTCCCAGCAGTGTCGACGGACGCCAATGCGCAGCTTGTCGCCCGGAAGCTGGGGGGCATTGCGCTGACGCACACCACGTTTGTAGGGGCCCTTGTCGATCTCAAGCTTTCGGCGGCCATGCCCCTTCCCTATGCAGACTTCTTCATTTGGTTTGACGACGTTGAGTACACCAAGCGCTTGGCCCGTACCTCCTTCGGCATC
Organism: Arthrobacter sedimenti; assembly: GCF_042652025.1. NCBI lineage: Bacteria > Bacillati > Actinomycetota > Actinomycetes > Micrococcales > Micrococcaceae > Arthrobacter > Arthrobacter sedimenti. The sequence goes on along the minus strand of NZ_JBHSDQ010000001.1, from coordinate 301,050 downwards.
CACGTAGTCGAGGCGCGCATGAAGCACCCCAATAATGCCGGAAAAAAGGACATGGGCGGACGCCTTTACTACTACCTGCGAAACCAGTTGTGGATCACCCGCCTCAGCCCTCGGCCGTGGTCGCTTACTCAGCGTCCGCTCTTCAGGCTTGCGGAGTTGTCAGTACTGGCGCTCCATCAGTTCAAGATCGCTGGAAACAAGCGGCTCTGGGTCTCGAGCACCGCACGGGGCCTCGCCCACGGGATGTTCCGCACGCCCGCTGCGCTTCAGCCAGGCGACCTTTTCGCCACCCTGCCGCCCGAGAAGCGGAAGCAGTTTGGTTCCCGGCCCTAGCGGCACCAAGGTCTGAAAACGGCGCCGAGCAGGATCTCCAGGACCCTCATCATGGGTACGTTCCGGCGCCGCCAACCGCCGGCCAGAAGCTGCACAAGCCGTACGGTGCGGGGCTTGGCATATACATCCAAGGCTTCCGTCAGATCGGCCGGGAAGGGTTGCCCCGCTGGCTGACCACGCTGCAGGAGCGTACGTGCCATCAGCGTCCGCCAGCCCAGCCCCGTCTTGTAAATGATCCTGCAGATACTCCGTGGTGAGGCATTGCCTTCGTAGCGGCGGACGAACCGGAAGGTGTTCCGGATCGAGCCGACAAGGCTCTGGCTCGATTCCCCAACTACGTTGCCGCCATGTTGGACGTAATCCTGCAGCACCAAGTCTTCGATCCTGACGCCCTTTCCGGCCATGGCGCAAAGTGCGATCCAGTGGTCGTGGTACTGGGAGGGAGCGGCCAGAGATGGAAAAGGCAGCGCCAAGTCGAGGACCTCACGGCGGAAGGCACACAGCGAGCCTGTGACTTGATTATTGGCGAAGAGGTCGGCTGCGCCAACATTCTTCCGGTCGGTCAACTCGCCTTTGGCCGGATCGGGATCTGTCATTGAAATTTCCGCTGACACTACCCGCGCCTGGCAGGTCACAAGCGCGGAATCATCCAGATACGGCAGTAGCTTGGTCAGCTTCTGGGGATACCAGTAGTCATCCTGGTCGCTGAGGGCAACCCAGCGGGCCTCCGCCGGCACTTCCTTCAGCGCCCGCTCAAAGTTGTGATGGAACCCGAGCCTGTTGTCGTATCCGAGTACGCGGAAACGGTCATCGTCGCCGCACGTGCGCTTCACGATGCCCTGAACCCGTTCGACGTTGCCGTCAACTGAGATAAGGCATACGAACTCCTTATGCGTCTGTGCCTGGATGGACAAAAGCTGGCGCGCGAACATCGCTTCATCAGGCTCATAGGCCGCCAGAGCCACCGCTCCGTATGATCCGGCGAAGGTCTGGGCAGCTAAGGACGGACTGGAAGGCGTACCGGTCATCGGGTCTGGAGCTTTCGACTTAGGGCAACGAAGAAGGCACGGAGCAGCATGACCCTTGCCCGGATGATAACGGAGACGGGCCGTCGCGATTTGGGTGTGGTGTTTTGCTCGTGCAAACGGCGTGCCACGGTGGCAGATTCCACGTGTGCCATTTCCCGGTTCAGGTTCGCCACGATTGCTATCCACTGGTCATGCGTTTCAGTCAGAAACGACGGGAAAGGAAGAATGAGCCGTTTCGCGTCGGCGCGGAAAGCCATGGTGCAGCCGTAGTAGGGCCGGATGCCGATCCACGTAGTGACCAGGTTGGCTAGCCACCGCCTGCTGTCGGCCTCCTTCAATTGCACTTTCTGCAATTTGTTGGCAGGGCCGCCGAACACGGTGAAATTGCTTGCCGCGAATGCCTTGGTTTGCAGGGCCTTCAGCAGTTTGTCCAGCCGCCCGGGTATCCAGACGTCGTCCTGGTCAGAGAGCATAATGTAGGCCCCTCTGCTCGCCGCGATAGCCTTCTCGAAGCTGGCAACGTAGCCCTGATTTTCCCCGCTCGGAAGGAGGATTATGCGCGGATCCTTGATCCTGCGGACGACGTCGGTCGTTGCATCCTTGGAGGCATCGTCAACGACGACGAGTTCATCATCCGGCGAAAGTTGGTCGAGGATGGACGCTATTTGCTCCGCAACGTAATCCTGGCCGTTGTAGGTGGCCATGCAGACAGATACCCGGACAGTTTCTTTTGCGCTCATGAACTGATCCGTTCCTGCAGCGAAGGATCGATTTTCCCAAGCCGTCCGGTCCAGCCATCCCAGCACCCCCGGGCGAGCGCGCGCAGTTGGCCTTTGCGGTTTGCGCCGTACAGCAGCCTGAAGATGTCACTTTCCATCTGGAAGCGGAGCCGCCGCACCAGCCAGCCCGGAAAGCGCGCCCCGTATTGGCGCCACAGGTAAATGCTGTTCCGGGTTATGTAGTAGACCCGGAACGGCGCATGCGAGTGGACGTGCCGTTTGATGCCCAAAACCGTTACGTGCCACCCGAACAACATCATCGGCTGTGCGTGCCCCAGTGAGTGGGTCATATTGCAGCCTTTTCCGATCAAAGTCGCAAGGCCATGCGACCGTACGCGCAGGTTGAATTCCGAGTCCACGCAGTCTATGAAGAGCCGCTCGTCCATCATCCCAACGGACTTGAGGGTGGAGACGGGTATCAGGGCGCCGGACTGCAAGGGATCGAACGCCTCGGGAAACTCTGCCCGTCGGGTGAGCAGGGGAACGTTGAGTCCATTGTGCGACTGGGCGCTGACGAGCCCCGGCTCGATTCCCTTGGCCTTGGCTTCTGCAAAGGTCTCCAGCGCCGCAGCTACGTAGCCGGGATCCAGCGCCGAGTCCTGGTCCAGGGTCAACACAAAGTCGGGGGACCAGTTTTTGAGCGCCAAATCGATGCCGGCGTTGAGGGCGGCGGCAATGCCTACATTTCCGGGCATCCGGATTACTGAGCAGCCCATCCCTTCGAGCTCCTGCAATACGGGGCTGGAGCGGTTTATGTCGGAACCATCGTCCACCACCACGGTCTGCGCCACTTGCTTGTTGAGCTCCAGGACCCTCTCGGGCAAGTCCTCAGGGGGGTGGAATGCTGAAATAATGGCCACCACTCGGGCGTCACTCTGGCGCGTCACGTCTCACTGTTCCTTTTCGCTTATCCGGATTGACCGACCCGCATGCGAGGGGACTGTCAGGCAGCACGGCCCAGTCTATCGTTGGCTCGTAGAGCCCTTCCATTCGTCCCCGCTGACCGTGGTCTGTCTCGACACCCGACGAGGGTGGCCAGCGGTGACGGGGTAGCATTATCGGGGTGCTCATTACCGGGCAGACAGATCCCACCTGTGTTGATTCAAGAAAAGGACCTACCTGGCACATGGCCATTGACGTATTGCTTCCCTACTACGGGGATGTCGACCTGATGAAACTCGCTGCCCAGAGTGTCATGAGCCAGCAGTTCGAAGACTGGCGCCTCATTGTGGTGGATGACGGGTTTCCAAGCCCGGAACCCCAGCGTTGGTTCGAATCCATCTCCGATCCCCGGGTGACGTACCAGAAGAACGAAACGAACCTTGGTGCCAACGGTAATTACCGCAAAGCGCTGGAATTGGCCGATGCGCCGATCGTGGTCGTTATGGGTGCTGACGACATCATGCTGCCCAACTACTTGTCCGTCGTTTCCAACGCCTTCGAGGCCTTCCCGCAGGCCAGCGTGGTCCAGCCCGGCGTGCAGGTGATTGACGAGAAGGGCCGCGCCTGCTCACCCCTTGTCGACATCGTGAAAAAGGTCTACGCGCCGAGCACGAAGGAACCGGTTCTCCTTCAGGGCGAAAAGATGGCCACCAGCCTCGTGCGCGCCGATTGGGCTTATTTCCCGTCTCTCGCCTGGCGAACCGACGTGATCCGGCGCATCGGCTTCACTGAAGGATTGCACGTCGTGCAGGACCTCGCCCTCCTGCTCGATATCGCCGCTGAAAACGGATCAATGGTAGTTGACCCCACCTTGGCATTCCTCTACCGGCGCCACTCGGCGTCAGATTCATCAGTCAAGGCCTTGGACGGGCGGCGCTTTGATGAGGAGCGGGCGTTCTTTGAGGGGCAGGCGCGGCGGTTCCGCGAGCTCGGCTGGCAGCGGACGGCCCGGGCTGCGGCCTTCCATACGACGTCACGCCTGAACGCTGCCACCCTGGTGGCCCGTTCGCTGGCCGTTGGAAAAACGGACTCGCTGCCCCGGCTGCTGAAGCACGTTGTTTCCTAGCAGGGCTTAAACAGTAAGGTGGCTCCCGGCCCAAGGCCGGGAGCCACCTTACTTTTTAACCGGTGGGCTATTTCAGGCAGTGGTTTCAGGCGGTTTCCCGACTCCGCGAACGTCACCGCCCGGTGCAGATTGGTTCCCGGCCCTGCCGGTCTCCAGTTCCTGCATCTTGAGGCGAAGAATTCCCACTTCCTCAGCCAGGACCCGGATTTCATCCTCTGCTTGGGACTGTTCGAAGGAAAGGTGCAGGCAGACCAGAACGAGCAGCAGCAGCGCCATCGCGAAAAGCAGATTGGAAGGTACCTGCACGCCAAGCAGTCCACTGGCCCAGAACAGAAGCTGTGGGAAGGCAACCAGGATGAGAACGCCGATGCCTATGATGATCCAAAGGACAGCGTACTTTTCCCGCAGGTGCCGGCGGCGGAGCATCTCGAAAATGATGAGCAGGATGACCAGCACAAAGATAAAGCCAACGAGGGTGGCCATGGAAACTCCTAGTTGGATGACGGTTCGTTCTTCTTGCGCGTCAAAGCGAAGAGGAGGGCAAAAGCTGACCGGCCCAGGTAGATGGCAGCTTTGACGGGGTCGTGGCTCGGCGTTCCGCCCTGCCGTTCCCGCATGGAGACACCAACCTGGCGTACCGTGCATCCGGACCGGATCGCAACCACCAGGGAATCGATGGTGTCGCCAAGGTACTCCGCCGGGTAGTGGTCAACGTATTGCCTGATGGCTTTCGCGTTGGCAGCGCGGAAACCCGAGGTGACGTCGGTCAGCTTGGTCCCGGCGATCTTCGATATGGTCCAGGCAAGGACGTTCATGGCCCACTTGCGCGGACCGCGGACCGTGTAGTTTCCTTTGTCCGCAAAGCGGGCACCAATAGCGATGTCTGCTTCCCGAAGGCCGTCAAGGACTGCCTTGATGTCGCGGGGATCGTGCTGGCCGTCCGAGTCGACTTGGATGACCTGATCATATCCGTGCATCTTCGCGTACTTGAACCCGGTACGCATGGCACCGCCCACGCCCATGTTGAAGGGAAGCTGCACTACCAGCGCACCTGCTTCACGGGCCACCTGTGCGGTGTTGTCCCGGGAACCGTCGTCCACCACCAGAACATCGCAGGCGGGCCCGAATTCAAAGACTTCCCGGACCGTGTTGCCGATGGCCTCGGATTCGTTCCAGGCCGGCATGATGACCAGAGTGCGCAGGGCTTGCTCCGCAGGTGTCATGCCTTATCGGTTTCCAACTTGAGATACGTTGCCAGCCGCTGATCGGCGTCAACAACTTCGAAACCGGTTGACCGTGCCTTTTCAAGGTTAAGTGCACTGAAAAGGGGGCGGGGGGCTGCCGCTTTGTCCTTGAAGTACTCGGCTGTCGTGATGCCCGTGACGTCACCCCGGGCTGCTCCGGATTGCTCGTAAACGTCTCCGGCGATATCCGCCCAGCTTTTGACCGGGCCGTCATTGCTGAAGTTGTATGTTCCGTAGGCGGCGTCCCCACTCAGCAGGTGTCGAATGAAGGCTGCGATGTCTTCGGTGAAACTCAGCCGGCCCTTTTGGTCATTGACGACCGAGGGTTTGACCCCTTTGCGCGCGAGGCTGGCCATCGTGCGCACAAAGTTGTTGCCTTCCCCAATGACCCAGCTCGTCCTGACGATGTAGTGGCGCGGAACGACGCTCACCACCGCGTCCCCTGCCGCCTTGGTCTGCCCATAGACGCCCAGGGGCGTGAAGGGCTCGTCTTCGTCGTGGTTGTCCAAAGCTCCGTCGAAGACATAGTCCGAAGAGACATGCACCAGAGCGAGGTTATGCTCGACGGCGGTGCGCGCCAGGTGCGCCACGGCGGCAACGTTGATGGACCAGGAGGCGCTCCGGCCTTCTGCCGTTTCTGCAGCGTCGACGGCAGTGTAGGCGGCAGCGTTGATGATGGTGGAGTAGTTCTTCCAGTTCCTGCCCGTGAAACTGGCCTCACTGGTGAGGTCAAACTCTGCCCGGCTTGCGAACTCAACTGTTGTGTCGCCGTCGTACGTCCTGCGCAGTGCTTTGCCCAGCTGCCCGTCCGCGCCCACCACAAGGATCTTCCTCGCGGGCATCGGTGCGACATCAGCCATCCGCGGATGCGCCTTGTCCTTGTCCGAGAGCTCGGCTTGGGCAAGTGGAATGGGCCACTGGATTGCCGCTGTTTCATCCGCCAGGTTGAGGAAGGTGTACTGACCCTGTGCGTCCGCGGACCAGTGGTCATTCACCAGGTAGGTGTATGCCGTGTTGTCCTCAAGTGTTTGGAAGGCGTTGCCGACTCCCCGCGGAATGAAGATGGCCTGGCTTGGATCAAGCTCCGCGGTGAAGACAGCCCCGAAAGAGGGCCCCTCACGCAGATCGACCCATGCCCCGAAGATACGGCCGGTGGCAACCGAGATGAACTTGTCCCAAGGCTCGGCGTGGATCCCGCGGGTGGTGCCGGCCTTTTCGTTGTAGGAAATGTTGTTCTGGACCGGGCGGAAGTCGGGCAGCCCGAGGGCGACCATCTTTTCCCGCTGCCAGTTCTCCTTGAACCAGCCCCGGTTGTCGCCGTGGACCGGAAGGTCATAGAGGACGACGCCGGGAATGGGGGTTTGGTGGGCGGCAAGCTTTTTTGAGAACTCCAGGGACATTTGTTACTGGCCCTGTTCCTTGTACTTGGCCTCGGTGGCAGCTTTTTGTGGACGCCACCAGTCCTCGTTTTCCCGGTACCACGCGATGGTGTTTTCGATCCCCTCATCGAAATTGGAGAACCTGGGCTCCCACCCGAGCTCGTTGCGAAGCTTGGTGGAGTCAATGGCATACCGCAGGTCGTGGCCGGGGCGGTCGATCACGTGGTCGTACGCGTCAGGGGACTGGCCCATGTGCATGAGGATCAGTTCAACAACTTCTTTGTTGTTCTTTTCTCCGTCGGCCCCGATCAGGTACGTTTCGCCGATGGTTCCCTTGGCGATGATGGCCAGCACAGCTGAGGAATGATCATTGGCATGGATCCAGTCCCTGACATTCTCGCCCTTGCCGTAGAGCTTGGGGCGGATCCCATCGATCACGTTGGTGATCTGCCGGGGAATGAACTTTTCCACGTGCTGGTACGGACCGTAGTTGTTGGAGCAGTTGCTGATGGTGGCCTGCAGGCCGAAGGACCGCACCCACGCCCGCACCAGGAGATCAGATCCGGCTTTGGTGGAGGAGTACGGACTGGACGGGTTGTAGGGAGTCTGCTCCGTGAAGCGCTCCGGGTCATCCAGTTCCAGGTCTCCGTAGACCTCGTCAGTCGAAATGTGGTGGAAGCGCTTGTTGTGCTTGCGCGCTGCTTCGATCAGCGTGTAGGTGCCGATGATGTTGGTGTCCAGGAACGGGCGGGGGTCGTGGAGGGAGTTGTCGTTGTGGGACTCAGCAGCATAATGAACGACTACGTCGGCGTCGGCCACCAGGCCATCGACAGTCCCGGCGTCCGCAATGTCGCCCTGAACGAAGTTGAAGCGTTCCTGCGGAAGGCCCTGCAACGACTCAAGATTGCCCGCGTAGGTCAGCTTGTCCAGAACAGTGACATGGTCTTCGGTGTTTTCGAGAACGTAGTGGACAAAGTTTGAGCCGATAAAGCCGGCTCCGCCGGTCACTAGAAGTCGCTGCATAATTCCCTAGACTACCGGATTTGCTGCTGCCCTAAGCGAAGGGAAAGATGGGTGCATGCGCGGAATAATACTTGCCGGCGGAACCGGCTCCAGGCTTCATCCCATCACGCTGGGTGTCAGCAAGCAGTTGGTACCGGTCTACGACAAGCCAATGATCTACTACCCGCTGTCAACGCTGATCCTTGCAGGTATCCGGGACATCCTCATCATCACGACGCCCCACGACGCGGAGCAGTTTGAACGCTTGCTGGGGGACGGCTCCCGGTTTGGCGTTTCGATCACCTACAAGCAGCAGCCTTCGCCCGATGGATTGGCCCAGGCCTTTGTCCTCGGCGCTGACCATATCGGCGATGACAGTGTTGCACTGGTGCTGGGCGACAACATCTTCTACGGCCAGGGCATGGGGACCCAGCTACGCCGCTTCAAGACCATCGACGGCGGGGCTGTCTTTGGTTACTGGGTCAAAGATCCCTCCGCCTACGGTGTGGTGGAATTCGACGACAACGGCAAAGCCCTCTCGCTCGAGGAGAAGCCGGCGGCGCCGAAGAGCCATTACGCGGTGCCGGGGCTCTACTTCTATGACAACAATGTGGTTGATATCGCCAAGAACCTGAAGCCCTCCGCCCGGGGAGAACTGGAAATCACCGACGTAAACCGCATCTATCTGGAAGCCGGAAAGCTGCAGGTCGAAATTTTGCCGCGCGGAACCGCTTGGCTCGATACGGGCACCTTCAATGACCTCAACGATGCTTCAAACTTCATTCGCACTGTTGAGAACCGGCAGGGCCTGAAAATCGGTGCCCCTGAGGAGATTTCGTGGCGGCTCGGGTTCCTGACCGACGACGAACTCCGCGAACGGGCTGAGCCCCTGGTGAAGAGCGGATACGGGGCGTACCTGTTGGAGCTTCTGGCGGAGAAGTAGTCCTGGGGTTTGGACACGAATAAGGGGGGTGAAGCCGCGGCTTCACCCCCCTTATTCGTGTCCTAGTAAGTCAACGTACGGCATCCCAGCTGGGAGTTGTACGCAGCAAATATTGAGACCGCCACCCCATAAGTGCAGACGCGGTATTGGCCGCGGGCGGTGATGGGGACCGATGTCGAATACCCGTGGTCGCCGACTGTCTGCAGGGCGCTGTTGACATCCGGCCGCTTCAAATTCGCGGTGAACGCGTAGCCTTTAGTGCTCCCGTCAGGATAGGTGATGTAGGCGTGCACCGGATTGGAAATACCGGGCAAGGCAGGATCAAGCGTCCAGCCTTGCGTTACGACGGCAGCCTGTCCATTGGACACCTGGATGCCGGCGCTGTCGAGGAATCCCATGGTGGGCGGCGTGGAACTGACCGTAAAGTTCTTGCAACCGAGCAAGGTGGGCCCGTTGGAGACAGGTGCTACGCCCACTGCCTGGGCACAGACCGAATAGGTCCCGGTGGCGGTGATGGGGAGCCCGGCTTGGAAACCATGATCACCCACAGTCCCTAACGCGGAGTTCACGTCCGGCCTCTTGAGGTTTGCCGTGACGTTCAAGGGCGCAGGACTCGTTACGGTTGTTCCATCCTTGGCGGAAATGTACACGTTGACAGGAATGCTCGTGGCGGGCTGGGTGGGATCCAGAGCCCACCCTGTGACCTGAAGGGCTGCAGAATTGGCCGCCTGGGTTATGGACAGGGTGTCGTAACTTCCGATGGGCGATGGATTCGCGTCGATGCTTACAGTCCTGCACCCAAGGGGAGTGTTTGCATTCTGGCCTATCGCATATGTGCAGACCTTGTAAGACCCTGGAGCTGTTACGGGTACCTGATAGTCGAAGCCGTGGTTCGAACCCAGGCCCGTCGCTGATTGCACGTCCGGCCGGGAGGTGTTCGCCGTCATTCGGTAACCGGTAGTTGTTCCATTCGGTGCCGTCACGTAGGCGTCTGCGTACGACGACGCGGATGGATTGGCCTGGTCGACTGCCCACCCTTTGAGTTGCAGTGTGACTTTGTCAGCCGCAACGACCTTTGTGAGGCTGTCAAAGCTGCCTACAGGCACCCCGATCCCTGTAGCGGTGACGCTCTTGCAGCCAAGGGGCGTATTGCCAAAGGTGCCAATCGAATAAGCGCATGCAGTGTATGTGCCTGATTGGGTAATAGGGACAGATCCGTCGAAACCGTGGTTGGGTCCATAGCCCAGGGCTTGGTCGACATCGGGTCTGTAGGCATTGGCCGTCCATGCATACCCGGTGGTGGTGCCACCCGGCGACGTGACGTACACGTGTGTCTGGTTCGAGGCGGCGGTGTTGGCAAGATCAGCCGACCAGCCACGCGCACGCAGCGAAAACTGGGTTCCGCTGCCTGTTATAGACAGGGAATCAAAGCTTCCCGTGGGAAGCGCTGACCCTGCCAACCGCTGCAGTGACGGGTAGTCACCGTTCCAGACGTTCGAGTCGCCCGCGAACGGTCCAGTGCTGCTGTACTGCCAAATGCTATAGGTGCTCCAACTGCCTGTCGGAATCGGCCCGGCATCGTTGGTAGGCGCACCGGGGTAAGCCGCCACCCACAGTGGATAGTCGCCGAAGCCCGACGGGTTGCCGAGGCACTGGTTCCACCAGCTTGTGTTTGTGTAGATTGCCGGAAGCCGGCCGGTCAAGGACTTCATGGTGTTCCCAAAGTCCTGGACCCAGGAGGTCAGCTGCCCGGGCGTCATGTTGTAGCAGGTATTTCCGAAGTAGAAACCGTTGATGGTCCGGCCCTCGTAGGGATTGAACTCGAAGTCCAGGACGGGCGGCATGGTGTAACCGTCGGCTGACCAGCCACCGCCATTCGCTACGAAATACCGGGCCTGGTCGGCTCCCGACGACCAGTTCGGGATCGCGAAGTGGTACGCGCCGCGAATCATTCCGACATTCCGTGAGCCCTGGTACTGCGCGCTGAATTGGTCGTTTGTCATGTAATTGCCCTCGCTGGCCTTTACATATGCAAATCTCGCACCCATGTTCCACTGCTGCTGCCAGTCGACGTTGGGCTGGTAGCCACTGACGTCGAGTCCCTGGACCCCGAACGTGGGCATCCAGGTACCTTCGGTAGAGAGGGACTCCATGCTCGGGCTTTTTGTGGCGGGAGTAGTGGAGGAGGCTGTCACCCTGGCGGAACGTTGGCCCATTTCAGCGCCGCGCCCGACTGCTTCGGCCATCGTTTGCGTTGCCGACGCGGACGGAGTCGGGGCGGACGGAGCTGACTGGGTGGGCGCGGGAACCGGGACAGCGGTTCCAGCGGCAACGGAAGGACTGGGGCTGGGGGTCGCGGCGGTTGCATTACCCGGCACGGCACTTTGAGATGATGACGGCGAGGGAGAGGGCGTGGACTCTACTGCGGCCGCAAACCCTGTAAGACCTGGACTCGTCAGCAGGGATGTGGCGAGTACGACGATCCCGATGGATTTCAGGGCTTGGTGACGGGACTGAGACAGGTTCCGCTTCATATGTGCTCCGGAGACAAACAAGCGCTCCGCTGAGCGCTCATTCTTGATTGCTGCTCAGGTGCTTCCCCCCAGGGAAGACACGTGGGACAGGTGGTGCCGATTATTAACGCGCTCACCATAGCATCGCGGGGTGCCATGTAACCAGTGGTTCTGATGTTGCCCATGTGACTCAAGGAGCTCAAGAGCTGCGGGTCAAGCAGGAAAACTGGGCTCGGAACATGCCATGCCGGGAAGTGCGTTCCAAAAAGAAAGCCCAGGAGTGGTGGTCCAGACCTGCCCAGCTGGAGTTCAGGCGCGGGATTTCTCCAGTGGCGCTACCTTGTTCTTAAAAATCCATTCCCTGTAAAGGAAATAGTTCCAAACTGTGGTGAGCACGGTTGAGGTTCCCTTGCCGATTATGTAATACCACCCCAACGCGTCAAACCCAGTGACGATGAAATCGCTGACAACGACATTGAAAATCACCAGGGAGATGTACTTTGCGGCACTAACACCGTGGTGATTGGTGGCCTGGAAGGTGAAGATGCGCTGCAGAAAGTAGTTGAAGACCAGGCTTACCAGGAAAGCGATTGGAGTCGCTATGACGAGATCTACGCCGACTACCTCGTGAAGGAGTACAAGAAGCCCCAAATCCAAAGCAAACGAGAGCCCGCCCACAAAAAGGAATCTGAGTACGGAGTTCTGGTACAACTTCTGCGCCCGGGTGCGCAGGACACTACTTTGCCCGGCTGGTCTGCTGGCTGGTGTTGTGGTTCTTGAAAATCGCACGCGTCTTGGTGCCCTCCCCGGCATAACGGAGACTCAAGGCGTTCTGAGCTGACCTCCTAGTAACATCAAATTATCATGCCAAGAACTCAGTCAAAACGACTCGCCATCCCGGGACCAGCCTCCGACGGTCGCCCAGAACGCCCTTCTTCCGCCAAAGTGCTGGTCGTTGCTTGGCTGTTGATCGGGCTGCTGGGCAGTGTCTGGTGCTTTGCGTCCCCCTTGATGTCAGCCCCTGACGAGCCGGCCCACACGGTGAAGGCTGCGGCAGTGGCACGAGGGCAATTCACTGGCAGCTCCACCGGTGTCCAAGGTGAGCGTTTGGCGGTTCAAGTCCCGGGCTACATCGCGAAACTGGAAAGCAATCTCTGCTTCGCGCACCATCCGGAAGTGACGGCAAACTGTGCGTTGCCCATTGATGCCGCCGACAGGGGGACAACAACCGCGCTTACATCAGCAGGTAACTACAATCCCGTGTACTACGGGATTGTAGGGTTGGCAAGCCGTGGATTGAGCGGCGAAACAGCTCTCTATGCCATGCGGCTGGTAAGCACTTGGGTGTGCGCCTTTTTCCTTGCCACAATATTTTGGGCAGCCTCCAGTCTTCGGCGCTTCGTCTGGCCTTCGCTCGCTGCAGCCGTCGCCATAACGCCCGCGGTCCTCTTCCTGTCGGCGAGCATCAATCCCACCGCCTTGGAAATCAGCACGGCTGCCAGCGTCTTTATGTGCCTTTGCTCTTTGCTGGAGCGCAGCCGCGCGCTGCAAGACTCGCATGCGAAGATCTGGTGCCTGGCTGTTGCGGGGGCACTTCTTGCCAACACACGCCCGGTCTCATTGCTGTGGCTGGCTGTGGTGGTAGCTGCCGCCGTCCTCGCCTATAACCTGCAAGCGTTCGGGCGGGTCTTCCGATATCGTCCAAGCTGGGTTCCCGTGGCCGTCTTAGGTCTGGCTTGCGTCTTTGCGCTTGGCTGGGTTGTCAGCTCCAACAGCTTTGACAGCCTTTTGGCCGGCGCCCCCGTCCCCAGCGACGTGGCAGCAGTCACAATGGCAGACCGCACCTTTATCTACGTTCCCGAATACGTGGGGGTCCTGGGCTGGTTGGACACACCTCCGCCACCTGCCGTGGTGTATGCGTGGGTTCTGGCCATGGGCGTCGTTCTGGTAGTCGGCATGACGGCCAGGCCCCTGCGGGCAAGATGGTCTGTAGCTTTGCTGACCGTGGTCGTACTGGTGGCGCCGGTGGCGTTGCAAGCGTCGTCAAGCGAGAAAGTGGGATGGATCTGGCAGGGGCGCTACATCCTGGCGGTGCTGGTGGTCCTGCTTCTGGCGTGTGGAGTCGCGGGACGTTTCGCTCCATTCCGAACTTCAACGCGTACTTTGTCGATAGTCAGGTGGACTCTCGTGGCCGGAGCTCTTGCCCATATATACCTTTTGCTTCAAGGGCTGAGGCGCTACACCGTCGGCATTACGGAGGGACACGTCAACTGGACAGAAATGTTCGCCCCCCACTGGCAGCCGCCCTTTTCATGGCAAGGGCTGACGCTTGCATACATTGTAGTTTTGGGAATAGCCGGATATTGCCTCTACCGGTTGCTCGCTTCGCCGCAGGGAAACGGCAGGGGCACTGTGCTCAAGCAGGGAACTCATAGCCCTTCCATGCTGGGCAGCTAGGGCCGGAGGTCCGGGGTCGCCGTGAAGCGCCTGGCTGAGGCCTCGGTGTTCTAAGGCCAGTAGGTCTTAGTGTCTGTGGCTCGCCGCCGTGGTGGCGGTCAGCTGTGCGTAGTGCTGATATGATTCCCGCTGGCCGCTTCTAACCATTTCAATTTCGGTGATAACGGTCATAAGGGGGATAGCGGCTTCCGCGCAACAACCCCAATTCCAGCTGCGGCTCTTTGGGCCGGCCAGGTCAGTGAAAGGGTGTTATGCCAGCAAGAAGTATATCAACGGGCATTCGTCCCCTTGGCGGCACACTGTACTCGCTATTCGATCCTCGTCGGAATTCGCTGAACGCAATCCGCCTACTTCTGGCAGCGGCCGTCATTGTTTCTCATTCATCAGTGATTGGAAACCTTGGGCCAGAACCGGAGGCTGGCGGGGAACACCTCGGTACATGGGCGGTCCTCGGGTTTTTTGCAGTGTCCGGTTACCTTATTACCCGTAGCCGCCTCAACGGGCAGTCCCCGTGGTCCTTCTACACCGCACGCTTCCTTAGAATCTATCCTGGGTTCCTTGTCTGCCTGCTTGCTGTCGCCTTTGTTTTTGCCCCCCTGTCTTTGTTGGTTGGCTCTTCGGGCACATTTACTCTCGTTGACTCGCTGAGTTACCTGGCGCGCAATTTCCTGCTTTATCCGCCATTCATAAGTCAAACGAACATTGGCACTACCGTCCCAAACGTGCCAGTGCCGGGTATCTGGAACGGTTCCCTGTGGACGCTTTTCTGGGAGGCTTCCTGCTACATCGCCGTGGGAACGGTTTGCTATGTCAAAAATGAGAAACTCCGAGCGGCGTTCATCGGTGCTGGATTCCTCACTGCCAGTGCCGTTTCGGCGGCAAAGCTGGTGGGCTGGGTTCCCGCCAGCGTGTACACTCTGGTGGCGCCACTTGTTGCAGCGTTTTGCGCCGGAGCCCTGCTGTTCCATTTCTCCGACAGGGTTCGGGTTCGGCCTGCCGTTGCACTATCTGCGGCTTTACTCATGTTGGCCATCTTCACGGAAACCGCTTCGGTTTTGGCCCCACTGCCGTTCGCCGTGATCATCATGGCTCTGGGCTCCGTTCTGCCGTTCCAGTCGGTGGGCGCCAAGTCGGATCTTTCGTATGGGGTTTATATTTACGGCGTCCCAGTTCAGAACATTCTGGAAATAGGATGGCCTGACCTTCCCTTGATCCCGTATATATTACTGAGCCTTGGCCTGACACTGCCTTTGGCCTGGCTTAGCTTTCGTTTTGTTGAAGCCCCGGCGCTTGGCTTGAAGTCCCGGCTGAGGAATAGCCCGTTCAGGTCGGATGTAGCGACAGGATCTAAATAATCCGGTGGACGCAGAATTCAAATAACCTGGCCAAAGCTGTACATACTTCCGCGGCCACAGCCGCTTCTGGTGACGACTTATTTCATGGCGGCGGAGACGGACCCGATAGGCATAACGGGCAGACATTCGCTTAGACAAGGGGTGTCTGTCCTTTAGCGCAGGTCTCTTTAGCCGGCGGAGGGTGCCGATTTGATGCCGGCGGAACTCCTTTGTCCACAGCTTGATCCATATGACTTGGCAGTCTCTTCCCTGCTCCTTAGGCTGGACCTCAGTCGCACTGCCTCCGCCGGGGGCGGCAGTTGTATGGGGGAACATATGGACGCGCTGGGAATAGTCGAGGACGAAGTCCGCGAGCTCATTCGCCGTCGCGGGCTCGACCCGCTCAGGCAGGCAGGCGAGGTCCGTCGATTGGTCGAAGCCGCAGTCACCGACTACGACGAACGGGCCCTAATGGGACCCCTTCCGCCCCTTGGTCCCCTTGACGCAGCCCGTCGCTTTCTTTTCGACGCCGTCGCAGGGTTCGGCGTACTTCAACCTCTCCTTGATGATCCAACCATTGAGGAGATCTGGCTCAACGCCCCTAACGAAATCTACGTGGCGCGGAACGGTGAGTCGGAGCTGACGTCACTCAGTCTTTCGGAGCAGCAGGTGCGGGACCTGGTGGAGCGCATGCTCAAGAGCTCCGGCAGAAGGCTGGACATGTCTTCACCATTTGTCGATGCTGCGCTGCCTGACGGCTCCCGGCTGCATGTTGTGATTCCAGATGTGACCCGCCGCCACTGGGCTGTGAACATCCGCAAATTCGTCGTGAAAGCCAGCCGTCTTGAACATCTGGTGGAGCTGGGGACGCTGACACCCCAAGCCGCACGGTTTCTCGGTGCGGCGGTCTCCAGCGGCCTCAACATCCTCGTTTCCGGCGCGACCCAGGCAGGCAAGACAACCATGCTGAACTGCCTGGCGGCCAGTATCGGAACCCGGGAACGAGTCATCACGGTCGAGGAAATTTTCGAGCTTCAGTTCCCGCTCCGGGACGTCGTGGGCCTGCAGTGCAGGCAGCCGAACCTCGAAGGAGAGGGCGAAATCCCACTTCGTCGGCTGGTGAAGGAGGCTCTGCGGATGCGTCCGGACCGGTTGGTGGTGGGCGAGGTGCGGGAAGCCGAGAGCCTCGACATGCTGATCGCTTTGAATAGCGGTCTTCCCGGTATGTGCACCGTCCACGCCAACTCGGCACACGATGCGGCACTGCTCAAATGACGTGTACCTTCACGAGCGAGGTGTCGGGAGAGGGAGGCGCTCCCAACGCGCCGGAGCGCTGGGCCTGCTAGCTGTAGTGGTCGCCCGCGCGTGAATGCCTGGGAGGCAAGTTCGCGTCAAGCGCGCGAATTGGCCGCCTAGTATGGCTACCAACCTTAGTATGGCTTTCCATACCCGGCTCATCGGGGCTCATGACCGGCGTGCGAGTTTGAAGGGGAGCGAAGATGGCGAATGAACTCGAACTTGAGATGTGTCAGTACGCCCATCCAGTCGATGAGGTGATGTCGGTGCTCGAAGCGGCATGTACTGAGCACGAGCGCGTCAAACGCCTGGAACGCGACGGCGACGCGCTGCGCTTTGACTTTAAGATGCCGATCCTCGCTCCGGGCGGCTTATCATGGGTACTCCGGCCGACGCCCTTCTTCAACGGAACCGTGGTCTCGGCGTTCGTCATCAAGGGGATCTCGTACCAAGGTTCAAGCGCCGCCGCCGATCGCGGAAAGGTGAAACGGCTCCTTGAAGCAGTCGCGACGACACTCGCAGGCAACGCGGAGGCCCCGAGTTCTATCCCGTTGGTTGCACCCAATTTCGGCGAGCAGCATGCAAACCTGCGTCAACAGGCCCTGCTGGCCTTGGACCACGCCGAGCACTGCGGGGAACAGGGCGACATGATCGGCGAGGAACTTGCCATTGCGCGGTCGGAGCGCATCATCTCCTCCGTCAGTGGGTCCTCAGCGGGCGAGTGGCTATCGGCGGAGATCCATGCACGAATGGACGCAGGACGGCTACGCCGAGACGTCGAAGACTTGGGCGAGATCGGCGAAGAACTCAAGTTGATGAGTGACCGAATCCTCTGCAAGAGACGGGTCAAAGATTTGGTTGAGACCACAGTCAGACCACTGGATGCTGACGTCACAGCATTAGTCGAGGACGGCGGCAACACGGAGACCTTGGCAAAGCCTTCGTTGACACGAATGACGGTGCGCGCGGTGCTCCCGAGGGCCGTGAACTTCGTTCTGAGCCACCCGCAGTGGAAGTTGGTGGTCCCCACTGACCCCGCAGCGGCCGATCGCGTCACCGACCTAGCGGTGCGCGTGAACTCCATGTCGGGTGCGCTGCCAGACGGAGAACCTCAGTCCCGTGCCTCGGTGGCTCCCGCAGCACCTACGGCGTCACTGGCCGATCAACTCTGCGACCTAGCCGCGCTGCACCGGGACGGCTTACTCACCGAGGACGAGTTCACGAGCGCCAAGGCGAAGCTGCTTGAAGGCTAGAAATTGCCCTTCGGCGCCGTGCCAACCACCGAAGAGAGCTGTGGCTGGGCCTTTCGTACAGAGGTCCTTGTAACCTTTTGCGACGCCTGCACCACGGTTCCTCAAGCTTGACAACGTTTGCGATGAACTGAGCATTTCCAGCTCCGTGCCGGAGGTGCCCGGAAGCGCTACTGCCGAACCGATGGGGGAGGAAGCTCCCCGGATTTTGCCCGTGCAAGTGGTTTCCGTGAGGGCAACATCGTGCAGCGGACCATGCAGACGCCACTCGGTGAAGTTCGGGACATGGTCACGGGCGGTGCCTGCTACCGCCTATTCGTCGCCAGCCGCGTCTACGGCTGGGGAGAACCCCCCGACATTTCGACGGCAACGCCTCGATAGCCGATATGGTGCCGGGGCGTTTTGCTGTCTCGGGCCCCGTGCTCAGTAGCTGAACATTTCCAGGCCAGACCGGCCCTCGAATTCCGGATCCAGCGTGCCGGTACCCTCCACATCGGTTATCTCCTTGGCTTCCTTGACCGAGTAGGCGAAGCCGATGCCCTCCTCCCGGGACTGCCATCCGAGCCGCTCCTGGTACTTGGCCACCACTTTGTTCGTAGGTTCGTCGAACGATTCGCCGCCGATCCATTGGCCGGCGTCGTCATACAGGGCGGTGATGTAAACCCGAGGGAACTCGAACTTGGTGGTCACCCACGCTTCCAGGATGTGCCAGGTGAAGAAGGAGGCATTCGGTTCCACCTTGAGGATTTCCTCGGACATCTCGCGCAGGACCGGCGCGTGCTCGGGTGACGGTGCAGGCATGATCTTCCTCCCAGTTTTTCGTCACAGCGTAACAGCGCTGTCCGTTGGCCTTGCGAGAGGAACCGGCGAGTCCACGCCCATGGGCCCGGATCACCCGTCCGCCAGAAAGTTCTCCATGAGACACTCCTCATCGTCCGCTTGATCGGCGCCGCGCTGCTGTTCTCCTCGACGTTGATCGGGTCGAAGAAAGAGACTGGTAGACGAACATTCGGTGTCCTAGCGGGATGGATAGGCTGAGATCACAACCTGCTCGTGTATCCGTCCAGATCACGAATTGTGATGCGCCCTGGCCCGTCAGAACCGAGGACACCTTGGAGGGCGCGGGTCTGCTTGCTCCGTGAGGGGGCGTCGAGGACGATGGTCTTTGCGCCTTCGTCGCCGTCGATAACGCTCAGGTCTGCATGAGAACGGGACAGCACCGAGGGCGGGTCAGCCTGTCGCCGCACCCGGCAACCGCGAGGATCGCTGCGATTAAGTATTGCGGCTGCTATTCGACTTCCCATGTTGCACCCCTATGCCCGGCCACCTCTTGGTGTTCAGACCAGGCCTGGGTTGGTGGCAGGTCTACGGTGCGCGGAAGGCGAAGCGTGATGAGACGACGCGGGTCATGCGCGAGATGAGCTACCACTGTTTCTGACCCCTGCCTCGCGCCGGCATTCGTTTCCGCCCTGACTCTGACAGAATGGCCGGGTGAATGCGACTGGGGATCAAACCACACTTCATCCGTACTGGGACGTCTGGCAGATTGTGCAAGGTGCACTGGACGCTTCCAAACCCGCCGCCGCGGCCACCGCCTTCCATCGCGCCGTCAGCCTGATGCCGACCGAAATACCTGCGGCGGAGAAGAACCCGGCTCTGATGCCGGAGTCCTTTAGGGAGCTTCGCAAGCTAGAGGTCTCCGACTATGACCGTGCTAAGGGCGTCACCTCTTACTTCGCTTACCCGCTCACTGACCGAGGTGCCTTCGCATATGCCGCAGCGCTTGGTGACATAGGCTCCCTGGCCATTCTGGACAGCTTCTGCGGCCGCTTCGGATCGGAAGAACCGAAGCCCTGCAGCGATGATTACCTTCGCATAGTGGCCAAGGTCCGGGAAATTGTTGCAGCAAAAGAGCTGACCGACATTAAGGACGTGCGCAAGGTCTTTTCAGCGGAGGACCGTGTCCGGCTTCGATCGGTCTGGCGAGCCATGCGGGACGCCGGGCAGTTGATAGTTGAAACCAAGGGCACCAAGATCCTCTTCCACCGCACAGCCCCTGAACCTGCGCCTTCCCCGGCGAAGCCTGTCCCTTTCAGGAAGGGTATGAAAGTGGCCGAAGCGCGTCTCCTGGAGCTTCCGCCGCGTTGGGGTTCAGTGGACGCCGGTCGACCCGCCGACGGCGAAAGTCCCCTCGACGGGTGGACCACCGCAACCCCGGCCGGAACCCCCCTTGCCAAGGCATTGCAGCGCACGCGAACGGCCGAGCCTTTGTCGGCGGGGGCCAACACCTGGCTGCAGACCGGTTTCGGGAAGCGGGCTGACGGGTCGCGCTATTTTCCCACCGAGGTAATTGGCCCTGACGGCTCCGTCCTTGATGCGGTTGACTTGGAACCGGGCCGGCTTAGGTCTGACCCTCAGGGTGATTGCGTCGTGTCCGTCGACAGCGATGTCATCGCCCGCATCTACTCTCTTGACGCGAGGTTAGTAGCCGCTTTCGATATGGGCTCATCCCCGGAAGTACTGGACGTGATGCGCAAGTTCGGGGACAGGAGCCTCCAGCCGAGTTCGGCTGTGCGCTCCGTTCATGCCTCAATTGCCCAAGGTCTCCTGGTGGTGAGCGTTATCGACCATGTCTTCGTCTACAAGTTCGACGGCGAAGTGGTCGCAGCCCTTCGACTCAACGAGGCAGTTAAGGAACACCTTTACGAGGGTGTTTCCGTGGGCAGCAGTTCGCGCCCGGACTGGGCATACTTCGTGCAGTTGGCGGCCGGTGGCGACGATGTGTTCATCGGTGCTTACTCCGGGCTTCTGCTCAAGATGAAGTTCAACGGGGACTTGACCAGGTCGTGGAACATCGACCAGGCGCCGATGTTATTGCGCGAGACACCGGGAGGCATCGCCGGCTTGGTCGGCATGAGGTTCTTCCAGGCGAACGGTGGGGAGCCGGTCGAGTATAAGCAGGCGGAGTTCAATCAGATTCCGGAAGTCATAGGCAAACACGTACTCCTGAAAACCCGGAAAACCTCCGCTGTGTTCGACTTGGAGTCATTCCAAGGCTGGAAGGTCGATCTCCCCGAGGCGCGGAGGGCCGCGTATCTGGTGAACGGCGGCCTCGTCATGGAGACCACGAAGAGCCGTTACTCCTTCTGACAGCCCCGAAGCCCGCTTCGCCCATTGGACGGGCGCGCGTTTTCGCACCGTAGGCTTACGAGTTTTTACCGCCAGTACGGATCAGCTGCAACTCGGAGTCCTCTTAGCGCCCCTGCGATACCGGAAGCGCCTGGGGCAAGGAATCTGCATCCCCGCCTTCCAGAGGGCTGGCCCGCTCGTCGTTGCCCGATTAGATCCGCGTCAATTCAACTCCCTAAATTTCAGGACTTGGCCGCAGGAACAGCTGCGCTGCCCGTTGGGGTGGTGATGCTTGCCCGTCACTGGGATACGAGAAGCTAACGGGGCAGTCAGAAACCCGTGGCCGGGCAGCGGCTTGCCCTAGTCGCCGCACTTGCCCTTATCGCCGGAGCTGGCCTGTTCCTCGGCCTTGGGAGCGGCCGGCCTACGATACATCGTGCTGTTCGTGGAACATAGGACTGCGTTGAAGAAAGGCCAGTAAAACCGGTGGGCGGCCGTCCGGTCTGAAGAAAAGAAACACCCTCTCCTTCCGGTCAAGGGGACACTCAGAGCCGATCCCGTTTTGGCTCGCCTGTCCTGGGAAATCTACGGATACACCTTGGTGTAGGCATCCCCACCCCAACGAACGTCTTCCGGACACTCGAAGCATTGCCGCCCGAAACAGGAGAGGTTCCACTTGAGCACAGTTGCCCTACTTACTCGTGACGGTGTTGGTCACAGCCGCCAGTTTAGGAGTGATTGGACCCATACGAAGCTTGAAAACGGCTATATGTGGAGACAGAACGTGTATCCTCTATCTGAGGTTTCGAGTAACCGTGGACATCAGCTCTCCGACCAGAACTGCTGCCTAGAAGGGGCCTTAGTGGCTCCCGCTCGTCTTTCTGGACGGTTTGCTATGAGTGTTTGACATCTTCTTGATGCCTGGGTCGGCAGGACACATCGGAGGATTCCTGTGACCGTTACGAAGAGCCTTAAGAAGATTACGCGCCTTGCGATGCGCGCTACCGGGCAGACATATCAACAAGCACTAAGACTCCACACCGACCGGGGTTTTCCGGTCGTCTGTGCCCCCACGCCAGCCCAGGAGGAGTTGGAGGGGGAGGTGCTCTCCAAGATCGGTGACCTACTTAAAAGGCCTATCGGCGGCGCTGTTCAACTCTTCGAGTTTGGAAAGATCGAGCCAGCCCCAAACAGCCTGATGCTTGGGCCAGTGGCTTCCGCTCTGCTTCCCAAGCTAGCCCTGGACCTCATGCCCGTACTCGAGTCCCCACATGTATCAGCGGAGCTATACGGCGTTCCTGGACTTAGAGTCCGCCCTCATCCGGTCGGCCTCAGCCTCTTCCGGCACGAACTGGATGCCGAAATCATCCTCAAGGGCACTAGTGCCCGGGAATGGGAATTGGGTCACCAGTCAGGGCTGCTTGAGGAACATCGACTGGGTATATGCCTGGCGGCCCGCCATCCTGCAAGCTGGACAAGCATAGAGATGGAACATCACAAGAACGGCCTTCCAGAGGACCCAGTGTGGCAAAGCGCTCTGCTCCGTCGGATCGGTTTGATAAGTGAACTGCGTCCTCGTGTAGTAAGCACCTATTGGTCCCACGGGCAGGGCGTCGTTGTCGAGGTTCAGCAGCAACGAAATGATGCCACCGCTACGGAACATTTCATACGGGACTTCACCTCGCCTTTACTGTCACCCGAAGTTGTTTACATTCCAGAGGACGATTACTCGTGCCGTGGAGATGTGAGCCGTTCGGTCCAGTTCGTGA
Organism: Arthrobacter sedimenti; assembly: GCF_042652025.1. Lineage (NCBI taxonomy): Bacteria > Bacillati > Actinomycetota > Actinomycetes > Micrococcales > Micrococcaceae > Arthrobacter > Arthrobacter sedimenti. The sequence continues at coordinate 278,586 of NZ_JBHSDQ010000001.1, read as the reverse complement.
CGCCGAGGAGTCCACTCCGCCTGACGATACGCTTCGTTCAATTGCGGCAGTTCTAGCCTCAGCAGCAAGAAGAACAGCCGCCGCGGCCACGCCTGCATAGATCCCAGCATGCACAATCATCGAGAGGGCGAAAACGCTCGCGCCGCCATCTACACCCGTATCTCCAAGGACATGGCATTGGAAGGTCTTGGTGTTGCCCGGCAGCTGAAGGACTGCCGGGCACTGGCAGAAAGGTACGGCTGGACTGTCGTCGAGGAGTTTGAAGATAACGACGTATCGGCTTCCGGGGGGAAGTACCGGCAAGACTACGAACGACTAAAGGCACTGATGGAAGCTCAGGGTGTCGACGTAGTCGTTGTGTACGCTGCCGATCGCTTGCACCGAAATCCGAGAGAGCTCGAAGATTGGATCGACCTGGCCGCTCGGACCGGAATCAATGTGCATTCCGTGATGAGTGGAACGATTGATCTGAGCTCCCCGGATGGCAAGACGGTGGCACGAGTAGTGACGGCGTTTGCGGCCGGGGAAGTGGCAAAAACCAAGGCTCGCATTCTGAGGAAGCACCTTGAGCTTGCCGAGTCTGGAGCATGGACTGGCCGCGCCTGTTATGGATACGCCGCTGACGGGAAAATAGTTGAAGCAGAAGCTGCGGTGATTCGAGAGATGGCTGCTCGTGTCCTGCATGGTGAGGGCCATAACGCGATAGCCCGAGATCTGACAGCGCGTGGAATTCCTACCGCTCAGGGAGCAAACTGGCGGGCAGCAAGCATTAGAAACATCCTCAAAGCACCTCGCATAGCCGGACTCCGCGTTCACCACGGAAAGATCGCCGCCAAGGGTCAGTGGGAGGCCATTGTGTCCGAAGAAACGCTGGCGATGCTCAGAGCCAAATTGGCCCCGGGCCGCACCGAAGGCAAGAAACGTGGAGGTGCCCGAAAACACCTGCTGACAGGGTTGCTGGTCTGCAGCAAATGCGGAACCGGAATGGTGAAATCCATAAACGGCAAGAGCAAGAAGCCTTCATACCGATGCCCCCGGAACGCTGGAGCAGCGGCGTGCGGCGGAACAACCATCGTTGCAGCTGAAACAGAGGCATGGCTTGCCGAGGCGGCCTTCCAGTTTCAAGACGCGCGAGTCGTGGACGAGGAAGACAGAACGGGGGAGTGGCTGGAAAAGATCGGCGCCCTGGACGCCCGTCTGGAAGAGCTCGCCGCGGACTACGGCAGCGGGGTCATTTCGCGGAACGAATGGTTGGCGGCGAGGGCAGCCGTAGAGCGGCAGAAAGCCCAATACCCTGTCCCTATCGTCCGGCCCCGGGAATTGACGACGGGCGCCATGCTGAGGGATGCCTGGCCCGATATGACGACTAGTGCCCGTCGGGCCGTTCTGGACGACATCTTTGTCAAAGTCGTCGTCATTCCGAGACGCCAGGTAACCGGTTTGAAGTCCTTCGATCCTGGTCGGCTCGTCCCCGAATGGAGGGTTTGAGCGCCCAGCGACAGCCGTGCTGCCGACCCATGCATAGAGAGCAGCATGGACACAAACGAGGAAAGCATCATCGACTGGATCGTCGCTACCAGGACCGCCCAAGGTCTGAGCGGAACGGTCTCGCTCGACCCGGCACTCCATGCAAGAACTCTTGGCGCCGTAGACCGAGTGGCCGCAGAAAAAGCACGCGGAGATGCCGCTCAAGGAAGCCCCGCGGCGTGAGTGCGCGACAGCTCTCCTGTTCAGGGTGGCCCGGCACAACTGTCAAACGCAGACCTGCCGCGGTCCGCATGACGCTCAGAGTAACCCCTCCGACCAAGACGCCAGCCGGAACGAGTAGAGGACTACCTCACCAACTGTTGACGGATTTTCGCCGAAGATGGCTGTTTGGCTTCAGACGGTCAAAGCGGCTTATCTTCGCCTACCTCGTAAGTCCCATGTTCTGGTTGCGTGCCCGCAAGGGATCTACGGCATGAATGGTCTCCTGTATCTGTGGACCTTCAATCATCTACGTTGCTCGAGCGCCCGGAAAACCAGGCCGAGATGCCTTTTCGCCCCGGCTCGATTCCGGCCGGCAGCTCCCGGTCCAGGTCCCAGGACTTCACGCCCTCGGCTTCCCAGATGTCGAAGAGGTCGTCGGACCGGTTGCCGTGCCTGTATTCGGCTTCTTCGGGGAAAACGGGTAGGGCGTCCAGGAAGACCACGTGCCCGTCCGGCAGGTCCAGCTGGGGCATGAAGTCGTCCGGCCGCTCCGTGAGAACCCAGCCAGTGAATTTCCGGCTCTCGATGATATTCCAGTCACCTGCAACGAAGACGCCGTGCTGTGGGACTGTCCCGGACTCGCGGACGTTCAGGGCCATGTTGGCGAAGGCTTTCAGGACTTCCTGTCCGCCGTGGTTTACACCGGCGAACAGTTCCACGGCGTGCCGGTGGTCGTCCTTCCGGTAGTGGCCGGCGCCCGCGGAGGCGTAGAGGTGGACCCCGAGCCTGGTTGTGCCTGCGGGCCATTCAAAGACACCCATGCGCTTCCCGGTCCGGGTGTTCATCTCGTGCAGGACCGGCTCGGCGCCGATGGCATTGGTGTAGTGCTCGTGCAGCTCGTCGATCACAGCATCTCCTCGATGTCCGGGCATTGAATGTGGACGTGTTCCGGCTGGCCGGGGTCATCTCCCCAGATGCTGGTGGCGGCGTCCTGGGTTCTTGTCCTGAACGTGGCGATGCTGTCGAGGTAGACGGTCTGGACATCGATGAGCCGCCGGCTGGAGTGCAGGAGGCCCTGATGGAGTTGCATCAGGGAGGGGTCCTCAGGCGGGGTCGGCCCAATGGTCGCTGTCACCGGACCATCAATATCGTGCTGGACGGCGACTCCCCAAGCGTTCTGGCTGGTCCAAAAATTGGCGACGCCGTCGATGTCGGGGATGACGAGCTCCTGGTCGTCCTCGGACATGAGCCACATCAGGGCATTCGGAAACGCGACGACGGTCTTGAAGCCGCTCACTCGGCCGGATCGATCAGCTCGGGTCCGTTGTTTCTAACGCTGTTGACCCGGGTGCTGATGATTCGCGGGATCAGGATCGGCTCCGGCAGCGAATCGAGCAGGTGCTGGATGTCGGCCTTGTCGGTCAGGTCCGGGTCCAGCCACTCGGCGAAACGGTCCCGCGGGATGATGACCGGGCTCCGGTCGTGCACGTGCCCCAGGGCGTCCTGGGCCGTGGTGGTCAGGACGGTGCAGCTGAGCAGCCAGCGCTCCGGGTCGTCCTCCGGCAGGCCCGGATCGGCCCACCATTCGTACAGGCCGGCGAAGCCCAGCAGGGGCTCCTTCTCGGAGTACAGGTAGTTCGGGATCTTCTTGCCGTCCTCGGTCTTCTGCCACTCGTAGTAGCCCTCGGCCGGAACGATGGCCCTGCGCTTGACGGCAGCCTTCCGGAACGATGGCTTCTCCAGGATCGATTCGCTGCGCGCGTTGATCATCTTGGCGCCAATCTTGATGTCCTTCGCCCAGGAGGGGACCAGACCCCACTTCGCGATCAGCAGGTGCCGGTCAAGGGTTCCCTCATCCAGACGCTCAGCCACAATTGGTACCGCCTGGGTAGGCGCCACGTTCCAGCTTGGCGGAGGCGGCGTGCCCTCCACCTCCTTAGCCTCAAAGTGGCTCAGCAGGTCACCGGTGGCCTTGGACATCACGTATCTGCCGCACATGGGCCCATTCTGCCTGATCACCCGCCGACGGTTGGAGAGCACCAGCCTGAATGGCTAATCGAAGACACTATGCGGCGCCGGACCTCAGCAGTCGGAGTGCACATGTACGTTGGAGTCCATGACCCAGAGTGCGATCTTCGTTGATGCCGGCTTCCTCATCGCAGTAGGCGGCACGCACGTCGCCGGCACTTCCCTGCGCTCGGCGTTCAGGGTCGACTACGACAAGCTCGTCCAGGGCATCCTGAAGCGCACGGCTGAGCACTCGGGCCTGGATGTCCTGCGGGTCTACTGGTACGACGCGTCGAAGGACGCCCTGTTCACCGATGAGCACAAGCGCATCGGCCTGTTGCCGGACGTGAAGGTCCGTCTGGGACGAATCTCGTACAACGGCGAGCAGAAGGGCGTGGACCTCAAACTCGGCCTGGACCTGGTCGGTGTCGCCCGCAACCGGGCCGCGTCGGTAGCGTTCCTGATGTCGGGGGACGATGACCTGGCCGAGGCCGTTGAGGAAGCCCAGGACCTGGGCATGAAGGTCGTCCTGGTCGGCCTGGACAACCCCAACCACCGGCTCGGGGTCACCTCCGTCGCCGAGCACCTGGCGCTGCGCGTGGACAGCATCATCACCCTGCCCACGGACCTGATCGAGGAATGCTTCACCAAGACCGTGGCCGAACAGCCGCGGCCCACACCGGCCGTGGCTGTTCTGCCGCCGGCACCCGCTCCGGCGCCAGCCGCCCCGTCGGGACCCCGCCCGTCAGACATGGCCGCGCGCCCGGCACCTCCCCGCGGACGCATCATCTTGCCGGCCCCGCCGCGGCAGCACCGCTCCGAGGCTCATTTGGTTTACAGCTCCGGCGGCACCGGGCCTACAATCCTGCCGCCGGAGGACAGCCCCCTGGACGTCGCCTTCGAGGTCGGGGAAAGCGTCGCCACCAACTGGTACGGCACCATCACGCAGGGTGAACTCATCGAGCTCTTGGCCGACCGGCCCATTCTGCCGGTGGAAATTGACCGGGTGCTGCTGAAGGACTGCGCGCAGCGGATCGGCGAATACAAGACCGATCTGCAAGGGGTGCGCCGCGCGCTTCGCGAAGCGTTCTGGACGAAGCTGGACCAGCTCATCTGACTACCTGTCGCCCGCCGCGGGAACGGATACCAGGTAGCAATAAGAGTCACCACCGTCCCCGTGTAGCAACTTTCCTGCCCGCTATAGCCGTAGGCGAGAAGGAAGCCTCGCATCTCCCGCTGATCCAGTGCCATGGCCCAAGGGTCGGTTGCGGGAGAGCTCGGGCCGGGCCGGGCCGGGGACCGGCGTCGGAAAGCCGGAGCGCTCCATGGGCGAAGGGATCAGGTGTGTTCGGTCTTCGGCGCGCATCCAGTGGGGGGTGGCGGCCAGCAGTGGGGCGTGGTCAACAACGGCGGTGGCATCGAAGGTTTCCCATGCAGTGAACTGGTACTCGTCCAGCAGACTGCGCTTGACCCACTTGCCGGGACCGGGCACGTTTTTGAGTGCGAAGTTAGCGGTGAGGCAAAAGAAGTCCTCTGATAGCTCGTGCCTGGCAGGGAACCACTCGTCCCACGCAGCGATGCCAATACGCGCTGCAGGGGAGTCGGTGCTGGTGCCGGGAAACTCCTTCAGCACAGAGGCGACCCGGCGGTAGATTTCATGACGGGGATCGCCGGCACGGTCTTTGGGCCGGTCGGGGTGGGGTGCGGCGATGAAAAGGATAGTGAGCCCAGAAGTTTCCAGGGGGCGTTCGCTGAGCAGCTGCGCCCACCGGCGAACTTTGTTTTCCAGCGACTTGGACGCGGTCGCTGTGAGCTCGTAAGCGATCCGCATTCCGTCGGTGCGGACGATGGTCCCGTCGGCCCGACGGTTGTCCGGGTTCTTCACTTTCTTGCCGAGCCCGGAGCCGGCGAGCAGGTCGACCGAGGAGAACTTCTCACCTAAGACTGCACCGATCGGTAGGTACTCGGCGGCGCGGAGGGCGAGCTCGGTGGAGAGCAAATTGTGTCTGTCGTGCTGGCCGCCACCCGACCAGGGATAGCCGCCGGTGACGGAGATCCATTCTGGCCAAGTGAGCTCGGGCGCGATGAGCTTGTCGAAGGTCTCCGTGTTGGACGGCCTATACAGGCAGTTGCGGTTGAGAACTGCCTCGGAGACCTCGGGAGCGGAGTAGGTGCCCACGTCGAGCAGGTGGAGTGAAATGGAGGCGGCGACGTTTGACGACGCCGAGTTTAGGTAAAGATGGGAACCGGTCATCGCGGCGAGCTGCTCGGCAGAGACGGTGCGCCAGGAGTCGACGACACCCCAGGCAGCGAGGCGTTCTCTGCGCCCCCGGTTGATGGTGAGCAGCCGCATGGCCTCGTGCTCATCCATCAGGTAGCGAGCGTTCACCGACGTTGGATTCGCTTCCTTTCGTTGCTGAAGGAGCGGCCGATTGGACCAGGTCGCCTGGGACCCCGGCGCCCACAGCCGGTCCCAGTAGGGGTCGCGGCGGGAGTGGGTCGCGAGCTCGTCGTTGGGGCAAGCCGAGGGAACAAGAGAGGCGTGGACTGAGCTGGAGGTGGTGCGGCTCGGGGTTAGATTGGTGACGGTGGAGCTCCTGTGACGATGGGACGACTGTAGCCTTGGACGGCTGGTAGACAGCGATGCTCGGACGGCCGGCAGCAGTCCAGCACTCCAAACCATGCGTAGGTGAAGGCCTCGTTGGCTTTCTAAATGCCTCTGATCCTGAGAAACCCCAAGCCCGGGATAACCGCGATCGGCAATGGCGGTCCGGGTAATACAAACCCTGGTTATCCCCGGACAACAGGACCGGGCCACTCGCCCCCGCTTCAGGCCCCTCTTACCTGTGGCTTAGGTGGGAATGTATCCTCTCATCGTCGTCCGCCCCCGGGTGGGCGGGCTCCGCCCCTTCAGCCGACCCCAACCGACGACGGCTGCGCCGTCCAGCCCGTGGCCTGCGGCCGACGAGCAAAGGGGCTTCGCCCCAGGATGAGCCCCTCATCTCCCAGCCTCGGCTGACAGCTGCGCGGTCTGGTAGCGCTGCGCGCGGGGACGTCGTGGAACGGTCATGCCCTCGTCCTGCGGAGCCCTTGTGGTGGTAGGGGCTTCGCCCCGGGAAGGCAGGGGTCAACGATGCGCTCGGCGCAGAGTCAGCTGGTCGTGAAGCACGCTGCGCGAGCAGCGAGGGATGACGTTGAGTCATCCGACCGTGCAACGATCCGTTCGACGCATCGCATCGCCAACGGACCGCGGCCCGGACGGACGAAGTCCGTCTTCCAGGGCGAAGCCCTCTCCCTTGGAAAGAGGCCATCCCCGTGAATCCCCGCTGCGAAGCAGCGAGGCCAACGGACAGACAACGAGAAGGCAGACGGGAAGGAAGCGGCCCGGCGGCAGCCGGGCCAAGGACCACGCAAAGCCACCGAGTCGTGCAACGAGACGGAACACGAGACGCTGATCTTGAGGGCCAACTCCCCGGCGCGAAGCGCCTATCCAGCCAGCCAGAAGCCCCAGGGTAAACGAGAAGCCAACGATAAGCGGCACGCACCGGGCGGCGCAGCCGCCTCAGCCCCGCAGGGAAGGCCAGCCGACCCCCAGAAGACAGCCAGCCGGGTGCCCCAAGGAGCGCAGCGACGCCGGCACCAGGCGGCCGGGCCCACGGACCCGGGCGCGCAGCGCCCAGGTCCTCGCGCAGCCCGGCGCACCGCGCCGACGAGAAGCCAGGCCTCGCAGCGGCCAAGAGGTTAACGCGAAGACAGCAAACAGTGTGACGGACGAAAAGGAGAACGAACCGGATCACTTTAGGGGTTGGGCGAAGGCGCGAAGCGCCTGAGCCCCTCTTAAATATGGCGACATCCAACCCAGCACCAGCAAGACCACACAGCATCAGCAGACCGACTGGGGCTATCGCCCGCCGACCGCTTCGCGGCCGGGGAGCCAGCCAGTGGAGCGGACAGGCGTCGGGTCGGTGGCGGGGTGGGGGGCTGCTGGCGGACCGGGCGATGTCAAGATGTCTTGATGGCGGCGGCGCCGGGCTGGCAGGTAGATTGACCGCCAGGATGCATCGCTGAAACGGGGGAGCTTGAGTGCAGTTGGTGGCGTATCTGAACGGTGAGAGGCTCGACGCGACTGAGGTGCCGCACGTGCAGTGGCGCGCGCTGGCAACCAGGGCTGACTATCCTGACCTTGTGCTTATCGAGTGCGGCCTGCGGGCCAAGCGCGTGACGTCAAACAGGGGCCGGCAGTTCTTTGCGCACCTTCCGTTGGTGGACTGCGAGGCGGAGCATAAGTCCGAGTCACCCCAGCACTTGGCGATGAAGCGGGCGCTGAAGGAGAGGATCAATGCGGCCCCTGGGTGGAGTGCTGAAGTGGAGGTTCGCCATCCGGAGGGAGCATGGACGGCAGATGTCCTGGCCATCCACGAAAACGGGAGGCGTCTCGCCTTTGAAGTCCAGCTCTCGCAGCAGACCGAGGAAGAGTACACGCACCGCTCCCAGCGCTACGTTGATGATCGCATCGGGCCGGTGTGGGTAGTCCCTAATGGCCTCGAGCAATTCGTTGTGCGGCTGCCGATGATAGTGACCGGCTTCGGTAAGACCAGCCCCCTGCCCGAGGAGTCGGTCGACCTCATGAGCTGGATCGCGTACCAGCCTCTCGCCGGAAAGGTGTGTCAGGTTGGAACGATGGTAGACACCTTGCTGGCTCCCTCCTTTCGCTGGCCGTACGGGACGCCGCGGCACCAGTTAGAGGAGCGTGAGCGTTCAGCCCGGGAGGAAGCCGAGCGGGCAGCCGCCGCCCAAGAAGAAGCGGCCCGGCTGGCTGAGGAGAAGCGCCACCGTGCTGAAGAAGCAGCGCGAGCCGAAGCCGAACGCGTGACGCGGTTCATCAGCTCCGCAAGGGGGCCTGGTGTCGATAGTGTCCGTCCGGTCGTAGCAGCAATGACCATCTGGGCGAGCGAGGTCCGCTGCCTGAAAGCAGGCCATCCGATGCTGATCTGGCGGCTGACCGATCCGGGGATAACGAAGGCCAACGACCACGACTGGATGCCGAGGAGTGAGAACTTCGACAATGTGCGGAAGCGTATCGACAATTGGTTGACCGCGGTTGGGACAGGATTGGCAAAGGCGGGAGTCCACCGCATACAAGGCACCGGACATCGCCGCGCATTCACTTGCCCCGACTGCACAGACGTCATAAGGGGCAGCTGGGTAACGGCGCTCCCGTCCGGCAAGTGGTCTGTAATAGCCCAAGGCAGCAGAATCTCGGAGGAGGCGCGCGCGGCGCTCTACCAACGGCCAGCTCCATTACTGGAGGCTGCGTTGACGGTCACTCGCCCAGTTGCATCGTCGCCCGGTCTGCCGGTGGAGCCAGTGCACGGGCCGGTCATTCAGGAGGGTGACCCGGGGTTCGTTGGGCCTCGCCGTTGGTCACACTGGATGTCAGAAGCCAGGGATGCCGACGAGATCGCAGAACGACAGGCCGCCAAGGACGCCAGAGCGGCACGGATGCGTGAGATTCGCGAGAACCCACGGTACATCGGCAGCGCGAACGGTTTCCGTTTCCGGTGTACCGATTGCGGCGGAGTGTTCGAGGACGACAACGAGGGCATCCATGCGAATTCACGATGCCTGTCGGTTGGCGGGAGACCACCCGGCTGGCGCTAATGGACAGAAACGCTCTCGCCTGCGGCTGGGAGGCTTTCCGCAGTCCGGTTCGCGGCCGGGGAGCCAGCCAGCGGAGCAGGCAAGCGGACGGGGTGGCGGCTATCGCCGGACCGGTGGCACAGACTAGGGTCACGTCATGAAGCTGCTCATCCTTCTCGACATCGACGGCGTGCTGAACCCGAAGATAATCCAAGGCGACGGCGACCCGTCCGTGGAACTGTCCGACGCAAAGGCAGCCCTGGTCTTGCGGCTCGCGGCCAAGGGCCGGATTGCGTGGGCCTCGACCTCCCCGCCGGAAGTTGTTGCTGCACTGGAAGAACGCGTGCAGCTGGAGCAGGAACCATTGCGGGTGACGATCACGCCGAAGCCCGGGGATGATGAACAGCCGACGCCGAAGCTCCGGTCCGTGGCACGATGGCTCGACCGGATGGACGCTGCCGGCGAGGCGGACTGGGACGCGGTCGCGTGGATCGATGACGTCCTCGGACCGGACGTGCACGAGTGGGCCCACAACTACAGCCGGCCGGTCCTGCTAGAGAAGCCGAACCCGGACGAGGGGCTGACGGAGGCGCATGTGGTCGCGGTCCAGGTGTTCCTCAATGAGGACGTGGGGGTCGAAGGTCCGACCCCCTGACAGGGCCCATCAGTTCGGCGAGTGGCGGGTGGTGAACTCCTCCAGGGTGATGCCCTGGTCGTGGATCTCGGTCGCAGCGTCGACGCCGACGTAGCGGAGGTGCCAGGGTTCGAAGGAGTAGCCGGTGTCCGCTTCGGCGCCGGCCGGGTAGCGGATGACGAAGCCGAATCGGTGTGCGTTGGCTGAGGCCCAGGTGGCGGCCGGCTGATCAGCAAAGCACGGCTCGAAGCTGCACGCCCCGCCGCCGTCACCGATGTCGATTGGCCAGCCGGTATGGTGTTCGGAGTAGCTGGGGTACGCGCTGACAGCAGCGGCAGCCGCGGATCCAACAGCGCCGACGTGCCCGTCATACACCTGCGCCTGAGTGGATTAGGAACGGTAGCCGCTGACCAGGGTGATGATCGCGCCGTCCTGCCTGGCCGCAGCAGCTGGAACGCATCCTCGCTCATCCTGCAGCCCATGGCCTCCACACGTTAATCTGGAAGTGTTGGAGTGCTGAACCAGCAAGAAACGGTTGTACCAGGGATAGTCTTCTCGAAACCGACCGCAGAGCCTTCGAAACCTACCCGGTGGTCGGTCTTATCCGGTTGACTTTTCCGCGGAATCTAGGGGTTTTTCTCGCCTTGATGGAGTGAAACCGACCAAACCGACCTGCCCAGTAGATACCTAGGAGAGAAGTTAGTGTGTTGTGTTTTGAGCAGAAAAACATAAACACCGCTGAGGTACCTGTATGTATGTATTTTAAGGTTGGTTGGTCGGTTTAGATAGATAGATAGGGCCTACTTCCCTTTGTTGGCGCTGTTTTTGATCCGGAAATCAGACCGACCGCCCGGTCGGTCTTGGTCGGTCTTGGTCGGTTTTCGTTGGTACAGGGATTGACTGCTGCTGCGGACGGGAAGCAGATTGTGAATTGAGGCGGTCGCGGTCCATGTCCGAATGCCGATAGTTGGTAGGAGCCCCGTGCCGGGCAGGTGTGCATAGAACCAAGCATGACTGCGACGCCTTCCGAAAAAACGCCCCTGGACTTCGACGATGACCCCCGTGCCGGGCAGGTGTGCATAGAACCAAGCATGACTGCGACGCCTTCCGAAAAAACGCCCCTGGACTTCGACGATGACCCCCGTGCCGGGCAGGTGTGCATAGAACCAAGCATGACTGCGACGCC